>CAYYCO010000006.1:0-72075 GCA_964470365.1 uncultured Anaeromyxobacteraceae bacterium | reverse complement strand
CAAGGTCCGCAGCGTGACCAGCTTCGGCGTGTTCGTCGGTATCGAAGAGGGTATCGACGGCCTGATCCACCTGCAGGACATTTCGTGGTCCCGCAAGATCAAGAACCCGGCCGACGTTTACAAGAAGGGTGACGAGGTCGAGGCAGTCGTGCTTCACATCGATCCGGAAAAAGAACGTTTCGCCCTTGGTATCAAGCAGCTTTCCGACGATCCGTGGGAAAAGGTCAATGACCGCTACCCGATCGGCCAGATCGTGAAGGGCACCGTGTCCAAGATCCTGGACTTCGGCGCCATCGTCGAACTGGAAGACGAGGTCGAGGGCCTGGTCCACGTGTCCGAACTGCGCAGCGAAAAGGTTGACAGCGCCGCCAGGGTGCTGAAGGTCGGCGACGAAGTCACGGCCATGGTCATCAACCTGATCCCGGAAGACCGCAAGATCGGCCTGTCGATCCGCAGGTTCCAGGAAGCTGAAGAAAGCGGCGACTACCAGGCTTTCCTGAAGACCCAGGCCAACGCCCCGGAAACCCTCGGCGACCTGATCAAGGCGAAGCTTGACGTTTCCCAGCTCCCCAGCGAAAACGACAAGTAATGTCCGGCGGGCGGACGGAAATCCGCCCGCACCGTAGCCGTAGGGGCGAATGACATTCGCCCCCCTCATCCGACTATGAACACCGCAGATAAAATCGAAATCGTACAGTCGGGCCTGACCCCGTACGCCGCCGGCCTCGAATTGCAGGCCGCCGCGGCGGACAGGGTGCGCGCGGGTGAAATCCCCGGTGTCATCATCGTCATCAGGCATCCTGCCGTCGTGACGCTGGGTCACCGCGGCGCCCTTTCGGAAATCCACCTTCCACGGGCGGCGCTTGCCGAACGCGGCATCGAATTCTTCACGGTGGACAGGGGCGGCGGCGCCACATTCCATTACCCTGAACAGTCGGTCCTGTACCCGATACTGGATCTGTCGCGGCTGGGACTGACGGTTTCCGAACTGCTGGTGATGTCGGGCCGCGCGGTAATGGACAACCTGGCGGCGCACGGGGTCAACGGCGTCTGGGACGAATCAAGGCCGGGTGTTTACATGCCGGGCGGCGCGAAAATCGCGTCGATCGGTTTTCACCTGTGCAAGAGCATCACGACACATGGCATCGCGATCAATACCGGCGCCGGCCGCGAAGGGTTCGACCTGATCGACCCCTGCAAGGTCCGGGGCCAGCCCGTCACCAGCATCCTGGACGAAACGGGAACCGCACCCGATCCCGACGCGTTCGGAATGGCGGTCGCCATGTCGTTCAGGACACTTCTGGCCACCCGTCCGCGCCCCGCGCGATGATCATTCCGTTTGACTTGTTACCGGTCCCGATTCCTGCTACAAACCTTCTTTCAGGGGGGTCCGGCGCGAACCTGACACCGAATTGCGACTTCATGAATTGACGGTTATTGATGTCTCCCATCACCAGAGCCTCACTTGATCGCTGGATGTTCAACCGGGACGGCATGGACTACGGGCCGTTTTCCGCGCGCGACATCGAAAAAATGGTGGAGGACGGCGATCTGACGCCCGAATCCGAAATCATCCACTACAAAACGAAGGCCGCGGCGCCCCTGAACCAGGTCCCGTACTTCGCGGATTTCCTTGTGGAAAAGGAAAAACGCGACCGTGCGGCCGCGCACAGGGCGGAGGTCGAACGCGACACGAACCAGGCGATCGCCCAGTCCCGGCGACGGCACATCGGCCCTCTGGTCGTGGCGGGCGTCCTGCTGGTGGCCGGACTCATCGGTTCATGGCTGCTGCTTCGCGACCCCGAAATGCCGACGTCCGGTTACCCGGTCACGTTCTTCCGCGACATGTCTTTCCCGATGGTCGAACCGATGAAGCAGCGCCTGGCATCCCCGGTGGAATTCCAGGCTGAAGCGGCCGGGGCCGACAGGGCCGTGGCCGCATCCTCGCCGCGGCGCAGGTCAGGCAGGTCCCCGAATGGCAGCGCGAACGACGCCGTCATCGAGGCGCCGGTGCTGGACATGTCCTTCGAGACAAGCGGCGAGGGCGCGACGCGCCAACTGGCGCCGGAAGACATCGAAGAATTGAAACAGGCAGTCACGCCCGGCCTGATCGGATGCTTCCAGAAAGAAGTGGCCGCGGTCGATGGTTTCAGCGGCGGCAAGGTTGTTTTCTTCGTCATGCCCCGGGGCAAGGTCGCCCTGTCCAAGGTCGAAACGAACCCGCCGGCATCAGGTTCCCTGGTATCCTGCGTCAAGTCGACCGTGAATTCCAGGAAGGTCCGTCCATACGCGGGCGCCATCCAGATCATCGAATTCCCGCTGCACGTTTCGGTTAACTGACGTTTCGACGGCGCCTGCGGTCGGCCTTCCGGCGCCTGATGCGCTCTTCTTCCGTGGCCTTTTTCGATAAAACGCCGTTGATTTCGGCATCGATCAGGTCGGCCAGCCGCTGGCGCGCGCGGTACCTGTTCAATCCCTGCGTCCTTTCGGTTTCGCAGCGCACCGCCAGTCCGGTCGGCCGGTGTACCAGTATCACGCACGTCGAAACCTTGTTCACGTTCTGGCCGCCGTGCCCGCCCGAATGGGTGAATGATTCGTCAAGATCGGATTCCAGGATGCCAAGTTCGGCCATCCTGGCAGCAAGCGCTGCGTTTTTCTGCGGGGTCACCGGGAAATTCGGCATGGCAGGACCTGAATTCAGTATGGGAAACCGGCCTTTTCGCGTCCGACGGTCGTGTCGCCGCCGTGACCGCAGATGACCTGCGTTTCATCCGGCAGCGAAAAGATCCGTTCCCTGATCGACGAAAGTATCGTGTCCCAGCTTCCGCCCCAGAGGTCGGTACGACCGACGCCGTCGCGGAACAGCGTGTCGCCCTGCACCAGAATCGGCGGCACGCCATCGAAAAAGAGTCCGATACCGCCCTTTGAATGGCCTGGCAGATGGATTACGCGGGCAGTCGATTCGCCGACCGTCACGGTGTCGCCGTCCGCCGGAAACACCGTTGGAACCACCTGCGCCGCGCCACGATACCGGGCCGCGGCCGCCGGCCCCATGAACGCCGCGATCTGGTCGGCCATGTTGTCGTACATTTCCAGGTCGGCCCGGTGCATGGCAATCGGTATGTCGTACATGGACGCCAGCGTGGACGCCATCGCGCAGTGGTCCACATGACCATGCGTGAACACGATCATCACGGGCCTGACCTCGGCCAGCCTGATGCGCTCGGATATACGGTCGGCGTCGCCGCCCGGGTCAACCACGATTGCGTCCCTGGTCGCAACGTCTTCAACGATGATACAGTTGGTGTCGAACGGCCCTACGACAACGCGGTGAATCCTGATCTGGCCCAAAACGCCCCCTAACGACCCAGCAGTTCATCGACCGGATCGGTTTTCCGGTCCTTGTCCTCTTCCTTTGACGCGTCGATGAGCGGATTCAGCGTCGGCAGCCCGTCGCCCTGCTGGCCCCAGGTCCGCAGAACCGCTTCGTCCCCCGCCACGTCAGCCCACCGGACGGTAACCGACTTGAACTGATCAGTCCAGTCCTCGACATCCACGGTGATATTGCCGCCATGCCAGCGGAGATCGGAAAGGAAGCGGCGGTCGTAATCGCCGGGCTTCATCTTGAACGCGGCCTTGCCGTATGCCTGGACAAGTTTTTCGCGGATCGGCGGGAATTTGTCGGATTCCCAGGTGCGGACAAGTTTGTAAAGCAGGCCGCCCGCAAAGAAGTAATAGAAGTGTTCGTAACCTTCCTGGACGTGCAGCGCCTCTTCACCGAAGCCGTTCTTGAATTCATTGCGTATGATCGAAACCGCCCAGCCGGTGTGGGACCCGTCGAAACTGATCCAGTCGGTCGCCACGACGGCCAGCCGCGCGTCCCGCTCCTTCAACAGATCGTCCTTCTTGCGGACGTCGCGCGTTTTCGACATGAGGTCGGCATAGTATTTTTCCACCCGGCCCTTCACGAACAGTTCCGTGTCCTGTTTGGAAATGCCGAACGTGAAGCCGGCCATCGTCGCGTCGATGGATTCAGGACCGGGAAGCTGCACCATCGGCAGCGGCGCCTCGTCGTCCTTCGGTTTCGCATCCGCGAGCCCCGGCAAAATGGTGATGACGGCCAGCGCCGACATCATCACGGTCGCAAGGAATGAATGCCTGAACATGATCCACCCCCGGGAAATAGACATCATGAATGGGGAAATCATAGAAGGTTGCGGACTTCACTGCAAGATTCCGGCCGGATGCAGGCTGGCAGGGCCACGCCGATGCTGGTAGATTCCCGCGTATCGACCATGCGGGGCACGACGATGCTCGAAAAACTGTTCCACGTCAGGGAATCCGGTTCGACGCCGCGGCGCGAACTCGCGGGCGGCATAACGACGTTCGTCACGATGGCGTACATAATCGTCGTGAATCCCGCGATACTGGCGGCCGCAGGGATCCCGAAGGACGCGTCGATGGCCGCGACCATCTACACGGCCGTCGTCGGCACGCTGATCATGGGATTATGGGCCAACAGGCCGTTCGCCGTCGCACCGTACATGGGCGAAAACGCCTTCGTCGCGTTCACGGTCGTCAAGGTGCTCGGCTTTTCGTGGCAGACCGCGCTGGGTGCCATATTCATCAGCGGCATCCTGTTCGCCATCCTGACCCTGATCGGGGTGCGTAAAACGGTCACCGAAGCCATCCCGATGTCGCTGAAGGCGTCCTTCGCGGTCGGAATCGGGCTTTTCCTGGCGTTCGTCGGATTCAATGAAATCGGGCTGGTCACGATCGGGACGCCGGGCGCCCCGGTTGCCATGGGCGACATCGGTTCGGCGCCGGTGCTGATCGGCATCGGGACCATGTTCCTGATGGCGATCCTGACATACTGGAAGATTCCCGGCGCGCTGCTGATCGCGATACTGGCGGGGGCCGCCGTGGCTTTCGCGACAGGGGCCGCGCCGCTGCCGGACGCGATTGTGTCCGCACCCCCGTCGATGGCCGGCACGTTCATGCGGTTCGACCTGAAGGGCGCGCTGTCGCTGACGTTCATCAACGTCGTGCTGGTCGTGTTCGTGATGGACTTCGTCGACACGATGGGCACGTTGATCGGGCTGTCCGCCCGGGCAGGAATGCTGGACGAAAACGGCAACCTGCCGCAAATCGAACGTCCCATGATGGCCGACGCGGTGGCGACGATCGCCGCGGCAGTGTTCGGGACCACGACGGCGGGCGCGTATATCGAAAGCGCGGCCGGAATCGAGGCCGGGCGCGTACCGGGCTTTCGGCGATCGTCACGGCCCTGCTGTTCCTGGTGGCGCTGTTCTTCGCACCGCTGCTGACGGCGATGCCGGCATGTTCATACGGGCCCGCGCTGGTGGTGGTCGGCGCCCTGATGCTGCAGTCCGTGAAGATGATCGAAATGAGCCGCATCGACGAACTGCTGCCGGCGTTCCTGGTGATCGTCCTGATGGCGTTCACGTACAACATCGGGGTCGGGATGACCGCCGGATTCGTGGCATATCCGCTGATGAAGGCGGCGGGCGGCCGGATCAGGGACGTGAAGCCGGGAATGTGGGTGCTGTTCGCGCTGTCGGCCGCGTTTTTCGTGTTTCACATCTAGAGGGTGCCGCAGATGCGCTGGCCGGATAACGGATTGTAATAGCAGATTTTGCCTGACGCGGTGCAGTCTTCCGCAATGATCGTGCCCTGGCCCATCACGTCGCTGGAACATGTGTACAGCCAGTTGTCGGACCAGCACCAGCCGACCCAGTCGATCCAGACGCAGTCAGCGCCCTGGAACGGGCGGCACTTGAAATCGTTCGTGCAGCGCCAGCCGCCGTCGCAGGTGTCGCACTGGCCGCCGCAGCCGTCGTCGCCACATTCCTTACCTTCGCAGTCGGGGACGCACGGCGGCTTTTCCAGGCATTCGTTCAGGCCGGACCAGGCGTTGTAATGGCAGTCGCATCCGCGTTCGCCGCATTCGGCCCCCGTCTGGGTGTAACAGTCGATTTGCAGCAGCGACTGGGGCGGCCCGACGTTGCAGATGTACAGGTACTGCCCGTCAAGGCTGCACGTGTTCCGTTCAATACTGACGCCGAAACACGCATCGGCGCCGCAAAGCCCGCCCGCCTGGCAGAACTCGCTTTCGCCGCATTCGCCGCAGGACCCGCCGCAGCCGTCGCCGCCGCATTCCTTGCCCATCTTGACGCAGTCGGGTTCACAGATGTCCGGATGGCACTGGAAGTCGATGCCGCATTTGTAATTGATGCCGCAATCGCCGCAGTTGCCGGTGCACCCGTCGTCGCCGCAGGCCTTGCCCTTTTCCAGGCAGTCCGGGATGCATATATTCTTGCACTTGCCGTCGGAGATATTGCAGACTTCGCCGTAATCGCAGTACCCGCATTCGCTGCCGCAGCCGTCGCCGCCGCATTCGCGCAGGTCGCCGCCGGCGATGCTGCCGCACATCGGGATACACGCGTCCGTTTCAGGCACGTTCGAATCGGTCGGGGCGTTGTCCGGAGCGGTATCCCCGATCAAATCGGGCGCGACATCGGCAACGACGCCCTCGTCGTTCGAGCCGTCGTCCGCCTGCACGTTCGTATCGGGCCGGTTCGTGTCGCCGGGCACGTCGTGGACGCCCGTGTCCACCGGCACGTCAACGACGACGTCGTCAGGCCGGCCGTCATCATGCGTTGTCACGGTATCGACGCCGACATCGTCCGCGTCGGCCGGACCGAAGCCCGTGCACGCCGGAAGGGCCGAGAGCCCCGCCGTGCAGCAGGCAACCAGAATCATCTTCAGAAGCGGTTTCATCAAATTCCCCGGGAGCGGAACGTGTGCCATTTTACAGAAAATGCAGAAGTTGACACCGTTCCTGTGGCAAAAATGCATTACCTTTGGTAAAGAACTTTGGTTGGAAGGATAATATCCGCGGTTCCCCCAAAAGGGAAGTCAACGATATAAAACCGGTTTCCGGCAATCAGGGGGTTTGCTTCATGAAAAAGACGGCGTTTTCGCTTCTTCTGGCACTGGCGGTTTCCACTCCCGCGCTGGCGGCTCCGCCCGATCAGGCCTCCGCGCTGGGGCCGGAACTGTCGTGGACCGTCATCGAACGCGCATCGCGCAGTTCCGACATGAACGCCCGCGCCGACGCCATCCACGCGATGCGTTTCGTGCAGGGCCGCGACGTCGCTCCGTTCCTGGTCGACGCGCTCGCCGATGCACAGTGGAACGTACGGAAACCCGCGATAATCGGCCTGGTCGGCCTTGGCGAACCGAAGGCGCTCGGCCTGCTGGAAGAATGCCTTTACAACCCGTCGCTGCCGCTGGGTCGCGACGCCATGGAACTGATTGGCGCGCTGCCGTCCGACAAGGGGCGGGCGATGTTCGTCCGGGCGCTGCTTGATGCCGCCAACCCGGCACGCGGCCTGCTCGTGGACGCACTGCTTTCGCAAAAGGTTGAAACCGTCGCGGCCTGGCTTGGCGACTGCATCGACGCCGACCCGGCATTTTTCACGGCGACGCTTGAAAAGGTAAAATCAGGCGATCTTCCGGCCGTGCTGACCGCGCTGGCCGCCGACAAGCGCGGCCAGGTCTCCCTGACCGCCGTCAGGTTCGCTATCGGGAAAAACCTCCCAGTCGACAACGTCGTCCTGGCCGGCATGCTTAAATCGAAGGACCCGGCGATCAAATACATGGCCGCGGAAAAGCTGGCCCAGCAGGGCAACACCGATGCCGCGGCGGTCCTTATGCCGCTGTGCGACGGCGGGTTCGACGGCCAGATGCGCTTCCTGCGGGCCGCGTCGATGGCGCCGTCCCCCGTCACCCAGGAAAAGGCATGGTCGATGATGACCCCCGAAACCACGCCGGAAATGCTTCAACTTATCTATATGTGCTTCCCGGCGACCACGGACGCGAAGGTCCTTAAAAAAATCGACGCCGACGCTGCCGGCACGGATGCCTCCAGGCGCCCGGCGGCCGTTCGCGCAATCGGAAGGGTCAAGGGTACGCGTGCCCTGCCCCAGCTTCACGACCTGGTGCGCCGCGACGGCAACAGGGACGTCAGGATCGCCGCCGCCCTGTCGATCGGCGACCTGGGCCAGGCGGAATCGGTTCCAGTGCTTGGCGAGGCGGCCAACGACCGTGACATCGACGTGAAACTGGCTGTGCTGGATGCCCTTGGCCGCATCTACGACCGGTCGGTAATCGGCGTGGCCAGCTATCTGGCGTTCGACCCTCACCCGGCCGTGAAATTCGCGGCACTGAAGGCGGTCGCCAGCGTCAACCATCCCGATGCGATCCAGGTCCTGCGCGTCGCCGCCGACGATCCCGACCCGAAAATCCGTTACCTGGTGCTGGCAGCCATGATGCGCCTGGACAAGCCGTCGGCCATGGCCCGGTTTGAAAGGGCACTTCTCGGCCTGGGTGAAGACGCGTTCATCGACCTGGCGATGGAATTCGGGGATGAATTCGCGCCGTTCGCGAAAATCGCGTCCACGTCGCACCTCCCGTGGGCCCGCCAGGCCGTGCTCAGTTCCATGAAATACATGCCGAAGGCCCGTGTCGAACTGCTGCAGGAAATGGCCCTGACCAGCAATTACGTGGAAACCCGTATCGACGCCCTGCTGGTGATGGCCGACCTGGAACCGGCGACCGCATGGGAAAACGCGTCGGCCATGGTCAAGGACTACAACCCGCTGGTCCGCGCGGCCGCGTTCAGGGTGGTCGGCCGTGCCGCCGCCCAGCCGGGGATGATGGAACTCCTGATGCGCGGCATCGAGGATCCGGACGAATACGTGCAGACGGTTTCCGCGGCCGCGATACTGGAAAAGGCGCAGAAGCCCGGCAAGGGCTCCGCGGCCGGATCCCAGAAAAACAAGAATAACCAGCCGAAGGGCGGCAAGCCCGGAAAGAAAAACTGACCCGTCACCGTGCCCCGCCCCCTTTACGCGATGGATTGAAGCCATGCCATGCCCGCGCCCGACCAAGGTGTTCCTGTTCGACATCGACGGCACGCTGCTGATGGCCGGCGGGTGCGGACGGGCGTCGTTCGTGCAGGCGTGGGGCGACGTTTTCGGCCCAGGGCAGCCTTTCGACGCCGTTGATTTTGTCGGACGCACCGACACCGGCGTGTTCGCGCGGGGGTTCGCGGACGTGAAGGGGCGGGCCCCGACCGCGGCCGAAACGGCGAAATTCTTCGACGCGTACCACGCGACGCTGAAACGGAATGTCGCAACTGCGCCGCGTTTCCGGGTGCTGCCGGGCGTCCCGGAGGTGCTGGGTGGCCTGACCGCGGGGCGGGAATGCATCGTCGGGCTGGTCACGGGCAACACCCGTGATGGCGCGGCGCTGAAGCTTTCCAGGGCCGGGCTGGAATCGTTCTTCGCATGCGGCGGATACGGTTCGGACAGTCCGGACAGGGCGGAACTGACCGCTGTCGCCATTGAACGCGCGACCGCCCTGGCGGACGGGCCGGTCGAAATCACGATAATCGGCGATTCCCTGCTGGACGCGGCGGCCGCGCGCGCGAACGGGACCCGGCTGGTTCTGGTCGCTTCCGGCGGCACTCCCGCACAGATGCTGGCCACCGCGGAACCAGACGGACTTCTTGACGGTTTTGACGACTGGGAAACGGGACTCGCGACCCTGCGCGGCCTGCGCGGCGGACTGCGGGGCGACACGACCGAAATCGGGCGGGCCGCCGGGGTCGTCCGCGACGGCGGCGTCATTCTGTACCCGACCTCGACACTCTACGGAATCGGCGGAAACGGACTCGACCCGGCGGTGGCGGCCCGCGTCCGGAACATAAAAAACCGCGCCGACACGTCGTTCATCCTGCTGGGCGCCGACGTCGAATCCGGGCTCGCGCTGGGGTCGGACGTGCCGGCTGCGGCGATCGATCTGGCGCGGCGCTTCTGGCCCGGCCCGCTTACCCTTGTTCTGAATGCGGCGGCACACGTGCCGGAACAGGTCCGGGGGCCGGACAACACCGTCGCCGTCAGGTTGGACGGGCATCCGTTCACCCGGGAACTCGCGGCCGCCGCCGGGTGCCCCATCATTTCCACCAGCGCCAACATTTCCGGGGAAAGGCCCGCCGCCGACTGGGGGGACGTGGATCCCCGCCTGGTCGCGGCGTCCGACATCTTCATCGTGGACGAATCCGGGGGTCCGGCGATCGGCATGCCGTCGACCATCGTGGCCTTCCGGGACGACAAACCTGTGGTGCTCAGGCAGGGCGCCATATCGGGGGAACTGCTTTGAACGGCGAAACTCTTGAATTCCTGCTTGGCGGCGCGGATATCGGGAAACTGCCCTTCGCGGCGCCTTCGTGCCCGAAACTGACCGGTCGCATCAAGGCCGAACCGGAAGATTTCGTGGTCGAGGAAGTACCGGCTTACGAATTTTCGGGCGACGGCGACCACATCTTGCTGTACGTCGAAAAACGCGACGTGGCGCACGGGGACATGCTCCGCATGCTGGGCGCGGCGCTTGGCGTCAGGGACCAGGACATCGGGACGGCGGGCACCAAGGACCGCAGGGCGGTCACCCGCCAGTGGATATCGGTCCCGGTCGCCTGCGCGGGCGCGCTTGACGCGGGACGCCTGGCCGGTCCGGAAGGCGGCCCGGTGCCGGGCATCCGCGTCCTTGAAACAACGCGGCACACGAACAAGCTGAAGACCGGCCACCTGCGCGGAAACCGCTTCAGGATCCTGGTCCGCGATGCCGACGCGACGCTGATTCCGGAACTGCGGGCCGCGGCGGAAATCATCGCGGCAAACGGTTTTCCCAACATCTTCGGGGGCCAGCGCTTCGGCCGGAACATGGACAACGTCGGACTCGGGCTGGCTCTGCTTGGCCTGGGACAGGGGGGCGGGCGTGGCCCGAGGGTCGGGAACTTCGAACGCCGCATGGCGATTTCGGCGGTCCAGTCCGCCATGTTCAACCTGTGGGTCGCGGCACGGTACGCGGACGGCCTGACCAGGACGGTGCTTGAGGGCGACGTCATGGCGAAAACGGCAACCGGCGGCATGTTCCAGTCGACCGATCCCGTGACGGACCAGGCGCGGTTCGACGCGGGCGAAATTGCCATCACCGGACCGATGTTCGGCGGGCGCATGATGGGCGCGGGCGCCGTTGCGGGCGAAAGGGAAAACGCGATCCTGGCCGCGGCCGGCATGGACGCCCGCAGTTTCGCGCCGGCCGGAAAGCTGGCCGAGGGCACCCGGCGCGACCTGGTCGTCGTTCCTGAAGGGCTCGCGGTCGACGTCACGCCGGACGGGGCGCTATTCTCGTTCTTCCTGCCAAAAGGATGCTACGCTTCGGTGTTGATGCGCGAATTCGTGACCGATTTGCGCGGCATCGGCTGACAGGATAATCCGGGGGCGGAAATGCACAGGGGAATTGCTTCGATGGCGGTCGCGGCAGTCCTGGCCGGCGCGGCCATGTCGGCATCGCCGGCTGCGGCGATGGAACCGGCCAACTGGACCAGCCAGGGCGGCGCCGTCGACGAACCGGGACACCGTTCAATCGACGTTTCGGTCGGCTTCCCGTCGGTCGCGGTCATGGCAAAACTGCCGATCGTCAGGCACCTGGAAATCGACCCGTTCGCGGAAATCTTCTACTGGGGCGCGGTGAACCAGCCCGCCCCGTCGGTCGGAACGCTGCTTGGCGCCAGGCTGAAAATCAACGTGGTCGATCGCGGTTCCCTGCAGATCGCGCTGATGGCCGACCTGGCAGCGGGCGCGACGTTTTACAGGGACACCGGGTTCCTGCTGAACCTCAGGTTCCCGCAATTCGTGATCAGCGGGAAGGTCGCCGAAAAGGTGCATGTGTTCGGCGGCATCAAGATCCCCATCCAGGTGATGGCCTATCCCGACTTCAAACTGCAGATCACCTTCGCGGGAAATATCGGCGCGGAATTCATCGTAACGGACAGGATCCATGTCTATGTTTCCTTCGACGGCGGTCCGCAGCTTGAGCTGACGAAAAAACTGAATCCCGCCGCCGGGGACCCCAGCTTCACCGCCACGGCAAACGGCTGGATATCGGGCAGCGTGGGCGTCGCGGTCAGGTTCTAGCCGATCGGGGAAAACGTGGCAACAGGCGCCCGGCGCCACGGCAGTACTCGACGTATTCGTCGCCGAAACGCTCCCGCATCATGCGTTCCTCGAAACCGATCCGGACGAACAGCACCACGCATATCGTGACCACCGGCATGATGACCAGCAGGTTTGCGGTAAGCAGGGCGACACCCCCGAAAAACCCGAAAACCGAACTGTACATGGGGTGACGCACCAGGCGATACGGCCCCGACCTGATCAGGCGGTGGCGCGATTGCAGTTCCAGCCCGGCCGACCAGTACGAGCCGAGTGCATGATGCGTCCAGGCAAGCAGCATCAGGCTGGCGACCGACAGCGCCATTCCACCCAGGCGCAGGGCCGTCGGCACCACGATGTCGAAGCCAGCCATCCATGCGGGGTGGAAGGGATACGTAACGCCGGCCGCGACGCACACGCCGAAGACCACATCCCTGGCCGCCAGCATCGTTCCGGGTTCGTAACGCGTGCTGCTGCGCCACCTTTCGATGAAGGAAGCGGACCTGCGGCGCGGGGACACGTGCCGCAGACGCCACGTGAATACCAGGCGCACCAGCGTGTAGGCGGAAAAAAGCGCCGCTGACAGAATCCGGAAAAGAAGCTGGGATTCGGTTTCGATGGCCTGATGCCCCGTGTGGCCCCTCAAGGACCGCGCGATCACACGCGGCCGACTGCGTGAGGATAGCCGCGCGGGCGCCGTTGCACAAGGACGCGACCGCATCGCGGCGGCGGCGGAACTGCCCGGGCCGACAAGGAATATCGGTGAACGCAGTGCAAATGTGCATACAATAGGAGATAACAAATCGACAACCGGTCCACCGGTAATGAAGCGGAGATATTCCAGTTGAACAGGACAGCAATTCACTGCCCGGCGTCAATGCGGATGAAAGCCGCACCGGCCATCCTGGCAACCGCCATTCTGTTGACCGCCACACTGACGTCGCCGGCGGCCGTGCGCGCCACGCCCGTGTATGAGGCGCTCGGCGCCATCAATTCGACCACGCCGTTTTCGGCCAGGATTATTCCCGCCGGACCGGTTTCGGCGTTTTTCAACCCTTCGCTGCTGGTTTACCAGGACAAGGGATTCTTCGTTGGATTGTATTACCTGCACCAGGAACTCGACATCGATTACATGGACCGCCCGGCCGGCGCCGATATCTCCGCCGCGGCATACGACAGCCGCCCGGTTGACGGCGCAACCGTGCCCGCGGACCAGGTTCGCCCGGTTCCGACATCCAGCCTCTCAAGCGCCCGCGGAGCCGACAGCCCGGTGCGCGACGGTGGATACATCGGCTTCGGAACGACCGTGCACACTTACAAAAGGTACCTGACGATCGGCTTTTTCATGCAGATGTCTCTGTCCAGCTTCCAGTCACAGAACCCGTATTTCGTGGACGAACGCGAACAGTATTTTTCGAATTCGCTGCACTTCGAACTGCTTGACGACCGCCTCGCGAACGCCAGCCTGGTGTTTGCCCTGGCCAGCCAGCCGGTCAGGTGGATGTCGCTGGGAATCGGGCTGACCATGGCGACGACCGCGACGACGACCAGCAGGATATTCGTCGGCGATTTTTCGCGGGGAAACGCCCCGCTTGTCAGCCCGGAAGTGTCGATCGGGACGACCTTCGTGCCGCACGCCGCCGTGACGTTCGAACCGATCGAAAACCTCCTGCTTTCGCTGGTTTTCCACTGGAAATACGGCAGCACGATGACGACCGGCACCGAACAGCAGATGTGGAATTACACATACCCCGACGGTGAATCCGTCAGCGTTTACGAATACAGGTTCAATTACGGGTATCTCCCGATCCGGCTGGGGCTGGGCGTTTCCTGGACGGGCGACGGCGGCAGCAGGCTGAAATACACCGTGGCGGCCACCGCCACATGGAACAAGTGGTCGGATTACATCGACCGCCACGACACCGCGCCGACTCTGGCCTGGCACGACACGTTCCCGGTGACGCTGGCCGGGAAATTCATGGTGGACGGCGCGCACGAGGTGGCTCTGGACATGATGTTCCAGCAGAGTCCCGTCCCGGATCAGGACGGCCGGACCAATTACGTCGACAATTCGCGCCTGGGCATCGCGACCGGGTACACCTACCACCTGCCGGTGAATAAATTCAAACTGACCTTCGGCGCGCAGTTCCAGTGCCAGTACCTTTTCCCGCGTTCGGTGGTCAAGTCGCCGGATTCGGCCGACCCCGTGCGGGACGAGTTCCCTGATTCCATTTATTACGTCACCGACAAAGTCGTTGCCGAATCGGCGGGCCTGCAGTCGAACAATCCCGGTTTCCCCGGGTTCGGAAGCTCCGGCTGGATAATGGGCGCCGGGGTCAGGCTTTCATTCCATTACTGATTTGGTGGGCACATGAAAAAAACATCCATCATCGTCGCCGTGCTCCTGCTGGCGGCCCTTTCCTGCGGCGGCGGCAGCCAGCAGGAATATGACTGGGGATACAACAACGATACGGCGGTCGGCGACAGCGCGGTCACCGATGTCGGGTCGGACGATCTGGGCATGGACGTCGCGGTGCGCCAGGACGCCATGGACGAAACGATGACGACCGATCTGCAGGCGACCGACGAATTCGTGCCGCCGGATGCGGCCGGCGATTCCGGTACGACCGATGTCGGCACGACTGCCGACTTTGCCGCAGGCGACGAATCCGCGCAGGAGATTCCCCTGGAAGACGCCTCCGTCGGCGGAATCGACCTGACGGGAACCTGGGCCCAGCTTCATGTGACGTCCGTGCTCAGCAAATCGTTCATGGGAAGCCCGAAGCCCAGCGCCACGACATCGGTGCTTTTCGTGAAGATCACGTTCGAATCGGGCCGGCACATGATCGAAACCGACCTGTGCGATTTACGGCTGGGGCAGACGTCGGAACTGGTCTCAACCGTGGTGCCGCTGGCTTTCATCAATTCGATTGACAACACGAAACGCGAATTCGAACTGACTGAAAACGACGGCGGGGTCCATTTCACCGACCCGCCGCACGCCGATCTGTACGGGGTCCGGCTGGACAACCCCGAAACGGACCCGCTGCCGACAGATGCGGGCGCGGCGACAGTTTACGACCAGGACGGCGACGGACACCCCGGGATGACCGTCCAGTTGAAGGGAATCGTCAGCGGCGACTTCTACCTCGTCCAGCGCAACGTTTCGTCGATGACCGGCATCGTGGAAAGCGACGACCGCTTCGACGGCCTGATCACATCCGCCACGGAACAGGCGTATCTGGGCGCGTCGAACGAATCCCTGTTGAATTACCTGCCGGAAACGTCGCCCGACCCCGACACGTCCCACAGCTATTACCGTCACACGCGTGTCGACCAGTCCTGGGGATGTCAGCAGATTCTGGACAACGAAGACACACTTTTCGCCCGCTGAAGGAGGCCGCGCCATGAATACCAGGATTTTCGCGTTGTTTTTCATCGCTGCCATGATGATGCCCGGCGCCGCGCCGCTGGCGCGCGAAAACGAGGGCGAAGCCGGGGACGTTCCCGGATTCGATATTTCGGTGACAGTCACGAACATCCGTTCAGACAGGGGACACGTCCTGCTGGGGCTGTTCAGTTCCGCTGATGGGTTCCCGTCGAAATCGGACAAGGCGTTCGCCAGGGTTTCGGTGACGATCAAGGACGGCATCGCAACGGCCGAATTCAAGGACGTCCCTGCAGGTACCTGGGCGGTCGGGGTGCTTCACGACGAAAACGACAATTTCAAGATCGACCGGATTGCCGGGGGAATCCCGAAAGAGGGATTCGGCGCGTCGAACGATGCAAAGGCGATATTCGGCCCGCCAAGGTTCAAGGCTGCCAGTTTCGAGCTGACCGGGGACAAGTCGATTTCAATAAGGATGAAATACTTCTGATCGCCGCTGCGCCGGACATTGCGGCCCCGCCCGCCGCCAGTTTCAGGCCAGGTTGACGCGGCACCATTCCAGTACGACGTCGATGTGTTCGGTCCTGGATGCCGGCGGCAGGCTGTCCAGGAACACCTGGCCGTACCGCTTCGTCAGGATCCGGGGGTCCATTATCGCGACGACGCCCTTGTCGGCCCGGCGCCGCACCAGCCGCCCGAAGCCCTGGCGCAGGCGGATGACGGCCAGCGGGACCTGGTAATCGTTGAACGCGGATCCGCCGTACAGTTCGACGCGTTCGGCGCGCGCGGTCAGCAGCGGTTCGTCGGGCGGTTCGAACGGCAGCCGATCCATGATGACGCAGCTGAGCGTGTCGCCGGCGATGTCGAGCCCCTCGCGGAAGGCGTTTGACGCCAGCAGCACGGCATTTCCGGCCTGACGGAACCGTTCGACCAGTTCGCGGCGCTGCATCGTCCCCTGCACCAGGATCGGGTAATCGATTTTGCCGGGCAGCCATTCAGCGGCCTTCGACAGGGCGGCGCGGGACGTGAACAGCATCAGCGTCCGGCCGCGGACCGCCTCGATCAGGCGTACCGACCTGTCGAGTACCTGGTCGGACCATCCGTCGTCGCCCGGCGGCACGATGTCGGACGGCGTGTACAGCATGACGTGGCCGGCATAGTCGTATGGCGACTGAAGGATGCATTCGGCCGCGCCATCCGGGATGCCGAGCCGTTCGCGGAAAAACGCGGTGTTGCCGGAAACGGACATTGTGGCACTGGTCAGGATGACCGGCCTGCCGCGCAGGAAAAGCCGATCCCGGAGCATCGGCGCGACGTCCACGGGGTATGCGGAAAAGGCCCCGCCCTGCCCCCGCCTTTCTGCGATGCGGACCATCGAAAGGTCGTCGCCGCCAAGGACCTCCGCCAGCACCATCCGGGATTCGGCGATGCGTCGCGGCAGGTCGGTGATCCGGTCCAGTTCGGACGCGATCCCGGAGACCTCCGCCGAAATGTGTTCCAGGTCGGCGTCGAGGTCGTGCCAGGCCTTTGCGGCGGCGCGGGATACCGCCACGCAGCCCGAATCGTCCGCACCGACGCGCGCCCGGTCCGCGGGGCCCAGAACCAGGTCCATCAGCTTGACGAATTCATCGTCGACCCGGCGCGCCATGTTCAGCAGGACGCGCGTGCCGGCCGGATCCGCGTGGGACGCGAGGGTGGCCGAATCGCGGGCGATCTCCGCCACGGTGCCGCGCGCCGTCGACATGCCGAACGCGGCGGTGGCGACGTCCTCGATCCCGTGGGCCTCGTCGATGATCAGCACCGCGTCGGGCGGCAGAAGCGGGCCGGTTCCCGAATCGTCGTCGCCCGCGCGCGCCGCCATCGCAAGGTCTGCCATCAGCAGGTGGTGGTTTGTGACGACGAGGTCGGCCTCCAGGGCGCGACCGCGGGCCAGGAACAGGAAACACGACGAAAAATGCGGGCACGAAAAGCCTGGACAGGTTTCGGCCTCGCAGATAACCGACCGCAGGACCGGGTCGTCTTCGGGAATCCCGGCCAGTTCGGCGATGTCGCCGGTCTGCGTTTCCCGCGACCAGCGGTTGATCTGTCCCAGCTTGCGCCGCTGTTCCCTGCCGAAAAGGTCGGGGCTGTCGATTTCGGCCGACAGCCGGGACCGGCAGAGGTAGTTGGAACGTCCCTTCAGGACGGCCACGTCGACCGGCTCGCGAAG
The DNA here is from genome assembly GCA_964470365.1 of uncultured Anaeromyxobacteraceae bacterium. Lineage (GTDB taxonomy): Bacteria > Myxococcota_A > UBA9042 > DTJE01 > DTJE01 > JAGOFO01. The sequence goes on along the minus strand of CAYYCO010000006.1, from coordinate 54,395 downwards.
GATTTCTTCGAGAATCGGGATGTCCTTGTTGACGAGCTGTTCCATCAGGGTCCGGGTCCCGGTCGCGACGACCGTCTGGCGGCCCGACGCAACCGACGGGACCAGGTACGCGAGCGTCTTGCCGACGCCGGTTCCCGCCTCGATGATGCAGACGTCGTCCGTCAGGAGCGCATTGGACACGGCGTCCATCATGCGTTCCTGTTCGGCGCGGTATTCATACGACGACATGGCGGAAGCGGCCAGCCCGTTCCTGCCGAACACGTCCGACGGTCGCAGTCTTTTGTGCATCGCCGCAGCCACTAAACAGGACCCGGAGCGACGATACCACAGTACAATACCCCGGCAAGACCGGCCGGCGGGGACGGGCCGGTTGTCGACAGAATTCGGTGAACGTGATTTCCGGGGGAACGATGGACGAAATCAGGACAGGCCTTGGCTGCGACAGGCACAGGTTCGAGGCCGCGGGGTCGGGCCCGCTTGCAATCGGGTGCATCCCGGTCGAATACGACAGGCGGCTTGACGGCCATTCGGATGGCGACGTGGTGGCGCACTGCATTGCCGACGCGCTGCTTTCGGCCAGCGGGATCGGCGACCTGGGCACATGCTTTCCGGCCGGTTCATCGCGAACGAAAGAAATCAAGGGCGCTGCAATCCTGCGCAGGACCGCGAACTGGCTGGACGAGGCGGGATGGCGCGTGGGGAACATCGACTGCACCGTCATCTGCGACGAACCGTGCCTGGGCCGGCACGTCCAGCCGATGACCGCGGCCATCGCGGACGCGCTGAAAATCACGGCCGACCGTATCAAGGTCAAGCCGCGCCACGCCGAGGGACTCGGTTTCGCGGGCCGCGTCGAGGGCATCGAGGCGATGGCGGTGGTGCTGCTGTTCAGGAAATGATCGGGTGGAAGGGCGAATTCCCTGTCGCCCCTACGTGCGTTTCACCATCAGCGAAACCAGCATTTCAACCAGTTGCGTTTCAGGACCGACCATGCCGCGTTTCATGCGGATTTCCAGGTCCATGGCGGATTTCAGGAATCTTTCCAGATCCTCCCTGCGGTAGCGGCGGGTCGCCTCCGTCAGGCGTTCATACATGAACGGGAATTTGATGTTCAGGGCTTCCATCGCCTCGGTCGCGGGGACGCGATCCGCAACCATGTCGGCCGCCATCAGGATCATCCTGACGCGCCGAAGCACCGTGTTGAACAGGCCGATGGCCCGGGATCGAGGGTCGCGGGCGTCCTGGATTTCGCGGATCGCGACCTTCACGGCCCGCGGGATGTCGCGGCGTTCAATCGCCTCGTCGATGTCCCAGGGCGCGTGCTTTTTCGTGCGCCGGACCAGCCCGGCCAGATCGGCCACGCCGACGCGGACCTGCCCCCCACCCTGCTCCACCAGGCCGGAAAGACTGCGGATCGCACTGTCGATGGCGCCCAGGTCGGTGCCCACCATATCGATCAAAGCGTCGGCGGCCGGACCGTCAAGGACGATGCCCGCTTCCCGGGCCCCTGCCACGGCCATGGCGCGCGCCTGCTGATCCTTCAGTTCCCTGAAATCCAGGACGCGGCCCTTCGCCTTGACCACCTTGGCCAGGGGTGACGCGGCGGTCTTCCTGTCGGCGGAAAAAACCATCGCCATGAATGGCGGCGGATTTTCCAGGAAAGGTTTCGCGTCTTCCGGAACCCGCGTCCCGCCCGCGCAACCCGACATCACCAGGACGGTCTGTTCGTCGAACATCGGGAAGGCCTGGGCGATATCCAGGAACTGTTCCCACGCGTCGGACTTCGCGCCGGATGCATCCAGCCGCACGACCTTCACTTCCGATCCGCGCGACATCGCATGGGTCGAAAGCACTTCCACCACGGAATCGATCACCCCGTCATCGCCGCCGGCGACATAGACCATCGGGACGGACGCGCCGTGTGAAAGGTCTGCCCTGATTTGTTCGACTTCGTCGATCTTCAACGGATTGCGCGCCCCCTTCGCCTGGCGAGCGCCAGAATACCCGCGGCAAGAAGCAACATCAAGCCGTTGACCGATGCACCGGCCGAACCCGACGACGAACACCCGCCGGCGCCGTCGTTCACATCCTGGCCGCCGGTCCCGGAATCGACCGACGCGGCGGTATCGGCGTTGGCCTGATCCTGGCCGGACATGTCACGGATCACGGCATCGCCGGACACGTCGGACGTTACGGGTGTGTCGCCGGTGACGTCAAAAACGGTCGTTTCGGAACCGCTGTCGGCGTCCCATGCCTCCCAGCCGGTCACGTCGGTCGCCGGGACATCGTCGGGCGCGTCGACCATGACATCATGGATCACGTCGGGTCCCGCGTCGGGCGGAACGTCCTCGTACACGTCCTGGACCACGATGACGTCCTGGCCGGGGCCGGTGTCTTCAGAGGGTTCCGGGAAATCGGGAATTTCGTCGCCCTCGCAGTAACAGCCGGGCAGCAGTGTCGTCGGATCGCGCTGCAGGACCCAGTACGATTCGTCCTGGCTGTTCAGTCCGGCGTACGGGTCGACCCACGTCGTGCCGCCCATGCCGTCCGGGACGCGCACCTCGAAATGCAGGTGAGGGCCGGACGAATAACCCGAACTGCCGATCTTTCCCAGCACCTCGCCGCATGACACCACATCGTCGACCTGGACGACAATCGAATCCTTCATGAAGTGCCAGTACCAGGTTTCGGAACCGTCTTCGTGACGTATCTTCACATGGTTGCCGACCATCAGATGACCGTCGCAGTCGATTTCCTGGGTCAGGATATTGGCGTGACAACGGTCATAATTGTCGTCCTCAACGGAAATGACGGTTCCAGGCGCGGCCGCCACCACGTCCGCGCTGCCGGCGTCCATCATCGCGAAACCGTCGATCAGCATGAAATCGGTGCCTTCGTGGGCGTCGTAGCAGTACGGGAAACCGACGGCCGTTTCACAGTCGGGATATTCGGACATGCCGAAACACCACGGCAGGCAGTCGAACGAATATTCACCCGCGTAGGGGTCGTGGTCGCAACCGATGACATAGTCGAACTGTATTCGTTCGGTATCGACCACGGGAACCTGAATTTCACGGCGGACGCATCGCCGGCCGCAAGCAGGGCAGCCCCGGCCACGGCGGCACAGGACAAGGCCATCAAACGATTCATGATTACCACCGATTACCCCCCGGACGCCCGCGCCCATGCCGTTACGGCACGATTGTACGATCGTGGAAGCGGGCATGGGCGATTTTTCATCCGGGACCGCATGACACAAAGCCGGAACGGCCATCATCGCGACGTGAAATAGCGTTGTCAAACGACGGGTTTGCCCTGTCGCCTTGACTGGGAAACACTTCGGTAACATCATTCGAGACCACTGGCCGCCAGTTCTCGAATATCGGGGGAAAACCGTGAAATTTTCTGAAGTGCTGCAGGATTTTTTTATCGCGCTCGGGGTCGACTGGGTGCTGTACCTGCTGATACTGCTTTCTGTGGTGTCGCTGGCGTTCATTTTCGAACGCTGGCTGTTTTATTTCAGGCGGCGCGTGGCGCCTGACGCGGCCAGGAAGCTGCTGTGCGGAAATTCGAAGGGGTTGCCCCGCGACTGCATGGAATTGAAGGTTGCGGCGCACCTGCTGGACGGCGAACGCGTCTATACCGACCGGGAAGACGCCGAAAGCGCGCTGGAAACCGAAATCAGGAAACAGAAGGCCCGTTACGAAAAGGGGCTGACGTTCCTGGCAACCCTGGGCAACAACGCGCCGTTCGTGGGCCTGCTGGGCACCGTCCTGGGCATCATGGCGGCGTTCTTCCAGCTTTCCGACCTGGGCGAAACTACACAGAAAAACGAACTCCTGATGACCAGCATATCGGAAGCGCTGGTCGCGACGGCAATGGGTCTTATCGTCGCCATCCCGGCGGTCATGTTCTACAACATCTTCCGGCGCAAGGTCTCGGCCACCGTCGAACAGACCAAGGAAATCGCGACCGGGCTGATACACAGGAAATTCGGAGGCGGCGAAGATGGCTGGTGCGACACAAAGTGACGACGAGGAGATGATCTCCGCGATAAACGTCACACCGCTGGTCGACATATTCCTGGTTCTGCTGATCATCTTCATGGTCACGGCCAACCTGTTCATCCGGCAGGAACAGAAGATGCGGGAAATCCAGCTCACCCTGCCTGCCGCGGCCAGCGGGACCGCGCCCGAAAGGGTCGAACTGCCGCTGAACGTGATACTGGACAGGCAGGAAAAACTTTACCTGGACGGGACGCCGACGACGCTGGACCAGGTCGGCGGGGAAATCGACAGGCGACGCGCGCGTGGCGCCGAACCGCAGGCAGTGGTTTCCGCCGACAAGGATCTGTCCTGGGGAACAATCACCAGGGTCATCGACTACCTGAAGTTGAAGGGTGTCGCCAACCTGGCGGTGAACGTGGAAGAACAGACTATCGACCCGGGCGCCGCGCAGGCTCAACAGGCGGGCGCCGCGACAGAGTGACCGACGGCGCGACCCATCGGGCCGGGGGATTCCCATTTTGGCGCGTGGCAACAAAAATTCGGCCTTTGATTCAAGGACTTTCATTATTGCCTTGAGTCTCATGGTGTCCCTGTCCATCCACGTCGGGGTCGTGCTGGTGGCCCCGCGCAAGGCGCCCCCGCCGCCGTCGATCGCGAAAAAGGTCCAGAAGCCGGTTCCGGTGTCGATCCGCAAGGAACAGATCCAGCGCCTGGAAAAGGAAATGGAGCCGAAGCCGCCGGAAGACAAACCGAAGCCGCCCGAAGCGCCGAAACCCAAGCCGGCGGAGAAGAAACCCGAAACGGTGAAGCCCGCGGAACAGAAACCGGTGCAGAAACGCGCACAGCCGCCGCCGGCCCAGAAACCGGCTGAACAGCCGCCGTCCGCGCCGGTTGACAACAAGCCGAAGCCGTTCGTTCTGAAAAACGTTTCGCTGAAGGGCGGCGTGGCCGTCCAGACCGGCGAGGACAGCAATCTGTTCGGTGACCCGTCGGTCGACGCCAAGGGCTTCAAAAAGGGTATTGACGCGCCGCTCCTGCCGGGCGGCGAAACCGGCGGCGGCGGTGGCGGCGGTGCCCCTGCAAAGGAGCAGGTCGTAATCAGGCAGCCGAAGGCGCTCAACGACGTCAAGGGCGAATACCCGCCGGAATACCGGGACCTGCGGCGCGTGGTCAGGGTCGAACTGATCCTGACGATCGACGAAAAGGGCGACGTCAGGGACGTGAAGGTGAAAAAAGGCGCTGAACCGGAATTCAACGAATCGGCGATGCGCGCGGTCAGGCAATTGCGGTTCGAACCCGCAACCAGGAACGGGACGCCCATCGCGTTCAACCTGAAGTGGACGGTCGTATTTATCCCGGAAGGCAACTGACTTCCTGCTGGAGGTGTCGATGAAGGCTGCCTGGCTGATCGTTCCGGCTGTCGCGACGTTGATGACCGTCGGCTGCATGCCGGATTACAACCCGTCAAACTACATTGAAAAATACCGCGTGATCGGCGTTGTGGCCGAGCCGCCGGCGGTCGTCTTCACGCCCGAATACCAGGGTTCCGTGCGGCTGTCGCTGATTGACGCGTGGCCTTTCCCGCCTGACCCCGACAAGGGCTACATCGCCCCTGTCGTCGGAACGCCGTCGTGGAAGGTCTGCCTGATTTCGGCGGGCGCAGCGGCCCAGTACGCGTGCGCCCTGGATGAATTCGAACTGACCGACGTGTCCCCGGACGGGCGCACGGCCGTTTTCGACGGCGCGCTGGTGGCGTTCGGGCTGGACATGCTGGGTGAACGGTTCGACCAGATCGTCGGCGGGCTGAAACAGGCGGTCAAATTCGCGGACCAGTGCACCCGGGACATGCTGGCCGATTACGACGCCTGCCTGGTGACAGGGACTGCCGACGACTGCAACCCGCCGGCGTTCGGGGCTTTCAAGGCGTGCATTTACGCGGGAGGCCTGACGCCTGTCTTCCATGTGACCGTCAAGGTTACCGACATGCAGCTTGACGACGCCGACGTGCCTGTGCTGGACGACAACGGCAAGCCGATTCTGCGGGAACGGGTGCTTGAAACGTTCAAGAGCGTCAAGTTCGGCCCTTACGACGCCGACAACCCGCCCAACCGCAACCCGGAATTTTCGATCCGGCGCGGCGACGGCGAATATTCGGTTGCCGAGGACATCTCGCATCCGGAACGTCTTATCGTGACGACGCTGGGCGACAGGGTGCAGCCGACTGTGCTTGCGTGTCCCGGACAGTCACTGCTTTTCGGGGCGGCGGTGCCGGCCTGGTCTATAGACAAGGTCACCGGTGACGACGGCGTGCCGTACGACGAGTATTACCAGCTCACCTGGTACACGAACAACGGGCGGTGGTCGAAGATCCGGACCGGCAGCGTGGTCGCCGAGGGGCGTGAACTCGACCTCAGCAACATCCTGACCTTCGACGCCGACGGACCGGTCGGCACGACGACGGTCGACGTGGTAATGCGGGACGAGGCGCTGGGGCTGAACCATGTACGGTTCCTGGTGAAGGCGGCGCCCCGCGACATCTGCCATGGCGCCAGACGCGACCTGGACACGGAAGGGGGTGCGCAATGAAACGCACCAGCCTTTTCAGCGCGATCGTTCTCGTTTCGGCCATATTCATCGCAGGCCTTCCCGGCGCGGCCGCGGCCCGGGAACCCGACAAGGTCGAAGGGCCGGCTGAAGAACCGGTTGAGGGGCCGGTGGACGAACTGGACGAGGTACCGGTGGAAGGCCCGGTGGACGGACTGGCCGAAGGGCCCGTGGAAGGGCCTGTCGAAGGGGTACCGGACGGCCAGGCCGGGACGATGCCCGCGGCCGCCGACCCTCTCGACGAGGTTATCCCGCCCGAACTGGTTGAATTCAAGGACGCCTCGCTGCCCCCGGAACTTGATATCCCCGATGGCGACTACGTCGTGGTGCTGACCCTGACAATCGACGAAAACGGCGCGGTCACCGAAGTCCTGCCGGTCGATTCACCCAGGCCCGAACTGGTCGATCCGGCGGTTGCGGCCGCCGGCGCGTTCAAATTCAAACCTGCCGAATACCGGGGAAAACCGGTGCTGGTGCAGGTTCAGTACGACTACCTGTTCCAGGTGCGCCAGAAGGTCCGTCAGGTCGTCCGGGTGTTCCTGACCCGCGAAAAGGGAACCAGGGACACGATCACCGAAGTTTCCGGGTTCATTGAAGAAACTGGCGACACATTTACGGCTATCGACGGCCGCATGGAAATCGCCAACCTCCAGCCGGGTACATACACGCTTTATGTCCCCGCCGGCGAATTCGAGGAGGTCAGGCAGGAATTCAAGGTCGACGACGGCAAAGTGCCCGAATCCACGCTGTATTTGACACGGGCTTATGGCGCTGGCACGAACCAGACCATCATCAGGGCTCCGCGCGAGGCAAGATTCGCTGCCAAGCAGTCGCTGTCCGCGGGCGAACTGGTGTCGTTCCCCGGTTCCGCGGGCGACGTTCTGAAGGTGGTCGAAAACCTCCCGGGCATCGCCAGGTCGACTTTCGGGCTGGGTACCCTGGTCGTTTACGGAAGCCCGCCCAACGACACGAACATCTTCATCGATTCGATGCCGTTCATCCTGCTGTACCATTTCGCAGGACTTTATTCGGTGGTCAATTCGGACTTCATCGAGGCCATCGATTTCGTCCCGGCAGGATTCGACGCTTCCTACGGCGGCGCCGTTGGCGGCATCGTGAACGTCCGGATCAAGGACGAACCGCTGACGGCCTGGCACGGGTCGGTCGACGTGAACCTGCTTCACGCTGGCGCAGTGGCCGGCGGCCCGTATTCAAAGGACGGCGACATCACCCTGGCGTTCCGCCGCAGCTACTACGACGCCATCCTCAAGCAGGTCAACGCGTTCGGCGAGGGGCGCATCCTGACGACGGCGCCCGCCTATTACGATTACCAGCTCCGCCTGCAGCACCGGTTCAACGGCGGCCACAAGCTGACGTTCTTCATCAACGGGTCGGACGACCGCGGCGAACTGCTGAACGAATCGAACGACGCGAACCCCACCTTCGTCGGCAGCGTCAACGGCGAACTGTGGGGACACTCGCTGCAGGCCGCATGGAACTGGGAACCGAGGGCCGGCATTTCGAACGAACTGCGTGTCCAGGCATCGATCAACCAGTCCAGGTTCGACGTGTTCGGCCAGGTGAAGATGAACATCCGCGAATACCCCGTCAATCTGCGCGAGGAACTGACGATCCAGGCGCACCCGAAGGTGACGGTCCGGGCGGGTCTGAACGTCGAGGTCGATCCGTTCACGTACAGTCTCAAAGGGCCGCAGATGGGGATCGACGGCGATTCGATGACTCCGTTTGAATCGTCCGAAATCCTTGAACTTTCGGACACCGGCGTGCTGGCGAACATCGCACCCTGGGTTTCGGTCGAGTACAAACCGATACCGATCCTGACGCTTGTCCCGTCAGTGCGCGCCGACATCAACGTCGGATCCTGGAAGGCGTGGAGCATCGATCCCCGTTTCAGCATGACCATCGATGCGATTCCGGACAAGCTGAACTTCCGCGTTGCCGGCGGCATGTACAGCCAGCCGCCGCCGTCGTTCACCCTGATCGAGGGATACGGCAACCCGGAACTCGCGTCGGAAAACGGGGCGCACGCGCTGGCCGGTTTCCAGTACAACCCCATCGACCGCCTGACGCTGGATTTCAACGGCTTTTTCAAATACTTCTGGAATCGCGCGCAGGTATCGGACGATGCGACGTTGCGTTACGACAACGGGGGACTGGGGCGGGCTTATGGTTTTGACGTCCTGCTGCGCATGAACCCCAGCGAGCGCATCCCGCTCACCGGCTGGATCGCGTACACCTATGTCCAGTCCGAGGTTTACGACCCGGATCGCGCCGCGTGGCGGCCGTCAGACTTCCAGCAATCCCATAACCTGAACATCGCGCTCAGCTACAAGGCGCCGAAAAACTGGACCATCGGCGCGCGGTTCAGGCTGACGTCGGGATATCCTTACACGAAGTACAACGGCTACCTGTACGACGCCGATAACGACAAGTACGTCGGAATCCCGGCCAGGGACACCAATTCGGCCGTGCTGCCGCTGTTCCACCAGCTCGACATCCGCGTGGACAAGGAATGGGTGTTCAAGGCCTGGAAGCTGGGTATTTACCTGGAAGTCCAGAACGTGTACTACCACAAGAACCCGGAAGGAATCGTTTACAACTACGACTATTCGAAGATGGGTTACCTGTCCGCCCTTCCGATCCTGCCAGTCCTGGGAATCAAGGGAACCTTCTGAAATATCAGGCCGCGGCGCCCGTCATGAACGGCGGCATGGGCAGGCCCAGGCAGTATGCCACGACACGCAGCATTTCAGATTCGGCGACGGTTATGTGACGGTCATGGAGGATGCAGTCCGAGACGGCCAGCAGTACCTGTTTCCTGATCTTCAGCGGGGCGGAAGAGAAATTGTCCAGCGCCTCGTTCAGCCGTTCGACGGACGGCGCTTCCCCGGAGGTTGCGACGGCATCCAGCACCTGGCGCGGCAGAAGAACCTTCAGCCCGGCCGACATGGCCCGGGACACCTGCGCGCCGTCACCGCCGCCAGCGCGGGCGACTGCATTCATCAGTACGACCGCGTCCTGGACAAGCTGCCTGCCGGAAAGGGACGAGCTGCGCGCGGACGGTTTCTCGAATGCCTCGAACAGGCGGCGCTCCACGACTTTCTGGAGACAGAATTCGAACAGCGTGACCTGGTTGTCGGCGCGTACGAGTGCGGAAAGCGTTTTCGAATAGGCGATGTACTGGACCGGGGACATGCGGCGCATCGCCGGCAGCGACATGTCCGCGACAGGCAGCATCAGGCGGCGGTCAAGCTGGTCGACAGCCGGGCAGACACGTTCCGTTTCCTGGGCAAGCGGGGCGGAAAACAGGCTTTCGATGGCAATAATCTGGCGATGCCGGACATCCGGGTCACGATCCAGCAGCATCGCGCATACCACGGCGCACGCCCCGAAAGGTTCCCCGATTTCCGACCTGATCGATTCCGGTATGTCCGCGATCAGGGAAGCCCCGGCCTCGACCTGCTCCATCGTCAGGTTCCCGATGCCGGCCACCGCCGCCGCGCCGGTCGCGAATCCGGAAACCCCGGCAACCTGGGCACCGCCGGCCGGCGCAGGGGTCATCTGTGAATAATCGCCCTCGAACGACGGATCCAGGCGCCTGATGCGGTCGCCAAGGGGCGGATGCGTGGCAAACATGGACCCCAGGAACGAAACGACGTCGGATGCGCCGAAAAACATGTGCCGCACTTCCTTCGACGCCGGCGCGCGGACCACGCTGCCGGCCGAAAATCCGCCGATCTTTTTCAGCGCGTTCGCGATGCCGGCCGGATTCCGGGTGAACTGTACGGCGCTGGCATCGGCCAGGTATTCGCGCTGCCGGGAAACCGCGCTCTGGATGATGCGCCCGACGAACGCGCCGCCGTACCCGATCAGCAGCAGGGCAAGCGCGGCCAGCAGGATCGCCGCGTAACCACCGCCACCGCCCTTGCTGTTCCGGGAAGGCCGGATGTGAAGCGCCCAGTAGCCGATCGTTGCCAGGACCATGATCCCGGATATCAGGGCGATCAGCTTGATGTTCAGGCGCATGTCGCCGTTCAGGACGTGGCTGAATTCGTGTGCCACGACGCCCTGCAGTTCGTCGCGGTTGAGCTGGTCCAGGGCGCCCTCGGTGACAGCGACCGCCGCGTCGGACGGGGTCCACCCCGCTGCAAACGCGTTGATTCCAGGTTCACCCGGCAGGACGTAAACGGCCGGAACCGGCACGCCCGAAGCGATCGCGACCTCTTCGACGACGTTCAGCAGGCGGCGCTCTTCGGGGACGGTCGTTTCCGACGACACCAGCCGGCCGCCCAGGCTTTCGGCCACATAACCGCCGCCCTTGCGCAGGGCAGCCAGTTTCAGCAGGGAAGAAGTTCCGACCGCCATGATGACCAGTGCGGTCACGGTGATAAACACATCGGGGCGCCAGTACTGAAACGCCGGCTGGATTTCATGGCCGCTGCCGCCCCTGGGCCCTATGAATACAAGGACCAGCAGCGCCGCAGCGTACACCGCGACGATGATGAAGATGACTGCAAGGATAAACAGGAACACGAGCCGCCCGCTCTTTTTGCGGGCGACATCCTGCTGGGCAAAAAAGTCCATGGATTAACCTGCCGCGACGCACATTGCGTCAGCTGAAGGAAACCTTCGGGGCCTTGCGTTCGTCGGCGGATTCCGTCGCCTCGAGCAGTTCGGCCTGGCCGAAGTTGAACATGCCGGCGATCATGTTGGCGGGGAACTTTTCGCGGCCGGTGTTGTATACGGTGACCGCGTCGTTGTATGCCTGCCGGGCGAACGAAATCTTGTTTTCGGTCGAAGTCAGTTCTTCCTGGATGGCCAGCATGTTCTGGTTGGCCTTCAAATCCGGGTACGCCTCCGCAACCGCAAGCAGCCTGCCCAGGCTGGCCGTAAGTGCCGTTTCGGCGCCGCCCAGGGCCTTCATGGCCGCCGGGTCGCCGGGATTCGCCGCCGCCGCCTTGCCGGCCGCGACAGCGACGTTACGCGCGGCGATGACCGCCTCCATCGTGCCGCGTTCATGGGCCATGTATCCCTTGGCAGTTTCAACCAGGTTCGGAATCAGGTCATAACGGCGCTTCAACTGGACATCGATCTGCGCGAACGCGTTTTTGTAACGATTGCGAAGCGTTACAAGCCCGTTGTACATCCCGGCAACGATGATCACGAACAGTACGATGACACCGACAACGACCAGGACCGCGATAAGACCGCTCATTGGGCACTCCTTGATTAAACGGGGCGCGGACCGCCCCGGCGTAAATTGACGGGAAAATAATCGGGCCGCACATGGTGTTTGTCAATGGAGGCCCGGCCGCACGTCTATTCGCAGATGACGTTGTAGTAACGGAGGCCCCAGTAAGGCAGCAGCCAGAAATTCGGGGCGCGGCGACGCTGCGGGGAGCCTCCGTCGATAACACGGTAAGGATTGGCATCCCACCGCATGGTCTGGATTTCGTCGTACGGGAACACCGTGTCGAACTGCGCGACCTGGAAGCGGTCCTTGCCCATGCGGCCGGTGTCCACGCGGTGGCTGTTGTCGACAAGGTAGTCACGCTGGTCTTCCGGGAAATCGACCAGGGTGGAGACGCCGTTCGCGGTACCGGGGACGTCGTCGACGGCGGCAGCCATCGTCAGGGTTTTCAGCGGGCTGCGTTCCCCGGTTTCGTATTCCCACGCGTCCATCATCGACTTGATCCAGATCGCGCGGCGGTCGTCGCGCTGTTCGTAACGGATCAGGGTCAGAAGGGCCAGGTCGGCCAGTTCGTGGTCACAGTAATTGGCAATCGCGGGGTTCGTCCAGGTAAGCACGTCCGGATGGAACGTGGCCAGTTCGTCGTAGCGGTGTTCGGTGATCAGGTTGTCGTAAGCGTCGTAGAAACGCCGGTCGCCCGAAACGTGCCAGGCGGCCAGCAGCCCGCCCAGGATTTCGGTCGAATCAAGGAAGGCGCCGCCGTAATAGGATCCGATGCATGTTTCCAGATCGGTGTTCATCGTGCAGGCCTCAAGCCCGTCGACGGCAACGGCAAGTACCTCCGGGGCATACCTGCCGTGCTCGGTGGACAGGCCGTCCAGGTCCAGCAGGTACAGACCGTGATCAAGGATGTACCCGACGAGCGCGGTAAGGTGTTCCGCCACCCATTCACGTTCCGCGTCGTCCTTCGCGCAAAGGTCGTAATAGATCGAGAATCCGTAGAAATGGCCCGTCAGTTCGTCGGACGACGTGTCGTCCTTCCAGTAGTAATCGTGGCCGTCGACGTAGTCGGGCACAAGGTGCCAGTTTGACAGTCCCTCCTTGGAGGTAAACAGATCGCCCTCGTCGTCCCTGACGAACGACCGTGTCACGAATCCACGGCCCAGTCCCGCGTCGATGAAATCCTGCGCGGGGATGTCGATCTGCATGGCCATGTTCGTGATGGCCTTGCGGGCCGCCTGGTAATAACGCTCGTCGCCCGTGACTTTGTATGCATAACAGAACGCGCCGACCGCCTCCTGCGTCCACTGACCGTCGTTGTCGTTGTCGCGCAGGGCCATCGCAACGTCGCTGTACGGCCCCTCGAACGTGGCCTCGGCGGCGACGAAACCGCCCAGCCGCCAGAACCAGCGGTCCAGGTTGTCGGCCATCCGCACCGCCTTGTCCGCCAGCATCGTGTTTTCACGGTAGATTCGCGACAGTCCGGCGGGCGTGGCGATCCACAGATCCCCGCCCGCGGGATCGAACGCCATGCCGTTCACGCTGTCCGACGGCATCCAGCGCATCGAATGGAAGTGGTCGACCACCGCCGGGACATCCCGTCCGACGTCCGCCCTGTTCACCGCCAGGCTTTCGGGGTCGCCTGGCGTCATGTCGAGCACCGTCACGCCCACCGCGTGCGTGATTGCCACGAAGCGCCCGTCCGGCGAAACATCAAGGTCGATGATATCGCCGGCAGGCAGTCCGCCCGGGCCAGGTTCAACGACGCTGGCATTCCAGTTCGACGTGTCCGCGACCATCAGTACGTTTCCGTCAGTCCACGCGGCCCGGGAAGCGCCAATAGAAATGTTTCTGACCGGCATTTCGTCATACGAGATGCGGATCAGCCATGTCCCGTCGCCGCCAAGCTCCCAGATGCCGGAGTCTGTCGCCGCGATCAGGCTGGTGCCGGCGCAGGCGATGTCGTTGAAAGTCCCGAGCATTTCATTGGTGATATCGGTTGCCGAACCCGCGACAAGGTCGTAAAGATGCCCCCCGGCAACAAAAAGCAGCCTGGTTCCGCATCCTGCCAGCCGTCCACCGCCACCGGGCACGGTCATTGTTCCGACCGGCTCAAGGCCGCCGGCCTCGTACAATTCCACCGTGTCACCGAGCAGCGCCGCCATGCCGACGTCCACCGGGGCGAGGTCGACGGCCGAAAACGGCGTCTCGAAAGCACGAATCGTCGTTATGGGTTCGCCCGCGGCCATCCGGACAAGGGTGCCCCCGTAAAGCCCCCCGGGGGTGGCCACCCACAGGTAGTCGCCCGAAACCGCGACGTCGAGGATTTCGGGCGAGTCCAGCCCGGGAATGGATTCCACGTACTGCCTGGCATGATCGATCCGCCACGGGCCGTCCGAAATGCATGTCGCGCGGGTCCGCACCTCGTGGACGAATGTGTGATCCGGCTCGGGCGGGACGTATGTTTCAGGGCCATCGTCCGGGATCGCGGCGTCAGGGTCCACGCCATCGACGGCGACATCCGCATGGTCATCGGCCTGCGACAGGTCAAGCGGTTCCGTCGTGTCGCACGCGTCGGCGGCGCCATGATCCGCGACGACGGTATCCGCCACATCGGAGCCGGCGTCCCCGCTTGCGGATCCGGCGCCACACCCCGCGATGGCGAAAGCCGCTGCACACGCCAGGAATGCCGCAAGTTTGGAATCTTTCATGACCATCTCCCTGGAAATCGCCCCATTCTACACCATCGATTCCCTTATTCCACGCGGACTTCCACCAGTTTGTGCCGTTTGCCCGCACGCCCGGACGGGTTGCGGTAACCTCCGCAAAGTGTTAATTGGCGTTACCGATTCCGGCATGCCGGACCCGGTGCCCGTCAACGCAATTGCAGAGGTCGATTCAAATGGCTCACAAGGACTTCCTCCTGTTCGCTGGAAACTCACACCTGGGATTCGCGCGGTCAATCGCGCGCCAGCTCGGCGTTCCGCTGCACGAACCTGACGAAAGCGACAGGCGCGGCCCGACGATAAAGTGGTTTTCCAACGGGAACGTGCTGGTGGACCCGAAAATCAATGTGCGCGGAAAGCACTGCTTCGTGATCCAGACGCAGGCCCCGGGACGCGCTCTGATCGGCAAGAACGACAAAGGGGAGGACTTGTTCGGTGTCAACCTGACGGTCAGCGACATGATTATCGAGCTGTACTGGATGGTCCACGCGCTGACCTGCGCCGGCGCCCGCGTTACCGTCGTGACGCCCTACCTGCCGTACATCCGCAGCGACAAGCAGGATCATCCCCGCGCCAGCATCGGGGCGCGCACGTTCGCCGACCTCCTGACCAGCGTCGGCGCGCGCGGCATCATCATCATGGAACCCCACTTCCAGCAGATCCACGGCTTCTTCGACCAGAAGGCCATCAAGGTCGACACACTGAACATGAAGCCGATTTTCGCATACGAGATCCTGGCGCATTCGGAACGTGACCGGACGGTCTTCGTCGCCCCGGACATCGGCGAGGCCAAGCACCTCGGCCCGTTCGTGAACATGCTGAAGATGGACATCGCCATCATCAACAAGGAGCGCACGTCCGACAACGAAAGCGCGCGTGCCCAGCAGATGGTCGGTGACGTGACCGACCGCGACTGCTGGCTGATCGACGACGAAACGATGAGCGGCGGCACACTGGTCGAGGCGGCCGATTTCTGTCTCACCAAGGGCGCCAGGTCACTGCGTGCGGCCATCTGCCACCCGGTCCTGACGTCGGTTGACGGCCTCAAGCGCATAGAGGCTCACCCCCTTATCAAGGAACTGCTGGTCACCGATACGATCCCCGTCCCGCCGGAAAAACGGATTTCGAAGCTGCGGGTCCGGTCCGTGGCGCCCGAATTCGCCAGGGCAATCGAAATCCTGGCCGCCAGGCCGGGCGAGGACAATTCGCTGGACGCATTCAAGGAAAGCCTTTACAGCCCGATCAACGACCTCATGAAACGGCAGCAGGCCTGATGGCAAGCTGCCCCGCTCACACTTACCGACAGGGGAACCCCGAATGAAATTGAACAAAGTGGTTAGCTGGCTGCTGGCGGCCGCGGTCCTGGGCGCCGTCACCGGTTGCTCGTCCGGCGCGGCACCGGCCGACGACATCGTTGACGCAACGGACGCCACTGAAGACGTCCCGCATGACGCCGCGGCCGACACGACGCCGGAAGATACGCGCGACTCGGTTGCGGACGACGGGGAACCGGCGGACATCGGTTCCGCCGACGAGGAAGTGTCCGACGAAGGTACGGATGTTCCGACCGATTCCGGAATCGATGCCGCGGACGACACGCAGGACGTCGTGCCGCCACCGCTCTGGGAAGACATCGCCCCGGCAGGCGTGGCGACCTTCGGACACGCCATCGGCGTTTCCACCCACATGCACCAGGGCGTCGGCGACAACGCGGAACGAAACTTCGAATTCGAAAAGTACGCGGAACTGGGCGCGGTTACCATCCGCGAGGACTACCACTGGCACCGCATCGAGCCGGCCGACGACCAGTGGGACCTGACGGCGGTCCAGGGACAGGTCGACCAGGCGGCCGCGAACGGCGTGTCGATCATTCCCATGTTGGGCTACGAAAACGGGTGGGCGATGACCGACGAGGACGACTTCGCCACGATCGACACCGCCGAATACGGCGAATACGCCGGCCACGTCGCGGCCGCATACTGCGAAACCATCAAGGAATACGAAATCTGGAACGAGGAAAATATTCCCCGATTCTGGGGCGGGCACGCCGACGCGGCAAAATACGGCGAAATGCTGATTGCGGCGCACACCGCAATCAAGGCGGCCTGCCCGGACGCCCGGGTTGCCTTCGGCGGAATGTCCAGCTACGACGCCGAAACCGACCTGTCCGACAGGTTCGGCTTCCTGGAACGCGTGGCGGCGGCGCATCCCGACATCTGCGATTACTTCGAAATCGTCGCGTTCCACCCATACACGTTCATGCAGTTCGACCCGCCCGAACGCGACGTCGTCATCGACGAAAACCTCGCATTCCAGGGTCAGTCGGCCCAGACGGACATCGTGCGTGGCTATCTTGCCTCGATCGGCTGCCCGGACAAGGCCCTGATGATCACCGAACAGGGGTGGCCGTCTTACGAACTCACCGAGCAGCAGGTGGGCCGGTTCCTTCCCCGCAGCGTGCTGCTGTCGGTACGTGACGGCGTCGAAAAGTACATGTGGTACACATTCTGGGACGGGTACCCGGAGACGGGGGGAATCCGTCCCCACGAATCTTACTTCGGACTTTTCGGCTGGACCGGCGAGGACGGAACCGTGCGCCGGGCAAAGCCCGCCTGGAATGCCTTCAAGGCCCTGGACGACATCCTCGGCGATCTGCGGTTCGCCAGGGATCTGTCGCCCGCCCTTGAAATGCCGAACGACGTTTACGCGCTGGCATTCATGTCGGAAATCGGCGACATCACGGTCGCCGCCTGGGACGGACGGGACTCCCCGGATCAGTCCTGGGGCATCGATGAAGAAGGCGGCCCGGACACGTCGTTCGCGATGAATCTGCCGCTGCCTGAAGGATTTTCGGCCGTAGCCGTGTACGACCTGGACGGCGCTGTCGTGGATCCGTCAAACTTCACGCTGGCCGCCGAAGGTGACCAGACGGTGCTTTCAATCACCCTGACGCCCGCAATTACCTACATAAGACTGGTAAACGAATAATCCCGGCGTGTCCCGTGACGCGGCCTGACCGCAGTCGACCGGGCAGCCTGCGGCCTTTTCACCCTTTTCGCACTTCCCGTTTCCGCAGCAGCCGCTTGAATTGCGCCATGTTGGACCTCCACCAGATCTATTGATACGTTTACATTATGTTAATGCAGTGCCCGACCACCTGGCCGGGCAGGGACAACCCATTGAATTGCCGAGATAATTTCACATACAAATGACACTGCCGACAGCCACGCTGTCCTTGACAACGAGCAGAAAATCGGGCAAAAATGCCGGGCCGGAATTGTGCCCGAACCGATCGTACGAAACAGCGGATCGGCATCGGCGCGACCCGGCAGATACCCCTCATTCAGATCGGAATTACGGAGGACTTTCATGACCAAGTGGATTGCACGACTCAGGAAGAGCGCACGCGCCCGCACGGGTTACCTAGGCGCGATGGCGGTGTTCTTCGCCGTTGCCGCGATATTCCCGTTCGGCAACGCGGCAAAGGCCGTGGACGAAGCTGGGGCGACGGTACACAAGGCGTTCCAGTGGTTCAGCCCGCTGACCAACCCGGACGGCGCCTACCAGATGTGGGAACAGGTCGGCCTGCTGCTGGTCCTGGTCGTCGCCATCGCCGGACTGCTGTACGCGTTCATGCTGGCGCGCCAGATCAACCGCGCCCCGGACGGCACGCCAAAAATGCAGGCGATTGCCGCCGCGGTGCGTGAAGGCTCGAACGCCTACCTGAAGGCGCAGTTCAAGAAGATCGGGCCGCTCATCGTCGTGCTCGCGATAATCCTCTTCTTCACGTCCGAATGGCGCGAATACCCCGAATTCGGTTTCGGCCGTTCGGGCGCGTTCCTTATCGGTTCCATCTTCTCGTCGCTGGTCGGCTTCATCGGCATGCGACTGGCGACCCGCGGCAACCTCAAGGTGGCCGCCGCCGCCCGCAGTTCATACGGCGAGGCGATGCAGCTTGGCTACCGCACCGGCACCGTCACGGGCATGCTAACGGACGGGCTCGGTCTCCTGGGCGGCACCACGATTTTCCTGGTGTTCGGCGAACACGCGTATGAAGCGCTGCTGGGCTTCGGCTTCGGCGGCACCCTGCTGGCGCTTTTCATGCGCGTCGGCGGCGGTATCTACACCAAGGCGGCCGACGTCGGCGCCGACCTGGTGGGCAAGGTTGAAAAAGACATCCCCGAAGACGACCCGCGCAACGCCGCGACGATCGCCGACAACGTCGGTGACAACGTCGGCGACTGCGCCGGTATGGCGGCCGACATCTTCGAATCGTACGAAGTCACCATCGTCGCGGCGATGATCCTCGGCCTGGCGTCGTTCGGCCACAAGGGCGTCATCTTCCCGCTGCTGGTACGCGGTATCGGCGTCCTCGGTTCGATCATCAGCACCTACACCGTCAAGGCCGGCGCCAACGATACGTCCGACACCGCCCTGAAATCGGTCCACCGCGGCTTCTGGATCGGTTCGATGATCAGCGTCGTGGGCTTCTTTGTCCTGGGCTTCTTCTACCTGCGCTTCAACGGCGTCCTGGGCGTCGGTGGCGACGTGGCCCGCTTCCCGGGCCTCGACCCGAACAACCTTGGCGCATGGGCCAACCTCGGCATCAACGGGCTTGACCTCCGCCCGGCCTGGACCTGCCTGATCGGCGTCGTCCTGGCGATCGTGCTGAACAAGCTGACGTCGTACTACACGCACACGTCGCACGCACCGGTGAAGTCGCTGGCGAAGGCCTGCCAGACCGGCCACGCGACCAACATCATCCAGGGCTTCGCGGTCGGTTATGAATCGACGGTCATGAATGTCCTGGTCATCGCGTTCGCCATCGCCCTGTCCGTCCTGGTTTACAGCGGCACCCCGCCCGTGTTCATCGCCTACGGTGTCGCCATGACGGGTATCGGCATGCTGACCCTGACCGGCAACACGATTTCAATGGACGTTTTCGGACCGGTCGCCGACAACGCGAACGGCATCGGCGAAATGGGTTACGACAAGGCCGAAATGGAAGCGGAAAAGCCGGGCAGCTACGCCCGCGCCCGCCAGATCCTGGCTGACCTGGACGCCGTCGGAAACACGACCAAGGCCGAAACGAAAGGCATCGCGATCGGTTCCGCCGTCATCGCGGCCTTCTCGCTGTTCAGTTCTTTCATCGCCGTCATCGCGACCGGCAGTGAAGCCAACATCGGGTCACTCGGCGTCGACAAGTACCTGGAACACGCTTCGAAGCTGACCGTGGCTGAACCGATGGTGCTCATCGGCCTGCTGATCGGCGGCTCGATCCCCTTCCTGTTCAGCTCGATGCTGATCCGCGCCGTCGGCCGCGCCGCCGGCCAGATCGTCAAGGAATGCCGCATCCAGTTCAAGGACGCCGAAATCTGGGCCGGAACGAAAAAGCCGGACTACGCCCGCGTCGTCGACATCTGCACCAACACGGCGCAGAAGGAACTGATCGGCCCGACCCTGCTTGCCATCCTGTCGCCGATCCTTGTCGGCCTGCTGCTCGGACCGTACGCGATGGGCGGCTTCCTGGCCGGCCTCATCCTGTGCGGGCAGCTCCTGGCGGTCTTCATGGCCAACGCGGGCGGCGCCTGGGATAACGCGAAAAAGATGATCGAGGACGGCATTTATGGCGGCAAGGGCAGCGAGGCGCACAAGGCCGCGGTCACGGGCGACACGGTCGGCGATCCGCTGAAGGACACCGCCGGTCCGGCGCTGAACCCGATGGTCAAGGTCATCAACATGGTCAGCCTGCTTGCCCTGACGGTCGTCATGGGCGCCACGCTGCGGCCGGTCGAGGGCCAGCCCCATATGATCCCCGCGCTGATCGGCGCCGCGGTCTGCCTCGCCATCATCGTCTGGGCCGTCTGGAACAGCAAGAAGGAAGGCCAGGACGTGGTCGGCGACGACCAGAAGTAATCCCCCGGTCGCGCATCCACCTCTCACCCGGCACTTCACACCCGGAAGTATTTCACGGCAGATCGACCGCGCAGAACAACGGACGATGGTCGAAGAACAGAGTACCGGGGAACATGTCCTTGGCGAGGCCTTCGGAAATGCCGAACACGACGCAACTGCCGGTCAGGTCGTTGGAAATGACGTGGTCGATCCTGGAAAACAGCAGCGGCGCAGTCATGGGTCCTTCCGCGTTGTCCGACGATATGTAATCGAAAGGCAGGCCTTCCCCGACCTTCGTATTCCAGTAGTCGACGCTGGCGTCATCGAACGTGAACGGGTCGATGTTCATGTCACCCATGACGATGTTATGTTCGCCGAAAGCGGCCGGCTTTCCGTCGCCGCGGTCCTCGAACACCTGCCTGAGCTGAGCCAGCCGGCAGTCAACGTTTGTTCCTGCCACCGTGTGTACGTCGACCAGGGCGACATCGGGGCCGTCCTTGATTGACATGACGCCGGTCGCGACACGCGCCCCGCCGGTGCAGTTGTTCGGCGGTGGCATCCCGTCCAGGCCGCCGATCCACGCGCCCGCCATTTCGACGGCACCATCAGCGATGGCCAGCGTGCCGAAATCCTTCCTGACGGCGATGCAGTTGTCGTTGTGGCCCGGCGCGCACGCGACGTCGTAATCCGGTCCCACGATCGCCCTTGCGGTCAGTTCCGAACCCTCGACACCGGTCCAGACCGAGCACGCGAACACGTCGCCGGCGGGGTCGCAGACCGTGGTGAAGGTCTCCTGTCCGGTGAGCTCGCTGCAGATCGATTCGCACAGCGGATCGAAGAACAGTTCCTGGAAATTCAGGACGTCGGGCCGCAGGGAGTCCACGATCGCCCTGATGTAGGACCGCGCCGGCAGCCAGGCGAGGTTGTTCCCGAACCAGTCGGCCTCGATATCCCTGTATTCGTTGTTGTATCCGTCGGTGTCCGCGCTGTGGTCGGCCTTTTCGGTGGTCCCGGTATTGAATGAAATCAGGTACAGTTTGTCAGGCCCGGCGACGGCGTCGCCAGCATCATCGGCGCCGCCATCGGGCATACCTTCGTCGGAAATACCATCGTCCACGGCGTCGGGCAGGACATCCGGCCCGCCGGTACAACCGGAAACAAGCAGCATCGCCAGTCCGGCCGCAAGTATCGTCCTGGCCATGATCCCCCCGCCGATTCTGTCCGGGTGAACTAAATTACCCAGTCCTTCCGTATTTCAAGCCCCAGCCTGCCGAACGCCCTGTTTGCAATGGTCCGCCCGATGGCGATCGATGCGGTGGCGGCAGGCGACGGCGCGTTCAGGACATGAATCGATCCGGGCGCGTCCACGATGGCGAAGTCGTCCAGAAGCTGCGCGCGCCGATCCATCGCCTGGGCCCGGATGCCGGGAACCGCCGGCACCAGGTCGTCGGGCGCAATCGCCGGCACCAGCCGCCGCAGATCCTTGACGAAGGCAGGCTTGACCGCCGACCGCCACATTTCGCCAAGGCCCATGCCGATGTTGCGCAGCCCCATCTTCACGAATCCGGGGAATAGAACCATGTCCGCCACGTCGCGGGCGCTGAAGCTGCGCGGGTTGTAGCCGTCGCGCATCAACGCGGGAAGTGCGTTGGGGCCGGCATGCACCCTGCCCTCGATCGACCTTGTGAAATGAACGCCCAGGAAGGGAAAGGCCGGGTCCGGAACCGGATATATAAGGTTCCGCACGAGTCCCCGCCTGTCCGGCACGACGTCGAAGTATTCCCCCTTGAAAGGGACAATCCTGACATCGGTCCTGACGCCGAACAGCCTGGCCACACGGTCGCACTGCAGGCCGGCGCAGTTAATCGCGAGCCTGGCCCTGACCTCGCCGCGCGAAGTCACGAGCCGCACTCCGCCGTCCGCACATTCCGCCACCGATTCAAGTTTCGTCCCGAGATGGATGTCGCCGCCGCCGGATATGACCTCGCCGGCGTAGGCCCTGGTGACCTCGGTGTAATCGACGATGCCCGTGACCGGGACGAACACGCCCGCGATGCCGCCGACAGCCGGCTCGATCTCGGTCATCTCGTGGCGACCGACCATGCGCAGCCCATCGATACCGTTCAATCGTCCGCGTTCGACCAGCCCTTCGAGTCTGGCGGCCTCGGCGTCGTCGGCCGCGACGATCAGCTTGCCGCATCTCTCGTGCGGTATGCCATGCCCGGCAAGAAACTCGTACATGAGTTCCCTTCCGACCACACAGTTTCTGGCCTTAAGGCTGCCGGGCCTGTAATAGATCCCCGAATGGATCACCCCGCTGTTGTGCCCCGTCTGGTGAAACGCCAGCGATTTTTCCGCCTCGAGCACCAGCACCCTGAGCCCGGTGCCGCCGACCAGCGCCATCGCGACCGCCGTCCCGACGATGCCGCCCCCCACGACGACCACATCGAACCTGTCCGTTTCGC
Source organism: uncultured Anaeromyxobacteraceae bacterium (assembly GCA_964470365.1). GTDB lineage: Bacteria > Myxococcota_A > UBA9042 > DTJE01 > DTJE01 > JAGOFO01. The sequence goes on along the minus strand of CAYYCO010000006.1, from coordinate 31,486 downwards.
GCGAATAGCCCATACAAGACTCCAGGACACGCCTGCGCGCCGGGCACGACAGATGCCCGGCGACTGCATGTCGTTTTACACTTCAACAGGAGCTCCCGCAAGACCGGTTCCCCGGCCTGCCAGCGATTTGCGGTTGATTGAAATCGGCCCGGGCGTTAACTTGTGGCGGGAACGGGAAAACCGGCGGGGGAAAGCCAACGGTATGAAGCATCAACGGGCCGGATATCTTTTCGGGAATCACCGCGGCGGACGGAAGACCGCCGGGATGCCGAAGGCTCCCGTGTCCCGCAGCATCATGGCCTTGTTCTTCCCCTTGATGGCGGCCATGGCGTCATGCGCCGGCGGGACGCCTTCCGGTGCGGCCGCGCCCGCCGATTCACAAGGCCCGCAAATCGCGCCGGATTCCGCGAAACAGGCTGCGGTCGAACTGGTATTTTCGCACGCGCTGCAGGGTCAGGCCGCCCGGGTGCTCGAAGACGCTGTTGCTTCCTTCGACCGTTCAAGGCCGGACGTGACGGTGACCGTGACGTCGGATCATCTGACCGGTCACGAGGCAAGGCTTGAAAACGCGATTCTGTCAGGCACGGGTCCCGACGTGTTCCTGTCCGGCGACGTGTTCGCGGCTAACTGGATCGAACGCAAGCGGCTCGTCCAGCCTCTGGATCGCCTGCTTGCCGCCAGGGGCATCGTCACGTCCGGAAGATGGCAGCAGAAATATGCGTCGAGGGTTTCGGCGGCAGGAAGTCTATACGCGGTTCCACTTGCCGTCATGGTTCCATTGCTGGTCGCCGACCCCGAACAGGTCAAAGGCCGCCAGGACATGTCGGCTTCAGCCGCGGCCAACGCCGGAAGGCCGATTGCCGCGGACCTTTCGGACTGGCTTGTAACCGCGGCATTCGTTGGCGCCTTTGACGGTCGGATCGTCGATTCGACCGGTGTGCCGGCCTTCGATTCGGATGCGTCCGCCAGGGCGTTCGATTTCATCGTTTCCAACCTGGCCGCGGGCGGCCTGCGCGACGCTGAAAACGCCGGCGCCGCAATCGATCTGTTCAATTCCGGGGCGGTGAAGGCCGCAATCGTATGGCCCGAACACATTTCGGGGATTTCGCCTGCAAAGCCCTGGATGCTCATGCCGCTGCCAACGATCGAAGGGGCAGGCAGGTTGACGCCGATGTGGCATGTCGATGCGCTGTTCATCAGTTCATGGTCGCGAAACCTCGACGCGGCCGCTGACCTCGTCGTCTGGCTGGCATCGGACACCGGCGTCGACTCGCTGGCCAGGGAAGGATTCCCCGGACTCTTCACGACGGTGCGCGAAATGCCCCGCGAATATTCCGAAGGAATGCTTTCGCGCGGCATCCGGACCCAGCAGGCAGCCTCGACGCCATCCCCGACGCTGGCATCATTCCAGGCCACGGCGGATATCTTCGCGGCAGTGGCCGACGCATTGACCGCGGCCCCAGCGCAGTCCGTCGACGCCGTCATGGCGCGTCTTGGCGAGGCGGCCGATCGCGCCCGCGCCGCGGATACAAAATTCAGGCGCGGCCGGTCACTGATACTGCGATAAAATACGACGCCCTCCGTCACTTCTTTCAGGCGGACGTGGATGGGATCGGCGATGTCGGACGACATTTTCGGAAGGTATGAAATCATCCGCCGCCTCAACACCGGCGGAATGGGTGAAATCCTGCTTGCCCGGCAGAAGGGCGTTGCGGGATCGGAACGTACCGTCATCATAAAAATGATCCTGGCCCACCTCGCGTCGGACCCCGAATTCGTCGGCAGATTCACCGACGAAAGCAGGATTGCGGCATCCCTGTCCCACGGCAATATCGTCCAGGTGTTCGAATCAGGCTGCTGGGAAGGCCGTTTCTACATGGTGATGGAACACGTCGACGGCCTTGACCTCAAGGAAATACTGCGCCGCATAGGGCCGTCGGCGCCGCTGTCGCGCTGGCTGCCTTTCTACATCCATGTCCTGTCGGAAACGGCCAAGGCGCTGGCATACGCATACAACAAAAGGGACGATTCGGGCCGCCCGCTCCAGGTCGTGCACCGCGATGTCAGCCCGTCGAACATCCTGGTTTCGCACGAGGGTCTGGTCAAACTGACCGACTTCGGCGTGGCCAAGGCCACCAGGCGGACCTCCGTCACCATGCCCGGAAGGCTCCACGGCAAGGTGAATTACATGGCGCCGGAACAGGTCCGGGGATTGGAATGCGACCACCGTTCCGACGTGTTCAGCCTTGGCGTCGTGGGATATGAAATGATTGCCGGCCGCCGCCCGTTCGAGGGTGATTCGGACGTGGCCGTTCTCGAAAAGATCCGGACCATGAACCTGGAACCGCTCGAATCGGCCGCCCCCGGCGTGGATCCCGACCTTGCGGCGATTGTATCCAGGGCGCTGCAGGCCGACCCTGATTCGCGCTGGCAGAGTGCCGAGGAATTCTCGGCGGCGCTCCTGGCCTGGGCCCACGCCCACGGTATTAACCTGATGTCGGCCGGCATGGCTGGTCTGCTGCGCGAACACATGTCGGCAGATCAGGCGGAAGGCGACGGAAAGCCTTCCATCGACAACGTGCTCGGGGACGCGATTGATGAAATGCTGCGCACCCCGGCAATCGGCGTTGGACGCACCGGCACCATCTCCAGGCCGGTCGATGCACCCGTCGCTCGACCGGAAACCGATTCCACCCGGACCGCTGCCAGGGGCGCGTCACGCACATGGTTTCTGGTGGCCGGCGCCGCGCTGTTCCTGGCGGGGTCGGTACTGCTGGTGTCGATGCTGGTGAAAGGCACGGCACCGGTCATGCCGACCGGCCTCAACGCGACCGGGCACGGGACGACTGCGAATGCGGTAGTCCCTGCACCCGGAACGGAAAATGTCTCCGGCAAACCGGCCGATTCACGGCCGGATCGGCCGGCTTCACAACCCGGCCCGTCGCCTGCGCCTTCCGTGGACGGGAATTTAGCGGCCAATACGCCGAATCCGCGCATTGTCGAACCTGTTTCGCCAACCGCCGTCCAGGCCGCCACGCCGCCCGCGCTTCCACCTGTCCAGGCAGACGCGTCCGGCGACCACCCGGCAAAACCGAAGCCGGCGGGCCAGCCCGCCAACCGGGAATCCCCGCCACCACCCCCCGGGCATCTGAAATTCCGCTTCTTCCCGGCCGATTCGAGGGTCGAACTGGACGGAAGACCTGTCATTGTGCAGGGCAACCTGGTCGAAATCGACCTTACCCCCGGCCCGCACACGTTGACGATACGGTCAAACAAAGGTGCCCTCGCGGAAACGAGATCGTTTAATATTGAGCCGGGAATTCCGCTTGCTCTCGGCACCATTGAACTTGGCGGCAACACCGGCCCGTGACCACGTCGGCGTCCGCCCGGGCTGGCACACATGACGGTCGATGAAACCCGCACGGTCGCGCTCGACATTCCGACCGAAGACGTAACCTTCAACAAATACAGCCTGAAGGTGCTCGAAGGCCCCGACCGCGGTAAATCCAGGATATTCCAGAAACGCCAGATCACGATCGGTACCGATCGATCCTGTGACTTTCAGGTCAGCGACCCCACGGTGTCCCGGATACACGCCATGCTGGAATTCGGCGCCCCGGGATTCAGGCTTCGGGACGACAACAGCAAAAACGGCGTGTTTCTGAACGAAACCAGGATATTCGACGCGGTTTTGCTGGACGGCGCCGAATTCACGCTTGGCAAGACGCGCGTGCAGTTCGGGCGGATAAACGAAACGGTCAGCGTTTCCATCGCCACCGCCGGCCGTTTCGGCAGCATGATCGGCGAATCGGTTGAAATGCGCGAAGTGTTCGCCATCATCAAAAAAGTCGCGCCCACCGATACCAGCGTGCTCATACAGGGCGAAAGCGGTACCGGCAAGGAACTGGTCGCCGACGCGATCCACAGGTGCAGCGCGCGCGCGGGCGGGCCGATGACCGTGTTCGACTGCTCCGCAGTGCCGCCCGACCTGATCGAAAGCGAACTGTTCGGCCACGTCCGCGGCGCCTTCACCGGCGCGATCCGCGACAGGGTCGGGGCGATCGCCTCGGCCGAGGGCGGCACCCTTTTCCTTGATGAAATCGGCGAGCTTCCGCTGGAACTCCAGCCGAAGCTGCTGCGTGTCCTCGAATCGCGCGAGGTCAGGCCTGTGGGGTCCGGCCGCACGACAAAAGTGAACTTCAGGCTGATCGCGGCAACAAACAGGTTCCTGGAACAGGAGGTCGCGGCCGGGGCGTTCAGGTCCGACCTCTTCTACCGGCTCGGCGTCATCACCGTGTCCCTGCCGCCGCTTCGCCGCCGGCCGCAGGACATCCCGCTGCTGGTGAACCATTTCCTGGAAGAAATCGCGTCGCGCGACGGCGCGCCAAGGGTCAGGCTGTCCTGGGAAACCATGGAAAAGCTGAAGAAGGCGCCGTGGCCTGGCAACGTGCGCGAACTGCGGAATTTCGTGGAACGGTCCGTGATCCTGTCCGGGGCGACTTCAGGGACCCCGATGGCGCTGGACATCCCGGTACCGCAACCCGTTACGTTCGCGGGCGGTGGCGGCGATTCCATTTCACCCGACTTCGACGCCCCGTTCAAACAGGAAAAGGAACGAATCGTCGAACATTTCGAACGGACGTATTTCACCAGGTTGCTGGCCCGCACCGATGGAAATATATCGAAGGCGGCACGAATTGCGGGCATTCACCGCAAAACCCTCGAATACCTGTTGAAAAATATTGATACCGACCGGTGATTTTTTTTGCGCGGTCTGCGACAATCACCTGCATCCTGTTGTTTATATTGACGTTGCAGCGAATTTGGCAGTCCCGCCGAAGTCGCGTTATATTGACAAGTCCCGGACAGGCCGGGGATTGGAGGAATGATCTTGGAAAAGCGGAAAACATCGACCGTTGTCGGCGTCGAGGTAATCACCCGTGCCGACGTGCGCAGAATGATTAACACCGGGCTCAGCCAGGAAGAAGAACGCTTCGTCCGCCTGCGCTACGGGATTTCCGAGGGTCCGACGGCAAAGATCGTCCGCCGCGGCCAGGACAACGCCGAAACCCGCGCAAAACTCGCGATGATTGAAGCTTCGATGATTCCGGACGGAATGGCCCAGGTAAACGAGGCGGTCAAGAGCCGGATTATCAGCCGCCTTCGCAGGCAGTGACGTTCAGCGTTTGCGGCAACGGCCGGCACTGCCCAGCCCGGCCCGCGTCCGTGCATCGTCGATCAGCGCGATAACTTCAGGCTGAAGCGGTTCAATCTTTCCAGTCGCCGCCGATTTCAACAACACCCCGGCAATTTCCTCGACCTGTTCAACAAGTGCGAACGCCGTTACCGGCGAACAGGCCCAAGCCAGGATTCCGTGCTTTTCCAGCAGGACCACGTCATATTCCTGCAAAAACGCGGCAATAGACGCCGACAGCGTTTCCGAGCCGGGCATGGCGAACGGCACGACCGGAACGATTCCGCCGGTCATGAACGTGAATTCCGGGGAAAACCGTCCGTCGATCGCCCGGGCCGCGGCAGCGAACGCAGTCGTGGCCGGGGGGTGCGCGTGGACGACGGCGCCCGCGTCGGGACGCCCGCGATACACGGCAAGGTGCATCGGCAGTTCGAAAAACGGCCTGCCGTTGCCCGCGAGCTTCAGTCCCGTGCGGTCGACCTGGATGAGATCCTTTTCACCGACGTCGCACAACGGCATCCAGTCGGGCGTCGCCAGTATCGAACCGTCCGGAGTCATGGCGGTGATGTTGCCCCAGTGACCGGCGACGAAACCGCGGGAATGCATCCGCGATGCGACCTTCGTAATCGTGCGTTCGATTTCGGGCAGGGTTACCCTGGGGGTCATGGCAGGCACCATCAGTTCGAGGGAATATCGACCTCATCGACGATACCGACGATGACGGCCCTGATCGGGAAATCCTTTCGCTTGAATATCTGCCGGGCGCCGTTGCCTTCGCGAATGGCCAGAACGGTATCGCCGACACCGGCCTGGACGTCGTCGACCGCGAGGAAGGATTCACCCGCCGCGGCGCCTGCGGGGTTGATTGGCTGCACCACGAGGAGCTTCAGTCCCCTGTATTCCGGATGTTTGACGGTGGAAACGACGGTTCCGATTATCTTCCCGAGGATCAAGGCGTTTCCCCCAGGTCAATGGAATCGACGATCCCGACAATGGCCGCGTCCAGGGGGACAAACTGGTTGTCGAAGGCCAGCGACGCCTCACGGCTGCCGACCAGGTGCACCACGTCGCCGGGCCCCGAATTCACAGCGTCCGCGGCGACCAGCATGGCGCCCCTGGGCGTCCCGTCGTGGTTTATCGGCAGTACGGCCATCAAACGGATGCCCTCGAGCCCCGCCGATTTGCGGGTGGCGACGACCGTGCCGATAACCCTGCCGAGATACATTAAACCACCTCGAATCCAGCGGGGGTTTTACCCCGTTTGGCGCAGCCGTGTCAATCGCGACCGCTTCATCGGGATGACGCCTGTTCTATCCCTCGTACGGCTCGAAATCATCCTTCGAGACGCCGCATTCGGGGCAGGACCAGGTGTCGGGGATGTCGTCAAACGAGGTGCCGGGGGCGATTCCGCCGTCGGGGTCGCCCTTCGCGGGGTCGTAAATCCAGTTGCAGACGGTGCAGATGTACTTCATGAATGGTTCCTCCAGCAGGAAAATTACCCGATCCGCACCAGGTGCGGACGCCGAACCGATTCTGCCACAGCGCACGCCGCCAAGTCATTACCAAATCTGGAATACATCAGGAATGTTCAAATGAAGCGAAGCAGGCGCACGGCCCTGGGGACTATCCTGAAAGACAGGCTGGTCGAGATCCCGACAAAATCGCCCCCGCGCTGGTAGGGGCTGGGAACCGAAAGTTCGATGCCCACATGCCTGCAATAGAAATCCATCAGTTCGGGATCCCTGTATGTTCCCTTCCACAGCGGCGCCAGGTTGGCAAGCAGCCTGGCGGGACTCATTGCGACCATCCGAAGCTGGAAGGCGTCTTCGCGCAGGTCCGCGAACGGCATGACCTTCATCCCGTATCCGTAATACGGGCAGGTGCCGACCAGCAGCATCGTGAACGGTCCCTCGTACAGCGTTTCGCCAGCACCGAATTCGTGCCCCGGCTGGCCGTCGTCAAGAATCCTGTGGGCGGGCTCGTCCAGGTTCGTTATCCTGACGATGGTGTTGCGGCCCGTCAGGACATTCCCGATGTGGCGCGGGGCAGTCATGCCGAAAAACGCAAAGAAATAGCCGCCGACCGTCTGAAACACCGGTTTCAGAACCCCGGCGCCGATACCCTGCTTGACCGCGATGTAATCCGACAGGATCTGCGCGTCGACGCCGAGGCCGCCGAAAGGGAACAGCCTGCCGTCCGATTCGACCATGCCCATCGTGATGGTGTCCATCGACGGGTTGGCCACATAGGATTTCAAATCCTTCAGCGGGTTTCCCGACGACACCATGCCGGACATCGCGTTTCCGGTGCCGAAGGAAAGGGCGCCGATCGCGGGAATCCTGGCACGGTCGCCGCCTGCCGCCGCCCAGATGTCGTTGATCAGGTTGACCGCCGTTCCGTCGCCGCCGCCGGTGAATACGGTCGGATATCCGCGTTCGAGTATAGTCCCGGCCGCCGCGACGCCCTCTTCCAGCGAGTTGCAGTAGAAGATGTCGTCCGGGTAGATCAGTTCTTCGACTGCCGAGACGACCTCGGGCGATATCTTTTTTGCGTTGCCGTTCAGGTATGCGGCAAACTGGCCCCGAGCCATGAAAGCACCGTTCCCACCGGGTGGGGCCATTCTAGCACAAGGAACGCGCCTGCAACCCGCGCCATTACAACGCGTTAACAAAGTCACCGGTGGGAAGCGCGGTGGCAATGCTGATATAATCCGGCGACAGGTTGCGGAGGCTGCCGTGAAACACTTTTTCCTGCCCGCCGGCGCCTTGATGGTCGCCATAAACATAACATTCATCGCGACGATGTCGGCGGTTGCCTCGGTTCCTGAATACGACGATCTGGATCAGGAAACCGACTACTGGGAAGGCGTCGATTTCACCGAAGACGATTTCGCCGAGGTTCGTTCGATCATTTCGGCCCAGTATCTTGATCCGGAATTCGACCAGCGCCTGGCCTGGGTTACCGCGGCTGACTATGTGCTGACCGTCCTGAAACCCGAAAGGACCGTCCTCCCCGAAAGATACTTCCGCTCGGAAAAAAAATTTCGCGATGCGACTTTCGTCAAACTTGACGGTGACGACCAGTTCGTCATCGTCGACAGGCCCGGGCAGGACGAACTCGACCCGGGTGAAATGACCGACGACCAGATTCGCGCCGAAAAGGAAAAATTCCGGGCCGGAATCGAAAAACGCGAAAAATCGTGGGAATCGGTTGAATTTTCGGAATACGACTTCCTGCGGATCATGGACTGGATCGTGGAACGCGAAAAGACAAAGCCCGGTTTCAAGCCGTCGTCGCTATGGATTGCCGCGGCCACGGGATACCTCGCATCGCTGGATCCCCACACGACAATCATGTCGGCGAAGGCCTGGGACGAAAACACAAAGGAAACGGAAGACGGCAGCTTCGAGGGAATCGGCGCGATGCTCACCAGCAGCCGTGGACGGATCTACATCGAAACCCCTATCGAAGGACAGCCGGCAGACCTCGCAGGCATCAAGGCCGGCGACGAAATCGTCGAGGTGGATGGCCGCAGGGTGTCGGGAATGGAACTTGGAAAGGTCGTCAACATGATTAAGGGCGACCAGGGCACCACGGTCACACTGACCATCCGGCGGACCGGGACACCCAGGGATCTCGAATTCGACATCGTCAGGCAGCACATCGAGGTCAAGAATGTGCAGTGGCGGATACTCAAGGGCCATCCCGACGTCGGGTATGTAAAGATCACCGGGTTCGTCGACGGCACGTCGGCCAAGGTGGACGAGGCGATTGCCGAACTGATCGCGACATCGCGCGGCGGGCGCCTTCGCGGCCTGGTGGTGGACCTGCGGACCAATTCGGGCGGACTTCTGGACGAAAGCGTCAAGATCGCGGATGCATTCCTGGAATCAGGCAACATCGTGTCCGTCAACCGGCCGACACTTGATGATGAAACATACGACGCCACGGAGGGTGGCTGGAAATTTCCGCTGGCTGTCCTGGTGAATTCGAATTCGGCGTCGGCGTCGGAAATCCTGGCCAGCGCAATCCAGGACAACGGACGCGGCCTGGTCATCGGGGATCGCACCTTCGGTAAGGCATCGGTCCAGACGCTCGTGCCGCCATATCCGCGCACCGACTACTTCGTCAAGGTCACCATCGCCAGGTACTACTCGCCGTCCGGACGCACAATCCAGGTCAAAGGTGTGGTGCCCGACGTCGACACGCCGCCTGAGGCTGGGGGAAAACAACCGATCGGTTTCCGGGAGGAGGACCTCGTCCACCACCTGACGCTGATCGAAAACGACTACAAATCGCCCAATGAAAAACAGGTTCAGGCACTCGGCAGGTGCGTCCGCCGCATGGGAACCGCCAACGCGCTGGGGCGGGCGAATCCGCACCCCACGATCAAGTTCGACTACCAGCTGGCCACGGCTGCCGATTACCTTGAATGCATGTGGCTTGACCAGGAACACAACGTGAAGATGGCGCACGGGCGCTGACAGGGGGAAACATGGCGTGTTTTGTCACACCGATGGCGGCAGCCGTCGCGACGACCCTGCTGATGAAAAAACTGCCGGCCCGCATCCACCCGCGACGGCTGGCGCTGATGTTGTGGTCCTGCGTGGCCGCGCTGCTGGTGGACCATGCCTTGAACGGGGAATTGTCGGTGTACCCGCCGTTCCTGACCGCGCTGAAAGATCCCGCCGCCATCGACGTCGTGCTGCGGGAAATCGCGCTGACCGGGGGATTGATGACGGCCGTCGTCATCGCCCTGTGGGGCGCGACGCTGCTGGCGGGCAGGCGGGCGGAAATGGTCAGCCGACGCGGGTTCCCGGCTTCCTGACCGTTCCGGCAGGGGCAATCAGCGACAGGCCGTTTTCGTCGGTGGCGGCCAGGATCATGCCTTCCGACATAATCCCGAACACCTTGCGCGGCTTCAGGTTGGCCACGACGGTGACCTGGCTTCCGGGGACCTTTTCAACCGGATAGCGATCGCCGATTCCCGCCACAATCTGGCGCGGCTGCGGTTCACCGAGATCAACCGACAGCTTCAGCAGTTTGTCCGAACCGGGCACCGGTTCGGCCGTCAGAACGGTGCCGACCAGCAGCCTGATTTTCAGGAAATCGTCAAAGGTGGCGACGTCCTGGGCGTCGGCCGGAGCGGCCGGGGCCGGAGCGGGATTGGCATGTCCATCGGACTTGTCCGCCGGGCCCGCCTTCGCCGGGGCCGCGGCGGCGGATTTGTCGGCCTTCGCCGAAGCTTCGGCAGGACGCGATTCGAACTCGGGCATTTCGAATCGCGGGAACGGGGGTTCGGACAGGTTCAACGCGGCGCCGGCCGCCAGCCCGCCCCACTTCAGGTCGTCCAGGGAGGCGACGACGGTCGTGCCGCCAAGCGCCGACAGCAGCGATTCGACCTTGCCCGGCATCACCGGCCACAGCAGGTTCAGCGCGATCCGCAATCCCTCCAGCGCGACGTAAACCGACGCGCCGGCCGCCTGGCGATCGTTCTTAATCACCTTGAACGGTTCCGTTTCCGCCACATAGCGGTTCAACCGGCGCACATAATTCATCACCGTTTCGATCGCGGTTTCGACGCGCAGGTTTTCGACGTAATCCCGCACCTTTGCGGGCAGTTCCGCCGCCATCGCCATTACTTCGGCATCCGACGCGTGGCCGCTGCCCGCGCCCGGCTCGGGAACGACGCCGCCCATCTGCTTCGCCACGAAGCCGACCAGCCTGTTCGCAAGGTTCCCGAGGTCGTTCGCCAGTTCGTAGTTGTGACGCTTCAGGAAAGACTCCTCCGAAAAATCGGAATCGAGCCCGACCACCATTTCCCGCATCAGGAAATAGCGCAGCGAATCCACGCCGTACTTGTCGCGCATTGCGAGCGGGTTGACCACGTTACCCAGCGATTTCGACATCTTGGTGTTGTCGACCAGCCACCAGCCGTGGGCCGTGATGTGCTGCGGCATGGGCAGGCCAAGCGCGAACAGCATCGTCGTCCAGTACACCGAGTGCGTGGTCAGGATGTCCTTGCCGATCAGATGGTTGGCGGCCGCCCACCACTTCCTGAAACGCGGCTCGTCGTGGTAAAGGCCGATGGTCGAGCAGTAATTCAGCAGCGCGTCGAACCAGACATACGTCACGTAATCGGCGTCGAACGGCAGTTCGATTCCCCATGAAAGACGGGCCTTCGGGCGGCTGATGCACAGATCCTGCAGCGGCTTGCGCAGGAAACCCATTACCTCGTTCCGCCTGGATTCCGGGCGGATGAAATCGGGGTGGGCCTTAATGTGATCCACCAGCGCCTGCTGATACCGGCTCATCCTGAAAAAGTAGTTCGCCTCGACAATCCTGAACACGTCACCGCCCGTTTCCGGGCACTTGCCGTCCACGAGTTCGTCTTCGGTGAAGAACTTTTCCACGCGCGGGCTGTAAAAGCCCTCGTATTCACCCTTGTATATGTCGCCGGAATCGAACAGTTTCTGCAGGGCCTCCCTGACGACGCGTTCGTGGCGCGGTTCGGTGGTGCGGATGAAGTCGTCGTTGGAAATGCCCAGCGTCGGCCACAGGTCGCGAAAATGCGCCTGCATTTCATCGCAGTGCTGCTGCGGGGTCATCCCGCGCTTCGCGGCCGCTTCCTGGACCTTCTGCCCGTGTTCATCGACGCCGGTCAGGAAAAACGTTTCGTACCCGAACATCAGGTGATAACGGCGCAGCACGTCCGCCAGGATCGTGCAGTACGCGTGCCCGATGTGCGGCCTGTCGTTCACATAGTAAATCGGAGTGGTGACGTAATATGCGGGTCTGGTGTCGGCCATCTGTTCAATCCCCCGGGGAAAATCCGCCGCGCCCGTCGGCGCCGCCCGGAGTTTAATCCGATTCGGCTCCATTCGGAAGACCGATACCCTGCCCCGCCTGATGCAGGCAACTTTGCCCACGGCAACGAAGACGGTTACCTTTACTCGTAAAACCGGGAGCATCGGGATGAAGAGATTCACAGTGCTGACGTTCCTGCTGGCAATCACCTGGTCGATTCCGGCCTCCGCGTTCAGGCTGGAAAAATCGGCCGACATGTACATGGACATCGATCTGCTGGTGCAGTTCCAGGTACAGGCAATACAGAACGGTTCGCCGGACAAGACCTCGTGGGGAAAGGAATTCTTCATGCGTCGGACCAGGCTGATGGTCGGCGGCCAGGTGACGAAATACATCAGTTTTTTCGCCGAAACCGACATGCCGAACTGGGGCAGGGGCAACGACTGGGACAAACCGACGTTCTTCGTCCAGGACGCCTTCGTGACGTTCAAGGTGGTCGACGAATTCATGGTGGACGGCGGGCTGCTGATCGTTCCCTTCAGCCGGCACGGCTACCAGAGCGCCGTGTCGCTGCTGGCGATGGATTACCATTCCGACCTGATCAGGTACCCTTCGGATTCGACGAAGGTCTGGCGTGACGCCGGCGCGCAGGTTCGCGGGTACATCTTCCAGAAACGCCTGCAGTACAGGTTCGCGGTCGTAAGCGGGTCGGAAAACGACGTCATGCAGAAGGATATCGACGACAAGGCGGTTCTGACGACCAACCCGAAGGACTATCCGAGGTTCGTTGCACACGTCCGGTACAACGTGTTCGGCGAAGAGTCCGACATGTTCGCCAAGGGCATATATTTCAGCCCGACACCGATCCTGTCTTTCGGGCTGAGCTTCGATTACCAGAAGGATGGCGGCGTCGACAGGTACGCGACCTTTATCAAGGACGGGGCCGGCAAGGACACCGCCACCATCGACCAGCCGGGCGAGCTGGGCGATTACATGGCGGTCGCCGCCGACATGTTCGCGGAAGTCCCCTTCCTGGGCGGGGACCATGAATTCATAATCCACGCGGATTTCTACCGATACTGGCACGGCGACGCGTCGAAGTCTTCCGGTCTCGGCCTTTTCGGCGAAATCGGCTACCGCTACAAGGTATTTTCACCGATTTTCGGGGTGGACTGGTTCATGAGCGACATCGATAAACAGGACCTGCTGGTGATCCACGGCGGACTGGCCTGGTGGGCGATGAGACACAACGCGAACCTCAAAATGGACGTGGCCGCGCGGAGGCAGGGCGACATCACGGCCGCGCCGTTTTCCACCACGATTTCGCTGCAGGCGCAGGTATTCTTCTAGGAGGGACACCAGTCGCAAAACGTCAATCCGGCAAGACCTGGTTTCAGGTGCGGCACAGAAGTATCGGGGCCAGGGTTTCGACGCGCGACGGCCGACGGACGGCCGGCACCAGTTCGATCAGGAATGATTCCGGCGGGGCGGATCGATTCGGGACGAGCGGAACGAGTCCGGCCGGTGCAAGCCCGTGTTCCGACGCGGTAGTTACGCAGTCGTCCAGTCTTTCGGCGGGGTAAAGAACCACGGCCACGCCGGACGGGGAAAGCAGCGCCGAAACCGCCGACATCAGGGCGGACATGTCCAGGCGGATCTCATGGCGGGCGATTGCCCTTTCCCCGTCTGGATTGATGCGGCCAGAGCCACTTCGGTAAAACGGCGGATTTGAAACGATCAGGTCGAACCTCACGTCGGGTTCGCGTGCGAAATCGACCACGTCGCGGTTGACCACGGCCATTCTTCCGGACAGGCGGTTCAGGGCGATGTTGCGGCTGGCCCGATCGGCCATGACGGGCTGGATTTCGATCGCCGTCACACGCGCGGCCGGCAGCGCGTCGGCCAGCAGGATTCCGACAACACCGCAGCCCGCGCCGATGTCCAGCACCGTGGCCGCTTCCGGCTCAGCCCCTGCGGCGAACCGCGCCAGCACCACCGCGTCGATGCCGAACCGGTATCCCCTTTCGGACTGGATAAAAACAAGCCGATCTTCCAGGACGGCCAGGTTTTCCCCTTCGCGAATCATGCCGTCGGAACGAAGCGCGCCTGCATAAGCCTCGTCAATCGGGACGCCGGGACCGGCGCATGGCACATCTTCCATTTTATTCATCACCGCGCAGCGGACGAACGTCATCGGCCCGTGACGCGTCGTCATCCGTGAAGGTGCTGGACGGCAGGCCGTCCGGCCCAAATGCCTCGCCTGGAGCCTCGCCGGTAACCGGAATCAGCGCCGTCCCGGCCGCGGAGGGTCTGAACGTCCTGAAAAGGCGTCGATACGCCAGGTTCAGCGGCACTCTTTCCATTGTCACGGCCAGCAGCGACGTAAGAACTATGCTGAAGATGATGACCGGGAAGATGACGCCGGAAACCCACTCGGCCCCAAGAAAACCGTACTGGGCCGGGAGCGTGGCCAGGACAGCTGCCGCAAGGCCCTTGGGAACGAGAATCGTCATGAGGGACGCATCGCGGCACGTGTACTTCCGGCTGGCAAAAATCCGGATCACGAAAAGTCTTGCCAGATAAATCGCCACGACAATCCCGGCCGCAATCCACAACTGCGGAACACTCCGGAAGGAAATCGAAATACCGAGGTAGACAAAAAAGAATGTCTTCAGGAGAAACACCAGTTCGCCCAGAAAAAGGTGATCGACCTCGGTGAGATCCTCCATCACAAAAGTCGACCTCAACAACGGGAACGCCAGCTTCCGCCCACCGACGTTCGCAAGCGTGACGCCCGCGGCAAGCGCGGCGATCGGGCCACTGAGGTGGAAGACCTCGCAGACCCCGTAAAGAATGAAGACCCACGCCACGGACGCGAAGATCGTGTTCGGGAACTGCCGGACCCTGCCCAGGAGCATCGACCAGCCCAACGCGCCTGCCGTCCCTATGGCCACGGCCGCGAAAAATGACAGGGCAATCCTGCCAAACATCCCCGTGGCGCTGACGCTGCCGGCCTTCATGGCCTGTGCGATTCCGATCGCGACCACGATGCAGAGGACGTCGGTGAAAGCCGACTCGAGGAAGACGACCGTACGCGGCCTTTCGTCCATTCCAAGCATGCGGACCATCGGCACGACCACGGCCGGCGAAGTGGCGCCCACGATTGCACCGGTCATCAGCGCCAGTCCCCATCCCACGGAAACCGGAGTCAGCCAGTACATCAGGAGCGCCGCAACCAGGGCGCTCAGCAGCCACGTCAGGCCGGCAACGACAGCCGTCTGGCCCAGCGCGCCGACGACCGTCCTAATCTTCAGGCTCAGGCCGCCTTCGAAAAGGATGACTATCAGGGCGATATTCGAGACCGCCGGCCCCACCAGGCCGAAGTCGGTGGGCCCGACAAGATGCAGAACCGGGCCGAGCACGACGCCGCAGGCCATCAGAAGCAGTACGTCGGGAATCCGGGTCTTCTTGAACACCACCACGAAAAAGTGGGCCATGAATATCAGTGCGCCAACGGCCAGTATTCCAATAGACATGGTCCCCCCCCCCCGCGGAGTAATGACGCCCCGGCAGAGGACCCCGCCTGGATGATCCGTCGCCCCCGGCCGACGGACCCGTCTATACTATCAGGGAGGCGTAAGGATTCGAAATCAGGAGAAATGGCAAGTGAAATCCGACGGAAAGGGAATCGCGGAAAACATCTGGGGCGCCATCAGGATCGCCATGGCGCTGCTTACGCCTTTCATGCGGCCGTGGCGGGCATGGCGCGGCTGCACCCGGGATGAACGCGCGCTGACGCGGCCTGGGGACGATCTTGTGCCCGACCCGGACTGGAAATATGTCCATGCGGTCACCATCGACGCGCCCGCCTCGGCGGTGTGGCCGTGGATTGCCCAGATTGGGCAGGGACGCGGCGGATTCTATTCCTATCAACTGCTGGAAAACCTGGTCGGATGCGGAATCGTCAACGCGGATCGCATAATCCCTGAATTCCAGTACATCAGGCCCGGAGACGGAATAACGCTGCACCCGGCGATGCCCCCGCTGACGGTGGCCCTCGTGATCCCGAACCGCGCCCTTGTTCTTCACGCCGGCGGTGACGCGGCCTTTGTGACCGGGTCAGGTCCCGCCGTCGATGACCCCGCCCCCGACACAAGCGTCAGTTTCCTGTGGTCGTTCGTGATCGCGGAACAGGGTGCCACACGCTGCCGCCTGTTCAGCACGAACCGCGTTGCGCACGGACGCAACTGGAAGGTGCGCCTTTCCAACGGCCCGACGTTCGTGGAACCGGTCAGCTACCCGATGGACATGAAGATGCTTGACGGCATAAGACGCCGCGCCGAGGCCGCGTGCTAGAATAGGCGCGATACTTCAATCCGCATACGAACGACCCGGAGGATGACATGCAAAGGGACATCGTTCTGACCGTTTCCACGTTCCCGACCAGGGAAATGGCGCACCAGGCCGCACGGGGCCTGGTTGAAAAAAGGCTGGCGGCCTGCGTCCAGATCACGTCGCCCGTGACCAGCATCTATACCTGGAAGGGCGAGGTGAACGAGGACGCCGAGGTGCTGCTGTTCACCAAGTCGACGGCCGCCAACGCCAGGAAGGTGATCGATTTCATCAAGAACGGCCACCCGTACGAGGTGCCGGAAATCATCACCGTACCGATCATCGACGGCTGGGAGGGGTACATCGACTGGGTCAAGGCGTCCGCGGGTTAGCCCCCGCGCCGTTCATTCCCGGTCCTTCAGCAGGTCGAGGACCTTCTGGTGGATACCGTAAAAATCGCGTCCCGACATTCCCAGGATCACGTCGCCGGGTTTCGCCGCCTCGACGGCCGCGGCAGCAAGCGCGTCGATCTTCGGGATTATGACGGCCGGGGTCCCGCGGGCGTTGATGTCCGCGACCAGTTTCGCCATGTCGATCTTCTGTTCCGGCGCCAGGTTGTCGGCCTTTTCAAACGGCACGCAGAACAGGATCCGGTCGGCCGCCGCGAACGCGTCGACGTATTCGTTCTGGAAGACGCGGCGCCGGCTGGTGTTCGATTCAGGTTCGAACAGGCCGATTATCTTCGCCCCCGGATATGCCCCGCGGATCGCCAGTATCGTTTCCCTGACAGCGGTCGGATGGTGCGCGAAGTCATCGATGACGGTGACGCCCGCGGCCACTCCCTTGACCTCCTGCCGCTTCCTGACGCCCCTGAACGCCAGCAGCGCGTCGGCCAGCCCGTCGTTGACCGCACCGATTTCATGAAGCAGGCCCAGTGCCGCGATGGTGTTAGCCAGGTTGTGCCGCCCGACCAGCGGTGACACGAAATGACCGGCCATCCCGCGATCGCGCACCAGGTCGAACGAAACCTTTCCGCCAGCCCACGCGATGTTTTCCGAATGCCAGAATCCCCTGTCGACCCCGAACGTGCGCACCTGCGCGCGCGTTTCCCGAATGGCGATGTCGGCGTTGGGGTCGTCGAACGGCACCATCAGCGGCGCGCCCTCCGGCATGATCCGGGAAAATTTCGCGAACGATTCGATGACGGCCGCCAGGTTGGCGTAGATGTCGGCATGATCGAATTCAACGTTGTTGATGATGGCCGCCTGCGGCGCGTAATGCAGGAATTTCGGTCCCTTGTCGAAGTACGCAGTGTCGTATTCGTCACCCTCGACCACGAAGTACCGTCCCTTCCCCGCACGGAAGTTCGTCCCGAAATCAAGCGGAACGCCGCCAATCAGGAAGCCCGGGTCAAAACCCTGCGCCTGGAGCAGCCACGCGATCAGCGAGCTGGTCGTCGTCTTGCCGTGGGTGCCGGTGACGACCAGCGGAACGCGCCCCGAAAGGTAGTGTTCACGCAGCGCCTCGGGAAACGACATGAACGGGATGCCCCGTTCGCGCATCGCCTCGGCCTCGCAGTTGTCGCGCCGAATAACGTTGCCGACGACGACCAGGTCGGGGGCCCAGTCCAGGTTCGCCGCGTCGTACGGGTGCATCACGTGAATGCCCAGATCCTGCAGCAGGTCGCCCACCGGCGGATATGGATAGACCCTGTCGGTGCCCCTGACGTCGTGCCCCGAGTCCTTCAACAACCCGGCCACGGCCGACATCGCCGTACCGCCAATACCCATAATATGAATCTTCATGAGTCACCCCGGGAATGCTGCCGGCATTGTAACGCCGCACGCGTGGCGGCTGTTAGTTCCCTGAAAATACAGCCGTCTGTTTGGCGGTCAGGGCCACAAGCCCTTATTCTTCAGCGGGATTCAGCTCGGACCGAGGTGAACTTGGATAACAGGGCCATCGGCGGCAACGAACGGATCGGACACTGCGTGATCTGCAACGCAGCCGGCGCCAGCGAACACGATTTCATCTGTTCGGACTGCGGGGATCCCCTCTGCGCGACGCTATACTGCAGGCACTGCGGCAGGCGCCTGAACCTGGACGCGGAATCGGCAAGGTCGTTCCTGGCCGACTACGGATATGAATTCGACGACGTGGCCGGCATCGTGATCAGGGTAAACGGCTGCGGCGACTGCCTCGGACTTGACGAAACGGCCGACCTGGAAATCTTCCGCATCCACTTCTGAACGCTTTCAAGCCGGTTGCATTGGGATATGATACGACCGGTTCCTGTCTGGAGGCTTGACCAATGCGGACCATCGACAACCTGGGAATCGCGATTCCCGACGTGCTGCTGCCCCGGCCGGGCAGCGCCTTTGAAAAGTGGGCAGTGGTTGCCTGCGACCAGTACACCTCGCAGCCCGGATACTGGGCCGCCGTCAGGGAATTCGTCGGCGACGCACCGTCCACGCTCAACGTCATCTATCCGGAAGTATTCCTGAACGAGCCCGAGGCCGAAAAGGAGGCGCGGATCCGCTCGATCCATTCGCACATGCGCGAATACCTCGACGGCGGCCTTTTTACCGCGCGCGAGGGCCTGGTTTACGTCGAACGCACGGTCGACGGCGCGACCCATCACGGCGTGGTCGCCTGCGTCGACCTTGAAAGATACGATTACAACCGCGGCTCTACGACCCTGGTCCGCGCGACGGAGGGGACCATCGTCGAACGCATTCCCCCGCGCGTGCGCATACGCAAGGGCGCGCCGATGGAACTGCCGCACATACTGATCCTGGTCGACGACCCGGCCGACACCATGATCGGCCCGCTCCAGGCCGCCAGGGCGGACTTTGAAAAGCTGTACGACTTTGAACTGATGCAGGGCGGCGGGCACGTCGCGGGCTACCTCGTCGACGATTCGGCCATTGAACGCGGCGTCGTGGACGCGCTGGCGGCGCTGGCGGATCCGGTGGCATTCCGGGCCAGGTACGGCCTTGAATCGGGTACCCCGGTTCTGCTTTACGCGGTCGGCGACGGCAACCATTCGCTTGCGACCGCGAAGGCCATCTGGGAAGACGCGAAATCAAACGGCGCCGGCCCGGACAGCCCGCTGCGGTGGGCGCTTGTCGAATTCGAAAACGTGCATGACGACGCGCTGCGGTTCGAACCGATCCACCGTGTCCTGTTCGACGTGGACGCCAGGCGGGACATCGTTGCCGAACTTGATGCCTTCTACCCGGGAAAGGTTCGCCGGACGCGGGTCGAAACCCTTGATGAAATGCGGGCGCTGGTCGCGTCGTCCGATCGCGCCACCCACCGCTTCGGAATGATTTCCGCCGACGGCCTCCAGGTTGTTTCGGTGACGGGATCGGCGGCCGGATTGCCGGTCGGAACCCTCCAGGCATTCCTGGATCCGTTCGTGAAGGGCGGCGGCGCCCGCGAAATCGACTACGTCCACGGTGCAGACGTCGTGTTCGACCTTGGGCGCAACCCGGGCAACGCCGGTTTCTTCCTGCCCGGCATGGACAAGCACGACCTGTTCAGGTCGGTCATCCTGGACGGCGTCCTGCCCCGAAAGACCTTCTCGATGGGCGAGGCCCACGAAAAACGCTTCTACCTGGAATGCCGCCGGCTCGACTGATCAGAACCTGGCGTTGCGCGGGGTGCGCGGGAACGGTATCACGTCGCGGATGTTGTCGGCGCCGGTCGCGTACATGACGGCGCGTTCGAACCCCAGCCCGAAACCGGCGTGCGGCACGGTGCCGTAACGCCGCAGGTCCCTGTACCACCAGTAATCATCGATGTTCAGGCCCATCTGCCGGATGCGGTCGTCCATCACGGACAGGCGTTCCTCGCGCTGGGATCCGCCGACGATTTCGCCTATGCCGGGGGCCAGGATGTCCATGGCCGCGACGGTGCGCCCGTCGTCGTTCATGCGCATGTAAAAAGCCTTGATGTCCTTCGGATAATTGATGACGGCAACCGGCCTGCCGACGACGGTTTCGCTGAGGTAGCGTTCGTGTTCGGCCTGCAGATCGCAGCCCCATTCCGGCTTGAATTCGAATTCCGTTTTCGCCCGCTTCAGCTGTTCGATCGCTTCCGTGTATTCCATGACCGCGAATTCTGAACAGACGAATGCCTCGAGCCGGGAGATAACCGTTTTGTCCACGAATTTGTTGAAGAACGCCAGGTCGTCGCCGCGTTCGTCAAGCACGGCCTTGAAGATGTACTTCAGGAATTCTTCCGCAAGGGCCGCGTCGTCACGCAGGTCGGCGAACGCGATTTCCGGCTCGATCATCCAGAATTCCGCCAGATGCCTGCGGGTGTTTGAATTTTCGGCACGGAACGTCGGCCCGAACGTGTACACCTTCGACATCGCCAGGCAGTACGTTTCCACGTTGAGCTGCCCGGAGACGGTCAGGCGCGCCTCGCGGCCGAAGAAGTCCTTGTCGAAATCGACCGCGCCCGATTCGGTGCGGGGGATGTTGGCGAAGTCCAGGGTCGAAACCCGGAACATGTCGCCCGCGCCCTCGGCGTCCGACGCGGTAATCAGCGGCGTGTGGATCCAGTAGAACCCGCGTTCGTGGAAGAACCGGTGAATGGCCTGCGCCAGGCAGTCGCGCACGCGCATCGTGGCGCCGATGATGTTGGTGCGGGGGCGCAGGTGCGCGACCTCGCGCAGGTATTCCAGCGTGTGCGGTTTCGGCTGGATCGGGTACGTTTCGGGGTCGTCGACCCATCCCACGACCGTCAGTTCCGACACCTTCACTTCAACATCCTGGCCCTTGCCCTGTGATTTGACAACCTGTCCGGCCACGGTCACCGAACAACCCGCCGACAGGCGCGCGACGTCGGTGTCGTAATTGGACAGCGACTTGTCGGCGACGGCCTGGACCGCAGCGAAGCACGAACCGTCGTGAACGGCGATGAACGAAAGACCCATGCCCGAATCGCGGCGCGTCCTGACCCATCCCTGGACCACGACGTCCGAACCGACCGGTACCCGGCCCGATAGAATTTCCTGAACGGTGTATTTTTCCATGATGCGTTCCGCCTGAATCAGGTTCAAACAGCGCCCGGATTGTACATGCAATCGGTCCGGCAATAAACGTCGATTGAAGGCGCCGGCTGCAAGGACGATGAACGGTGCGCCGGAAGGAACGTTTTAAGGCGGCGGTTCGGAAGATCAGCGGTTCAGCGGGACGACTTTTCGACTTCGAGGCGAATCATGCGGTTCAGGGGCATGAAGCCGGCGGTTTCGTCCAGCTTCAGGTCGCGGATAGCCTTCAGGTCGGCGCCCTCGCTGACCTTGTCGCCAAAGTTGCGGTACAGGTACACGGCGCGCAGCCACAGGTTCACCATCGATTTCGGGCCGGCCGCGACGGCCGCGTCGAAATTATCGGAAACGTTGACCATCTGGGCGCCCGGTGCCACGGCCGCGGCCATGCCGCGCAGCGCCAGCGTCAGCCCGTCGCCGTAACCGGGTGCGACCCGGTCCATCCAGTTCAGGACCCCGGTCACGTCGTCAAGAACGGTCCGGTTGGTGATCTTCAGGACTTCGCTGAGCGATTCTTCAAAATACAGCAGGGTCGCCAGGGCCCAGACCGCCGCGGCCGGTGCGTACGACGCATCCAGTTCGCCGATGCCGTCAGAAACCTTGCCCTTCCCGTCCGGCACGGAACGGACCGCCGAGACAAACCCGGGGTTCAGCGACATCGCGCGTTCGGCAAGGGTTATCGACTTGCGCAGGCAGTCGCCCATTTCCCCGTTGTCGCGTGATAGTCCCCTGCCCTTGACCAGCCACGCGGAAGCGAGCCTGACGGTCGCGTCCATGTCGCCGGGTTCGACGCCCACGACGTACTTCAGCGATTCAATCAGCTTTTGAACCTGGTCGCGCGTCACCGCCGACCGTTCCAGCTTGTCGGCGTACGCCCGGACTTCCGCGGCGTCCAGCCTGCCGGATGCCGAATACGGCTTCATGTCCCAGCCGTGCGCCCAGCTGGCGCATCCGCCGGCGAACATCATCGCAGCCACCAGGACAAGAACAGGTTTGCATACGTTCATCTTTCAGCTCCCGGACCTTCAAAGGCCAGTGCGGCACAACAGGCGACCGCACAAAAATCAACCGATCAAGCCACCGGACCACCGGCCCGGTCGAAAACGAACAACCGCGCCGAACGCGGGCCCAGTTCGATCCTGGCCCCCCGCTGGACGGTCAGTTCGGCACCGTTCCAGTAATCGTTCATGATAACGATCTGTTTCCCGAAAATTTCATCCGAGACCGGCAGCGACACCGCCGAATCGGACTGGTTCAACACCGCATAAAACGTGACGGGCCGGCCGTCGATTTCCGCGTCCCGCAGAAGGTGCGACGGGAATTCCACCGCGCCCAGATCCGCCACCCTGGCCGGACCGCGCGCCGCGACCAGCGGACCGTACCCGGCAAAGTCGAACGGAGCCTTCCTGAAATCGTGGCCGATGGTCAGCGTGCTGCCGGTCATCAGGGCCACCGTTTTCAGGTATGTCGCCTCGTTCGGCGCAAGACCGGGGCCGACGATCGCGTCGGGATCGCCAGACCACAGTATATCGTTGGTGAAAGTCCGCCCGATGCACACCGAAGTCTGGTTCCTGACGCCGGGTGTCATCCGGTCGCCGGTAATTCGCTGTTCGGTCGTCATCCATGCGGGGGACCCGAAACAGGTATCGGGGCTCAGCCGCTGGATGTCGATGATGCCGGTGTTGGCCAGGAATGGACCGATACCGGTCAGTATCAGACCGTCGCCCACGCCGTCCCTGACCGCCTGCATGCCCAGGCGGTAAGCCTCGGCGCGCGTCTTCGACGGATCGCGGCGGACGCCCGCCACCATGGCCGACGTCAGGAAATCGATCTTGAACAGGTGCCAGCCCATCTGCCGCAGCCGCGCATATAACGACGTGACGTGCGCCCGCACTTCGGGAATCGTCGTGTCCAGGGCGAAATACGGCCGGGGACCGAATTTTCCCATGATGACGCCGGCACGGACCGGTCTGCCGGAAGCGTTCCTGACGACCCAGTCCGGATGTTCAGCGTAAACGCGGCTGTCCGGGGAAACAGAAAACGGCGCGGTCCAGATGCCGGGCTTGAATCCGCCCTGGCGGATTTCGCAGGCGAGCGCCTCCAGACCTTCCGGGAACCGCGAATTCGTCACCAGCCAGTCGCCGATCACGGACTGGTAGCCGTCGTCGAGCTGGATGAATTCGACCGGGGATTCCAGCCTCGCCAGGCGGCGCATGTTGTCGCGGATGTCGGAAACGGTGACGCGGTCATAGAACCCCGAATACCACGAACACCAGATCCTGGCCGGGTTGACACGGGCGCCGTTTTCCGCGGCCAGGGCACGGGCATACGCCGTCAGCATGTCGTTCAGGTCGGAGCCGTAAACGACGATCAGGGGATCCAGTTCGCGCGCGGCCCCCGGCGCCACCTCGGCCCCGTCCATGAACGCCGTGATCGACATCCGGCCGGCAGGCAGATCCACCTTTACGCGGCTGAAATGGCGTCCCGCACCGCAAAATCCGAAAAGCATGCCACGGCGTGATTCCACGTTGAAAAGCGCCGTGAACCATTCGCTTTCAAAACGGCCGGGCACGTTCGGGAATTCGGTGCCGTCGTAATACAGCATGTTCCTGACCGTGGCCGGAAGCATCGTGACCGGCAGGCCGCGCATGAAGAACCGACGGTCGGGCACGGACAGCGGCGCGGCGCCCGACGCGGCGCCGGTGTTGAATCCCATCTTGTAGCGGGACCAGGACGAAATGGCGCCGTCCACGGAAGGTCCCCGGCCCGCGACCGTTTCAAATGCGACGCGCGAAAGACGAACCGGCGAATCGCCACGGTTCGTCAGCGTTACCCGGATCCTGGCGCCGCCCGCGGCGTCGCGTTCGACCGTGAGGGCCGCATCAAGGACGGCGGAACCGTCGCCGTTCAGAAGTTCGTTACCGGCGTCGTCGAAGGCGACAAGCGTGAGTTCGCCAGCCGAACAGCGGAGCAGACCCTGCGGATCCTGCAACAGGATATCGCAGCCCCCGCGGGCAACAAATCTGATGTATCCGGACGCTTCCATCGTCCCCTTCCCCGAGCCCCGTTTCAGAAACGGTACTGGAAATCGAAAGCGAATTCGTTGTTGGCGCCGTGCCCCTTCGCATTGGCCGGCGGTGAACCGATCGAATCCTGGACGTCGATCAGGTTGAACCAGTTATGGACGTACGCCAGGCTGACCCGCCAGTGATCATTGATGCGCCAGCGGCCGCCGATCGAAAAGCCTTTCTGGTCAACACCCGGGTTTTCAAGCGAAAGCGTGGACGTCGGGTTCGGCGTGTAGTCCATCTGATACCCGGCCATCAGGTCCAGTTCCGGAATCGGCCGGTACAGCAGGCCGACGCACCAGTTCCAGGAGTTCCCGTAGTTCTTCGGGTCCGAAAAACCGGTCAGGCCGGCGATCTTGTCGTCAAGCACGGATACCTGCATCTGGTTCGTCTGGTAATGCCAGTAAGACACGTCGGCGGCGATTTCGAAATTCGGCACAATCGCCCAGTTGATGCCGGCCCTGATCGACAAGGGAATAATCATGTGCGTAGTCTGTTTCGTTTCGCCCAGCGTCGTGCCGTCCTTGCGCCAGGTCGCCTTGACGTCGCCGCGCAGCTTCAGGTCCGAACCGCTGGAAAAGACCAGGCCGATGCTGAGCGATTTCACCGGCTTAATCAGGAGGCCGACGTCGAACGCCCAGGTCACGTTGTCGCCCTGGATATCCAGGATGATGTCCGAATCCTTCGTTTCAGCAAGCGTCTTGAAGCGGCCGTCGTATTTCGGATCGTTCTGCACGTCGGAAGCGGAAGGCAGCATGCCCATGTTCAGGTATCGCTGGGCCGTGAGGTACGTGTAAAGCAGGCTGAGGCTGGCGCCGAGAGTGATGTGGTCGTTGAAGTCATAGGCGGCTGCAACGGTGGCGCGGCCGGAGACGAACAACGCCTGGGTCGCGTGGTAACGCGTGGCTTCCTCGACCGGCAGGCTGGCGCCGTAGGCATTCGGCGCGTAGATGGCAAACGCCAGGCGGAAGCGTTCGGTCCCCAGATCGGACGAAACCCCGATGAATGGAATTGCGCCATAGCTGAGGTTCGGCTTGATTTCATGATCGGTGGGACGAAGGACGCCCTGGCTGTCGTACAGCTTCAATCCGAGATCAAGCACGAAGTTGGACAGCGAAAAATAAAGCTGCGTCCCCGACTGAAGCGTGAGCCCCGCGGGATTGTGGAAAACTGCCGTCAGGTCATCCGGCTTGCCGACGACCGCGAACATGCCCATCCGGCGTCCGCCGAAGTCGAGGTTCGAGTAACCGCCGGCCAGCGCAACGCCCGGCATTGCCAGCGAACCGGCCACAATCGCGGCCACGACCAACCCGGAAATCTTCGTATTCAGATTATTCATGCACCTGGCCCCCATACCGAATTCCACAATATTTTCAAGACCGTCCGTATCCGGACGCCCCGGAAACGCCTAGAACGGATGATAGGCATCCAGATAAATGCCCACCGGCGAACCGGCGTCCTTCGCCTCGTCCGCCCACGCCACGTCGACCCTGACGATGGTCGTTTCGTTGAACTGGATTCGGAGCCCGCCGCCCGCCGCGACCTTCAGCCCGATTCCGGTTCCGTCAAGCACCGGGTTTGCGGAATAGTCCGCCCACACCCTGCCGACGTTGCAGAACATCGCAATACCGATTTTGAAATTCTGCTTCCACAGCGTGAAAGGCCACAGGACCGAGCGGAGTTCCAGATTCGCCCCGACCTTGACCTTGCCATGATAACGCCCTTCGGGAATCCCGGACAAGCCCATCCGGCCCCCGATAAATTCGATCGGATCGAATGCGCCGCCGCGCGCCATTTCGTAAAACGGGACGTTGCCGAACATCATGTCCAGCATCCAGCGCGAGGCGAACACCAGGGTTTCGCCCATCAGCGGCGCGAAGAACCGCGCGTCAAGGCTGTAAGCGCCGAAATGCATGTCGTTTCCGAGCCCCGGCTGGAAGCGCAGTGCGGTTTCGAGATAGATGCCCTTCGACGGGTTGTATTCATGGTCGCGCGTGTCGTAAATGATGCCGGCCGAAAACTGCAGCCCGAAATGCGGATCGGTTCCCTTGAGCGTCGGCAGGTCCTGTTCCAGCTTCGAGCCGGAAAACGCCGTGACGTTCATCCACATGAAGCGAAGGCCCAGCGCCAGGTCCAGGTTCTTGATCAGGTTATAGCGCAGAAAGACCCGCACCTTCGGTTCCTGGCGGATGTACTTGTACATGTCGCTGGCCGGCGCCACCATTCCGCCCTTTTCAGGATCGAAATAGGACCTGATGGCATGGGCGGCGTTGCCGATCCCGAAATATCCCGAATTGTTCACCTGATCGTAATGAAGCCCGATCAGCAGCCGCAGCTTTCCGCCGGCCAGGCCCGGGAAATCCAGCTTGACGAAGTCCATGTGGACCGGCATCTCCACGCCGTCCTCGCCGCCCTTGAACGACAGCGAAACCTGCGTGTGGGTCCGGAACCTGTATGGCAGGTACCCCTTGTCGAACTTGACCACGGTGACCTGGGCGCCGACCAGGATTCCCATGTCGGTGTTGCCGCCGATTACCGGGAACGGAAGCCATTCGATGCGCTTCGCGCGGGCCTCCTCGGCCTTTGCAATCGCATCCTCTTCAGAATCCGTGGCCGGAACCGCGACATCGGGGGTTTCAGACGAAACCGCGCTGGCCGGAAAGCCCGCGAAAGCCAGTACCGAAGCGAGTGCGACGCAGCCGCATATGTGCGATAAGCGCGACATGGCGCAAGCCTATTTGGTATGTGGAATGCGTCAAGCGAAAAATCGCCGGGAATCGCAAATATTCGGGATCGCCTTGATGCTGTTTAATGGTAAATGATAGGGATGATCGGCCGGATTCCGGAACGGCGGAACCGGCTCCCGGGGCAGGACGCGCATTACGCGGCGCGTCAACTTCATGGGGGCTCTTCGAATGGATATCGTCACTCAGGTCAAGGGACTCGCGAACCTCGGCATGCGCATCCTGATCGGTTCAATGCAGTACACGCTGCGGCGCGGAAGGATTGAAAAGCAATTCGCGCCGGTCGGGACACGTCGGACTTTCCTGCCCGGGCCGCTGCAATCCACCGAAAAAATCGAATCCGGCATGAAATTACGTTTCGAAAACGCCGAACTGGAGATCGTATTCGTGCTGCCCGGGGTGCCGCGGCTGACGTGGACGCCGGGCGAACTGCCGCAGAATACGGTCGTCGCGCGCACGGCCTTCAACCCGGTCCAGGTCGGGGTTATCGATGCCGGCGACGGCTTCCGCATGGAAAGCAACGGGCTGGTCGTCACGGTGTCGAAAGACGGCTCGGTCCGGTTCGCGACCACCGATGGCACGCTGCTCCGGCAGGACGACCCGCCCGAAATGACCGCTGCCGGCTGGAAATCGAACGCATCGATGCAGCCCGACGAGGCGTTTTTCGGCATGGGGATGAAGGCCTCGCCTTTCGAGGTCCGGAATTGCGAATTTTCACTCTGGAACATGGAACCGCGCGGCGCGTACGCACCCGGCGACGACCCGCTGTACGTGTCGGCGCCGACGTATCTTTCGGTGTCGCCCCGCGGTTCGTACCTGGCGTTCTTCGACAACACGTTCAGAAGCCGGTTCGGTTTCATGGGCGCCCTTGAATCGACGTTCGAGGGCGGCGCGCTGCGGTACTACCTCTTCGCCGGCAGGCCGGAAGAAATCGTCGCCAGGTATTACGGGCTTATCGGCCACCCGGTGATGCCGCCGCGCTGGGCGCTCGGTTACCACCAGTGCCGCTGGTCGTACATGAACGACGGCGAGGTGCGCGAAATCGCCGACGGATTCAAAAGCCGCGACCTGCCGCTGTCCGCCATACACCTGGATATCCACTACATGGACGGGTACCGCGTCTTCACCGTCGATGAAAAGCGGTTCCCCGACCTGAAAAGGCTGACCGACGACCTGCTGGCGGACGACGTCCACGTGGTCACGATACTGGACCCGGGCGTGAAGACCGACCCGGAATACTTCCTGTACCGAGAGGGACGTGAAAAGGACGTCTTCATGAAGCTGCCGGACGGTGAAGAAGTACACGCTGTCGTCTGGCCCTGCTGGTGCGCCTTCCCGGACTTTTCCGACCCCGTCGCCCGCGACTGGTGGGCCGGCCAGTACAAAATCCTGCTGGACAAGGGGATTTCCGGTTTCTGGCACGACATGAACGAACCGGCCGCGTTCGCCGCCTGGGGCGGCTGCACGCTGCCGACCGTCGCCGTGCAGAAGGTCGAGGGCCGTGGCGGCACGCATCTCGAGGCGCACAACCTGTACGCCCTGCAGGAGGCGATGTCCGGCTTCGAGGGACAGCGCCGCTTCAGGCCGGAAAGGCGCCCCTGGATACTGTCGCGATCCGGGTGGCCGGGACTGTCGCGGTACGCCTGGCACTGGACCGGCGACAGCGAAAGCAACTGGTGGAGCCTGGAACAGACCCTGCGCATCCTGATGAACATGTCGGTTTCCGGGATCCCGTACACCGGCGCCGACATCGGCGGTTTCGGCGGGAACCCGGACCGCGAACTTTACATAAGGTGGTTCGAGGCCGCGTCGATGATGCCCTTCTTCCGGGTCCATTCGGCGTACTTCACCCCGCGGCGCGAACCGTGGTGCTACGACGCGGAAACGCTGGACATCACGCGGTTCCACCTGAAGCGGCGATACTCGCTGCTGTCGTACTGGTACACGCTGGCAGCGGCCGCGACCCGCACCGGACGTACCCCGGTCAGGCCGATGTACATGGAAGACGTGTCGATGGTCGACGTTGACGACCAGTTCATGGCCGGTTCGGCGCTGATGGTCGCGCCGGTGGTCCGGCAGGGCGCCGTTTCCCGCGCGGTCCGGTTCCCGGCGGGCGACTGGTTCGACTGGGAGACCGGCGATGTCGTGGCCGGCGGACGCACGATCGACGTTCCGGCGCCGCTCGGGACCATGCCGATGTTCGCGAAGGCCGGTTCGGTCGTGCCGGTCGACTCGGGCGAATCTATTGAACTGCGGGTGTTCCTGCCCGGCGCCGACGGCGTTTTCCCCGGCGGGGAACTGTACCGCGACGCGGGCGACGGCTACGGCGCGTGGCTTCTGGAACAGTTCGCGGTCACACGCGACGGCGGGGTGGTCACCGTGACCCGCAGGGCTACGGGCGAATTCACCCCCGTCGCAAAGACCTTCCTGCTGGGCGTGGTCGGTTCGTACGACTTCGACAAGGTCGCGGTTGACGGCGTCGCCGTGGACCTTTCATCCGGGCCGGCTGAAATCCCCGCGACCTTCACCACGATCCGGTTTTCGAAGTAGCCGCCGCATGTCCACGAATACTTGATTTCCTGTTTTGATTCATGCGCCCCGTTTGCATAGACTTGCCGGCAGGCCGCTATACAAAGGTGGGCACAAGCCGTGACATACGTAAAACTATCGAAAATCCTTGCCGGTTTGCCCGGGCTGTCCGCGATTTCCATCCTTTTCATGGCGGCCGCCTGCGGACAGGTGGCGACAGAATGCCCCGAAATCGCGATTGCTTCGCTCGACCCCGCGGCCGTGGTCCTGGCGGCGTCCGAAACGGAAGGATTCATGGATGAATACGGCGACGAATTCTATTCGGGTCACCATGGAAACCGGGCGGCATATGTCTTCGGCGACGGCCGGTTCATCACGCTGACCCGCGACTGGGACGACGGACGCTGGACCAGAACCTGGCGGCGCGGCCAGTTGACCGAATCCAGATTCGCCGAACTGATCGCCCCCGCGACGTGCCTTGACGACGACGACGGCGGTGACTTCGCGTCAGGCTGTCAGGCCCCGGACGGACCGGGACAGGCGCTGGCCGTCAACCTGCCGGACGCGGACTTCACGGCGTCCCTTCAGTTCGTGATGACCGATTGCGTGCCTGACGATGCTTCAGTCCTGCCCGACCCGAGCCTGCCCGTTCTTTACGATTCCATCCTGGGACTCGGGAATGCGGAATCGACCGCGTTCGTGCCCGAACGGATCGTGCTCGGCGGCCGCACGATGGACAATGCGGCATACTGTCCCGAATCCGCCATCGTCGACTGGCCGTTCGACACGATCGATTTTTCGCGACTGACCGGCGAATCGGACCACGTCCTGATCGACGCGCCGCTGGCCGGCCAGGTTCGCGACTTCATCACCGCGAATCCCGCCGACAATTCCTGCGAATACCTGAACGCCTGCGTCAACGTCGACGGCACGACATGGATGCTGTTTTTCGACGACGCGCCGGACGAGGACGAAAGCCTTCCTTTCTGATCGTTTGGTCAAGCATGGAATTCGTGGTGTTGTGATGCCGCGATTTCCCCGGGGCTCACGCACCCGTTGTCCCGGGGCTCACGCCCCGGGCTGGAATATGGCGGGCCTCGCTGCGCTCGGACCGGGAAAATTGGGTGGCGTGCGACGTGATCCCCGGGTTAACACCCGGGGCTCTTGTATGGCGGACCTCCCTTCGGTCGGACCGGGGATTTGTATTGGTCCCGGCGATGGCGGAGTGTTCCGGTCGGGGGGGCCCCTGGAGCGACTTGCCCCACCCGATGCGATGCGAGGTCGTGAACCGGAGTGAGGGCGTGAAATCGAGTCGGCCGTCGGCCCGCCAGGGAGGGCGAACACCTGCCCCGAGGGAGCGGAGCGACCGAAGGGGATTCGCCCGTCCGGCACGCAGTGCCGGCCCCGCGGTGCGCCACCGGTGTCGATGGCCGACCGGACCGCGAGATAGCCCGAACGAGGCGAACGACCCGCATTCGCACGGGAAGGGGTGCAGGGTAAAAAGCGGAAGGGGACACCCGGCCGGACATCCGAACATTGAATTCAAAATAAATGGGTGGCGGGCGACGTGATCCCCGGGTTGACACCCGGGGCTCTTGTATGGCTGGCCTCCCTTCGGTCGGGCCGGGCGAATATTATTCGCCCCTACGATGGCGGGCCTCGCTGCGCTCGGGCCGGGAAAATCGGGTGCGTGGCAAGTGATCAGTCGCGGATAACGATGGTTTCCATCATCGAAGTACCGCCGGTCTTCTTC
>CAYYCO010000005.1:16981-76441 GCA_964470365.1 uncultured Anaeromyxobacteraceae bacterium | reverse complement strand
CCCGCAGGGCGCCGGTCGGGCAGCGGTTGATGCACTGGCCGCAGTTGATGCAGACGACATCGCCCAGCGGCTTTTCCGCGAACGTGCCGATTTCGGTGTCCTCACCCTTGTACAGGGCTTCCAGGACGCCGACTTCCTGCAGGTCGATGCAGGTGCGCACGCAGCGGCGGCACATCACGCACTTGTTCATGTCGCGGATTACGGAATGCGACGACTTGTCTTCATCGAACAACGGTTCCTGGGGGCGGCCGAAGCGGAAGAAGTCAACGCCGTATTCCTTGGCCAGGGACTGCAGTTCGCAATTGTTGTTCCTTACGCACGCGTAGCATTCGCCGTAGTGGTTGCGCAGCATCAGGTCGATGATGTGGCGGCGTGCCTTGCGGACCTTCCGCGTGTGGGTCCAGACCTTCAGCGGGGAGGTTATCGGGTAGGCGCATGACGCCTGCAGCCTGTACTGACCCTCGACCTCGACGACGCACACGCGGCAGAGGCCGGCGGCGCACAGGTCGGGATGGGCGCACAGGGTCGGGATCTTGAGTCCGAGCTGTTCAGCGGCCTTCAGAATCGTGGTTCCCATCGGAACCTTGATTTCCTTGCCGTCAATCGTGACAGATACCTTTCCACCGATTCCCTCGGCCAGTCCGGGATCCACCACGTGGGCCTTCTGGCTCTTCGGTGCGCGGTTCGCGGCGGTATCAATCCCGCCAGTCTTGCCGGCAGCCGCCTTTCCGCCCTTCTTATTTTTGGTCTCAGCCATTTGATTCCTCATCATTTAAGGCCTTCAGGCCGCCTCACTCGCCGCGTCCAAGCAGCTCATCCTTGAAATTCTTGACGATGGACAGGAATGCGTTCGGGCTGGACTGTCCCAGGCCGCACTTCGACGCAAGCTGCATCGTTTCGCCAAGTTCGCAGAGCTCCTTGAGGTAATCCTGGGAACACTCGCCTTCTTCCAGCATTTCGAGGCCTTCAAGAATGGCGCTGTTTCCGTCGCGGCAGGGGGTGCACTGGCCGCAGCTCTCCTCGCAGAAGAACTCCATGAAGTTCATCGCGACTTCGAGCATGTCCCTGTCCCAGTCGAAAACGATGATGGAACCACCGGTGGCCACATCTTCAAACGCGATCTTGCGATCGAATTCCCAGTACGGAACGCAGTTCCCGGAGGCGCCGCCGATCTGAACCGCCTTCGCGCCCTCGCCGCCGACGGCGACGAGCAGGTCGGCAATCGAAATCCCCAGCGGGAATTCATAGATGCCGGGCTGTTCGCAGTCACCGGAAACCGAAAACAGCTTCAGGCCGGCCGACTTTTCGGTACCCAGGCCCTTGAACCACTTCGCGCCCTTCGCCAGGATGCAGGTCGCCCACGCGAACGTTTCAACATTGTTGACCGCGGTAGGACGGCCCCTGAACCCGGTGTCGACCGGGAACGGCGGACGGTTGCGCGGTTCGCCGCGGCAACCTTCCAGCGATTCGATCAGCGCGGTTTCTTCCCCGCAGACGTAGGCGCCGGAGCCCATCTGGATGCGGATGTCGAACACGAAACCCTTCTTGCCGCAGATGTCCTTGCCCAGCAGCTTGTCCTTGCGGCGGGCGGCCAGGGAGGCCTCCAGTTCCGCGCGCAGGTACATGTATTCCGCACGCAGATAGATGATGCCCTCGTGCGCGCCGATCGCGTAACCGGCGATCGTCATGCCCTCGAAGACCTTGTCTGCGTATTCGGCAAGCAGGACACGGTCCTTGAACGTGCCGGGTTCGCCCTCGTCGGCGTTGCAGACGACGTATTTTTCTTCGGCTGATGCAGCCGCGCAGAGGTTCCACTTGACGCCGGTCGGGAAACCAGCGCCGCCGCGCCCGCGCATGCCTGAATCGGAAATGGCCTTGATGACATCGGCCCTGGTCATCGCCAGCGCCGCCGTGAGGCCTTCGCCGGCCTTGATCTGATCAAAGGTCAGCGGTTCGTGATAAGACTTAATCATGCGTGGCCCTCCTTGCCTTGCAGGGCGTAGACGCCAAACGTCTTGCGGCACGTGTCGAGGATTTCGTGCACCTTTTCCGGTGTCAGGCCGGCGTACAGGGTTTCGTTGACCAGCATGGCCGGTCCCTGATCGCAGGCGCCCAGGCAGTTCGTCCATTCAAGGGTAAACTTGCCGTCAGGTGTCGTTTCGCCGAAATCGATATCGAGGTCTGAAACGAGCTGGTTCGCGACCTGTTCCTTGCCCGCCATGTCGCAGGAAATGGTCCTGCAGAGACGAATCACGTACTTGCCGTGGGTGTCATGGCTGAGGAACGAGTAGAACGACACGACGCTGAACACTTCCACGGGGTGGATGTCCAGTTCGTCGGCCACGACCTGCATCGCGAATTCGGACACGACCGAGTACTTGCGGTGGATGTCCTGCAGAATCGGGATCAGGTAGCAGCGGTCCTTGCCGTAGTGCTTGACCCAGGCCGCAATATCATGTTTCAGATTGTCCTGTTCACTGACAAGCATTGCCTCATTTCTCCTTCTTCAAAAGCTCGGCAACGGTTTCCAGCAGCTTCTTCGGGGGAAGAGGCTTTTCCTGGAACGCATCGACCGGAACCAGGTCGGAATCGGAACCGAAGGCCAACCCCGTGACCCTGCTGATCGAGGTCAACATGAGGATGGGCTTGCGGAAACCGTCCCGGCGGAGGTCCTGGGCCATCACGATCCCGTCATCCGGCTGTTCCATCATCACGTCGAGGATCAGCAGATCGGGATTCACCTTCTTTACCTGAGCCTTCCCGTCCGTGACGTTGTTTGCGGACGCGACCTCGTAACCGTTCTTTTCGAGGATCAGCGTGCAGGCATCCACCACATCCGGGTCGTCATCGACAATGAGTATCCTTGCCACACAGAACTCCTTTGCATGAGCGCCCAATACCGGCGCCGACAGGTCCTGCGCCCGGACCCTGGCGACGCAATCCGGGGCCCTGATCCCCGGATAACAGTCGCCTGGCGAGGACATGGTGATCAACGTTTTGGCGACCGCACCTTTTGTAACCCATTAGTCGAAGAAATTAAAGGGGGTTATAAGGAATACAGTGATCTATGGGCAAGGAGCTGCCCACAAACGGGACTGCGACAACAACACATTGAAAAAGTTGACAAAAATACAGAATTTGGACCCGTGAGCCATACGTCACAGGATATGCCCAAAAAATGCGCCGGATAGTTATTATTTTCACACCCTGAAAACCGCCGGACGGAACGGATTTTCACGCGGCGGTGTCGGCGACCGCGGACCTTTCGCCGTGAAATACGCCGAGGATCGTCCGCCACATGAACTCGTCGGGGGACGCGCCCGCCCAGACCTCGATGATCCCGCGTTCGGGCAGGCGCGCCGCTGAGGCCATGAGGGCCTGGACGCGTTCGCGGACGATTTCGCCGGACGGGTTGTCCCGGTGGATGATGACCAGAGAGCCGACCGTGGTGACGCTTACCCTGTCTTCCATTTTGAGCCTCCCGGTTTGTGCTGGTTTCGTTTCCAGGCCATTGCCGGTAAGTTCGAGACAGGAGGCGGATGTGTTTCAGAAGACTTCGCAGGGGCGAATGACACGCCGAAGCCTCGGCGGACCTGGTTCGCCCCCCGGATTACTTGTTAATCCAGTGTTCGGCGATGGCGTCGATGGTGCCCTGGCCCTGTTCGGCGGCATCCCACGCGTAAACCTTGACGTACCTGTCGCCGCCGCCGACGTTGTCCGCCCACGACAGGTTCGCCGTGAACGCGCCGTCGACCACGTCGACCGTCGTCGCGGCGAACGCCTTGTCGTTCGCGATTTCCCAGTTTGCCTGGATCGTCGCCTCGTCGGTCGCGCCGGTAACGAAACCGGCCAGGATTTCGTTCCGGGTGACCTCGGCGCTGACGTATGCGGTGCCCGATTCGAAGCCGTCCACGGTGCCCGTCACGACCAGGTTCTTCCCGGCGAGCGTCCCGGTTACCTGGAGGTCATTGATGGCGCCCGCCGGGTATTTCATGATGACGGCCGGGTCCCCCAGCAGGTTGTACAGGTCGTTGTGCTGCCAGTAAAGCAGGGGCGGGTCGTCGCAGCCGACTTCGCCGTTCGCGCCGTACGCGATCGAGGCCTCGTCGATCATGGCCCTGAAGTCGTCGGAGTGGTTGATCGCCTCGGCCTTGGTGCGCATGAACATTTCGCCGACGGTGGCCGGACGTTCGCCCAGCCCGACCCGCGTAACCTCGTACGCGAGGACGGCATTGCCGACCGGATGGGATTCGTCGGAGGCGGCAAATACGGCGACCGGCCCGTTTTCGAGCCGCAGCATCCCTTCCGCGATGGTGTCGCTGTTGTTGGAAAAATCGCCGTTCAGGCAGGCCAGGAAGACCATCACCGGCAGCCGGTTGGCGCATTCGATTTCGCCCAGATCGTCGTATTCCAGGCCCTGGGTCCAGCCGGCGTTTCCGTGGCCGATGTAAACCGTCATCAGGGAGCCGCCGTTAATCAGGTCGACAACCTTTTCATGGAACGGCGTGTAGTAGTAATTGGAATTTTCACTGTCGTACGCGCCGATGATGTCGAAGGCGTGGGAAACGCGGTCGAGCCCCATGAACGTGAACGTTTCCAGCATGGCGTCGATCTCGGGAGAGAAGCCCGCCTCGCCGACGTATATGGAAACCCTGCGGTTCCACAGGCCGGGCGAGTACGAGGCCTCGTGGGCCTTGACCTTGTCCAGGTATGCGCGGACCTCGGCATCGGTCTTTGCGGCGATGCGTCCGATCGCCACGTCCGGGATATTGTCGCCGTCCATGTCGGCGATGCGGTTGTCGGTGTAACAGATGTCGGTCAGGACGTTTTCGCACTGAACAACGGGCAGCGGCCTGGTAAAGCCGACCTCGGAATCGGATTCGGCGTCGCCGACCAGCACCACGAACAGGGTTTCGGCGCCGCCCAGGGCCGTGAAGGCCTGTTTGATCTTCCCGCGGGCCATGTTTTCCCACTTGGCC
This sequence comes from uncultured Anaeromyxobacteraceae bacterium, assembly GCA_964470365.1. GTDB lineage: Bacteria > Myxococcota_A > UBA9042 > DTJE01 > DTJE01 > JAGOFO01. Next base: position 71,462 of record CAYYCO010000005.1, on the reverse strand, counting down.
GTCGAGGCGACCTCGGATCCCAGCACGTCCGACCTGGTCAGGACCCGCGTCCGGTAGCCGCGTGATTCGCGGTAGGCGGCCAGTTCGTTTGCGGATTCGAGCAGCGAGTCCGAGGCGATGACGAGGTAGTTGACGCCATCAACGACGACCGGGACGTCTTCCTGGCCGACGTCGGCAGTGTCCGCGGTCGCGACAGCGTCGTCTGGCCAGGCCAGATCCCCCGTTTCCACATCCCTGTCGACGGGAACGTCCGCGGCATCTTCACCCGCGGCGGTGTCGACGCCCCCGTCCGCCGGAGTCAGGACGTCACCGGAACCAAGGTCGGCGCCGTTCCCGGTGTCGCCGCAACCTGCCGTAAGCACGGCAATCACGCCGGCAAGAAACATCGCTGGAAGTATTTTCAAGGGGGCCTCCCGAATCAAACCCGCAGATTATGGGTGTTTGACGCACACGCGTCAATCACGGGCGCGCCCGGGTGTGCGCCGGCTGGATAACGGTGGCCGGGCGGGTTAAATTACGCCGGCGCGACGCTTCACGAAACAACGGAGAATGCGATGGAACACGATCATGATTGCTGTGGGCACCCGATACCGTTCGACCTTGATGAGCTGGCCGAAACCCTGGCGTCGTGGGAATTCCCGTTCGAACGCGGCGGGGACAGGCTGTCGATGACGCTGCCGGGAAAAAACGGCGACATCAATTTCCACCTGACCGTGATCCGGGACGGCGACGGCCGTGCCTGCATGATGCGGCTGCTGTCTTATTCGCCGTCATGGTCGCCGATCAGGGCCGGCCTGGACGGCCACGCCATCCTGCATTACCTGAACCACCGTAACGCGAACGCGATACTGGGGCGGCATTTCCTGGACGAGGCATCGGGCAGGGCGGCATTCGAACTGACGGTATATTCATCCCACGGCGTGTTCGAGGACGACCTGCAGGACCTGGTATGGTTCACGGTCAACGAGGCCGATGAGACGGTCTCGCACCTGTCGGATCTCGCACGGCTGCCGCACGATGCACATTGATGCCGGTGCAGCCCCCGCCCAGCGGAAAAGCCCCGGGGATCAGAGCTTTCCGATCAGCGAGAAGGAAATTACCAGCGAGTAGATGACCAGGGACTCGATCAGGGCGAGGCCGAGGATCATCGGGACGAACATCTTGCCCTGCGCGCCGGGGTTGCGGGCGATGCCTTCCATGGCCGCCGTGACCGCCTTGCCCTGGGCCATCGCGCCGCCGAACGCGGCAATCGCGATGCCGAAACCGGCCGCCAGAGCCACAAAAACCTTCACGGTGAACGCGTTGTCACCGGCAGCGGCCTCGGCGCCCTGGGCAAACGCCAGCGGGGCGAAAACGAACATGGACAGCAGCGCTGCGCCGGCACCAGCAAGGATCTTTCTCACGCGGGACATCTTGGTTCCTCCAGAAAAAAACAAAACGCCAAAACGGTCTTCAACAAGTGAAACCGGGACCCTCAGGCATGTGCCTCTTCGCCGCCGTGTTCTTCGGTGGCCATGAAGATGTAGACGGTCGAAAGGATGCAGAACACAAGCGTCTGCACGACCGCCACGAACACCCCAAGCACCATCGGGATAAGCGGCATCACAACCGAAATTTTCGCGATCCAGGGGCCGGCCACCAGGGTTCCGGCCGCCATAAGCAGGAACGCGGCCAGCGCCGCGTGATCGCCGAACATGTTTCCGAACAGACGAATCGCCAGCGACACCGGCCTGGCGATGTGGCTGATCATTTCGATGCAGAACATCAGGATCATCAGGGGGAATGCGTACCATTTGATGATCGGCCCGAAGAATTCCTTGAAGTAGGAAATCCCGTGCGTTTTCACGCCGTAGTAATGCGTGGCGAAAAATACGACCAGGCCGAGCGCCAGCGTCGTGTTCAGGTTGCTGGTCGGCGGCAGGAAGCCGGGGATCAGGCCGATAAGGTTCGAAAACAGGATGAAGATGCCCAGCGAACCGACCAGAGGCAGGAAGTAAAGTGCCTTTTCCCGTCCCATCAGGCCTTCCATCAGGCCCAGCAGTGCATCCGACAGTATCTGGAACACTGCCAGGGGTGAAAACCGCGCTTCCGGAAGCAGCGAATCACCGTTCCTGCGCATCTTGACCGCGGCCATCGCCATCAGCGTCAAAAGGATGACGAAGATCAACAGGCCGAAAACGACATGGCTGACGTCGGCCACCGGTTCGCCGCCGATCCAGGTTTCGCCGAGCCTGCCGCGGACCTCGGAATCGAAAGCGGACGGTATGATTTCCGAGGCGAGCGACCAGTGATCCCCGCGATGGTGCGCCTGGGCGGCGCCTTCGTGCCCGGCGGCGTGTTCCGACGCGATCGCCGCCGACGGGGCGATCACGAACAGGAACGCGACCAGCATCAATCTGCGAACCATGCGAAACCCCTCGAAACAAAACCGGACGGGCCAACGGCCCGCCATTCACAGCCTGATTTCACGGCCCGACACCGCCACCCCCGCGGCACACAGGAGAACCGCCGCGACGGTTGACGAAAACCCGGCGGCAAGACCGGGCGCATCGAACAAAAGAACCTTTATCCCGACCAGGAACAATCCCGCCAGGACCACGAACTTGGCCACAAGGAGCAATCCGAGGCCAAGTTTTCGCGAACCCGGGATCATCATCCTGAGCACGAGCAACCCCAGGAGCAGCAGGTCAACGGAACCCGCAAGCCCGGCAGAGCCGGCCGCAAGCGCCATCCGGGTTCCGGAAAGCGCCAGACAGGCAAGCGTGCACGACGCGGCCAGGATCAGGTTGACAACGAACATCCTGCCGACAAAGGCACGGGCGGCCAGGGGCGCGCGTTCATTCCCCGTCGTCATTCCAGTACCTCCGCGCCGTACGCCACAGACCGCGGAAAGCAGCCGCGATGCCCAGGGCCAGGAAAAGGTACATGAGCCACGGAGAAGTCCCCAGTCTGGCATCAAGCCAAGACCCGGCGAACCAGCCGACGGCGACCGCGACACCCATTTCGATGCCGATGGACATCACGCCCAGAGCCGCCTTCCACGGGTTTCTGTCGCCGCCTGCCGCCATGCCGCACCGTCGGGGAAAACCGCGGACTCCGTGCATTATTTACCACGTCAGGGAAAGGAATGGATCAAGAAATTGCTATCGCATCCTGACGGATGCCGCACGACCTGCCTGAAGTTTCACAGTATCTGAAAATTTTTCCACGCCATCGACGAAAACTTTCACCGAATAATCCTGAACCCCCGGACGATCGACCGGTATCAATATCAAGGAATTTGTCATCCCGCGCGGGGTGGCCTCGTTATTTATGAAAACGCGCCCGTCCGCCGGCCCGGTCACCGTGAGGCGTGCCTCACGGTACTGGATCGACATGCGCAGCGGCGCCTTCGGCGGGTTGGCCGGGTCGATGCTGAACGACGACGTCACGTCACGACATTCGTCGCAGCTCGGGTGCGAAAGGACGACCTGGTGGGCGCCCGGATCGAGCATCAGGCCCTCGATACGGCCGACGCCGACCTGCCTGCCGTCGACCCGGATCTGCACGGCCGGAGGATAGGCGTGGATGGACACGGGGAACTGAGCGCGGACCTGTCCTTCGGCGCGGTCCGGCGAATCGGCACCGGACTGTACAGGCCGAACGCCGGAGACCGGTTTCGGCCTGAGACCGTTCTTGTCCTGGAAGAGCAGCCCGGGTTCGGGACCACGACGTGCCGACGGCAGCATCGCGGCCGGCCGGCGAACGATTGAAACGCCTTCGTCGAGACCCAGTTCCGGGTATTTCCAGCGGTCGCCGCCGCGCGGAAACCACAGCAGGAACAAGGCGGCCAGGGCCGCGGAGACCGCGGCGGAAATGATTGAAAACCTGAGTATTTTTCCGGAACGCATGTTCCGGCGCACCTGGGAGAGCAGCCGCGCCGCATCATCGCACTCCGGATCGATAAGCGCCGCGGTGTCCGCCTCGCGCAGCGCCCGAGCCTTGCGGCCGGCGGCCAGATGCTGGCGCGCCAGCTTGACACGTCCGAGACAGACCCGGCGCCGGAGGCTGACGGCCTCCACAGTGGGCGATGCAAAAAAACGCCGCATCTCGATCCTGAAATCGGAGATGCCCACCGAGTCGAGGACGCGGTTGATTGCCGCCTGGACCTCGCCCGCCGACTGCACGCGCCGATCCGGCTCGCGGACCATCATCTTCATGAGGATTGCATGCAGATCGTCCGGGAATCCCCTGACACGCGCACGGACGTCCGGCACGCGGGCATCGGAAATCGCCCGCAGCAGGCCCGAAGGGGTATCCGAATTGAACGGCAGCGTCCCGCTCGCGAGATAGAAAAAAAGCGTGCCGAGGGAAAAGATGTCGGTCCGCGCGTCAAGCGCCCTGCCGTCGACCTGTTCCGGCGACATATGTGCCGGAGAACCGACGATGGCGCCCGTCACCGTCAGGTGTTCCATATCGATGACATGCGCGATGCCAAAGTCCATCAGCTTCAGCACCCCTCCCGCGCCGATCATGATGTTTTCCGGTTTCACGTCGCGATGCACGACGCCGTTGGCATGGGCGTGCTGAAGGGCGCCGGCCACGAGCGACGTGACCATTGCCGCCAGTTCCGGCAGCATCGGACCATGCAGCGCCAGGTATTCCGAAAGCGAAATGCCGTCCACCAGTTCAGTGACGATGATCGCGTCGTCCGGCGCCTGTTCCGACGGGACATCCCCGCCTGAATAGTCGTAGACCTCGACTATATTTTCGTGACGCAGCCTGGCGATAACCCTCGCCTCGCGGCAGAAGCGGTCCCTGGCGTCCTGGCGCTTCAGAAGGTGACTGTGCATCACCTTGACCGCGACCGGCCGATTCAGGGTCAGGTCGACGCCGCGATATACGACCGCCATGCCCCCGCGGCCGATTTCGCGATCTATTTCATACCTGTCAAGATATATGCGGCCCACAGCGCTGGCCCTCGAACTGCACAGCAAGGAATATTCAATATCACCTCAAGTGCCTACATTCAAAGAAATTTGCGGCCCGTGCCGGTCGCTGGCGGACATAACCCCGCGGTAGCCGGCCACCCGGAACACGTCCGAACCCCCGCCCCGCACGACCATCGAGCCTTGACCAACCGCCTGCACTGAACTACATTCAAAAATTCAGGGCTTCAAACATGGAGGGCCACATGTCTGCGGACACCACATGCTCGGAAAACCAGAACACGCCTGAAAGGCTCGAATGCCTCCGGGACGAGCACCGCAAGCTCGACCTCAAAATCAAGGAACTGACCGCCGTTTCGTACCTGACCTCAGAGGAACAGATCGAAGTGGCGCGACTGAAAAAACAGAAGCTGAACCTCAAGGATGAAATATTCAAACTCGCGTCTCTCCTGGGCCTTGAACCGTAAAAACAGACAACCCAGCAAAATCAGGCAGTTACAAAACCACATCCTGTGTATCTCCCCGAACTTTCAAGACTTGATCAAAAAAACCGCTTGACAAGCCTCGCCAGACAGGCGGAAATTGGCCCATGCTCACGGTTGAGCGACGATCAGACTCACCTGTCTGGTCGGATTTTCTTGAGGTGTTTTTGCACCCGAGGGTTTATTGTTTCCATCAAGGAGGAACAAAGATGACCAAGGCCGAACTGATCGAGGAAGTCCGTAAGGCGAAGGGCGTGGATCTGACCAAGAAGCAGACCGAGCTGATGCTCAATGCGGTTTTTGATGCCATGACCGCGGCGATCAAAAAGGACAAGCGGTTCTCGTTCCCGGGCTTCGGCACGTTCGCGGTCCGCGGCCGCAAGGCGCGCAAGGGCCGGAACCCCCAGAACGGCACCGAAATCACGATCAAGGCTTCGAAGACCGTCGGTTTCAAGCCGGCCCCGAAGCTCAAGAGCGTCCTGTAGTTCTGAAAACTTCCGAATTCGACTGATGCCGGCCTCCTGGAAACCGGGGGTCGGCATTGGTTTATCCAGGGTACCCCCCAGGGGTTTCAGGCAGATGACTTCTCCACGGGAAATCCTGTCGACGCTGCGCAACACCGACGCAATGACCGTCGCGGTGTCCGGGTGTTCAAAAAACGCCGGAAAGACTACGGCGATGAACGTCCTTACCGCCGAATGGACCGGTCACGGCCTCATGTCCATCGGTATCGACGGCGAGGACGCGGACTTCTGGCTCGGCGTGCCGAAACCCAGGATTGCCGCTGCGGCCGGAACCGTTTTTGCCACTGCCGAACGCGCGCTTGGCGCGGCGACCGCAGAAACGGACGTGCTGGAACGCACCGGGATCGCCACGCCCCTCGGTGAAATCGTAATCGCAAGGACTTCGGGGTTCGGCATGGTCCTGCTTGCGGGCGTCAGGCACAAGGCCGACGTGGTCCATATAAGGGATCGCATGCGGGCGCTTGGCGTCCGCCGTCTGGTGATCGACGGCGCTTACCAGCGCCTGATGTCCGCCGATCCCGCGGTGTCGGACGGCATGATCCTGGCGACCGGCGCGATCCTCGGTCGGACGCCTTCCGAGGTCGCCGACAGGACGGTGGATTTCCTGAAGCGCATCCGGCTGGCGCCGCCCTGCGATCCTTCCGACGGCTTCCTGCTCGACACCGCCCGCTCCAATGGATTTGCGGTCGCCGGGGACGCCGACGGGAATGTGACGGTGGCGGTCGAACCGGGGCCTGCAGGCGCGGTTGGCCTTCTTGCCTCGCTCGGCGCGCGGGTCCGGACCCTGGCCATACCGGGATCCATCCCCGAAGGGTTCACGTCGGCGGTGGAAAGGGCGGCTCCGGACATCGCCCGCGGACGTTCCGGCGAACACGGCCTGACGCTGCTGGTCCGGGATCCAACCAGGGTGTTCCTGAAGGCTCCGGAATTCTCCTGGCTGGCACGCCGCGGACACTGCATAGCCGTTGCCCACCCGATCAGGCTCCTGGCAATCGCGGTGAATCCCGTGGCCGTCGTCGGGTACACAATCCCCTCAACCGAACTGGTTTCCGCCATCACGCCGATTGCAGGCGACATCCCGGTACTTGATTTCGTCGCGGCCGCCGGGTAATGAAGACGGATGCGCTCGGGCGCGCGAAACACAGGAGCTCCCAATGCAAGGTTCGAAACTCGGTCTGGACGCCGCGCTGGTTGCGCGGGCCAGGGCTTCGGCAGCGGCAATCGCCGATTCCGTCATGGAATTCGCGGCCGCCAGGACAACGACCTCGGTCGAACGCGCGACCCTTCGCATGATGGGCGTGGAAGGCGCGGATCCGGACGGGGTGCACTATTCGAACAGGGTCGTGGATTCGGCATCCGGCCGGGCCCTCCTGGGCCACGGCCTCGCAATCCCGTTTGCCGACGCGGTCCTCCGCTCGTCCAGAACGCCTTCCGAAACCGCGAAGGCAATCGCGGATGGCGACGTGGAAATGATTCTGCCCGCCGGCGATCGGGCGGAGGCCGCCGCAAGGCTCGCGGGTGCGCTCTCATCGCGGGCCGGCGAACGGATATCGGCCCAGAGGAAGTTCCGCGAATCACGGCTGGAAACCCTCGGCGAGGGTGAACGGCCGCTGCTTTACGTTATCGTTGCGACCGGCAACATTTACGAGGACGTCGAACAGGCGAAGGTCGCGGCGAAGGCCGGGGCTCAGGTGATCGCCGTCATCAGGTCGACCGCGCAGAGCCTGCTCGACTACATCCCCGAGGGGCCGACGACCGAGGGATTCGGCGGCACCTTCGCCACGCAGGCGAACTTCGGGATCATGCGAAGGGCGCTCGACGAGGTTTCCGAACAGGAAGGCCGGTACATCCGGCTGTGCAACTACGCCAGCGGTCTGTGCATGCCCGAAATGTCCTGCCTGGGCGCCCTCGAACGGCTCGACGTCATGCTGAACGATGCCCTGTACGGCATCCTGTTCCGCAACATCAACATGCAGCGCACGCTGACCGACCAGCGCTTCTCCAGGCTGGCCGCGGCCGCCGGCGGGTTCATCATCAATACCGGCGAGGACAACTACCTTACGACCGCCGACGCGAGCAGGGCCGGTCACACGGTCCTTGCTTCAGACCTGATCAACGAACAGATCGCGCTGCGCTGCGGGCTGGTGCCCGCCCAGCTGGGGCTCGGCCACGCGATGCAGATGAATCCGTGGTCGGAGGACATGTTCGTCGACGAAATCGCGATGGCGCAGCTCGTACGCGAGGTATTCCCGGGTTGCCCGATCAAGTACATGCCCCCGACCAAATACATGACCGGGAACATCTTCAGGGGACATGTTCAGGACGCGTTGTTCAACCTGGCCGCGGTGATGACCGACCAGGGAATACACCTGCTCGGCATGATGACGGAGGCGATGCACACGCCGCACATCCACGACCGCTGGCTGGCGCTTGAATCGGCGGCCATGATCAGGACGGCCGCGCGCCACATGTCCGGGGAAATCGAATTCAGGAAGGACGGGCGCATCCGGCAACGGGCCGCGAAGGTCCTGAGCGAGGCGGACGAACTGCTGACACAGGTACGCGGCGAGGGCCTTTTCGCCGCCATTTCGCGCGGCGTGTTTGCCGACGTGAAACGTGCCATGGACTCCGGGCGCGGACTCGATGGAGTGGCCATGCGCGCGGACGACTACCGCAACCCCGTGGAAGACATGCTTGCCTCGATGGCAGGCGTCGGAACCGGATCGGAGGTGGCAAAATGACTGACCAGAAACTTCCGAACGGCGCCGACCCCCGGAATATCCGTGCCTACGGGGACACGATGAACGACGGCCAGGTGCAGGTTTCTTTCAGCCTGCCCGCGCCGATGGGTCCGGAGGCGCGCGAGGCGGCCAGGCGGCTGGCCGGGAAAATGGGCCTGAAGGAACCGCAGATCTACCACGAGGCGGATCTCGGCCACGGTTTCTCCTACTTCATCGTCTACGGGAAATGCGTGCACGGCGTCGACTACGCCGGTATCGTGGTCCCCAAACTCGACATGGAAATAATGGGGTTCCATGACGTCGAACACTACATGGAGGAACACTTCACCAGGCGGGTGAGGGTTGTAGGGGCGTGCACCGGAAACGACGCACACACCGTCGGCATCGACGCGATCATGGACATGAAGGGTTACAACGGCGAATACGGTCTTGAACGCTACTCGACGTTCGAAACGCTGAACATGGGCAGCCAGATCCCGAACGACGCCCTGCTGGCGAAGATTCGGGAATTCAACGCCGACGCGGTGCTGGTCAGCCAGGTCGTGACCCAGAAGGACGTGCACCTTACGAACCTCGCCGAACTGATTGACATGGTCGAGGCCGAGGGCATCAGGCAGGACGTCCTGATGATCTGCGGCGGGCCGCGTATTTCCCACGAAGTCGCCCTCGAACTCGGCTTCGACGCCGGTTTCGGCCCCGGCACGAAGCCGAACCACGTGGCCGGGTATATCGCGCAGGAGCTCGTCAGGCGCCGCGGCTCGGCCACCGTCGAATAGTCCGCCACCAATCAAGACACCTGCCCGAAAAATGACCATAAATCAAATGCCTTACAATCTTTTTGCTTAATTCGGACAATTTTCACCTTTTTAGACTTGACACTATTGTTTAAGCGGATTAAAACTCTCCTAGTTGTTTGATTTAAACAAGCTGTTTTCAATGCCAGGAGGCCTGCGTATGCGTTCCACACAGACCGATCCCGTGAAAGTTTTCAGATCCCGGACCGAAAATTCATGCTTCTACTGCCGCGCCAGGCGCCGGGAAGTCGACAGGGATTCCTGCATCAACGACTTCGTGACGGCCAACGCCTTCGAAAACAAACGTTCGGCCTGCTTCAGGTGCCACCAGGGACGGAAGGTCCGCGAGGAATTCGCCGGGTCGAACTGATCCCGGGGTTCGCACACCCGTTGTCCCGGGGTTCGCACCCCCGTTTTCCCGGGGTTCGCACGCCCGTTGTCCCGGGGTTCGCACCCCGGGCTGTAAATGGCGGGCCTCCCTTCGGTCGGACCGTAAGGAATCCGTTCAGATTATTTTTGACTAAAGTGGTGGTTAAAGGGCCTTGAGGACGATGGCGACGGACGAGCAGATGGGGCCGCCGATGTTGAAGGAAGCCGCGTATTTCGGGTTTGCGACCTGCAGTCCCTCCGGAACCGCGCCAGTCAGCTGCCTGTAGTTCCAGCCGACCATCGCGACGCCCGTGGCGCCGACCGGGTGCCCCTTCGCGATCAGGCCACCGGAAGTGTTGATCGGTACGCCGTCGCCATCGATTCGTGCCCTGCCGTCGACGTAATACTGGACACCCTTGCCGGGATCGGCCAGGCCCAGGATTTCAACGGACAGCGCGCCCATCACGCCGAAGCAGTCGTGAACCTCCGCGACCGAAATGTTTTCGGGATGGATGCCGGCCATGTCGTATGCCGCGTTCATGGCCTTGTAGGCGCCCACCGGCCTGATGGTGTCGCGGACGGTGACGGACAACGGGTCCGTCACCTGGCTGAATCCCGCCAGTTCGACGACCTTGGAACGCGGGATGCCGAGCCTGTCGATCCCGGCCTGGGTGGCCAGGATCAGGCCGGCGTACCCGTCGGAAATCTGCGAGCACTCGAACGTCTTGAGCGGCAGTCCGTCGACGACATAGCGGTTCGGGCCTTCGAGCGTCATCACCTTTTCAACCGACATCTGGACCTTGTTCATCTGCGCGAGCGGATTAAGGTTGGCGTGCCTGTACATGTTCACGGGCACGTGCGCGAATTCTTCCTCCGTGACGCCCCACTCCTTCATGTAACGATCCATCACCTCCGCGAACAGGTGCGGGAATATGAAGGTCTTGCCGGCCCGGTTGTCCGGGTGGGAGGCGGTTCCAAGCGCCTGGCCGATCAGCAGGCCGTCCATCTTCCCGTCCGCCGTGCGCATCTTTTCAAGGCCGACCGCGATACCCACGTCGCCAATGCCGAGCAGCAGTTTGTATACGACCGAAAGGATCGCCTGACCGCCGCTGGCGCATGCGTTTTCGACCGTTTCAATGGGTTTCCCGGCCATGCCCGGAACCATCGCCAGCATGCCCGACATCAGGGTCTGGGCATTGAGCACAGGCGCGAGAAGCCCGCCGACTGAACCGACGTCGACACCGGACAACGGGATGCCAGCATCGGCGGCGGCGCCCTCCGCAGCGGCCGAAATCATTTCCTGGATGGTCATTGGCCCGAGCTTGCCGAACGGGCTCTGGTGGTAACCGACAACGAAAATTTTTCCCTTTGCAGCCGACATGAAAACACTCCAAACAGACTGGGAAAAAATCTTATCCCAAAAGCAGGAAATGCAACACCGCCGAATATTTTTCTTAACCCCTTGACACGCAACCGTATTCGTAGATAATGACGGCACTTTTCTTAAGGCTTCCGTCCCATGGTGGGACTGAAGGAGGATGAAATGAAGAAGGTTTCTCTGGTTCTCGTTTGTGCGTTCGCTATGGTTTTTGCTGTTTCCTGCGCCAAGAAGGCCACCCCCGAAGCCTGCGCCGAAGCTTGCGCGAAGAAGGCTGAACTGACCCCGAAGGAAGTCGTCGAAAACCCGGTCGTGAAGGTTGAAGAAGCTTTCAAGGCTCAGGAAGACGCTCTCAACGCCGAAAAGGGCACCGCGATGGCCGAAATCCAGACCGGTTGCGACACCGAAGCCGCCAACCTGACGAAGGACGAAGAAAAGGCCGCCGCCGTCGCCGCCTGCGATGCGAAGAAGGCTGCCAAGGCCGAAGAATTCGCCCCGCGTGAAGCGGAACTGAAGGCCAACAAGGCCGCCGCGATGGAAGCCGCCGCGAAGCAGAAGGCCGATGCCGACGCCGCCGCCGCTGCCAAGGCCGAAGCCGACAAGGCCGCCTGCACGGACGAATGCGTGAACGCCCGCACCACCGAAGTGAAGGTGAACTGCCAGATCGCCGCCACCACGATGGAAGAATTCGACGCCTGCAAGTAATTCCTGAACTGTCGTTCCCTTCCCCCTTTTCCACTACATAATCGTCCCGACCGAACCGGTTGACATCGTGTCTTCCAAAACCGAAACTGTACCCCGACATTGTCGGAACCCCATGGAGAATCCCGATGAAAACCCCTAGAACGATGATTGCGACAGGCCTGGCGATGATGGCATGCGCGGCGTTTGTGGCGGCCCAGGGCTGCGGCGGCAGGACGACTAACGAAAACGACGAGGGCACTCCCCCCGCGGACAACGCGGCAAACGACAACAACACGGTGGATCCGGATGCTTTCGTTACCGACGGCCCGATCGCCAGGGTGCAGAAAACCGATCTCAGCGTGGTCTGTCCCCCGGCCGGCACCGATACGGCTCCCGGCTTCCAGAACGGCGAGGCGGACATGGTCATGGACGTGGTCGTGACCGCCCCCAAGGCCGAGGCCTCGACCAAGCTCGACAGGTACTTCGTGGCGGAAGCCGCCCTGTCCGGCGCCACCCCGTGGACCGGCGCGGCGATGACGGTTGAAAAGGAACTCGGCCTCCCGGATTTCGCGGTCGGCGACGTACTTACCGTTACGGTCAGCCACCTGGAATACTACTGCATGACCCAGCTCGAGGCGACGACGGCTTCACGCCTGGACACCGGTGCGGCATTCGCACCGTACGACGTGGCCGACCCGTCGGAAATCGGCAGCCAGGATCCGGCGACCGCCGAAAAATACGAGGGCGTGCTGGTCAGACTCAGGAATGTCAGCGTCACCAACGCCAACCTCGGCTACGGCCAGTTCGAGGTGACCGGCGGCGTAATCGTGAAACCGTCCTACGGGCTGACTTACATGCCCGTCCTTGACGACGGCTTCGACGAAATCACGGGGATCGTGGACTACTCGTACGGCAAGTACGTGCTTCTGCCCAGGTCGAACGCCGACATGGTTCTTGAGGGCGGCCAGACCATCGACGTAATCGAACCCGGCGATATGGTCGAACCGGCCGATATCCAGTACGAACTGCCTGACGGCGTGGAACCGCCGACGTCCATCATCGCGCTTCAGTCGTCCGACGACAGTACCGGCTGCGCGACGATGGCCGCAATCAAGACGATCCAGGAAGACATGACCTTCAACGACCTCGTGGTCGTCAGCCCGAAATACGTCGCGTCGGCCGGCAAGCTCGACGGCTACCATGTGTGCCAGGGCCTGCTCGATCCGCTGCTTCCCTATTCCTGCATGGCCATGACGATTGACGTGGCGGCGACCGAAAAGTTCGTTCCCGGCGACATCATCGACGTGACCGGCAAGTACATTGAATACTACTGTTTCTCGGAAATTGCGGCGACGTCGGCCACGAAGGCCGGAACGACCGCGGTGCCGGCCCCGATCACCATTGATCCGGCGGAACTCGGTTCACAGAACGCGGGAACGGCCGAACCGCTCGAGGGCGTACTGGTAAGGATCGAAGACGTCGAAATCACCGAAGCACCGACAAACGGCTCGGACGGCAAGGATCACGGCGCCTTCAAGGTCACCGGCGATGCGGTCATCGGCAACACGTTCAAGCTGGAATACATGAACCAGGCCACCGACGGCCGGGCGGCCGGCCAGAAGTTCCTGTCCGTCACCGGCGTCGTCGCCTTCTCCTACGGCCGTTACGAAATCATGCCGCGCTCGATGGACGACCTCGAATTCGACGGCGACCCGATCGTGGTGGAAAAGGACCAGCCTGACACGGTGGAACCGGAAGTGTCCGACACGCCCTACTCGATGTACGACATCCAGACGCGCACCGAATCGACGGCCTGCAGCACCGACGGTTTCCTGAACGTGCTCAACGGCGTGTCCTTCGCACCCGTCATCGTGACGATGGGCAAATTCTCGGCCAGCGGCACCCTCGACGGTTACTACGTGACGGACTACGGCGTGGGTGGCTCGCTGTTGAGCCACGGCATGGCCGTCGTCGCCGAAAAGACGCTTGGCACCAACTTCGCCGCTGGCGACGTGATCTCGATAACCGACGGCAACTACTACGAATACTACTGCCTGAGCCAGGTCGAAATCGTGGCCGCCGAAAAGACAGGGACCGACACAGTCCCGCCGCCCGCGGAAGTCGCGCTGGCCGTGCTCGAAAACGGCGGGACGGCGAATGCCGCGGCGGCCGAGGAACTTGAAGGCCTCCTGGTGACGATTCCGGCGACGTCCATCACGAATGCCGCCCCGACCGACACGAAGACATGGTTTGAGGTTGGTGCCGGAATCCAGATCTCGAACCAGTTCTACATCGAGGACTTCACCCCTGCGAACGGCACGGCGCTCAGTTCGGTCACGGGGTTCGTGCGGTACCATTATGGAAAGTACCGGCTCACTCCGCGCTCGGCTGCCGACATCGTCGTTTCGCAATAATCATCCGCGTTATCAGTTGTGCTTACTTTCGCAATTCCTGTGATATGCTTCCGGGCGGCGCTGTCTGAAGGTGTAATTGATGCACAAAAATATCCCGGCACTGGTTGGCCTTGCGGCCATGATGTTCGTGTCGGCGCGGGGTTTCGCGGAAAACGCCGAGCCCGCCGCCGCAGCCGAGGCCCCGAAAGACAGTCCCATGGGGATGCTGTCGGCGCTCGAAGCGCAGCAGAATGAAGCCGATGCCAAGGCCGCCGAGGCAGCCACGGAAGAAAAGTGGGACGAGGAAAAGGCGATGGTCCGCGGCAAGACCGTGTACTACGCCGACCGCGGCATCATCCTTCCGCTGGGCACCGGCGAGGCCCGCGTCGACCTGTTCGTTGGCCTTAACAAGGGCTGGGAGGGCAAGGTGTTCGGCGTTGGCTCGACCCTCGCCTCCGAAAGGAACTCCGGCCTGACGTTCAGGGGCACGCTCTGGGGGCCTTTCGAAATGGGCATGTCGGTCCAGTACCTTCAGTCCATGTACGACGGCTTCGATTCGAAACCGCACGGCAACAAGGACGGCACCGTACTCGCGCCCACGGCCGGGCGCGGCCCCGAGGGCGACGGAACCCGCCGCATCGCCGGTTACGGTTACAAGCTCGCCGACGGATACAACCACTTCACGCCTGCCTACCTTTACGGCCGGTTCAAGGTCGTTGAACAGTTCGGCGTCGAAATCGGTATCGTGATCCCGACGATGCAGGCCGAGGGCTTCAACCGCCCGACCCTGCGTTTCGGCTTCCCTGTCCAGTGGATTGCGGTGCCCGGCCTGCTCAAGCTGCACGCCCGTCCGGACCTGCTGCTCGGGTTCGGTACTTCCGATCCTTACGACCCCGCCACCATGACCGATTCGGTCGTCACTGTCGGCATCTACGTCGACGCCGGCGTCACGCTGTCCGTCGCCAACTTCTTCCTTGATTTCACCGTGGCATACGGCGGCGACGTCTACCCCTACAAACGCGGCTACGTGCCGTTCTCGATGCTCGTCGGCTATCAGGTTCTGCCGCGGCTCGACGTTTTCGCGGGCTTCACGCTCGACAACCTCACACCCGAATACGGCGGCGCAGCGGACGCGCGCAGCCTGACCACCGGCATCCAGTGCCGGTTCTAGGAATGTCGTCCTTTTCCCTGGCCGGACTGAACCGCCGATGAAATTTCTATCCACCATCACGGTGCTGCTGACGATCCTTGCATCCGGGGCCGCGGCTGCCCAGACCGTGGTGCCGCTGGTCGATCGCCCTATGGTCATCAAGGAGGGCCAGGGCACCCTCACATTCGACATCTCGCTTGAACTGAACGCCGGGGCGCCCGGACGTTCGGGCGGCGTTTACAGCAGCCTCGCGGGCGAGCCGTGGGGCGGGCTTGGCGTGTCGTACGGATTCACGAAGGGAATTGAGGCCGGGCTGTCCCTCCCCTGGCTGTTCTCCGACTTCGGGCTCGACACGGTCCAGGCGTTCAACACCGCGATGAACGGCTGGCCGCTGTTCCAGGCCTACGAAAACCGCAGTCATTTCCAGCCCCTCAATATCTGGGCCAGGTTCCGGCTGGCCACATTCGTGGCGGTGGACCTGACGGTGATGATTCCGCTGGAAGAAATCAAGGCGAACCAGATGGGCGCCGCCGTCGGGCTTCCGTTCAAGTTCGTCGTCATTCCGGGACGCCTGGCGGTTCACTTCCGACCCGAACTGAAATTCGGCTTCGGCAACAAGGCACGTTCGTTCGGTGAATACACGCAGATCACCGTCTTCATGGACGCCGGACTCACCGCCAACATCACCAGGTCGCTTTTCATGGACCTGACGATCGGCTACGGCCGGACCGTGCTGCCTTCGCCGGGAAAACTGGTCACGCAGGAATACATGGGCGCGGCCGGTTATTCCGGATCCGGGTGGCTGCCGCTTTCGCTGACGATCGGTTACACGGTCATTCCTTCCGTCGACCTCTTCCTCGGATTCACCATGACAAACCTGGCTCCTGAAGGTTCAATTGGGCCAGGCGACGGCAGATCGCTTACAATCGGGCTCGACTACAGATTCTGACGGGGCCGCCCATGAAGAAGCTGCTGATGATGATGGCCGTGTTGCTCGCCCTCGGTCCGTCCGCGGCCCTGGCCCGGGACATGAACCAGAAATTCGGGATCGGCTACGAACAGAGCCTCGGGGGCGTTTCCGGCATCAATCTGAAATACAACATCAAGGATTTCCAGATCGGCGCCACTGTGGGCTTCGATATCTTCAAGCCGACCGATTCGGACCCTCGCACCGCCGTCAGGTTCGCGGTCGGCGCGGCATACAACTTCGCCAGGTTCAAATCGGTCAACATGGGGATCGGGATCAAGGTCAATGCCGGCTGGAAGAACGGCGAGGCGGTCAACGCGGAGCGCCGGGAAAAACTGAACTGCGCCGACGGCCAGGACTGCCCGGGCCTGATCACCTCCGGCGACGTGTGGCAGGTCAACATCGAGGTACCGCTGACCGCCGAAATTTTTCTTTCGGACCACTTCGCGTTCACATTGTCGGCCGGATTCGTAATCACCATCCTGACGGAAGATGAGGTCGTCCTGGGCGACAACCCGCTGAACCCGGCGATGGCGGCCACGACCGAAAAATCCGGTTACGGCTTCAGCCTGGGCATGGGCAGCATGCTCGCTTCGGCAGGGTTCATCGTATACTTCTGACGGATGGCGTGCGGGCGGATGGCTTTCGCCCGCAGATGAATTACCCGTGGGGGCGGACAGTGATTCGCCCATTGGAATGCCAGGATGGCTTCGCTGCGACACTGCCTTGACGCCGCCCTGCTCGTCGCGGTGTTCGCGGCGGCATCATGTTCTCAACAGCCTGTCGCCGGCGACGCCGCTGCGGATGCCGGCGACGCCGCGTCGACCGATGTCGCAACAGATACACACACCGATGCGACGGACGCGGAATTCGCCGTCTGCATTCCCGGCACCGTGCAGGGATGTTCGCTTGACGGCCTGGGCGAAGTCACCTGCGCCCGCGACGGTTCTGGATGGGAGGTCGTTTCCTGCGGCACCGGCAGCACCTGCGTCGTTCCCGGGGGCCGCTGCTCCGACTGCATTCGCGGCACGCTCAGGTGCCGCGACGACGACGTGATCCAGCGCTGCAACGATGCCGGCACGGAATGGGTAGACCACTCGGACTGCAAAGGCTCCGAAACCGGCAAGGTCTGCCGGCTCGGCGTCTGCATCGGTCTTTGCGAACTGAACTCGAAGCTCAGTTCATACATCGGTTGTGAATACTGGGCAGTGGATCTCGACAACGCGTTCGTACCCAGCAACAACGAAAGCGGTTACTCGGATGCCGCAGGCGCACCCTGGGCGATCGTCATTTCGAACACCAGCACGAAATACCCGGCCCGCGTCGAAATCGACTGCAAGTACGGCCCGGTGACACGCGATCACTGGGGCAACCCGCTTGATTTTTCGCCTATACCGCCGATGACGCTGCGCATATTCACGATCGCGCGCAACTACGTTGTCGAGGATCCCTCCAGCGAACTTTTCGGCCAGGAAATCCCGATGGATCTTGACGGCACGTCGAAAAAGCCGCAGGCCTACCGCGTGACCTCATCGATCCCGATCACGGCCTACCAGTTCAACCCTCTTGAAAACGAGGAAGTATTTTCCAACGACGCCTCGCTCCTGCTGCCGTCGAACGCACTCGGCAAGTATTACGTCGTGATGACCCGCGAGCAGACGTTCGACGACCTCAAGGGGTTCCTGACGGTGGTCGCGATCCATGAAGGCGAAACACAGGTTAACGTGACGGTTCCCGCCCCGACGCTCGGCTCCGCGGACGTGCCGGCGATGGGTGTCGGCGGCAGCAAGACATTTTTCCTGAACCAGTTCGACGCGCTGAACATCGAAACAAACGCCTATGGCGCCGACCTGACCGGCGCGATCGTCCTGGCGAGCCATCCGGTCTCGGTGTTCGGCGGCAGCGAGGCGGCGAACGCGCCGAACACGAACCACTGCTGCCCCGGCGGTAAATGCGCGTACCACCAGCAATGGCTTGAATGCGCGGACCGCGACGACTGCCTGTGCGAGTGGCCGGCCCAGAAACTTGATCCGCCCCGCGAAGTACCCTGTGCCGACAATTACGACTGCATCAGCTACAACACATGCTGCGCCGACCACCTTGAGATGCAGATGTTCCCGGCAAACACCTGGGGCACGAAATACCTGGCCACACTCAGCTACCCGCGCGGAAGTGAACTGGACGTCTGGCGAATCATGGCGGCCGCCGACAATACCCAGCTGACCACTTACCCCAGCCGGACCGACAAATGGGTCCTGAACAAGGGTGAATTCATCGAATTCGAATCGGACGAAAATTTTGAGATTTTCGGCAAGAAACCGCTGCTGGTCGGGCAGTTCCTGGCCGCGCAGCAGGCGCCCGACCCGGGCAGCGGGGACAACGACGCGAAAACCGGCGACCCGACCTTCATCCTGGCGGTCCCGGTCGAGCAGTTCCGTTCCGAATACGTATTCCTGGCACCCGACAAATACATGTTTGACTGCGTCAACATCATCGCCCGCCCCGGCGTGCCGGTGTTCCTGGACGGCCGGGAACTCCGCGCCGAGGATCTGACATTCAGAACCATCCGGGCCCTTCAGGCCGACATGAAGGAGCTCGGATACACGCAGCCCTCGCAGTTCGGAGTCCAGTTCGGCGACTACAGGCTGATCGGGCAGGGCGAATGGGCGGTGTGGCGGCTTGTGATTGCCGACGGGGTCCACACGGCCTGGTCGGAAAAGCCTTTCGGAGTCATATCATACGGGTACGATCAGTACGTCTCGTACGGATACCCGGCAGGGCTGAACCTGCAGGACCTCAAACTGATAAATGAGGACGACCCGGAATAACGGACGGACACGACACGCCGGCCACCGCCCGTTCCGCGCGTATGCGGCCGCCCTTGTCCTCGCTTCAGCGCTGATGCTGCCCGGCACGCCAGCCAGGGCGGACTTCATCGACATCAAGCACGTCTTTTCCGGAACGGCGTACACGCTTGCCCAGGGCGACTTCGCCGTGGGCATATTCGGCCCGGCCAGCTTCGGCCTGGTCGAGGAACTAACGCTCACGACCCACCCGATCCTGGACCTGATCCTCATCCCCAACGTCAACCTTAAATGGAAGTTCTTCGACAACGACAAGGTTGCGCTGGCCCTGGACGTCGCGTACATCCAGTCCTTCCTGGACACGACCGCCACCGACATACCCGGGTCGCTCAGCCCTTACCTGATCCTGACGGTGCCGATCAAGGGCGTCGCCAGCGTCACCTTCCGTGCCGGTTACGTCCTTGAACTATCCCCGACGTCACACGGCCTGACGTACGGGGCCGACGTGTCCTGGCTGGTTACTTCCGCCGATCTCCTGTCGGTTGGCGTTGCCGGACAATACCATCCCGACGGTCGCGGCGCCGACATCCCCACCGTGACCATCACATACGGCCACGCCTGGGAACAGGTAAGGCTGTCCGTCGGACTCGCGATCGGCTCGTTCATGACCCGTGTCGGCGATAACGCCGAAGACGTGTTCGACATCCCGGTGTACCCGATAATCGACGTGTGGTGGCTTCTGTAGCGGAATCAGAAAGACGCCGGCGCGGCCTCGACAACCGGGGCGGACGACGACGACCCGGTGACCGGCTGCGCAGCGCCGATCGACGACGGGGCGGCCTGGACGGGCGGCGAAACCGGCCGGCCACCGTCCTGGACAGGGTTCGGACCGCTGCCCGGCGATGCCGACGCGCCTTGCGTCGGGCCCACCGCCGAATCGTCCTGCCCCCTGCCCAGCGTTGCCAGCATGGAGTCATAGGCGGAGCGTGCCTCAGGCGTCCCCACGTCCTCGGCAATCGCCCTCATTTCGTCCAGCCTCGACTGGACACCGATATTCGTTCCGACATATGTGTTGCGCGCGAACGATATTTCCGTTTCGAGCTGGCGCATCCGCTCCATGGCCTTCGCCACTTCCGCCGGATCCCGGGCCGGCCGGTCGACGCCGGCGCCTGCCTGTGCCGACGCTTCCGGCGGCTCCTCGCCTGCACCGACCGCAGAACCGGCATCCGGCTCGACAACATCCGTATCGGTAACGACTCCGGGAGCACCCGCGTCATCGCCGCGAGCGGCATCGGGGTCATACGCGGCGACCTGTTCAGGCGTCACCCCGGCCATCCTTGCCAGCGTATCGTCGATGACGGACCGGCATCCGGCGAGGCCAAGGTTTTTCGGCACCCCGGCAGCCGTTTCAGCGGCGCCGCGACAGTCTGTCGGGACAATCTGCAGTTCATTGCAGCGCTTGTACACGTATGACCTGCATAACGTGTTGCCGGGATCGACCGCAGGCCCCGACGCCACCGCCGAGCCTGTACGATCCTGCCCGGAAGGCGCGCTGCCGCCCGCAGCCGCGGGAATGGCGCCGGCGTCGAAGGCCGGGCCGTCGACAACCGGATCCGGATACGTCAGCACAAGTACGCCGACGACAAGCAGGACCGCACCCAGCACGGCCGCCAGGATGTATGTGGTTCTGTCTTTGCGGGATAATTTTTCCATGTGGGCAGCCCCCTTGAGCCCTCGACATGTTAACATCGGCCACGGTTGAGCCTGCCACCCTTTATCGCCCGGGGGGAAACCAGATGGCCAGACCCGACGTCTCTATCGTACTGCCAGTATTCAACGAGGTGGAAAGTCTCGACCTCCTTTTCGCGGAAATCGAGCAGGTGATGTCGGGATCGGGACGGACCTGGGAGGTCCTGGCCTGCGACGACGGCAGCACGGACGGCAGCCGCGACAAACTTCTTGCCAAGGCGTCGGCCGACGCCCGGTTCAAGGTCATTTTCCTGATGCGCAACTTCGGCCAGACTGCGGCCCTCGATGCCGGGTTCAGGGCGGCGGCCGGCGAAATCATCGTGCCGATGGACGCCGACCTTCAGAACGACCCCGCCGACATACCGAAACTCGTTGCGCGTGTCGAAGCCGGCGCCGACCTCGTGTCCGGCTGGCGGGCGAACAGGCGCGACAGCTTCCTGACGAAGACGCTTCCGTCGAGGATCGCCAATACCCTTGTCGTTTCAAGGGTTACCGGCGTTACCCTGCACGACTACGGCTGCACCCTGAAGGCCTACCGGGCGTCGTTCCTGAAACAGTTCCACCTGTACGGCGAAATGCACCGGCTCATTCCGGCATACGTCAAATGGGCGGGCGGGACCGTAGTCGAAGAAAAGGTGAACCACAGGGCAAGAAAGTTCGGCAGGTCAAAATACAACCTCAGCAAGACGTTCCGCCTGATTCTTGACCTGCTGACGGTGCGGTTCCTGCTCGGCTACTCGACCAAGCCGCTCTATTTCATGGGCCGCTACGGGATGCTTTCAATCGGGCTCGGCTGCATCTCGCTGACCTGGACGGTCGTGAAAAGGCTGCTGTGGAACTACCCGCTGTACACGGATCCCTTCTTCATCGTTTCGATCTTCCTGTTCATCGCCGGCTTCCAGTTCCTCTTCTCGGGATTGCTGGCCGAACTCAGCATGCGAACCTATTACGAAAGCCAGGACAAGACGCCCTACGTCGTGGCAAGGACCGTGAACCTCTAGATTGCAGCCGGCGCCCGGCGGCGCGGCGCGGGGTCGAACCGCATGTGTGGAATCACCGGCTTCGTCAGGATGGGACAGGGTTCGCCCGACGACGACCGTACGCTGTCCCGGATGACCGACAGCCTGGCACACCGCGGCCCCGACGACGACGGCAGATGGATCGGCCAGGGCGCTTTCCTTGGCCATCGGCGTCTTTCAATCATCGACGTGTCGGGCGGGCGCCAGCCGATGACCTCCGAGGACGGTTCGATCGTCCTGGTCGCCAACGGCGAAATATACAACCATCACGAACTGCGCCGCCTGCTTGAATCCAGGGGACACACGCTTTCCACCCGGTCCGACTGCGAGGTGCTGGTCCACCTCTGGGAGGACGAAGGCCCGGCGATGCTTTCGCGCGTGGACGGCATGTTCGCCTGCGCCATCTGGGATTCGCGGCGGCGCACGATCATGCTGGCGCGCGACAGGATGGGCAAGAAACCGCTTTACTGGGCCTCGCCGGGCCGCAGCCTGGTGTTCGGATCCGAACTGCGGGCCGTCCTGGCCCATCCCGACATCGCCCGCCGCATCGACCTGGAAAGCCTTTACCGCTTCCTGACGCTCGACTACGTCCCGACTCCGTATTCGATCATCGAGGGCGTCCACAAGGTCCAGCCGGGCGGCTGGGTGCTTTTCGGACCGGACGGCATTTCGGAAGGCAGGTTTCACGACCTTCGAATCTCCGGCGACCTGGCCGATATCGACCCGGACACTGCCGGACGGATGATTTGGGACTCGCTGGTGCGCGCAACGGGACGGCGCCTTGAATCGGAAGTGCCGCTGGGCTTATTCCTTTCCGGCGGCCTGGATTCCAGCGCGGTGCTGGCCGCCATGGCCGAGCACATCTCACCCGACAGGATATCGACCTTCACGATCGGATTTTCCGATCCGTCGTTCGACGAATCGGGCCCTGCAAGGGCAATTGCCGGTCATTTCGGCACCCGCCACCACGAAAAGATCCTGTCGGGAACGGAGGCGCTGGAACTGATCGGTGAAACGCCGGAAATCGCGGACGAACCGCTCGCGGACTACTCGATCCTTCCGACCGCGCTCCTGGCCAGGTTCGCCAGGCAGCACATCACCGTGGCGCTTTCGGGCGACGGCGGCGACGAACTTTTTTACGGATACGATACGTTCCGCGCCGATCGATGGGCACGCATCGCCTGCGCCATGCTGCCTGGACGGGCCGCTGGCGGCATACTGCCCGCGCTGGCCTCGCTGATGCCGGTATCGGATCGCAACATGGGACTCGACTACAAGGTGGCGCGGATGGTCCGCGGGCTGAAATACGGCAGGTATGAACGGCACCTCGCGTGGACTGGCGCCTTCGACCCGGCAGCCGTCAACGGCGATGCGGGCATCCTCGCGCCCGACGTGTCGCGCGCGGTTTCCCGCTTCGTCGCCGATCCCTATCCGGATGCCGCCAGGGTTCTGGCCGGTACCGACGGCATGGACCCGATGAAGCGCCTGTCGATCCTTTATACGCGGCTCTACCTGCTGGATGGCGTGCTCGTGAAAATGGACAGGGCGTCGATGAACACTGCCCTGGAGGTCCGTTGCCCCTTCCTGGACACCTCCTTCTTCGAACTCGCACTCACACTTCCCGCGGCCCTGAACCTCAGGAACGGCACCACGAAACACCTGATGCGCCGAGTGCTCCGGGACCGTCTCCCGGCAGGGATACCTTCACTGCCCAAGAAGGGCTTCGGCGTCCCCATGGCCTCCTGGCTGCGCGGCGAACTTCGTCCGTTGCTGGAACAACACCTTTCCCCGGAACGGCTCGCCCGACAGGGACTTTTCCGGCCGGCCGCAGTCCGCAGACTGATCGACGCGCACATGTCGATGAAGGCCAACTGCCGGAAGGAACTGTTCAACCTGCTGATCTTCCAGCTGTGGTACGAACGCTGGCTTTGATATACGCCTCCGTTGGCATATACTGCGCGGATAACTTCTGCCGGATCCGCAACGGGCGGGTCCGGCATTTTTATTGGACACTGCTGATATGGGTCGATTCGAATTCATCCTGGTCATCGGGCAGCTTATCGGTGGCCTCGGCCTTTTCGTTTACGGAATGAAGCTGCTGACCAACTCGCTGCAGACGGTGGCCGGCACCCGCGTCAGGACCCTGCTGGGGCGAATCACCGACAACCGCGTTTCCGGCGTCGCGACGGGCACTGCCATGGGCTTCATGGTCCATTCCGGGGCCGGTTCGGTCATGATCGTCGGCTTCATCAACGCCGGGCTGCTGACACTTTCCCAATCCATTCCCCTGATGCTCGGAAACAACATCGGGACATCGCTTTCGATGCAGCTGTTTTCGTTCCAGGTCGGCAAATTCTGTTACTTCGCCATCGGCATCGGGCTCTTCCTCGGGACATTGTTCAAAAAGGACGCGCTGCGCGGCGCGGGCATGATAATCCTGGGATTCGGCCTCCTGTTCCTTGGCATGACCGTCATGAAGGATTCGGTCACTCCGCTCAAGGAAGCGGGCATGCTGGACGCCTTCATCCCGACATCCCCGACGCCCGGCGTCGGCGCCGCACTGCTCGGACTTTTCGTCGGCATGGCCGGATCGGCCCTGATGCAGTCCAGCGGCGCACTCATCGGAATGCTGTTCGCGATGGCCGGGGCCGGCGTGTTCACGTCGATATCGCAGCCGTTCCCGATCATTCTGGGCGCCCACATCGGCACGTGCATCGTCGGCCTGCTTGGCAGCATCGGTACCAACATCGAATCCCGCCGCTCCGCGATGGCCCACCTGATGTTCAATGTGTTCGGCGCTTTGCTGGCCCTTGCGATGTGGCCTCTTTACGCGTGGTTGATCAACGCTATCGGCGGCGACATGGTCCACCGGATCGCCAACACGCACACCGCGGTCCAGCTGTTCAACGGCCTGCTGGTCCTGCCGTTCGCACCGCAGTTCGCCGGCCTGATCCGTAAGATGACCCCCAGCAGCAAGCTGCCGGTTCCGAAATCAAACCTCGAGGACAAATACCTCCAGACCCCGGAAATGGCCATCGTTGCGGTCATGCAGGAAACGCGTCGCATGGGCACCGTCGTGCGCAAGATGCTCCGCCAGGCGATGACCGGCGTCATCAAGCCGTACCCCGACACGGTCAGGGCATCCATCACCAGGGAAGAAGAATCGGTCGACCTCCTCAAGGACACCATCAACGAATATCTTTTCCAGATCAGCAAGCGCCAGCTTTCCCAGCGTCAGTCCATGATCCTGCAGCACCTCATGCGCACCGTGGCGGACATTGAACGCATCGGGGATCACGCCGAGGCCATCACCGAAATCGTCAGCGAAAAGAACCATCGCTGCGTCACCTTCGACACGGCTAGCCTTACCCACCTGATCGACGCGTTCAGGAAGGTGGACTTCATCCTCGACAGGATGGTCGATTCGCTGAACCCGGCGAACCGCGTTTTCGGCGAACAGGCGCAGGCGCTCGAAACCGCGCGGCGTGAATACAAGCAGCTCAGCGAGGCGGCCCGCGAATTCTACAAGGTCAAGATTCTGGCCGGCGAGGCCGATGCCGTTGACGGGGTCATCTACGCAAACCTGATCACCGCGATGGACCGCATCGTCGGGCACACGAAGAGCGTGGCCCGCACGGAACGCGACCCGATGTTCAAGGTCAAGATGGAAAAGATCGGCAGGCAGATGCCCGACTCGGTCAAGGTCACCGTTGCGGACGCCAGCTACATGTTCGTGGAAACCGGAATCTTCAACACGCAGGAACTGGACGAAAAGCTTCTGTCATTCCAGCCGCCTGTCGAAAGCGACGAAACGGTCGTGGCCGACGACCCGCCTAAACCGCCCGAAAAGACCGCGAACGCACGGACTGAAGGGTGCGACCGGACATATCATGCCGATGAGCCGGAAAGGTACGATTAGGTATTGATGCGCGGCCTATTTCGTCCCGACGGGGGCGGCTGCGGCCGGGGCGCCGGTGGCACCGGGACGCCGGTTCATGTCGAACATGCGGGGATTCCTGCGCAGCCCGTCGCCGGAACCGGGAATGAACGCGGGCTGACGCGGCCGCAGCCTGGACGGCTGCCCCATGCGTTCGCCCTTGAATTCACGCGAACCGTCCGCCGGTCCGGATCGGCCAATCACATATTTCATTTCGAATGATTCGCCTTGCTTCATGTCGAATACCAGCGCGCCCTCGGCCGGTTCGGCGTCAAGCGGCCCCTCGAGCGTGAGCGCCATCCCTCCGCCCTCGACCGGGTTAACGGCGGCGAGTTTGATCGGTTTGCCGTCGTTCCGGAGCCCCTTGACGCGGAATGCCTTGCCGGAAAGAGACTTCAGGACGATTTCAACCTGCTGCGTCTTCTTTTCCGCCTCAGTCAACCGGCCGCGGGGAGGAAATACGGCTGTTCGGGGCGTTGCGACGATGTCGCCGGTCACCTCGACATTCAGCGACGCCGATACCGACGGGTAATCGGGGCTGGAAGTGACGGCATCCACCCGTCCACGGAAGTAACCGTTCGCGCCGTCCGACCTGAACGAAACCTTGAGCCTGCGCCCGTCGGAACCATCGACCAGGGCGGCCGTGAACCGCGGATCGTCCGCCGGCGTCAGTTTCAGTTCCGTCATCCTGACGCCTTCCGCCCTGAGCCCGGTCAATTCGACCTCGCGATCGACCGTTGTGCCGCGCGGCACCTGGCCAAGCTGGATCGTCTCGTCCGAAAGGGCGACCGCCGGCCTTATGTCGCCGGACACCGTGAGCGCCAGCCAGGGCGTCAGCGACGAATCGGTGAACACCTTGACCGTCTTGGCCTGCTGGCCCTTGCGGCCCCTGGTATTGAAACTGACCTCGATCTTCGCCGTGCCCCCGGGCTGGACGACGGGATCGGAAACGACCGCCGCGGTACAAGAGCAACTGGCCTTGGCCTCCGTGATCGTGACCGGGGCATCGCCGGCATTCTTCAGCTCGAAAACGTGCTTGATCGAGTCGCCACGTGCCGTTACGCCGTTGTCGAACGACGGCGCCACCACTTCAAGACGCCCGCCGGCCGCCTTGTCCGGGGCCTGTTCCTGTTTCGATCCGCATCCGGTCATGACGGCCATGACAATCACAGCACCGATGACGTTGATTTTCATTTCTGTTTCCCGGGCCCGATCGGGCCACTAATTGGTTTCGGAAGGTGAAGCGGCCTGGGGCTGGACCTGGGGCGCCGGAGCGGCATTTTCCGCCGCCGGCTTTTCCATTGCAGCCTTTTCCTTTGCCGCCTTCTCCGCCGCCGACTTTTCGGCATTCGTCTTGCGGGTGTTTTCAATCAACACCTTGAACTGGGCGCATATCTTGATTTTGTTGTCGTCGGCGCCCGCCGCCTCTTTTCGCATGTTCAGGCAGTCTTCCAGCGGACGCTCGGAACACACCATCGAGGCCAACTCATCGCACGCGTTGGCCGATTTGCCCGATTTGGGAAGCAGGTCGACAATCTGGCGGCATGTGCCCTGCGTTTCCTCGGCGGCGTCCTTCGTCAACCTTTTCAGGTTGTCGCATTCGACGGCCGAACCGCCCCCGCACACGGAGGCAGCCAGCGCTTCGCAAGGGGTCTTTTTCACGCAGCCGCCAAGCACCAGGGCCACCGCCAGGAGCGGAAACACGAATTTAGACATGAACAAGGCCTCAAAAAAACTGCACCGGATCGTCATCCATCGCGATGCCGCTGTCAATCGTCGCGTGCGTCGCCGCGTGCGCGCGCCGACGATGAGCGCCCGTGCGTGGACAGTTGGACGCCCGTGCGGTAACAGTGAGTAATCTGTAAGACCATTTCAGGCGGGTTGACCTCGCGCCCGCAACGTAACAAAATTCCCGGAGCGTTTCTTTTGGAGGGATCCATGAGATCTTTCGTCAATATCGTTGCCTGTGCATCGTTCGTTTTCGCGGTCGCGCTCGTTTCCGGGACCGCTTACTCCCAGGAGGCCCAGGGGAACACGCAGGACGTCGCTGCCGCTGAACCCGCTGCGCAGCCCGCCGAAACGCCCGCGGCCGACAAGGGTGTCGACGATTTCCTGTCGTTCCTTCGCGAGGGTCCGGCAACGCTCGGCAAGGGTTCCTTCACGATGGACTTCCATGCCCGCATTCAGGCCTGGGGCGGATGGGTCGGCGAAGATGCCCTTCTTTCCCAGGGCGACCGCATGCAGGAATACGGCTTCAGGCTCCGCCGCGCCCGCTTCGGCGTCGAGGGCCAGCTCGTCAAGCAGCTCACCTACAAGATCGAACTCGACCTGTTCGACCAGGAAAAGTCCGGCGGTCCGCTCTACGAGGCGTGGATCAACTACGAACCGACCCACTACTTCGGAATCTCGGCCGGCCTGACAAAATTCCCCTTCTCACGTGAAGAAATGCTATCGTCGGGCGGCCTGGCGCACCTTGACCGTTCGGTCGCGTCGCGTGCGATGGCACCCGGCGCCCAGATGGGCCTGATGATTTATTCCGAACCGATCAAGGACATCCTGAAGATATCCTTCGGCGTGTACAACGGCCTGCAGCGCCGCGCCAGCTTCTTCGAGGGTTACGAAGGCGTCGGCGTTTCGCTGGGCAACAAGTTTGAACGCCTGGCCTATGCAGGCCGCATCGACGCGACCCCGCTCGGAAAGATGGGCTGGGACGTCGCCGATCTCAACAACAGCAAATTCCTGATCGGTTTCGGCGGCGGCGCCATGTACAGCAACGGCAAGACGGCCGAAATCATCGGCGCCTCCGGCTACGTCCAGATGAAGGCGCGCGGTTTCCACCTGCTGGCCGAAGTCCTCTGGGACCGCAGCAGGCCGCAGGTCGACCCGACGCTCCCGACGACGCTGGCCACCGAAATCGACCGCCTGACCTTCGCCGGCTCGATCGGTTACGTCATCCCCGGCATCGACCTCGGAATCGCCGTGCGCAGCGAATACATCGACGACAACATGGACATCCTCGACGAGGGCGACGTCCTGATAACGGCCGCCTCGCTTTCGTACTACGCCTGCGAACACTTCCTGAAGGTGCAGGTCGAATACCAGAACAGGTACGAACTTCACGGAAAGAGCCTCAACAACGACGCGGCCATCGCCGGCGTGCAGCTGATGTTCTAGCGGCGGTGTCGTACCGGCCGCCGCTCCCACCGGGCCCGGCGGCCATACAGGGGTATTGATATGATTCGCAATCCACGAAGAGGCCTCCTGGCCGCCTTCCTGATCGCGGCCGCCTTGTCAGGCGCGGCGTGCAACCGTGACGGTGAACTTCGCGCCGTCCGGATAGAAAGCCCGAACGACTTCATCGGGGGCCCGTCCGCCAAGGGCAAGATTGGCGACTACCTGCTCGAAAACGACAAGATCCGCGTCATCGTCGCCGCGGACGGTCCATCCTACTCGGCCGGCATGTTCGGCGGCGGCGTCCTTGATGTCGATCTCCAGCGCTGGCGTGCCGAGGACCGTGCGAACAACGGCTGGGATTCGTTCACCGAATCATTTCCGCTTGCAAACCTGCTGACCCCGAATCCGGGCGGCATCCTTCGGGAAATGGGCGTGGACACGGACGGCCTGATCGAGGTCTCCAGCAAGACCGGCGAACTCACCATCGTCAACGACGGTTCCGACGGACAGGCCGCAATACTGCGCATGGTCGGCCACTCGGACTACATGTTCGACATGATGAAATTCCTGAACCGGGAACTGATCGACGCGCTGCTGCAGAACATCAGCTTCAGCGGCATTACGCTCACGCCGGGCCTCCTGGCCGACTTCGTCGGAAACTACATTCCAGGCCTGAACCTGTTCGGCCTGCTTAACCGCCTGCAGATCGGCATCGACTTCTCGACCGACTACATCCTGGAACCGGGCAAGCCATGGCTGAAGATGGCAACGACGGTCAAGATGTCCCCGCCTTACGACGGGCTGCTTGAAGGCTGCCCGGCCATGACGGGCTGCAACCTGACGACCACCGGCGAAGACCCGGACTGCCCGAACGGCTTTGCCCTGAAGGAACAGTCCGAACCGTCACCGGACGGCGCTTCCACGCCTTACCTGCGTTTCTGCCCGATCTGCGAATGCGCCGACGAAACGGCGGACATGCCGACATTCAACGAAACGCGCGACTTCTTCTCGGTCCTGCTTGGAACACCCTCGGACTGGGTGGACCCGTCCTGGAAGGGCGGCGTCGTGGCCGGCGACTTCCTGTTCTTCGGCTCTGAAGCGCCGGCGTTCGTGCCGGGCCTCGGCTACGACCCGGATCGCAAGATCTACGAAAACCTGTACGAGGGCGTCGGAACGATGGGCAGCCCCATAACCGTCGACTGGATCGGCGCGAAGGGCATCAACGTCAGTTACGCCTGGGCGACGGCCAACCCGTTTGAACGAAAGGGCTTCGACTGCCCGACATACAGGCTGGCGATAACCTGGATCGAGGAAGCGGACATGGACTACGTGGCCGGCATCCTCGCCGGAAACACGGCCTTCGATCTCGCCTACGACATCGGCGCCAAGGACGCGGCCGCGCGCGTCAAGACCGCCGTCGTCGACAACAAGCCGGTGTACCTGGTTTCCGTGCCGGTTCCCGATGCCTCGACCTGGGCGGACCTCGACGAGGCCGCGAAACTCAATGCCTTCAACGACTGGAAGGCGGACGTGCTTGCAACCCGGGGCGCGACACTGTCGGCCATGTTCGGCGACCGCGTTGAACTGGACCTTGTCGCTGCCCACGAATGCCTGCAGTCCAAACTGATGATTCCGCTGTTCTCCTCCTCGGCGACGGCGGTCCTGACCCACTTCACCGGCGATGCCGCGCTGGAAGACGACGGGACCGGAAAGATGATCGACCGCGCCCGTTCGTTCACGTTCACGCGCTATCTGACGGTCGGCGACGGCGACATCGCCTCGGCGGTCAGGCCTGTTTACGAGCTTCGCGACACGCCTTACGGCGAATTGAACGGCATGGTCTACCAGCAGGAAAGCGGCGCGCCCCTGTCGAAGATCGAGGTGTTCGTCGTCAAGTACCTTACCGACGAAGAAGGCCATGATTTCAAGACATTCGCCGACTACCGCGCGGCCGCAAAAAAACAGCTCCGCTCATCGGGCTTCGTCACGGCGCTCGAATCCGACACCGGGATCGACCTCGATCCGGACGGCAGCTTCGGCGGCGCTGTGGAAGCGGGCACGTACTACGTTTTTGCCCATAACCAGGCGCTGGGCAACAGCGAACTGGTGAAGGTCGACATCGCCGAGGGTTCCGCCGTCACGGTCAACCTCGGGATCGTTCCGCCAGCCAGAATCGAATACCGGATTTCCGACAATTCCGGCCTGATGATCCCTGCCAGGCTGACCTTCATGCCGGTCGAAATGGATTCCGGCGACCCGCTTGACAACTGGACCAGCTTCAACGAACCGGAACTGGGCGACTCCAGGTACGACCACGGCATCGGACTGACCGAACATTCCCTGATGGGCGAGGGCACGGTCACGGTTCCCGCCGGCAGGTACAACATCTACGTTTCCCACGGGTTCGAATACGGCATCAGCAAAATTATGGACTACGAGGTCCATGCCGGCGAAAAGAAGGCGCTGTCCGTCCAGTTGAACCGGGAGGTCGACACAGAGGGCTATGTCGCGGCGGACCTGCACCTTCATACGACCTTCTCGTCCGATTCGGGCCTGCCGATGGACATGCGCCTGAAGGCGGTCCTGACGGAAGGCGTCGAATACGTCACCGCGAACGACCACGACGTCGTGGTCAATTACGAACCTTACCTCAACGAACTGGGTCTCCAGGGCTACCTCACCACGGTGCCCAGCGCCGAAACGTCGCCGCTCGAATGGGGGCACTTCAACCTCTGGCCGATGAAGTGGGACGGACGCGACATGCCGCTTCACGACCCGGTTCCGTGGCAGTCCGGCGAATCGATGGAAGAAATCTGGAACGCGATGTTCGATCGCGCCGACGGCCCGATCGACGCGACGGTCATGCAGGTCAACCACCCGCGCGACGGCGTCATGGGATACTTCAACCAGGTCGGGATGGACGCATACTCGCTGCAGCGCAAGACCGGCGGCACGATGATGTGTTCCAAGGCCGTTGAAGACGCACCCTGCGATTTCGACGTCGTTGAAATCTTCAACAGCAAGACTCTGCATTACCTGCATACGCCGACGGTCGGCGAAATGGAACGGTACAACAGGTGCTTCAAGGAAATCGTCGCCGCGAAATCGAAAGACGACTTCTCTTACGCTGACAAGGGCGCGGACGCGGTTTGCGGCTGGTGGCAGGCAGATCCGGAAGCCGGCTGCGCCGCCCTGATCGCGGCGACGACGCCGTCGGGCCTGACCGAAATCGAAACCGCGGAATGGAATTCGCGGCGCGACCACTGCGTGTGGCACAAGGAAATGCGCGATGCCTTCGACTACTGCAAACTCGAAGGGACCACGAAATCGAACTGCAAGCGCATGGCGATGGAGGCTTCCAAGCTGATCGGCGGACGCTACATGCTTGAACGGACGCCCGAAGAACAGGCTCTTTCCCAGTCCGTTTACGACCCGGCCGAGGACGAAAAGGCGACCGCCTGCAACGAAAACGGCTGCCCCGACATCGGCTGCTCGCTTGCCGACGCCTGCGAAACATGCCTTAAACCGCTGTTCCCCGACTGCTACGAGGAAGACGGCTGGAACGGCGCCTGCATGACCGCCTGCCGCGACAACTGCCCTGGCGACGACATGCGCCCGTGCACCGGTTCCCAGCAGCCGATCAACGACTGGTTCGCGCTGATGGACGCCGGCATGAACGTCGCGGCTTCAGGGAACTCCGATTCGCACAAGACTTCGGCGGAGGTCGGCTGGCCGCGAAACATGATCAGGTCGTCGACCGACAAGCCGGGCGCGATCGACCGCGACGAGGTCAACCGCAACCTGAAGGCCGGCCGCGCCATCGTGACTTCCGGTCCGATGGTCGATTTCGAGATCATGGACGAGGACACCGGCGCGCTGGCCGGGCTGGGCGACACGCTTGTTTCCAGTGAAGGAAAGATTTTCGCCCACATCCGCGTCCAGACCCCGTCCTGGTTCGACATCGAAACCATCGAAATCTACCGCAACTCGCTGCTCGAACGGCAGATCCGCGTGGACAGCGAACCGGCCGACATCATCGATTTCGACGACGTGGTCGAACTGGATCGTCCGACGGTGGACTCGTGGTACGTCGTGATCGTCAAGGGGCTCAACCAGGATTCGTTCCAGACCCCCGTCTACAAGCGGGCGCCTTACGGCAACATCCTCATCATGACGGTCATCTCGCTGGGCGCGCAGGCCATTCTCGCGAACTTCGACTCGCTTCTCAGCGACCCGGACATCGTGGCGCTGCTGGATCTTGCGGGCCTCTCGCTCGACAGCGCGCTCAGTTCCACGGAATGGCCGGACAGCATTCCGATGTTGCCCTTCGCCGCCACCAACGCGATCAGGGTCGACGTCGACGGGGGCGGCTTCAAGGGCGCCCGCGCGGTCGACGCCGATGCCGACGGTAAATGGGACCTGCCGCCGTTCTGCTCGAAACCGTGCGAAACGACCGCGGACTGCGGCCTGAACCAGGAATGTACCCCGCGCCGCGACAACGGCGAACTCACCTGCCGCATCCCGGCCAACGCGGCCTGCGGCCTCTGATCGCCACCGGAGGATTCCGATGAAGAATTTCGCCATTGCCGCGGTCGTCGCGGCCCTGTGCATCCCTGCTTCGGCCCCGGCCTGGAATGCCGTCGTCGTTCCCGCAACCAGGAAGGTGGTGCCGACAGCGTCGATGGATTTCCCGAAGTACGCGCGGGCTGACGTTTCCGGATGCCGCAACGAGTGGGAGGCGTTCCAGATCGTCATCGAAACCGCCGAACCGGTCGGCGGCGTCAACGTCACGATGTCCCCGCTGGCGAACGGCGCGGGCGACCGGATTCCGGCTTCGTCGGCCACGCTATACCGCGAATGGTTCCTGAACGTGGTGAACCCGTCGGGCGGCGGCTGGGCCGTGCCGAACCATGACCGCCTGCCCGGGCTGTACCCGGATCCCCTGATACCGTTCGTCGATCCATACGCCGACGAAACCGTTCCCGTGGCCGCGCCCTTCGACATAACGGCCGCTGATCCCGGACTGGCGGTCGTATGGGTGGACATCCACATTCCCAAGGACGCGGCGCCGGGAACCTACACCGGCACCGCGACGGTTTCCGGGACGGGGGTCGCCGACATCGTCATCCCGGTCCAGCTTGACGTCTGGGAACTGGACATGCCATCGGAAAAGAACGTCGGAACCGCGTTCAGGATGTCCGAAAGCGCGGTGCGCAGGTATCACGGGGGCGCCGACCAGAACGCCACCGACGAAAACTTCCCGGAAATCGTCCGCAATTACTACAACGCCGGCCACGAAAACCGCATCGACCCGACGGGTTTCACCGGTCCGGTCGAATTCAAATTCGACGAATCCGGCGCGCTGCAGACGGTCGACTGGACCGCGTATGACGCCTATATGTCCCCCTACCTGGATGGTTCTTACTTCAGCGACGGCATCGGCGTGACGCGCTTCGACGTCGGGATGTTCGGTCCCGGCAAGGGCCGCAGCCTGACCGACGACCAGTACAAACAGGCGGCCGCCGCGCTGGCGCAGCACCTTGACGACAAGGGCTGGTGGGACAAGGCCTGGGTGTACTCGAAGGACGAGCCCTGGCTGGTCAACCCGCTGGAAGACGAGACGCAGGAAGAGGCGGACGCGGAAATGGCCGCCGTGGCGAACGATGCCCGGCTCCTTATCGAAGGGTCTAAACTCTGGAAGGGCAAGATCCTGGTCACGGGCCCGTCGTTCGAACAGGCCGCGCCGTACGTCGGCATCTGGTGCCCCGTGCAGCCGATGTACGACAAGTGGTGGTGGACGGACAAGGACTACGCGGGACGCGGCGACTACGACGCGCACATCGCGGCCGGCGGCAGCCTCTGGTTCTATAACTGCAACGCGAACGTCCCGCCGTTCGCCGGGTACGACATCGACACGCCCGTCGGTTACGAACCCCGAATCCTGAAATGGGGTTCCTGGTGGGAGGGCGCGACCGGCTACCTGTACTGGCGCCAGCTTTACTGGGGCTACTTCGACCCCTGGCTCGAATGGCAGTCCATCGAAAATTTCAGCCCGATTTTCGCACGGAACGGCGACGGCCTGCTGATGTACCCCGGCGACGGCAACGGATACCTGGTGGACGACGACGGGGTCGCGATAACCCCCGGCACGCCGCCCTGGCTCCACATCGACGGCCCGGTCGTCAGCTTCCGCATGAAACAGATCCGCGACGGTCTCGAGGACTGGGAACTGTTCATCATGGCCGAAAAGGCCGGCATCGGCGACTGGACGCGGCAGGAAGTGTCCAGGGCATACCGCAGGTTCGGGGACTTCACCGACCTGGACTGCACCAAGGAATACTACTACTGCCCCGACGACGAACCGTGGACGATGGATGAATCGGTCCTGCTGGACGTGCGCGCCCGCGTTGCGGCCAAGCTGCTGTTCACGATGTACCCGGAAAGGTACCCGGATCCGGACGCCCCGCCGATACCGGATACGACCGGGGACGAGGGCGGCGCGACCGATTCCGTGGCAACCGACACTATAACTGCCGACGCCGGCACCGAACCCGGTTCCGGCGGGTGCGATTCCGGCTCGACCTCCGGGGCCCCGGCGTCCACCGTCCTGCTGGCGGCCTGCGTATTCATGATGATGATCTGTCGTTACCGGCGGCGACGGACAACAGGCTCCGGCCCGCGAATTTTCTGAATCATTTCAATTTTTTCTTTAAGTTCGACGAAATCCGTTATATAACGCCCCGAAGCCGGGAAAATGGCAGTAAATGACAGAAACCTGTTTCTGTCGCGGAAATCTGCTTCATCCCGATTTTCCGCTAATTCCAGTGATTTACATTCTTCGTGCGAGCACAGGAGGTGCAATGTGCCAAGAAGAAGAGATGAAGACCTGCTGAAGGACGTGGGTCGAAGGCTGGCCAGGATCCGGAAGGATCGCGGCTGGACCCAGGAACAGCTTGCGGACAAGATCGGCATCGCGCCCGTTACGCTTTCAAGGCTTGAAACCGGCGCCCGCGCCATGAGTCTGTCGTCGCTTTCGACGATCGCCCGCACTCTCGAAGTCGGACTCGGCGATGTCCTGGATACCGCGGCGCCGCCGCCGGCCCAGCACATTCCACCGCGCGAAAACGAAATGCTGCGCCTGTTCCGTGAACTGCGCCAGGATCGGCAGGAACTGGTCCTGCGCGTTGCCCGCGAACTGGTCGACTGACGGCACGCCCGTTTCATGACGCCTGCCGGCGACGACAGGCCGTATCGAAAGCCAGACCGCGACAGTGTCGTGATGATCTATAATGGGTCCCGGTTCGTCCAGGGGGACCCGTTGTCACAACGAATTGCCGTGATTGGCGGGGGCGCCGCCGGAATGATGGCCGCCTTCTCAGCCGCATCGGCCGGGGCCAGCGTGACGGTTTTCGAACGGGGACACAGCCCGGGCGCAAAAATCCTGCTGACCGGCGGCGGCCGCTGCAACTTCACCCGTGAATCGGAACCGCGCGATTTCGTGCATGACCTGGGAAAAAGGGGCAGGTTCATGGGCCACGCGCTGGCCGCACTCCCCCCTTCGACGACCAGGAAGATGTTTGCCGGACTGGGTGTCCCGTCGATCGTCGAACCGGATGGACGCGTGGTGCCCGTGTCCCAGCGTGCCGTCGACGTACGGAGAGCGCTGGTGGACGCGCTTGCGTCGGCAGGGGTACGCATGGTTGCCGGCGCTGACGTAACGGCAGCCGCTCCCTGCAGCGACGGCTGGCGCCTCGAATGCAGCACGCCGCAGACGGGGTTCGACAGCGTCATCATTGCTGCCGGCGGCATGTCCTGCCCGGTGACCGGTTCCGACGGCGCGGGATTCCGCCTGGCGCGCGCGCTCGGACACGCGGTCAGGCAGCCGGTTCCTGCCGAGGTGCCGCTGATAACTGCCGGATTCCCGATCGAACGGCTCCAGGGCCTGACGGTTGAAAACGTGACCCTGGCAATCGCCGGCGACAGGGCATCCAGGCGCAGGGGCAACCTGCTGTTCACCCACTTCGGCATCTCGGGCCCGGGCGTACTGGACATCAGCGGTGACGTGGCCGAGGCCGTCGAACGTGGAAAAGCCGTGACCCTGCTCGTCGACATCGCGCCGGACGCAAACGACGACGAAATCATGGATGCGCTGGCGTATGGTGTGGACGGCCTGCGCCGCCTCATGCCCTCACGCCTGGCGGCGGTGGTCGCGGACATCGCTGCGGGAGCACCGGGGGA
Source organism: uncultured Anaeromyxobacteraceae bacterium (assembly GCA_964470365.1). Classification (GTDB taxonomy): domain Bacteria; phylum Myxococcota_A; class UBA9042; order DTJE01; family DTJE01; genus JAGOFO01. Next base: position 34,131 of record CAYYCO010000005.1, on the reverse strand, counting down.
AGTATGGCCGGTCAGGAAGCTCCCGCTGCGAATCGTCCGGACCAGGGGTTTTGAATACTCCATGGTGACGAGGGGCGGCGTGGACCTGCACGAGGTCGACCCGGCCACGATGCAGTCGCGGCTTGTTCCCGGCCTGTACTTCGCCGGCGAGGTGCTGGACCTCGACGGGCCGATGGGCGGATACAACCTGCAGATTGCGTGGTCAACCGGCTGGCTGGCCGGAATGTCGGCGGCGCGCCCCGGCGGGACAGCCGCGCGGGTTTGACAACGGGCCGGTTCGCCTGAATAATCAGGCGGCTTTTCAGGAAGGGCGCGTTTTTTTTCGACCCGCGCCGGATCGATGAAATCCAGGATATTCAACACCGCTGCATTCCTTTGCGGACTCGCGCTTCTCGTCTGGATCATCCTGGACACGGGCCCGTCGACACTTCTGGAACATCTTTCATCCGTCGGCTGGGGATTCGCGTGGGTGGTGGCGGTCTACCTGGCCGAAACGCTCATTGAGGTCGCCGCCTGGCAGCTGCTGGTTCCCGGCCCGAAACGCACCAGTTTCTTCCGGATGTTCGCGGTCAGCCAGGCCGGGGCCGCGCTGAACGGGCTCCTGCCCGGGCAGACGGGCGAGGTGGTCAAGGGCACGCTGCTGCGCGGCCACATGAAACCCCGGTGGATCGTCTCCTCCCTGCTCATGTACAACTTCCTGTTCATCGCGACGACTCTGCCGGTTCTGGTCCTGTGCGCTGCAACGGTCCTGGTCACGGCGGCGCTCCCCCCGGGTGTCGCGCTGACACTGACGGGCGCGGTGGCCCTGTCGGCCGTGCTGCCGATCCTGCTTTTCGTCTGGATCCGCCGCGGGATGGTCGGCGACATCCTCGCGGTCGTGCGCCGCATCCCGCTGGTCGGCAGGCTGGTCAAGGACAGCCTGGTCGAGGAAGGCCGCAAAATCGACCACGAGACGAGGGCGGCCTGGAAACACCGCCCCCGTGACTTCGCCGTGGCGTCGGCGCTTCTTACCGGCGCCCGTTTCCTGGGAATCCTGGAAGTCTGGCTGATCCTTTTCCTGATGGGCAAGCCGGTTTCAATCGCCATTTCCTGCGGCATATTCGCGGCCGGCCAGGTCTTCGCATATGTCGTCATGTTCCTGCCGACCTCTTTCGGCGTGCTCGAAGGCGGTACGAAAGGCATCTTCCAGTGGTTTTCGCTGGCCGGCGAGGTCGGTCTGTCGCTCGAACTGGTCCGGCGGATCAGAAAATTCTTTTTCATGTTCATCGGCATCGTCTGCCTTGGCGTGCTGGCGATCGCCGATCCCGTTGCAAGGAAGCTGATACGGCCGGGTGATTCCGACAACCCGGATGCCGCTGACGCGGGAGACCCTGAATGAATGTATTCGTGCTTTCCAACCGGACCGGGTTCGAACGCAGGAAACTGCTCGGACTGACCCCCGACAGCCGGCTTCTCTTCCAGGCGAAGTACGCGGGCGCCGCCGGGGCAACGATTCTCACCCGCTCCGACGCGCCGTCACCGAAGGCGCCGGACGGGTTTGCCGTGGAAATGCGCGCCTGCGGCGACCCGTCGATCGGCGTTGCCGCCGTCGCATCTGCGCTGGCTGAGGGCGTTCAGGGGCCTGTCTGCGTTTTCGACGCCGACTTCGTGTTCCAGCGCGATTTCGCGGCCGATGCGTTCGGGCGCGGACGGAACACGCTGTTCGTGACCGGCGGACGCGCGGTCGCGGCGGTCAGGATCGATGGCGGGGAATGGGCGCGGGAAGACGTTTCAGGACGCGCATCAGGCACCGCGACGGCGTCCGAAATCAGGACGGCGAAATGGATGCTGCTTGACGGGCTGCGCAAGCCGATGCTGGTCGACGGCATTGTCGGCTACTACATCATGCGGCCCATCACTCTCAGGATCACGTCCCTGATCGTAAACACGCCGATACGCCCGAACCACGTCACGGCGTTCTGCATGGTGCTCGGCCTGCTCGGCGCGGCCATGGTCGCCATCGCGGGAAACCGTGAATGGATGATGGTGCTTGGCATGTTCCTGTACTTCGCCGGCGCGACTCTCGACTGCGTCGACGGTGAAATGGCCCGCCTCAAATACCAGTTCAGCTACACGGGCGCATGGTTCGACACCATCTCGGACGATCTCTCGACGGCGGCGCTGCTGATCGCGATGGGTTTCTACCAGACGCAACTCGCCGGGCCGAACATGCTGTGGCTTTACATGGGCCTGTCCGCGGCGGTCATCTTCATGCTCGGCGAAATTTACACCTACTACTACCTGGCCAGGGTCTATCATTCCGGTGACGTGCTGGACTTCCAGTGGGCGGCCGGCGTGAAGAAAAAGGCGAAGGCCGACTCGAAGGCGGACTATTTCCTCCTGATGGGCAAACGCGACTTCTTTTCGTTCGCCCTGCTGGTCCTTTCGGCGGTCGGCCTCGGCAAGGTTGGCCTTGTCTGGCTCTCCGTAATGATGTACATGTTTGCCGTCTATGTGCTGGCGGACATCATCCTCAGCCTCAGGCGGCCGGGATGGCGTTACGCGGCCCTGAAAAAATAAACTGCGAGGCACCCCGACATGAAGGCCATAATTCTTGCCGCCGGCATCGGCAGACGGCTCAGCCCGATCACGGACACGACCCCGAAATGCCTTATCAAGGTCGGTGACAGGACCATCATCGACCGCTACTTCGAAAACTTCGAACGCCTGGGAATCCGCGAGGCAGTGATGGTCGTGGGCCACCTGAAGGAAAAGATCGTCGCGGCGATCGGCAACGAATTCCACGGCGTGCACGTGACGTACCTGGACAACGAACGCTACCAGGAAGGCAACATCTTCACGGTGCACCTGGCATCGCAGGCGTTCGACGACGACATCATCATGATGGACGCGGACGTGATCTTCCATCCGGGCCTGCTGGAACGGCAGATCAGGTCTGGCAACCGCAACTGCTACCTGATGGACGAGGGTTTCGTCGAACACGACGGCGAGGAATGCAAGGTCGCCGCGCTGAACGGCCGCGTCGTCGCCAACAACCGCAGGATCACGAAGAAGTACGACAGGATCGGCGAGGGCCTCGGCTTCCTGAAACTTGGGCTCCCGACCGCGCTGGAACTGAAGAAGATCGTCGGGCAGTTCATCGAACGCGGCGAAACGACCAAGGAATACGAAGACGCGCTCGAAATCCTGCTTGAACGCGAGGTCGTCGGATTCGAACCGGTGGGCGACCTCCCGTGGACCGAAATCGATTTCGCTGACGACATCCCGAAAGCCGCCAGGATCGCCGCGCTGTACGAATCGTAGTCTCGTGGGCGCCGGACGGGCGCCCTTCCGGAGGTAAGCCATGGGTTGCAGGGCAGTCATTCTCGCCGCAGGCATCAGCTCGCGCATCTTCGAACTGACCAGGGGGCTCCCGAAGGGCCTGATGGAAATCGGGGGCGAACCGGTGGTTGGCAGGATCATCCGCCTCCTGAACGAGGCCGGGGTGACCGACATCACCATCGTCGTGGGATACCGCGAAGAACTCTTCCGCGAACGTTTCCCCGGCTGCAATTTCGTTACGAACCCGGAATACAGGGCCACCAACACCTGCGTGTCGCTTGAAATGGCGCTGAAGCCGGCCGAAACCGACAGCGTTTTCGTCATCAACGGCGACGTCTATTTCGAGCAAGGCATCCTTCAGCAGATGCTCGCTTCCGGGCACGGCACGGTCGCCGCGGTCAGCCGCCACGCACTCTGCGACGAAGAAATCAAGGTGTTCAACAAGGGCGGCCTGGTCACCAGGATCGGCAAGTACCTGAACGAGGACCTGGCATTCGGCGAGGCGTTCGGGATCTACCTGATGTCGCCCCGTTTCGCCGTCTACATGAAGCGTGAACTGAACCTGCTGAACAACCCGAAGGTGTTTTACGAGGCGGCGATGGACCACCTGCTTGCAGGCGGGCATGAAATGCACGTCCTCGACGTCGGCGATGCGGTCGTGCAGGAACTGGACTTCCCGGCCGACTACGCGACGCTGATGAACACGATTTCCAGCCGGGGGGAATGACGATGGGCTTCCGGGAAAGATGGCGCGGCCTGCGGCCGGGCCTGGCCATGGGAACGGACGCGAACAACCTGGATTTCTGGGGCATCTGCTTCGGCCGCCCGACGGCGTTCCTGCTGCTGCTGCTGGTCGGCGACATCGGCTGGCTGACCCCGAACATCCTGACGCATCTTTCGAACCTTTTCCTGGTCGCGGGCGCGCTGGTGATCCTGAAGGGAACCTGGCCCGCCTTCATCGCGGCCGCGATCATGCTGAACATATCGCTGATGTTCGACTGCGCCGACGGCCAGATGGCCCGGTACAGGAAAAACGGGTCCGCACTGGGTTCATACTATGACAAGGCCTCGGATTACCTGGGCATGATCCTGATGTACTGCACGATGTCCTGGGTCGCTTTCGAACGGACGGGCAGCGCGTGGTACTTCATCCTGGCGATCTGCGCGCTGGGCTGCAACATGATGACCGGCTACACGAAATGGCTGGTCGTCGCGCACGGCCACAACCCCCAGCCGAAGGCGGCATCGATGCCCGCGACCGGGATCAGGCTGGTCGGCAGGGTCGCCCTGAAGATCCTGGAATTCCGCGAACCGGACATATTCCTGTGGTTCGGCATCGCACTGGCCCTGAACCTGCCTGAACTGGGCCTGATCGTAATGGGCATATCCCAGCCGATCGCGGGGATCGCGGCGACCATATACCGTGGAACCCTGATGGCGCGGATGCCGAAGTCCTGACGGGCGGAACCGTTCAGGCCGCGGTCCCGTGCGGGCGGAACATGAAATACGCGGCGCCGATCAGGCACAGGCCGGCCCACAGGTAATCCAGCGTCAGTTTTTCTTTCATGTACAGCGTCGCGAACACGAAAAACACCAGCATCGTGATCACTTCCTGCATCACCTTGAGCTGGCCCAGGGAATAGGTCGCAAAACCGATCCTGTTCGCCGGCACCTGCAGGCAGTATTCGAAAAACGCCACGGCCCAGCTCGCCGCGATGGCCACGATCAGCGGTTTCGCGCGCAGATCCCTGAGGTGGCCGTACCAGGCGTAAGTCATGAATACGTTGGAAAAAACCAGCATCAGCGGCGGAAGTATCCTTTGCAGCATCCCGCACCCCGCAGTCGAAAAATGTACGCGATTCGCTTATTGCACCTGTTTGAATGCGCCGTCAAGGCTGCGCCGGGGGCATGTATATGCCCAGGACGACGGGATCGTCGTATTCGACCAGGAGGTAGTTGCCGTAGGGCCTGTCCATGAAGGAGACCTCCCGGATCGGGGAAGCGCCGTCAAGCATCCCGGCGCACCCGTCGAGCCCGGCAATCGAGCAGTCGAGCGACCTGTAAAGCAGCAGGCAGTCCGGGGACCCGGCCGGGGCGTCGTATGAAACCCCGGCACGCGAAAACCAGACGTCGACGAACCTGCCTTCCGAACCGCCGGAATTCACTGCGGCGTAGTCGCCGCGGGCCATGACCCTCGACCTGAAAGTGCAACCGGGATGTGAATCAAGCGCCTGCGCGATGAACCGGACCTCAAGCTGCGGATTCATGCTGAGCATCGAGTCGGGCGCCTCCAGGGAATCGAGGTACCCGGCGGCCGGTCTGTCGACCCGGATTGCCCGGCGCGCAAAAGGCGTCCCGACGCCGAACGACGCGATGACCAGCAGGGTTAACAGGAAGCGCAGGCGGGCATCCGGCAGGCGGGCCGACATCAGGTCGACCAGCCACCCGAGGCCCCACACCCCGGCGACGAGCAGCAGCGGCGCCACGACCGAAAACATCCGGAAGATCGTGTGCAGATCGAACCGCGAGGCCGACGACGCCGTCTTGAGCAGGAAGATCAGCGCAAACGGCAGCAGCAGGAAGCGGCGCGGAAGTTTCAACATGCGCAGGAGGCCGGCAAAAACCAGCAGGGCCATCGTCAACGGCAACAGCATCACCAGGTCGGCCACCGATGTCACGGTACTGGGGTCCAGGGGGTTGATGCCGTCGATGATCCACACCGGGAAGGCCGTCCCGTGAAGCGCCATGCTCAAACCCAGTAGGGCCGCCATCAGCAGGAACGCGGCCAGGGCGGGCCGGAACCAGTCGCGGGGACGACGAATGAAGGGCAGTTTCCTGCCGCCCGCGGCCATCGCCGCCAGCGCCGCCACGCCGGGAACGGCCGATTCCGGACGGGTCAGGAAAGCGACCGTCGCCAGAACCGCCATCGTGACGACGGCCAGCGCGGCGGCCGCCGTTCCCGAACGGTCACGTTCGACGTACACGGCGCCGCAAAGAGTTCCCGCCAGGAACAGGGACATCAGGAACGCGGACGGATAATTGGCGTCGAAACCGATTTCGACGACCGGAACCATGGCCACGCCGACCGCAAAAAACATCGAAATCAGGAAACGTCGTGAAACCGCCATCGCGACGACGGCCAGCCCGGCGATATTCAGGATGAACAGCAACCTGTTCAGGAGAATCACGTTCTGGATGGGAAGCCCGGGAATCCCGATGGCGGACATCGCGTCAGGTATCGCCGCGCATGTCCGGCAGAAATGGTTGCCCCGGCCGAATACGTGGGCGATGTTCACATCGCTGAGTCCGGCCTGCAGGACAACGATGTCCCGGCCCAGGGAGGCAAAATCGTTGAAGTGCAGCAGGACGCAGGCTGCCGCGGTGCCGACGCCCGCAAGCACATACAGTATCCTGCGGCGTTCGTTACGCAGCCAGCAGGCCAGCAGGGCGGCAAGCATCAGCGCGACGACGATTGCCGCCACAAGCGTAAAGGACATGACCTGCCCCCGTTTCAGCCGGCCGCGGCCGGCGCCCTACGATAACGGGCGGCACGTCGGGGTGCAAGTCCGACACATCCGCCAACGGTCGAATCGTCGCAGGACGGCAGGCAGTCACAGGGCCGCCGCCGAACGGGCGGGGATCCAGGCCTTCAGTTCGGTGACCGCCGTGCCGTGCTCGGCAGCTGTGTAAGGCTTGCGCGGATCGACATCGACGTGGGCGGCAATGGCGGCCGACACCGAATCGATCATTGCGGCAAGTCCGGCCGACGTGACGACGCCGGGAATCGCGGCCAGGTGTCCGTCGTACATGGCCCTGCATTCGGTCGCGTCCATGCATGTCGAACAGAAAATCGACGTGCATTCGCCAAAAGCGGGCGTGTCCACGAACGTCCTGTCGGTGCCCCACGGCATCATCGTGAATACGCCGTCGTCGCCGCTGTGCAGGAAGAAATTGTTGGCGGCCAGGGAATACCCGTCGCTGTGCCCGATGAAGTGTTCGATCGCCCACATGTATGTCATTTCGTCGATGTCGGCGACCGCGGTCACGTCGGACGACCAGGCGGCGGTCAGCGCCGCCACCTTCGCCATCAGCGTTTCAAGGTCCAGCGTGTCCGTGTCGTCCCCGTCCTCGACCTCGAAATTGTCAAGCTGGCCCGCGTAGAGGTCGGCAGTGCCCTCGTACAGGTGCTGCGACGAACTGAAATTCTGCGTCACGAACTGGTCGTCGTAGTTTTCGACCAGCACGTACAGCCCGTAAGATTCGCCGTTGACCGTCACGTTTGCGTAGCCCGTGCGCGGCGCCGGGATTCCCGCCGCCCTGAACAGCGCGTACGCCAGCGTTTCGTGCATCATGGTTTTGTCGTCAACCATGTTGTTCAGCGTGAAATTCTTCAGCCCGACGATCCTGTCGTCGTCGGTCCAGCCCTCGGCCTTCAGTTTGAACGCCGCCTTGCCGGTCAGGGGCTGGAAAGAGAAACCGCTTTTCAGGCGGACGCCGACCGGTTCGGCAGTCGTGGTTTCGCCCGCCACGGTCACGGCCAGCGTGCCGGCGACGTACGTGTACGGATCGGCCGTCAGGGCCGTGACTGCATCGGTCGAAAGCGTTATCGCGAACGTGTTCACCACCGTCGGGTCGAAAAGTTCCGCGGGCGTGTCGGGCGTCGTCATGTTGGCCGAGCCCTGCGTGGGCAGCGTCACGGCCCAGCCGCCGGTCATATCCGGGCTGCGCCCCCATGTGTAACCGTCGGGAACCGCCGTCATGTCGGTCACGTCCACGACCGTCTTGTCCGGATCCAGCAGGTACACCGATTCGCCGTCGCACTTGATCCCGAACGAAAAGCCGTCCCTTTCGGTGGTTGCCGCCTTGATGACCAGATAGCCGCCCGCACGCACGATGGTCGATTCCGGAATCTGATAAAGATGCGTCGATTTGTCCAGGCTGTCCGTCACATACCAGCCGCCGATATCGGCCACCATGTCGCCCGGGTTGGCGATTTCAATCCAGTCCGTGCCGTGGCAGTCGATTTCGTTCAGCCTGACGTCGCCGTCGCCATGGATGACGTCATCCGACCCGCCGTCATCGGTCCTACCGCCGTCGCCGCCGCAGCCCGTGGCCCCGGTCACCGCCCCAATCGCCATCGCCACCGCCGCAAAAATCGTCAGGCGCAGATTCATGAAAAAAGCCTCCTGAACGGCTCGAAAGCCGAAATCCTCGTTTCCGGTTTCAGATAACCCAGGTGATGATCGACCGCCTGGCAGTATTTGGAAAAGCCGCGCCTGGAAAGGTCGAACCGCCGGATCATGTCGGTAACCCACACCGGCACGTTCGTTTCGGTCTTGATTTCCAACAGCACCGGCGATTCGTCATCCGGGTGGATCGCGGTGACCGCGTCGTCGTAAAACGTGTACGGCCGCCCGTGAAGCAGCGTTGCCGATCCCTCGGCCGTGCAGTACGACAGCCTGCGGTCAAACGTTATCCGCCCGTACTGGCTGACGTCGCTGACATACGGTTCGCGTTCGTACCGCACGAACATGAATGGTTCCGCCCCGAACGCGATGATCGCGTCCTCGAACGATTCGACCACGTTCACCCGGTGCACCCGGGGGTCGGCCGAATCGAAGCCGCAGGAAAACAGCGTGTCCCAGCCCGCGACCGGGATACGACGCCTGATCTTCCAGGTAACATTCTGGACCTTGTGTTTCAGTTCCAGCCACAGGAACCCGTCAGACCCGTCCCCGTAAAAACGGCAGCGCGGCTTGAACCGTTCGAACCGTTTCAGCCGCGTGTCGTTGTAAAAACGCATTTCCGGCGTTTCGAAATACAGGTTGTTGACCACATACGTGCCGCCGGGACCGGCGAACCTGTCGGGCGAACAGAAAGCAGAGATGTATTCGCGCAGGTCGGGCACCATGTCGCCGGGGACCAGGTACTTCGATTCGTACCGCGAAATTACGTTGTACCCTTCCTTCACCGGCCCACCCCGTCACCTGGAAAACAGGCTGCCGCAGTCATCGACGCCGACCGCGCCGCACAGTTCGAACACGGCCCAGGCGTAATCGCGTTCGGCCTCGACCAGCATCTGTTCAAGGTCCAGCGCCGACATTTCCAGTTCGATCACGTCGGCCTCGGGCACGGCGCGGGCACGGGCCTCGTCGATCGTGTTCCGGATTCCATCGGCGGCCGATGCGTATTCGCTTTTCAGCGACAGCCACGCCGCGCGGGTGCCCGACCACCTGACATAAGCGTCCGCGATGTCCTGGGACAGTTCCTCGGTCCCGGCGAACGACCTGGTTTCCCGGCCCGCCCCGTCGTTGATTTCAAGAGGTTTCCCGCGGATCCAGTGGAACAGCGGCACTTCGATGCCGAATGACAGTTCGCCCCAGTCGTTGTTCAGGCTTTCGTAATGGTACGCCGCCTCGACGAACGAAAAATTCGGGATCATCTTCAGGTCGTTCGCCCGCTTTTCGCTGCGGGCCAGCGCCAGCCGCTGGTTTTCGAATTCGTATTCGGGTCGCGCCCGCAGGGCGGTATCGACCAGCGCCGCAAGATCCAGGTCGCCGATCGGCGGATCGTATGGGCCCGAATCGACCGGCACGCCGCCCGTCATCGCCCCGAGCCGCTGCCGTCCGGCATCCTGCGAGTTCCGGGCAGCCGCAAGATCCCGGCGGGCGCGCATCAACGACGTCTGCGCCTTCACCTTCCTGACGAAAGGCACCTCGCCCAGTTCCACCAGCCTGCCCACCACATCAAGCTGCCTGGCGGCAACATCCACGCGCCTGTTCGCCGTTTCGACCTCGCGGTTAAGGTACACGACGTCCAGCCAGGCCATCCTGACCGCGGTCGCAAGGTCGTTTTTGTATACGAACGCGTCGACCCTGGCATCCCAGTATTCAAGCCGGGACGTGGCCACAAGTTCGTCCACCTCGCCGTACTTCGGCAGGCGCCAGCGCAGGCCGAGTTCGAATTTGTGGTTCGCGCCGGGGTCGGCGTATTCGGTCGAAATGTCGCCGAAACGCAGTTCAGGGTTGCGCACGTTGAAAGGCGCGCGGTCCACCTTTTTCTGCCGGGCGTACACGCGGCTGTCCAGGCGTGACACCTCGTCGCTGGCCGCAAGTGCCGCGGCCACAGCCTCCGCTTCCGTCATGACCGGCCCGGCCCATGCCTGCACGCCGACATCCCGTGGAGACGCGCCGGAATCCTGGGCCGACGCGCCCGCCGATGCCGCCAGGATTGCGGCAAGCACGCCCGCGGCAGTCGCGGCGGCCGAAAGGACGCTGGAAGCCGATGGCGACATGACGGCATGAAATCTGCGGATGCGTTTCATGGCCTGCCCAACCCCACCGTCGCCATCCTGGCCGGCGCCGCGCCGGTGTCGAACAGGACCGTCAGGGCGCCGTCGGCGGCCTGGGCGATCGCCTCGGGTTTCAGTCCCGGGAATTGCGCAAGCTGCACGGCGCTGAAAGCCCCGGCGCCGGCGGGTTCAAGCCTGAACACCCGTCCGACCTGTGCCGAATCGGGCGCGCCTGGAACGGTCGAGGCCGCGAACAGCATGCCGTCCGCCCCCGCGAACAGGTCCGATATCGCGGCGCGCCGCCCTTCGACAACACCAAGATCGACCGTCGCGAAGAGGGACAACTGACCGTGGTCCAGCCGCCCGCGCGCCAGGAACCCGTCCACATCGGCAAGCCGCCAGATGATGGCGCCGGATTGTGCGACGGGCTGTTTCAAGCCCAGCAGCAGGGCGCCGTCGACGAAGGCCGCGCCCTCGATATTCAGTTCCATCGCCGCGCCGGACGGATTCGCCGACAGGCCGATCACGGCCAGCGCCTTGCCGTCGAAGGCGTCAATTACCGCGTCGGCCAGGGCCGCGGAAGCGACGACCGTGAAATTGCGCCCGTCGCGTGCAACCTTCAGAATCTGCTGCCGCACCGGCTTGCGCAGGCCCTTTTTGTTCACGTTGTTCGACGACACCAGATAAATGGTACCGTCCGGTGCCAACGTGGCAGCCTCAAGGTCATTGACCGCGGCCACGCCACGCAGAACGACGGGCGCCGGTTCCACCACGCCCGCCCTGTCCATCAGGAATATCCACGGCGCGTGCCTGGTGTCCTTTTCGCCGGTGTCGTCGCTGACGATCAGGTACCGTTCGATGTCGGCCAGCCAGACCGCGCCGGACGGCTCGAAACTGCCCCGGAAACCGGCGGCCGGCGCGCAGGAAATCGTCGCGGGCGTGGACTGCGCGGTGGCGGACGCTCGATCCGCGGGCGCCGCGGGAACGGCACCGGATCTGTCGGCACCGCCGGCCTGTCCCGCCCCTTCCACCGTCCCGACCGCCTGCGATGCGTCCTTGTCCAGCGCATACGCGATGGCGTCGCCGACACCCAGGGTGCGGTCCACGAGTTCAACGCGCACGGCCTCGCCCGGCATAAGCTGGTGGGCGGGATCCATCTGCACCCGGAACTTGCGCGCCCAGTAAAACCTGCCCTGGAACGCCAGCCTTTCGGGAATCACCGAATACCCGGGATCCACCGACACGATGACGCCCGTCGAATCCGCCGCCATCTGGCGGTGCGGGAACAGGTTCACGCGCGCCCCGACAACCGGCGTCTGGCCCGACGTTTCCGGCATGTAAACGTCCACGAATTCGGCACGGTCTTCTTCCACGGTGACCACCGGGAGATAGCGTTCCACCGTATCGCCGGGACGGTTAAGCAGCGAAACCACCCTGCCGTCGGCCGGCGAAGCGATCGTCCGCATCGCGCGCCTGGATTCGACCAGCGCCAGCGCCACGCGTACTTCGCCAATCCTGGTAAGGCTGTCGCCGATAAGCGACTGCACGACCTGGTTCCGCGCGCCATCGGCACGACCACCACGCCCGTCACGGGGCGCAGGACGGTCGGAAAGCACCGCACGCTGGGCCGCCACCACCTTCGCCAGCGTATCGCGCCGGATGATCAGGTCGGAAAGTTCCCGCGGACGTCCCAGACCGGCCCTTTCCGCGGCCTGGAGCCGTTCGATTTCCGCCCGAATCGATTCAAGTTCGGCGGCCTTTTCGGCGAGATCCGCCTTTTTCATTTCCATGTTCAGCGAATCCGATTCGCTCTGCGTGGACAGTTTGTCGTATTCAAGCCCGGCCCGCGCCCGATCCGCGTCGAGATGCCCCTGCAGGCGTTCAAGTTCCGCGTCCAGGAGCGCCTTTTCGCGGTCCAGATCGGACGTGTCCATTTCCAACAGCACCTGTCCGGCCCTGACCTGATCGCCCTGGACAACGTTGACGCGTGCCACGCGCCCCGATTCCTGGACCGACAGGATGTGCGTGCGGTTTTCCACCAGCCCGATGAAGTCGGAATTGGTGTCATAGCGGAAATAAATCAGCGCGGTGACGACCGCCATGACGCCCCAGAAGGCCCAGAAAATGTATTTACCGTTTATTTTCATGGCCCTGTCAAACCTCGACCGTCGTCTGCTGGTTCACGTACACCAGGCCGCGGATGCCCTCGATCTTTTCCAGTTCGATCAGCAGGACGTCGCAGTCCGATTCCCTGCGGAAACGCACCTGGTACGCATAGTCCATGAAATCGCCCTGGGCGACGCTGCGCTTGGTCACCAGCGCGAAATGGCTGGGGATGCGGGTGAACACGTCCACGACGCGCGCCGACACGGCCGGGTCCGACGGCAGCTGGAAACGCACCAGCCCGTCGTGGTTGCGGCGCTGACCGAAACGCGTGTACTGCAGGACCGCCGCGGCGATGCAGAATACCAGCGTGCCGACCACCGCCGTCAGGTAACTGCGCACGCCGCAGGCCACGCCGATGCCCAGCGCCGCGAACAGGAATATCAGGTCGCGCGGGTCGCGCAGGTTCGTGCGGAACCTGATGATGGCCAGCGAACCGACGATACCGATGCCGCGGGCCACGTTGTCGCCGATGGCGATCATGATCAGGCAAGACACGATCGGCCCCAGGATCATCGACTGCAGCAGCCCGCTGGACCACGAAAGGCCGCGGAACGTCTTTTCATAAACAAGCGCCAGGAGGCTGGACAGCAGGAACGATAGCACAAGCGCGATGACCGCGTTGTACCATTCCATCTTCAGGCTGCCGAAACTCAAGAGCAGGCTTTCCATCTTCCACCTTCAGGGCCGGGTTTTCAGGGGCGTCCGACGAACCTGGCTGAATTTACTGATTCATTCTTAAGATTATCTTAATCCCGACCCCATATAATGAGGCATATTTTGCGGTTCCGCCCGCAAAAGACGGACCGATTCCCCGGGGGCGCGCCGATGGCCGAAAAAATCCTGCTTATCGAGGACGACCGGGAACTTGGCAGCCAGATCGTCGATTACCTTTCGCGTGCGGGTTACCTGATGACCTGGCGGACCGAGGGGACATACCCGTCCCCGTCCGATTTCCAGGGTTTTTCACTGCTGATACTGGACCTGATGCTGCCTGGCGTCTGGGGCCTCGACATCCTGAAAAAACTGCGCACGTTTTCCGATGTCCCGGTGCTCGTGCTCAGCGCGCGCAACAACACTTCCGACAAGGTCAGGGCGTTGAAGACGGGCGCCGACGACTACATGACGAAACCCTTCTGGCCCGAAGAACTGATTGAACGCGTGCGGGCGCGGCTGCGGCGCCCGGTGCTGCAGAAGGGCGGACCGATGGCGGCAGGGGCGCTGGTGCTGGACGCCGGTTCCCGGACGGCGAAACTGGGCGGCGCGCCGCTTGACCTGACGCGCGTCGAATTCGACATCCTGGCCGCGCTGATGCGGCGCGGGGGCGATGCCGTGACGCGCCAGTGGATGGTGTGCAACGTCCTCGACCCGGAAAAGGAAGGCTCCGAACGGACCCTGGACGTGCATGTGTCGCACCTGCGGAAAAAACTGGGCGCCGACAACATCATCGAAACGGTCTGGGGCATCGGCTACCGCGTAAGGATGGATAACCTGTCATGAAACTCAGGTTGTGGCTCGTCCTGACCACTGCTGCCGCGGGACTGGTCGTCTTCGCGATGGCCATGCTGTTCTTCTACCTGTACGAACAGCGTTCTTCCGAACAGCTCGTGGTGCAGGCGGTGCACACGGCGATGAACGCCGGCGGACGCGTTGCGTGCGAGGCATCGCCGGAAACGTGGTTCGCGGAATATTTCGGCGAAGATTCCTGGCCCGGGATCGTGCCGCCCGGACCGGCCCCGCGGGATCGGGGCCAGCTGTCGTTCCTGGGAAGGGCGGGCAGGGGCGCGCGCCTGCCGATGCACGCACAGGTTTTCGCGTACGACGCCCGGTTGAAATCGGCGAATCCGCTTGCGCCGGCCCTGCACGAACACCTGCGGAAGGACTGGGAACACGGCCAGATCGGCCATGTGTCGTCGGTCGGCGGGACACTTGAATTCCTGGACGACGGCGGCAGGTCGTGCGGCCCGGGAACCGTCGGAAGGCAGGCTCCGGCACAGGGACCGGGTCCGGGCTGCCCCCCGGGCGGCATGGCCAAGCGTCCCGGCGAAATGCGCATCCACCAAATCCTGATTCCGATGGCCTGGAAGGACGGCCCGTGCGCGGCGGTACTGGTCAGGTATGACGAACCGGCCGAAGAAGTGGTGTTCCACAGGTTTTCGCCGCCGCTGGGCGTCTGGGGACTGCCGGTGCTGGTGATGCTGCTGACGGTGCTGCTGGCGGCCGGGCCCATCGTACGGCGCATCCGCAGGCTGACGTCGCAGGTCAGGCGCTCCGCGGCCGACCGGTACAGGACGCCGATCGGGCTGCGGGGCCGCGACGAAATCGGGCAACTCGGGGCGGCTTTCGAAGACGCGCGGGCGGAAATCCTGGAACAGGTCGCGCAGCAGGAGGAACGCGAACAGAACCTGCGCACTTTCCTGGAAAACACGACGCACGACATCAGCATCCCGCTTACCGTGCTGCAGGGACATCTGGCCGACATGGCGGGGCGAGGCGGGCAGATGGATCCCGAAACCGTCGGCGGCGCTATGGCCGAGGCGAATTACCTGGCCGCGCTGATCGGGAACCTGTCCGTGGCGTCCCGCCTTGAAACCGGCCAGCCGACGATGCAGCAGGAACCGGTGAACCTGAACGACCTGGTCGGGCGCTGCGTGATCAGGCACCGCCCGATCGCGCGTCAGCGATCGGTTTCGCTGGACCACGCCATCCCGGAACAGCCGCTGTTCACGCGGGGCGACGTGACGTTCCTGGAACAGGCGGTCAACAACGTGATCTTCAACGCGATCCGGCATAACCGCAGGGACGGTCACGTTGCCGTGATACTTGAGGCGACGGCCGGGGACAGGTTCCAGGTTTCAGTCATTGATGACGGCCCCGGCATCGCGGATGAAGAAATGGCCAGAATCGCCGAACGGTACTACCGGTGCGGCAAGGAACGCGGCCGCGAAGCCGGCAACCAGGGCATCGGCCTGAACATCGCATCGCGGATCGCGGGCATGCACGGGTGGGAATTCAAGCTTTCAAGATCGGAGTTCGGCGGGCTCCGCGTTGATTTCGAAGGCCCGGCGTTGTCCCCGGGGTTTACACCCCGGGCTTGAACATGGCCGGCCTTCCCGGGGCTCACGCCCCGGGCTAACGAATGGCCGGCCTCGCTGCGCTCGGACGGACGGCCCGACCGAAGGGAGGCCCGCCATCTTCCAGCCCAGGGCGCCAGCCCTGGGACCATGTGGCACGCCACCCAATCTTCCCCGGTCCGACCGAAGGGAGGCCCGCCATCAAGAGCCCCGGGCGTGAGTCCGGGGACAACGTGGCATTACCCGACCACGAATTCCCTGTCTCGCCCGCTAATCGAATTCCCGGCCGACGGTGACCGTCGCCGTTCCGTCCGCGCCGATCACGGCCTGGCCGGCCGGCAGCATCCGCGCCACGCGCGTGTCGTACACGAGCACATTCACCGTTTCCCCGGGCGCCCCTTCCAGCGTGACCCGGACGCCGTCCGCCAGCTGTTTCACGGCCGTGAACCGGCGATCCGCCATCGTCACGAACTTGTCAGGGTCGCCGACAAGGGCAAGCCCGTTCCCGAATATCGGCGCCAGCACCATGTAATTGAAATCGTTCAGGTTTTCGACTTGTGGCAGTGTGAAGACATCGGTGACAACAGACGCCTGGCCCGTTTTCCAGTCGTACATGACCCGCCGCCCCGACCGCCCGATGTCGCGCGCCATGTCGAACGACCAGTCGGTGACCAGTTCCGGGTAGTTGAACATCTTCGACACCGGGATGGCGTCGTACAGCAGGATTTCCCAGATCCGGTCATCGCTGGTGCGCCCGGGATGTTCGGAAGCCATGTTGAATGCCGCCAGGTAAATCCATTCCCCGACCCCGTCCAGCGTCGTTTCGGTGCTGACCGTGAAGGGCCTGGCGTGCGGCAGATACATCGGGTCGATCGCTGTCGCCGGGCGGTCCGGCTTCAACAGCAGGCCGTCGGTCCTGCATGTCGGCGTCACATTTTCAACGACCGTGACGCCGATCGCGTCGCCAAGCCCGACCATCCCGGCAGAAAGGGAACTTATCAGCGCCTCGGCCTGCCCGTGAATCTCGCCGGAATGGAAGTTGTCCTTGAACGGCCAGACACCCAGAGCGCCCGCGAGCATGTTGTTGATATGGAACTGCGGCCAGAAACACTCCTTGCAGAAGTTCGCTGTGTAATCGATTGTCGTGCGGACGGTGGTGACGTTTTCGTGCGCCGCCGCTTCCATCAGGTGGGCGCCGCCGGTCATGCAGATCTGCGTGGTCAGGCCGGCCGAGGCCGCCGAATCATGGATGTTGCGCAGCCAGGTTTCCAGGTGACCCGGCTCGTCGCGCAGCCAGCGGC
>CAYYCO010000005.1:13202-16881 GCA_964470365.1 uncultured Anaeromyxobacteraceae bacterium | reverse complement strand
TGGATGTTGCGCAGCCAGGTTTCCAGGTGACCCGGCTCGTCGCGCAGCCAGCGGCTGCCGAAATACTGGTTGACCAGCCAGTCCTGCTCGTACGTCTCGATTCCCCAGTCCAGGCAGGACTGCATGAATTCCTGGTACATGCCGGGTCCGGTGGCCACCGCCATTTCGGCATCCAGGCCGTCCATCGCGAAATCGTAGTTTTCCAGGTACGGGCTTTGCGGCGAAACCCAGCGGTTGTGGGCAATCAACGGCAGGCCCAGCGCATCGTGGAACGCCGCCAGCCCGTCCGGGAACATTTCCGCATGCGGCGCCCACTCGATCAGCCCGCCCGGGTCCACGCTGGAGTCCCTTTCCTTTTCGTACCACCACGAATCGATCTGGAAGTACCCGTATGGTATGCCGATGTCGCCCGCGTAATCGCGGACGGCAAGCAGCGTGTCCCGCGCGTTCAGGTCGTCGGCGGTCGCATAGTAATACGCCGCGCCGTTGTCGGTCCAGTAACCCAGGTAAGACAGGCCCGTGTCGGCGTACCGGCCGGGCGCCGTCGTGCCCGCATCGCGCCGCATCAGAGTGCCCCAGCAATGCATCGCGTGGTTGACGCCCTGGCCGGAAACGACCAGGAAACGGTGTTTCGTGCCTGCCGGGACGTGTTCGGTGTCACCGTGCATGCCGACGCGCACCTTGCCGCCGTCGTAAACCATCCATGTGCTTCCGAAGGCGTTCAGGGGACTGACCACCGTCGTCGCGAAATCGTCGCCGTACACGATGACCGGCCCGGAAGACGGGCGTGGTTCCATCATCGGCGGCATCATCGGCGACATCAGGAAATTGAGCTGGTGCGTGTATGCCGGGTCGACCTGGATCGGCGCGTATTCGACCGCGGGGACCGCCCAATCGCCGGTCGCGATTCCGGTCATTTCGTCAGCGACCGTGTAAGTCACGACCTGCCAGTCGCAGTCGACGGGATCGACGATCGGCACCTCCGAGCACGCGGCCAGGGCCAGCAGGGCCGGAACGAGAACCCTTGATTTCTTCATTGAAGGCCCCCGGAAAACGGACGGGTGTAATCCGCTGATAAACCGTGTCGGTCATTCTATATGGGAACGGGCCTTCAGGTCGACGATCGGCGGGGCTTCGGCGTGTAGGAAGGTTCGCCACCGGCCTAAAGTAACTTCGTCGAGGCCTTCGGCGACGGCGTCTTCACGACCAGCACCCGGAATTCGCCGTCCGAATCGTTGATCAGGCGGTGCGGGATGCCGGCGGGGCTTTCGATCAGCATGTCGCGCGTCACGAACTGCCGTTCGTCGCCGATTTCGACCGCGCCCCACCCCTCCAGGACATAAAAGAACACGTCAACCGGCGTGATGTGCTTCTTCAGCGACTCGCCGGGCTTCAGCGCGATGTGCACGACGGCGGCGTGTTCGGTGTTGTGCAGCGGCCTGACCGAGACACCGTGGGGGTTTTCCTTTTCCGGGGCGTTCAGGACATCGATAATCTTCATGGCGTCACCTCGTCTTCAAATAACAGCCTTGTCTTGCGCTGCGCCTTGCGCCGGCGCCGCACCACCAGGTCGTCGATCTGTTCCTTTACGCGTTCACGGGAAATCGCCGGTCCATGGCCGGGCAGGAACGTCCCGCACCCGCTGTCGTACAACCAGCAGACGCTTTCAAACAGCTTGTCCTTGTCGTCGACCAGCGGCGACACGATCGACTTTTTCGAAAGCCCGTACAGCGTGTCGCCGACGATCGCGATTTCGTCGTCCACGATGACGCTGACGCACCCCCCGGTGTGGCCAGGGGTATGGACGATCCTGGCGTTGAACCCGAAAACGCCGAGATCGAATTCATCATCGACCACGACGTCGGCCACGACGCCCGGGTAGCGCGTCACAAGTTCACCCGGCCGCTTCACCACCGCCATGAACGCCTTTGTCCCCAGCGTGGTGCCGGCCGGGAAAGGACTGATGCCCGTTTCAAGGAAGCCTGCGTCGTGCCTGTGCACGGCGACCTTCAGGCGGAATTCGTCCCGCAGCATGAACGCGGCGCCGGCGTGGTCGAAATGCGTGTGCGTCAGGACCAGCAGCGAAGGCGCCGGGGCACCGGTCGCGCCCACCGCGTCCACGATTTCACGCGCGTTGCCGAACGTGCCGGCATCCACGATGAACGCCCGTTCGCCCCGCGACACCTTGAATATGTTGCTGGGCCCGTAATATGCCAGTTCGACCTTCGTCCCGCTTTCCGTAATCCAGGAATCCATTCCAGCGCCAGTGCAAGCGTCCGGCATCAATACTTGGCATCGCCGGGCGCCGAGTCAAGGGCGGGACGCCGTCCGTCAAGCCCGGTTTGGATCCCGGGCCGCTGAATCGTAAAATGGCCGCAACTTCCGAATGGCCCGGGACGCCGTTTCCGTGACGAACCCCGGCCACAGGCCGCAGGATGAAAACAAAAACCGGTTTCTGTGCAGTCGTCGCCGCGGTCGCCGTCATGGTGTTCGCGGCCGGGGCCCAGGGCAAGGACGCCGTCACCGGGCCAAAGGGCTATTTCGGCGTCTTCGGGAACCTGTGGTTTTACACATACGAGCACAAGACTGCTTCCAGCACCGACGACCTGAACGTCGAGAACTTTTCCGGCGGCGTGTCCTTCATCGGCGAAGGCTACGCGATGAAATACCTGGCCATCGGCGGGATGCTGGACATCACCGGCCTGGCCCCGGGCAGCCACGACAATGTCCTGGAGGTCGCGCCCCTGATCAGTGTCGACCTCACCCTGCGCGGCATCATCCCGCTGGGCGCGTTCGAGGTTTACGGCCGCGCCGCGGTCGGCTACACCGCCCTGATCCCGTCGGTTGACGACCTGCGTACCTGGCAGGGCATCGAAGACACCGAACACGGCTGGAACGTCCGCCTGGGCGCCGGCTTTTCCTGGCGCGCGGACATGGGCCTGACCGTCAGCCTCGAGGCCGGCTGGACCGGCGTCGGCTATCTGCACAGCATGGCCGGCGGCCCCGTCCACGTCCTGTACCATTCGCCATATGTCAGTTTCGGGATGGGGTATTCGTTCTAGCCGGCCATAAGGCCGTCGGCAACTTCCAGGACGTCGCAGGGCCAGTAAATCGGGGGGCGGGGGCGGCGGACGCCGGGGCGGCCGAGTTCGGGGCGGCAGGACTGCAGGGCGGACACCCAGCGGTCGGGGATTGCCCCGGCGCCGTATATCGCACCCAGAAGGGCGCCGCAGATGCAAGCGTTCGTGTCTGTGTCGCCGCCCTGCATGATGGTGTCGACGACCGCTTCTTCCAGGTTCGGCGCGTGCAACAGTTGCCACAGGGCATTCTGGAAAGCGATCAGTACCCAGCCCTGGCTGCGGATGTAATCCGCGGGACGCCGGATGCCGGCGGATTCGACCGCACGCATCAGGCTGTCATCAACATCGAACCGGCGCGCCCAGTCCACCACGCGGGCGTACAGAGCCTGCGGCGTCGGCCCGCTGGCGATGGCGTCAGCGATCGCCATCGCGTACAGACGGTTGGCCTGAACGCAGACCGGGTTGGGATGGGTGATCGCGGCGTCGATCGCGGCCAGTTCGCCGGCCGCATCCGGCCCGGCCGCCGCCACGAAAATTCCAATGGGACTGCACCGCATCATCGCCCCGTTCGCCTGGCTGTCGAAATTCGGCGTCCCGCA
>CAYYCO010000005.1:2211-13102 GCA_964470365.1 uncultured Anaeromyxobacteraceae bacterium | reverse complement strand
CCGGCATCCTGGAATTCCACCAGCGAGCCCAGCGAATCCCCCGCGAACTGTCCCAGCAGGCACCCCCGGGCGCGATTTTTTGTCACCGATTCATATGGCATGGAAACCCTGCGAATCTGATGGCCCCATGATAGTCCGGCTGACGGCAGAATGCTTGCCGGTGTTGAAGGATCTTTCTCTGCTCCGCCTTGTTGAATTACTTGAAGGCGGGTGGGAACATCGGGAATCATAAGTGCCTGCCATGACGTTATGAAACACCAGGATGGCGGCCGCGGGACGAAGGAGATTTCGTGAGCGAGACAGAGCGTGGCCTGTACGAATCGATCGTTACCGAAGCGCTGGCTTCGAAACTCCGCAGCCTGGAAGCCATTTACGAAACCGATCGGGCCGGGCTTGACAATGCCGAGGCAGCCGACCGTATTGCACTGCATCTTTCGCGGGTTATCGAACGTGCCATTTCATCGGTCAGTGAAGAAAACCGGGTTTCAGTCGGGACGTCGCTTGCGCGCAGACTCATCGACCAGATTGTCGACGTGACGAATGCAGGGGCCCTTCAGGCGGAAAGACCGCTCGAACCAGGGGAAATGCTTCGCGGAATACTGGGACGACTTCCAGATGGTCGACCCGAACACATCGAATTGCCGCTCACGCCGTTGCTCGATACGACGCTGCTGACCAATGCACCCGATGAACCGGGAGTCGGACACGAGCTTCAGACGGAAATCAATTCGGCAGACAGGATTGACGCGGTGATTGCCTTCATACGTTACAGCGGGATCCGCCCGATGCTCGGGACGCTGCGCAGACACTGCGAGTCTGGCCGTGCACTGAGGATTCTCACCACCACCTACACGGGCTCGACGGAGGCGCGCGCACTTGACGAGTTGGCAAAACTCGGGGCCCAGATCCGCGTTTCATACGATTCGGCAAGCACGCGGCTTCACGCCAAAACCTGGCTCTTTCACCGGCAAACCGGTTTTTCAACGGCATACATAGGTTCGTCGAATCTGACACATTCGGCACAAGTGACCGGACTGGAATGGAACGTCCGCGTATCAAACGCCCGAAATCCCAGCGTCGTGTCAAAAGTTGAAGCCGTATTCGAAAGCTACTGGAATAACATTGATTTTGTCCCGTACAACCGTGACCAGTTCATTGAAAGCTGCAAGGCCAGAGATTATGCAGACGCCGGCCTTCGCCTGAGCCCGATTGAATTGAGGCCTGAACCCTTCCAGGAACATCTGCTTGAACAGATCGAGCTTGCACGACAGCGTGGCAGACACCGAAACCTGCTGGTATCGGCAACAGGCACCGGCAAGACCGTCATGGCAGCGCTGGACTATGCACGACTCCGAAGAGTGCTGCCTCGGGCGAGACTCCTTTTTGTGGCTCACCGTGAGGAAATACTGACCAGATCGCTCGACACGTTCCGTCATGCGCTGCGCGACCTCTCGTTTGGCGAGCTGTGGGTCAACGGCCACCGGCCCCTGCGGTTTGACCATGTATTCGCGTCAATACAGAGTCTTGGCACAACAAAACTGGGAAGCCTCAAACCAGAACACTTCGATATCGTCATCGTGGACGAATTCCATCATGCCGCGGCTTCGACATATCAGGCGCTGCTCAACCACATTCGTCCGGTCGAACTCCTCGGGCTGACCGCAACCCCTGAACGCTCTGACGGACTCCCGATTCTGGAATGGTTCGATGGCCGCATCGCGGCCGAACTGCGCCTCTGGGACGCGATCGACCAGCATCGGCTGGTCCCGTTTGTGTATTACGGAATCCATGATGGCCTTGACCTCCGGGCCGTTCCCTGGCGGCGCGGGCGCGGATACGATGTCGAAGGCCTCTCAAACCTTATGACGGGAAACGACGTCTGGGCCCGCCGCGTGGTCAAGGAACTGGCAGACCACTGCGACAACGTTGCCGGGGTGCGGGCGCTCGGTTTCTGCGTCAGTGTCCAGCACGCAAGATTCATGGCCCGCATCTTCAAGGATGCAGGAATTGCGGCCACGGCGATCTGGTCCGATACCGATGCCGCCGAGCGGAAAGCCGCGCTTGAAGACCTGGCGAACCGTCGCGTGAATGTGGTCTTTTCGGTGGACCTGTTCAACGAAGGAATCGATGTTCCCGCGGTTGACACTTTGTTGATGCTCCGCCCCACGGACAGCCCGGTTCTTTTCCTTCAGCAACTTGGCCGCGGACTCAGGCGGCATGAAGGCAAGCCTGTCTGCACGGTTCTTGATTTCGTTGGCCACCACAGGCAGGAATTCAGGTTCGACCGGCGTTTGCGGGCACTCCTTGGCGGCAGCCGGGCACACGTCGCATCGCAGGTACAACTGGGATTCCCGTACCTTCCGGCCGGCTGTCACATGGAACTTGACCCGGTCGCGCGCGACATCGTCCTGAAAAGCATCAAAGACGCCGTCCCTTCCAGATGGAATGCCAAGGTTGACGAACTGAGGGCGCTCGCCGCAGAAAACCCGCATATCTGCCTCAAAGCCTACCTTGAATCCTCGGGGATCGAACTTGATGATATCTACCACGGCAACAAGAGCTGGTCCGACCTCGTTGAGGCTGCAGGACTGCCTGTTCTCGAACGCGGCCCGCATGAAGACGTTCTTCGACGGGCCTGCGGCCGTCTGCTCCACATCGACGACGAAGCCAGGATCAACGCCTACCGGGAACTCCTGATGCTCAAATCGCCGCCTGATCCCGACGACATGGCTCCCACGCAACGCACTTATCTTCGAATGCTGACAGCGTCTGTGACCGATCAGGCGGTGTCAATAACGACGACATTGCGGGAAGGTGTCAACCTTCTGTGGGGACATCCCCAGGTCATTTCAGAAATCCTTGGCCTGCTTGACGTGCTTGAGGACCGTGTCAATCACCTCGGAATCGCGCTGATCGGGCACCCTGACGTGCCCCTGACGATTCACGGCTGTTACACAAGAATCGAGATCCTCGCGGCATTCAACGAAGGCAGCGGGGCAAAGACACCCAGCTGGAGAGAAGGCGTCAAATGGGCAAAGTCCGCTAAATCCGACCTGTTGGCCTTCACCCTGAATAAAACGTCGGGTAATTTTTCGCCAACCACCAGGTATCGCGATTACGCGATAAGCCCGGACCTGATCCACTGGGAAAGTCAGTCGCTCACGCGCGCCGACAGCGAAACCGGGCTGCGATACAGGAACCACGCGAAAACGGGCTCAAGCATAATGCTGTTCGCAAGGCTGCGATCCGACGACAGGGCATTTTACTTCCTTGGCCCGGCCACTTACGTCAAACATGAATCCGAACTTCCGATGGCAATCACCTGGCGACTGCACAATCCACTCCCCGGCGACCTGTTCACGTCATTCGCGGCAGCCGTTGCATGAAACACCTGCGCGGGTGCGATGTATTCGGTAAAGTCGTCGTCGAGTTCCGCCAGCAGGTACTCCGTGTCACTTTCGAAAAGCCTTGTTTTTGCAGTCTTCTGCACCTTCCGGATGCTCATCGCTACCTCCTGTGGTTTTGAGCCCTCCGGATCCCCTGCTTGCGACCAGGCGGCCGCAGTTCATTCATCTATTGTGATCCGGCTGACACCCGGCCCCGACAGGGTGCTGCGGCCGCCGCGTTCGCGCGAAACCTGGATGCGGGTGTCGATGCGTTCCTTCAGGGCCTCGACATGGGAAATCACGCCGATCAGCTTGTTGTTGCGGCGCAGTTCACCCAGAGCATCCATCGCGGAATTCAGGGCGTCCTGGTCCAGTGTCCCGAAGCCCTCGTCCAGGAAGAACGAATCGATGCGGATGCGCCGGCTGGCAAGCGACGCCAGCCCGAGCGCCAGCGCCAGGCTGACGATGAATGTTTCGCCGCCGGACAGGTTGCGGACGGTGCGGACTTCGCCGCCCTGCCAGTCGTCGACGACATCCAGGTCCAGCGATGCGTTGCCGTTCTTGTCGGGCAGGGACATCCGCAGGCTGTATCGGTCCGACAGCACCCCGAGGTGTTCGTTCGCGTTGCGGACGAGGTGTTCGAACGTGATCCCCTGGGCGAACTGCCTGAAATTCTTGCCATCCGCCGACCCGATCAACTTGTTCAGGTGTTCCCAGCGCCGGACCAGCGCCTGCTGTTCCTGCACCTTTTCAAGCTGGTCGCGAACGCGTTCCCGCGCGTCAAGATCCGAATCAAGCCGGTTTTTCGTTTCGCCAAGGCGCCGGTTGCCGGCCGTACGGTCCCGTTCCGCCTGATCGACAAGCGCCTGCACCGCAGCCCTGTCCAGGTCGGTAACGGCCCTGGCGCGTTCCGCCGCCAGCCTGGCCGCGTTATCAGCCGTTTTCGTTTCGAGTTCCACCTTCCGCGTGTCCAGTTCACTGCGTTTCACAATCAGGCGGTCCATTTCGGCATCCGCCAGGCGCGCCGCGACAAACGACGCCTCGTCGGCAAACCCGCGCTGCGAAAGGGCCTCCAGGAATATTGCCCCCGCGGATGCCAGCGCGTCCCTGCCGCTGGCGATCGCCACCGCGTTTGTATCGATCCGATCCTGGACGGATTTCAGTTCGGACTGCGCGGACGACAGGCGCCGGTTCGCGGCATCGCGGGCCTCGGTCGCCACCCGCAGCACCGTGTTCAATCGAACCTCGAATGCATCGACGTCCGGTTCCGCAAGTGCCTCGGCCCGCTGGGCCCGAAGCCCCTGCAGGCCGCTTTCGGAATCCGCAAGCCGTTGCCTGGCATTTTCGAGTTCAGCCCCGTCCCGTTCGAGATTGCCCTGCCGCGCCGCGACACCGGAGCGCAACGACTGGATGTCGCGTTCCAGGCCAGTCCTCCGATCCTGCAGAGCCGCCCATGCCAGCCTGCGCCGATCGAGTTCCTGCAGGACCAGGTCGGACCGCAGAAGGCGGTCGGCCCCGATCCCCCACGCCGCCACCAGCCCCGCGATTTCGGCGGCAAGCGCGTTCACGCCCGTTTCAAGCCGGGCGATCTCGTCCCCGTTTTTCGTGACGGTGTCAGCGGCAGCATCGCGACGTACCAGGGCCGTCCGGATGTCGTTGTCGATCTGGACGCGCCCGTCGCGACATTCCTGGTGACGACGCAAAGCCGTGGCAAGTTCGTCATCAAGCACCCGGACGGCATCGACCACGGCGTCGGCGTCGGCCAGCGCGGCGCCGGCCCCGTCCAGCATCGTTTTCAGCGTCGCCGCCATGTCGGGACAATCGCCCCCGAACCCGCACCGCGGCGCCATCCCGGCAAGAATCGCCAGCGAATCGCGCACGACCAGTTCCGCCCTGCCGCGGGCAACCTGGTTCGATTTCAACCCGGCCTGCGCCGCCGCCATCGACCGTTCACATTCCGAAATGGCCCTGCGCAGTTCGTCCAGCCGACCCCGCGTTTTACGGATCTTCGCGTCGGTTTCGTCGTCCGTCGGGACATTTCCGGCCGCCCAGGGGTGGTCCAGCGAACCGCACAGCGGACATTCCACGCCGTCGCGCAGCCTTTCCCGGTGTTCGGACAACTGCCTGACCGTGGCCTGCAACGTCCTGGTTTGATTCAGTAACGCAAGTTGTTCATCAAGGATTGCGACGGACTTTCCATGTTCCGACAGCCCCTTTTCACATTCCGCGATAATCGTACCGGCCTTTTCGTCCTGATCCGCAAGCCCCTTAAGTTCATCCTGGGCCCGGGTGCGCGCGGCATCGGCATCCAGCGCACGCCCAACGTCGGCAGCGAGCGCGATCAGCCGATCCCGTTCCCCGTGCCACCACGGCACGTCATGGCCGCGAAGCACTTCATCGCGCCTTTCCTGGAGACCCTTCAAGTCACGTCCGGCCTGGCCTTCACTGTCCCGAATTCCTTCCTGACGCTTCAGGAGCCCTTCAATTTCATCGCCGATCCTTTTCAGGTTGTCAGTCGATCTTTCCTGGGCGGCGCGCTGGCCCGACAGTTTCCCGCGATCGGCGTCAAGGCCCTCGATCTTCAGCCGCACTTCCCCAAGCCGGGCTTCCAGCGTCGCATCACAGGCGGTCTGTTCCAACTGCACGACAATCGCCGCAAGGGCCGCGGCGCCGTCAGCAATCCGCCGGCGGTCACCGTCGATGCCGGCCCGCAGTTCATCGAAAGCCGCCGCCCGTTTTTCCACGTCGCGCCCTGTTTCGTCGCGCCGTTTCGCCGCGGCCCCGATGTCGCCATCGAGCCCACGCGCCCTGCGGATGACCGGCACGTTCCGGGACACCTCGTCCTGCGCCCGGGTAACGGCCGCGACCGCATCCGACACGGCACGATCCGCCAGCGCCCGCGCATCCTGCAGGCCCGGCAGCAGCGCCGCAAGATCAGCGGCCTGTTTTTCAAGGTTCTGAAGATATTCGCGGGCGCCGGTCAGTGCCTGCCATTCGCCGGCCAGCCGGGCCGCCGATTCCGCCAGTTTCAGGCGCGCCGCGTCCTGCCCGAAGGCCTGGATGTCGACGTCCAGTTTCACCCGTTCCGCGGCCAGATTCCCGGACTCGGCGACGAGGGCTTCAATGAGATCCAGCCAGTGCAGCGCGTCGGAATGCTGCCGCGCCTGTTTTGCGGCCACATCGACCTGCCCCTGGGCCACGGTCATGGCGGCGTTCAGTCCCGCAAGTTCGTCGGGCGTCAGCAGCGTGATTCCATCGACGGTCGCCTGCATGCTTTTCAGCGTGGCGACCTGGGCGGAGTGGCGCGCAAAGACCTCCCTGGATATGTCCGCGTACAATTCGCCGCCGGTGATCTTTTCCAGCAGTTCGGCCCGTGGCCCGGAATCCATCTTCAGGAATTCGGCAAATGCGTTCTGGGCCAGCATCACGGATTTCGTGAACCGCCCGAAGTCCAGGCCGGTTATTTCTGCGACCAGGTCAGCCGTTTCGCCCTTCTTTTCGGTACGGATCTTTCCCGTCGCGGCTTCCGCCAGCTGGTGCGTCGGTGGCTGCAGGTTTCCATCCGCCCTTCGGTGCGCGCGATGCTGTGACCAGGTTGCCCGGTAACGTCCCCCGGCCGATGTTTCGAACACGACCTCGGCCATGCACGCCACCGTTCCCTTCGTCATTATTTCGTTGCCGCTGGCCGTTCCGGCCTTGTCCAGGCGCGGCGTGCAGCCGAACAAACCCAGGCAGATCGCGTCGAGGATGGTCGATTTACCCGCGCCGGTCGGGCCGGTGATGGCGAATATGCCGGATTCGACGTACCTGGGGTCCGTAAAGTCGATCCTCCAGTGGCCGGCCAGCGAATTCAGGTTCACGAATTCAACCGAAACGATTTTCATCGCGCACCCCCTTCGGCGCCCTGCACCGGTTCCGCGGATCGGTCGCGGTTCGTCAGCGCGTGCAGCACCTCGTCGAACATCCCGACAAGTACCGTACGGTCGTCCGGGGCGACGTTCGACGCGTCCAGCCTGCGCCGGAACACCTCGGACGGTTCCAGGTTTTCGAGGGTTTCATCCGGCGTACGGGCCAGCATCACGGCCGATTTCCGTTGATGGTCGTGGATCCGCAGCGCCGACACGCATGTATCATCGACGACCTCGTGCACCAGACCGGACAGGTCGGCCAGATCCCGGTCGCCGTCATAGTGGACATCGACCCAGATCGATTCGCCGGCCGCCGTCAGGGCCGTCAGCGCGGCCTGGATTTCGTCCCACGACGTCCCGCGGACCGACCCGAGTTTCTGCCAGACGGGCACCTGGATGTGCGTGACTTCCGGTATGGCACCGGGGGTATCCGGGAAATCGACCAGGTACACGAATTTGTTCTGGCCGGCGGCGTCGAAACCGAGTTTCAGAGGCGACCCGGAATACCGGCAATCCTGCCGTTCGCCGACGTGCTGCGGCCGGTGCAGGTGGCCCAGCGCCACATAATCGACCCAGTCGGGGAAGATACCGCGGTCGACGCCGCCCAGATCCCCGACGTACAGCCTGTGTTCGGTTT
The DNA here is from genome assembly GCA_964470365.1 of uncultured Anaeromyxobacteraceae bacterium. Lineage (GTDB taxonomy): Bacteria > Myxococcota_A > UBA9042 > DTJE01 > DTJE01 > JAGOFO01. Next base: position 5,171 of record CAYYCO010000005.1, on the reverse strand, counting down.
CGGACATCTGGTTTCCGATTACATAAAGGTGGCCCGTCACGATCGCCGGCACATTGCGGCCGCCCGCCAGCGCCACCGCATCCTGGCGCACACGGGCCAGATGCGTGCACGCCCGGTCGTAATAACCTGCGATGCCCGCCGCGAAACGGTCCGCCTTCATTTCGGCGTCCTCGCCGGCCTGGCCCAACCGAACGTCGCCCTCGCGCAGGTATGGGACAGCCGCCACGACTGCCATTGGGCTTCCGGCCGCGTCGTGCAGTGTGATCACGGCGTCTTCCGGGTTGTCGGGTGCCGTGCCGACGACATGGATGTTCAGCAGCCGCAGCAGATCCCCGGACGCGGAAAGCAACGACGGCGAATCGTGGTTGCCGGCGACGACCACGACGTTCCTGCAGCACGTCGGCACCAGCGACGCCAGAAAACGGTAATAAAGCGCCTGGTTTCCGGACCCCGGCACCGAACTGTCGAAGATGTCCCCTGACACCACCAGCGCATCGACCCGGTTGTCCCGGATCACGTCCAGCATCCAGTCCATCAGTTTTTCGAATTCCGCCGACCTGGACTGGCCGTGAAGCCTGGCCCCGAGATGCCAGTCCGATGTATGCAGCAGCCGCATTGCTTCCCCCGTCATTCCGGTGTCCAAGCATACCCCAACCTGCGGCACGATTCCTGCCGCGGGAACAATTTTGGGGTACCGTTGGGCCGACCGGATGGCTGGAGAGGCTCCGGCTGGAAGATCAGGGCGTGCTGTGCAGGAAATGCAGGGGACGTGACGACGGAAGTTTGACCCCGAAAAAGGTACGGCGGACCGTGTTAAGACTGGATGTTGCGAAAAATGATGTATCCGCTGGCAGTTCCGACAGGCCGGAGGGCAGCCGAGGGCGGATTTCCCGCGTCAAATTTTGATTAACCCACAAATTCGACATGTTTCAATGCCGCCCCAGATCGATGACGTCGCGATTTCGCGATCCGCGCCGTCCAAAGATTCAAAAATTTTGCAGTCGCGTCAAACCTGACGAAAATGCTAAAGTACTTCAAGCCCTTACAAAGGCACGGTTACGGACGCCTTTCCTGCAGAGGGTATGGAGACGACACCCAGCATCTCGTGTGCCACGAATCTCCGGGTTACGGACGCCTTTCCTGCAGAGGGTATGGAGACTCCTTCTTCACGATATCAACGGCTTTCGCCAGGTTACGGACGCCTTTCCTGCAGAGGGTATGGAGACGTTTCTCTTCACGGAGACGAGCTTCTGTCCTTTGTTACGGACGCCTTTCCTGCAGAGGGTATGGAGACCGCCGAAGTTGCGAACTGATACACTTGAAGCCGTTACGGACGCCTTTCCGGCAGAGGGTATGGAGACATTCCAAGATCACGGCTTCACCGTTCTTATGGACGTTACGGACGCCTTTCCGGCAGAGGGTATGGAGACTGGCTTTTTCGAACGGCGGCCATGTACCATTCAGAAGTTACGGACGCCTTTCCGGCAGAGGGTATGGAGACAGACTGTCGGCAATAACGGCCTGCTGATTTTCCACGTTACGGACGCCTTTGCTACGGAGGGTATGGAAACGGGAAGCTCGGTACGACATCTGGAATGCATTGGCCGAGTTACGGTCACCTTTGCTGCGGAGGATATGGAAACGCACTTCCGCATGTACCAGGCACCGAAGAGAGTCACGGACGCCTTTGCTGTGGAGGGTATGGAAACGAATCCCACTTGCCGAGTGCGTCCTGCAGCACGGTTAAGGACGCCTTTGCTGCGGAGGGTATGGAAACGCTCTAGTCGCGTCATCTAAGGCAGCGACATGTTACGGACGCCTTTGCTGCGGAGGGTATGGAAACATAGTCATATCCTCCCCGCTGCTTTCAGGTTACGAACGCCTTTGCTGCGGAGGGTATGGAAACCAGCTTCGTGAACATGTGGCACCTCCGAAGTGAAGTTACGAACGCCTTTGCTGCGGAGGGTATGGAAACTTAGCAATTCTGGGAACACAAAGCGTATTCCCCCGAGTTACGGACGCCTTTGCAGCAGAGGGTATGGAGACGACACGATCGCCTGTTTTCCCATGAGGAACGTTACGGACGCCTTTGCTGCGGAGGGTATGGAAACCAGGATACCGTGAACATCTTTTCGGTGTGGCGGCGTTACGGACGCCTTTGCTGCGGAGGGTATGGAAACAGAGCAGTTGGTTCTTCGCCGGCAATTTCCTCCTCGGTAAGTTACGGACGCCTTTGCTGCGGAGGGTATGGAAACAACCGGGCCTTCTGGGCCGCCGCGTTGTCCTTGGCCAGTTACGGACGCCTTTGCAGCGGAGGGTATGGGGCCCGCAGGGGGACGCCTTTGCTGCGGAGGCGTACGGGTAACCTGCCGGATGGGCCGGGCCGCAGGCCGGAAAATCGGACGGACGATCGCCGCAATATCGGCTTGACTTGGAAATTCTGCGTCATAAGCTAACCGCACTGGTCAATTTTCATATCCATTGCAGGGGGCGATTAGTATGGCGGTTACGATTCAGCAGATTGGAAAATTCCTGGACGAAAACGACATCCACTATGCACTGAAGGACGATTCGACGCTGATCACGGGATTCACGACGCCGAACTTCCGGGACTGTGACGACAATGAAAAACACATACTCATCGTCGTCAAGCTGGAGGAAGACGGCGAGTACTTCAAATGCTTCGCGCCGATGGCGTTCAAGGCGACCGGCGAACACGCGCGGGCCTTCCTCGAGGCGTGCATGTCGATTCAGTGGCAGACGAAGCTTATACAGTTCGAATACGATGCCGGCGACGGCGAAATCAGGCCGATCATCGAATTCCCCATCGCCGACGGCACGCTGACGGCACGACAGGTGGTCAGGTGCGTTCACGCGCTGGTGCAGATCGTCGACGACAATTTCGACACCCTGGACAGGGCGATGAAAACCGGCGTGATCGATTTCAGCAAGACGCAGGT
>CAYYCO010000005.1:0-2111 GCA_964470365.1 uncultured Anaeromyxobacteraceae bacterium | reverse complement strand
CCGCCGGAAAAGATGAAATGGCCGGACAGCCTGCCTGAACACCACAGGAAGGCGGAGGCCGTACCGCTCCAGGAAGAACAGTTCAAATTCGACGACGGCGTCAGGAAATTCGTCGACCAGGTCCACGCCGAAAATCCCGGGTTCGACCATGTCGTGCTGCTGCGCCACCTGATGAACAACAATTCGCCGCTGCTGGGCGAACTGCGCCGGCTGAACGAAAACCCGGTCCGCGGCAGGCCGCACGCGGCGCTGCAGTCACTGGTGGCGCGGGCGCAGGCCCTGCGGGAATTTCTGGCGACCGAGGTGCTGGGCCAGGACAAGGCCATTTCCATGATGGCCGACGCCTATTTCAGGGCGTGCCTGGCGCCGACGCCCGGGGGACCGCGCGGAATTTTCACGTTCATGGGGCCGCCCGGCGTCGGTAAAACACTGCTGGCGCAGACGTTCGCGCAGGCCCTGTCGAAAATCGAGGAGCGCGAGGTCCCGATTCTGCGGCTGGACATGTCGACGTACGCCTCGCACCAGAACCACGAGGCACTGTACGGATTCCCCAAAGGTTACGCCGGCGCCCGCGAGGGCGTGCTGACCGGCTTCGTGCACGGGCATCCGGAATGCGTCATCCTGCTGGACGAAATCGAAAAGGCCCATGAAAACACGATCAATTCACTTCTGGCGATACTCGACAAGGGCGAGGTCAAGGACCAGTTCCTGAACGAAAGCGTGCAGTTCAAGTCGGCCTGGATAATCGTCACGACGAATCTGGGCCACGCCATCCTGTCCCAGCCGAATCGGGCCGGCGTGCTGGCGGCGTCGGCGACCGCATCGGAATTCGCGTTCGACGTGCTGAAAAACGCGTCGACCACGTCGCGGACGACCGGCGACCCGGGCGAAAAGGCCCCGTGCCTGCCGCCCGAATTCGTGTCCCGGCTTTCACAGGGCGGCGCGGTCGTTTTCGGGGCGCTGGACGCCGGCGAACTTCTGCTCCTGGTGGAACGATCGATGGCCCGCCAGATTGCCCAGATCCGGCTGGACGGGGACAATCCCGGGGTCGAACTCTACGTTTCTCCCGATGCAAGGCAGCTTTTCCTGCAGTCCCTGCTGCCCGACATCGACGCCCGCAAGGTCGTTTCCAGGTCGGCCCGATGGGCGATCGACATGCTGCGGGATTCGTGGGAGGCGTGCGGGGACGGGCTGAATCACGATGGCCGCGCGACGTACCGGATTTCGGTCAGGCTGGGCGACGACACTGCCGCGGAACTGGCGACAAGGCAGGCGGACGAACGCCTGAAGGTCCTTCTGGTCGATGAGGATGACGGCGTGGCGGGCGTCGTGGCGGGAATGAACGGGAACGGGCGGATCGAAACCCACCGGACGACCGGGCGGGACGATACGCTGAAGGCGGCCGCCGGGCTCCGGCCCGACGTGGTGCTGCTCGACCTGAGCCTGGGCGCCGGGTGCGGCGACGCGCCTGAAACGTCGCTGGGCATCCTGAACGAACTGCGGACCACCTGCCCCGACCTGCCGGTGTACCTGTTTGCGGACAGGGACTGTGCCGGCATGGACATCAACCACATGATCGAACAGATCCTGGCGCGGGGCGGCGCGCGCGGGCTTATCCCCCTGCGGCGCGGCGTCGTCGACCCGGTCGGGCGGCAGGACACCGCGGCGCGCATCAGGGACGCTCTGGCCCAGGCGCAGAACGACAAGACGATGCGGAACCTGGCGCGGTCACGCCTCGCGACGCGCTTCGATATCGACTGGGAACCGGGGCCGCTGGAATCGGGGGTCGTCGGACGGGTCCGGCGGATGCGGCGGTCGGTCGTCATCAGCGTGGCCGACCAGGATTCCGCGATCAGGTTTTCCGGTATTCCTTCCGAGGGCTTCGGGGACGTGATCGGGCTTGTCAGGGCCAAAAGGCGGCTCGGTCAGGTGCTGCAATGGCTCAAGGATCCGGCTGCGCTGGCGAAATTCGGCGTGTCGCCGCCGCGCGGTTTCCTGCTGGCGGGCCCCCCGGGAACGGGAAAGACCCTGCTGGCGCGGGCGCTGGCCGGCGAGGCGGGAATGCCTTTCCTGGCGCTGTCCGCGGGCGAACTGCAGAGCAAGTGGGTCGG
>CAYYCO010000004.1:0-81209 GCA_964470365.1 uncultured Anaeromyxobacteraceae bacterium | reverse complement strand
GAACCAGTGACTTCCACCGTGTGAAGGTGGCACTCTCCCGCTGAGTTAATCGCCCGGGGAAAAAATGCGGAATGGATGATATGGCAGCGGTCGCAGGGTGTCAAGACCGACACCTTCGGCCACGGGGACATGTGGCCCTCGTCCCAATTCGCCAACACTTCCATATTGTGATGAAGTACTTTTATGAACATGTATAATGGTGGCCCTGTGAAACCTTACTCATTTCCAGGACAGGTGCGAAAGTGATGGAAACCGTGAACCAGACGACCAGGATCATCAAGCGGTACCCGAACCGTAAACTGTATGACACCACGGAAAGCAGGTACATCACGCTGAACGAAATCGCTTCCCTCATCCGGGAGGGGACCGATGTACAGGTCTTCGACAGCAGGAGCGGCGACAACATCACCTCTGTCACCCTCGCCCAGGTGCTGGTTGGCGAGGAAAAGCGCCGCAATCGCACGATTCCGATACAGAAGATGGCCGAACTGATCCATCATGGCGGCGAATTCATCCAGAAAAAAATCCCGGTTGTGGGCACGATCCGTGAGGGCGCCGAACGAAAGGTCCAGGAAATCCTGAGCCATGGCTCGGCCGACGAAGTACGTGATCTGATCGCCAACACCCAGCACGCCTACGAGGAAGTTCAGCGGAAGGCCGACGAACGGATCCAGTTCGTGGTCAGCACCGTCAGAAGCATCGCACCGCTTTCCCGTGACATCAAGGACCTGGCCAGGCAGGTGCACGCCCTCGGCGAACGGGTGGCCGAACTGGAACGGAAAGTGGGCGAGGGGCGATAAAATTACCCGTGGCACCGCCGCTGAACCTTCGGGACGGTGCCGGAATGATGCGACGGGGGTACTCGATGATCCAGGGGCAGGTTATCGACGGAAGGTTCGAATGCCGCGGCACGACTTCGCGGGCCGAACCGGGCGAGGCATGGTTCGCATGGGACGGTGATCATGAGGTTGTCCTGCGGGTTCTTCCCGGCATTGCCGGCGAAGACGCCGCACGTGATGCATTCATGCTGGCGGCTGGATCCGCCGCGAAGCTGAACCGCGATTCCGTTGAAAGGGTCATTCACGCCGGGATCACCGATGATCGCAGGGCATACGTCGTAACCGAAAAGGTCTCCGGAAGGACCCTGGCCGAAGAACTTTCGACCGCGCAGCATTTCGACGTGCAGCGGGCGCTCGGGGTTGCCGCCGCCGTTGCGGGGGCGCTCGCCGACGCCGCGACCCACGGAATCTGCCACGGCCGTCTTTCCCCTGCCGTCATCATGCTTGGAGGGGGTGCTTCACGCAAGGGCCGGCGCAGGACGGCCGGAAACCGCATCAAGGTGACCGGATTCGCACCGTGGGAAATAACCCAGCCGCCGACGGTGTTCAACCGTGAATACGCCGCACCCGAGGTCAAGGCCGGCGGCGTTCCCGACATCCGCTCGGACTGCTGGTCGCTCGGCGCCATACTCTACAGGATGCTGACCGGCTCGATTCCGGAAACGACTTCCGGCGGGCGCGGCAGGGGCGGGCGCCAGCACGCCAGGATACGGCCACCTTCGGCGGTTCGGGCCGAGGCCGGCATCACCGCCCAGATTGACCTGCTGGTTCTCCGCCTTCTGGAAAATGACCCGGCAAGGCGCCTGGATGCCACCGAACAACTCGTGACGCACATCAAATCGATCATGAACGGCGAATCCCAGACCACCGAAGACGACCCCGATACGGCCGCGACGGTGGTTGCGGACATGCCGCCCGCGGCCATCGACACCATCGATGGCGACATCGACGAAGGCATCTCCTTCGCGTCGGGGCATAAGGTCAGGACGACCAGCTTTTCCGCGCCGACGACCATCACCGAACCGGCAGCGCCGACCCGGCTCACGGATGCCACGGGCTCGTTCCCGGGACCGCTGACCGTCGCGGCGCCCGAACGTGCCCCGGTGACGGTACCGACCGCGACGCCCGCATCTCCTCTCCCCGCCCGGCCTCCCCGTGGCAAAAATTCGTCGGTCGTGGCCGTGGTCGTGCTGGTCGGGTTCTTCGTGCTCGCGGCGATTGCCGTCACCGGATGGTTTGTTCTTCAGTACCAGTCACGCCAGCTTGAACTCGCAAGGGCAGCCGCGGCGCCGGCGACACAGGTTGTCGCGCCGGTCACCCCTGCCCCCGCACCGGCCGCCGCTGACGGCGACACGGCCGCGCCGGTGGCGCCAGCCGTGGTTCCCACCGCATCCGCCACGGTTCCTGCGCCTGTTGAAACCGCGGTGGGCGCATCTTCGGCGCGGACTGCCGAACCGGCGCCGGCACCAGCCCCGGTTCAGGCCGCACGCCAGCCCGGCGCCGTCGTCTCTCCCGCCTCCGCGCCGGCTGTCAAGGTCGCCTCGTCCGCTCCGCCGACCGCGTCGAAACCTGTCGCCGGGGCTCGGGTTGACGCCGCCGCCTCGACAACGACGACCAATGCAGCAACGACGCGGCCTCCGGTCGCGACGACACCTTCCCGGCCGACCCGGGAACAGACTGCGGCCGCGCCGGTGACCGACAAGGCGAATGCCGCCAAAAAGAAGACAGCGGCGAATGCCGCCAGGCCGAACTGGGATGACGGGCTGGACTCGGGCGAAATCGAACCGGCGCCGAAACCAAAAACGCCAGCCACGGCACCGAAAACGGAATCGACCGGCAAACCTTCACTCGACTGGGGAGATTGAAGACATGAACAGGTTTTTCGTCATCGCCGCAACGCTTATTGCCATGACCTCCGCCGGCGCATTCGCGCAGGAACCTTCCGACGCTGAAATCAGGGCCTTCAATCTTTACAAGGATGCCCAGACCATGATGGAGCAGTCCCGCTGGGACGAGGCCGTTGACCTGCTGGATCAGGCGCAGGCGGCTTTCCCGATGCCGCAGATCGCCTTCCAGAGGGCCAGGTGCCTGCAGGCAAGGGGCGACCTTGCGGACGCCCTTGCGGCGCTGGACGCCATCCAGACCGACGAGGCGAAACTGAAGGGCAAAATCGACAAGCTGCGCGCCGAACTCACCGATGCGATGGCCACGCCGATCGAAATCGACGTCACGTCCAACGCCGAACAGGTCAAGATGATCGTGGACGGAAACGGCGTGTTTTTCGTGCCTGGAAAAATCGCTATCGCTCAGGGACAGCACCGTATTGAATACTCGGCGCCGGGCTTCAAGCCGAAAAGCGAGGATCGCGTCATCGGCGCGTTCGATACCGATCTCGACATCAGGCTCGACCCCGTCGGCGGCAAGGTCGTCCTCAGGACGGATCTCGATTCGTTCTGGGGCATGGTGGTAAAAATCGACGACATGGAACTCAACCCGTCGGGTACCTCGATGACCCCGAACCAGGCGTCGCCGATTGAAATCCCGGCCGGCGCCCACACCTACACCTGCTCGAAGGCCGGTTACCCGGACTACACCGGCAGCTTCTCGCTGGTGTCGACACAGTTCATGACGGTCGAATGCCTGATGACGGCTGGCGGGACCACCACGAAAAAGGCCGCGACACAGTCCAACCCGTGGAAGTGGGTGTTCCTTGGCGTGGGTGGCGGTATGACGGTCGCCGGCACCGGCCTGATGGGCTGGTACTTCTACAACAAGGCGAACCTGCCGGCCGGCCAGGTCATCCAGAAGGACTACTACGAGGGCTGGATCGGGCTCGGGCTTGCCGGCGTCGGCATCGCGATGGCCGTCATGGGCTTCTTCATCTTCCCGGACAAGGATATCGATGAGGGCCAGGCAGCCGCGGATGACACGCGCTACGGTTTCTCGGTGGTTCCGATGCAGGATGGCGCCGCCGCCTCGTTCGCCCTCACGTTCTGACCGTTTTCCCGGCAGTATCAGGGATATCCCGACATCAGGCTCCCCCGCGTGTCGTCATCAGTCAATACACGGCAGAGGTCATCGAAGCCTGCCTGACGAATGAGGTTCGGACGAACCTGATGCGGTCACATTTCCGTTCGCGGGGGTGTTACTGGGCGGCAGCGGCGTCGGAAACCACCTTGGCGGCTTCGGCTTCCGCCCTGGCGGCCTCGGCCTTCTTCGCCGCGGCGGCGACTTCGTCGTAATCCCAGCTGTACCCGAGGGTCAGCATAAGTACGTTCTGGATCTGCCAGCCGTCGAACAACTGGGGCTGACGAACCACCTTGAGGAGGTAATCAAGCGAAGCCCACGAGAACAGCTTCAGCGACAGGTTGGCGCCGATGTCGACGTTCGTCAGGTCGCCGTAATCCTTGCCCGCAGGGGGTTCCGGATACATTGGAACCATGAATTCGCAGAATGCGCCGTACATTATCTTGACCTTCCAGTCGTACGTGCCCTGCAGTTTCAGACCGCCCGCGATACCGACCTGTTCGTACGGCGCCAGTTTGTTGACGATGTACTTGCCGGGTCCGCCCGGCACCGTCGGGGCCGTGTAGGCGCCCAGGGTGTACTGATCGCCGGACATCGCGACCTGGCTGGCCCCGAAGCCGAACGTTATGACAATTTCGATTTCCGGTTTCGCAATCGGCCGCGCGTAGATACCGGCCGCTTCCTTGAACGTGATCGGTGCGAAAGACTTCGTCAGCGTGAACCTGTCGGACGCGGGCTTGACCACCGCGCCCGAAGCGCCGTCCACGTAATCGTTGGCCCCTTCCGTGTTGTTCTGTCCGTCAAGCAGCACCGAGTCCATCGTGAAGCGGGCGAAAGGACCTATCCATTCGTATCCCTTCGGATGGTAGAAGTACATGGTGTCGAAGTAGAACTGGTCGCCGGACTTGATGACCCTTTCCAGCGGCGGTCCGTAAGACAGCGCCAGCAGCAGCTTGAGCTGGGCGCGCCAGTCATGCCCACTGCGCACAAGCTGGAAACCGGTGTCGACGTTCGCGCCGAATGTAACCGCGTTTCCGTCAAGCTGGCCGACGAACTGGTAGTTGTTGGTGAAGTTCAGCGTCGCGCCGACCTTGGCGTAAGCCTTGAAATTATCGGCGAATTCCTTGCCGACCTCGACCTCCGTCGGCACGATTTCCTTGATGCTCTGCGCGGCCGCGGCCGCACCGACCGACAGGACGCCGGCGAACACCAGAACGAACGACACAGCCCTGCAATTCAACCTCATGATGCCCCCTGAACAATCGCCCCTATTGGCTATGAACGCGGAACCTATTTTCGGCCACGTGCGGTCGCCGCGTCAATGTTATGCACCCGGTTGTACGCGTTATGACTGAAAAAACGGGGCGCGGGGGCAGGTACGTGGGTCAGCCGCGGATCGTCCTGCGGCGGGCAATGACCAGGATGCCGAACGGAAGCAGGAGGATCCAGGACAGCGAACCGGTCCCGCCGGCGGAACAATTTCCGTCGCCGTCATCGGTGTCGTTCACCGGGTTGGCCGTTTCGCCCGCAAGATCGTCATCCCCGCCGACGGCGATGTATGCGTCACCGTCCTGCCTGGGTTCAAGGTTGACGGCGCCGTCTTCAAGGTCCACGTATCCCGCCCATTCCGCCGGCAGGCAGTAGGATTCGGACTGAACCGCGATGTCGCCGCAATCGCAGGGTTCACATTCGCACGGTTCACATGCGTCGCCCTCGCATGCGGGGCATCCACAGTCAACGCAGGCGCAGGTGGCGCCTGTTTCGAATGTCTCGCAGGTGAATCCGTCGGCGCAGTCGTCGTCGGTCGCGCACGCCACCCTGGCGGGGAGGCAGTAGCTGGCGCCGGTCGTACATTCAGGTTCCGTGGTTTCCGGGCAATCGCACGGTTCGCAGACACAGGCGGCGTCCGCTGTCGGGTCACAAGCGCAGGGGGCGCAGGCGCAATCCGATCCGCCACTGCAGATTTCTTCGGCGACGCACTCGAACCCGTCGGTGCAATCATCGTCCGAGCCGCACCGGACCGGTTCCCACTGACAGACCTTCATTTCGACCGGCACGCATTCCGCGACGTCGCACACGGGGCAGACGCAGCCGCAGCCGTCGGTCATGGCCGGATCGCACGCCGGACACGCGCAGGCACAGGGAGTCGCATCGCAGGGTTCCTGGACCGTCGCGCAGACAAACTGCGCCGGGCAGTCCGCGTCGGCCTGGCATTCATCCACACGGTCGGACTGTTCCTGGGCCATCGCGCCCGCCGACAGCAGCAGCACCCCGGCGAACACCGTCAACATCCTTTTCATCGCACACCCCCAATGATTTCCCAACCACATATATCATACCGTAATTACAGACAATTTTCCACAACGAATCAGAATTCGAAGCCGATGCGGGACATGACGGTGAACTTCGAAAGCTGGTCGTAATTGGCGGCAGTCCAGTAACCGGAATCCCATACGAAACGCCCCTGATCCAGGAGCGGAATCTGGACGCCGAGGAACATCTTGAAGAAGGCAACCCGGATGTTGACCCCGGTCGCGACCAGGAATGTGTCATAGCGATCGGAGTTGATCAGCCCCCGGCAGCCGTTCAGTTCAAACAGAAGGGAAACGATAAATTTCGGCATCAGGATGAAGCCGGCGCCGTACTTCAGGTACATCACGTGATCTGCCGCATTCGCGTCGAGCACGTCGTGCATGGAAACCAGTTCCAGGTGGGTCTGCAACTGGAATATCCGGGCGAGGTCCATCCCGACGACCAGGTATGGGGCCCACGTCAGGTACCCGTATGCGAATTTGGGGGCCGCGAAGATGTCGGAATTGATGGATTTCGATATCCCTGGAGTGCCGCTGGGCAACGTCAGTTCGATGCCGCCCGAGAAGCCGAATGAAACGATGCTGCCGACCGACCAGTCGCCACCCGATTTAAAGTTCAAACCGATATTGGCCATTTCGATTTCGGTCCCGCCCGCATCCATGATCTGCAGCGCGAACGGTGTGGTCAGCACGATTTCGATCCATTTGAAATTCATGTACAGGTAAGGTTCAAACAGCAGGCTGATGGCGCTGGACGTGGAAACGGTGCGGACCGCGTCAACCGCCTGCATACGCTGTTCCGACGTACCGGCCTGCCCGGCATATTCCCCGACGAAATCGACCACCACATCGCGCGCATCGGGGTCGGAAACACCGATTTCCTGCAACACCTGGTCAAGCGCCGCCGGATCGCCGCCAGCGGCAGACCTGATCATTTCCCACTGTTCGGGCGTCACGTCCTTGAGGGTATCCAGAACCTGGTCAACCGCGCCCTCGACCTGCGTCGTGCAGGCCTGCTGGTCAGGGCTGGCGGAGCAGATCTGGTTCACCGCCTCGTCCACGATTACGTCGCGCGTCTTGTTCGCCACGATGTTCAACGGGGCGACGTCCAGGTCGATGCCGACCGCGAATTTCCTGGTCTGGGTCGGAACCTTGACGTTCCGGCCGACCATCAGGTGCGCGCCCTCGAACGATTTGATCTTCTTGACTTCCTTCTTTACGAAGCTTTCGTCATCGTCTGCTTCCACGGCGGGCTGCGCGGCGACGGGTTCAGGTTCCGCAGCGGGTTCAGTTTCCGCGGCGGGTTCAATGGCAACGGTATCGGGAGATGAGCCGACCTCCGGAACCTGTTCCACCGTCGATTGCGACGACTGCAGTCCGTCATCCTGCGCCAGTGCCCGGGCGGGCAGAACCAGGGCCGAGGCCGCGATTATTGCAGTAACCAGCGAAGTCAGTTTCGCAACCGTCATTTGAACCACCCTTTGCAGAGTCCCACCATTCTATGTTTGTCCGACCGAATTATCCAGTTCACCCCCTGGAAGCGGGGCATACAGACTCACCCGTGTCGCGGTTTCAAAACCGTGGATCGCATGGCCGGCCTGTTCCGGAAAATATTTCAGTCTGCCGCGCGGACGCAGAACATGACGCCCTCGGATGAGGGCTGGGTCGGCTTGAGAACGTCCAGCTTGCCGTTGTAGTTGAGGATGTAGAAGAAGCGCAGGTTCGAATCGAGTGCCGTTTTGTTTGTATTGGTTCCCGACATGATGGCCGACCACACCGCGCCGTTGGCCTCGCTGACCATGCGGGGATCAATGTACCTGTAATAGGTTTCGCCGCCATCGACATAACTGAAGTCGCCGTTGCCGGTCCCGCAGCCGTTGCATTCGGACGTCAGGCAGTTGTCGGAGTTGAAGCAGGCTTCCAGCACCGGACACGAGCCGCCTTCTTCCACGGCCGGGCAGCCACGGACGAGCGTCCTGACCTCATCGATGGTCGGGACGCGCCAGCCGGTCAGGAACGACGTCCCCTGGCAGCCGGATTTGGCCGTATTGCACTGCCGCTTCAGGAGGTTGTCCGTCGGGGACGAAAGCTGGTGGTCGCCGCCGACCTTCTGCCACATCAGCCCGGTCGTGGTGTCGGTAAGCGTGCCGTCGCAGTTGTCACGTATTCCGTTCAGCGTTTCAAACGCGCACCCGGTCGGTTCGACGCAGGTTTCGACGGCGGTGTCCGTGCCGCCCTCGTCCTGCCCGACATTGGTGTCGACCGGTTCGTTTTCGTCCTTCGGCTGGTTCGTGTCCTTGGGCTGGTTCGTATCCTTGGGCTGGTTCGTATCGACCGGGTTCCCGTCGTCGTCGACGACCACGACATCCGGACCGACATTGCCGTTGTCAATCTGACCGTAGTCGACCGTGATGATGATATCCATCAGGCCGCCGTCATCGTCCTGGTCGCCACCGTTGCCGCAACCGTAAAGGCTGGCGGCGAAAGAAAGCACGCTGACAAGAACCAAGTACCTTTTCATAAATTCCCCCTCGAAAACCGGCAGATTTTATGCGTTTATCAAAAAAAAACCAACAATCATCGGGGAGCCCCGAATACTGCCCGATACGAAACCGTCAGGCGGATGCAAACGATATCTTGACTTGACGCAGGACTGGCAGAAAAATTCGCGCGGTGCCCGGATTCATCAATTAAACCGCTGGAGTCAATCAGATGGCATTGATCAAGGGAAACGCTATTATCGGACAGTCCGGCGGACCTACCGCCGTCATCAACCAGAGCCTGGTCGGGGTCGTCGAGGCCCTGAAAAAAGTCCCCGAAATCGGGACCATTTTCGGGGCGCGTCATGGCGTCAAGGGTATCCTCGGCGAAGAATTCATCGACCTTGGCGCCGAACCCGTCGACGTCCTGGAAAGGGTTGCGGTCACGCCGTCATCGGCGCTCGGTTCGGTCAGGAAGAAGCCAACCTCGGACGAGTGCCGTCAGATGTTCGAGGTGATGAAAAAACGCGACATCCGTTACTTCTTCTACATCGGCGGGAACGATTCGGCAGAAACCACCCACATCGTGAACGAGGAAGCCAGGGCCTCCGGTTACGAACTTCACTGCTTCCATGTGCCCAAGACGGTCGACAACGACCTGCGCGTCAACGACCACACCCCCGGATACGGCAGTGCGGCCCGCTTCGTCGCCTGCGCGCTGATGGGCGACAATCTGGACAACAGGGCGCTTCCCGGGGTCAAAATCGACGTTGTCATGGGTCGGAACGCCGGGTTCCTGACCGCCGCGGCCGCCCTGGGCCGTGTGTACCCCGACGACGGTCCTCACCTGATCTACCTGCCGGAAAGGCCGGTCACGCGCGAAAAGATCTGCGCCGACGTCGCCGAGGTTTACGGCAGGCTCGGCCGCTGCGTTATGGCCGTTTCCGAGGGTATCGTTGATGCGGCCGACCCGCAGCACCGCACCTTCACCGAAGTCATCCTTGCTGAAGCCGGCCCTATCGAACAGGACACGCATGGCAACGTCCAGCTTTCCGGTTCGGGCGCACTCGGCGACTGGCTGATGAACCTGGTAAAGACGAACGTGGGTGCGAAACTGCGTGTCCGCGCGGACACATTCGGTTACCTCCAGCGTTCCTTCCCGGGTGTTATCAGCCCGATCGATGCGGCCGAGGCGCGTGAATGCGGGCGTAAGGCCGTCGAATTCGCCACCGTCGGTGGCTGGAACGACGGTTCCGTCGCGATCATCAGGGAACCAGGCGACCGGTACGCCGTTCATTATGAACGCACCGAACTGCGCAACGTCGCGAAGGAAACAAAGAGCCTTCCCGATGAATTCATTAACGCGGACGGCAACAACGTCACGGAGGCGTTCCTGAAATACGCGCGGCCGCTGCTTGGCGAACTTCCGGAAAACTGCCGCCTGGCCGGCTGGTGAACGCCATCCTCTTTCGGGACGCCATTCCGGTTTCATCCTGATATCATGCGCTTCATGGCAACGCTGGATTCCCCATGATCGACACGCACTGCCACCTGACGGAACCGGTCTTCCGCGACAGGATTGACGAAGTCCTTGCAGGGATCCGGGCGGCCGGCATCAGTGACATTGTCGTGCCGTCAGTCGACCTTGCCGGTTCGGTCGACGCGCTCGCCCTGTCGGCAGGCCGTCCCCCCATCCACGTTGCCGCGGGAATCCACCCCATGTGGGCCGACTTCCAGGATGAATCAGGGTGCATGCGGGCGGTTGACGAACTTGCCGCGTTCATCGCGGCCAACCGGCATTCCATTGTGGCCGTCGGTGAAATCGGGCTGGACGACGATCACGGTCCGGGCTTCAACCCGGTCAACCTGGAATCGCGCGCCCTGTGTTTCAGGCTGCAACTTGGCCTTGCGCGCGATTTCGGGCTGCCGGTGATCATTCATTCCCGGGGACAGACGGCGGAACTGGTCGCCACGCTGGAATCATTCGGGACATCGCGCGCCGGTGGCGTGATGCACGCATTTTCAGGGTCGGTCGAAACGATGGCCGTGCTGCGCCGCCTGGGCTACCTGCGTGGCGTCGCCGGGACCGTGACCAGGCCGGCCGCCGTCAGGCTGGCCGCAACGATACGGGCCACGCCGGTGGCTGACATGGTTCTGGAAACCGACGCGCCGTTCATCGCGAACGCCTGGCATCGCAGGGGGGAAACCGTCCCCGGGGACCTGGCGGGAACGGCTGCCGCGCTGGCCGCACTTACGGGAACGGGGCTTTCGGCTCTAATCAGGATTACAGATGACAACGCCCGAAGAATCTTCGGTTTCTGAAAAGGAAGACGGCGCGCGCGGCGAATTCCCCGGCGCCTTCCGCCGCCTTCGCCTCGCCGTCGGCGAGGAAGGACTTGACAGGCTTGCCGGCGCGAGGGTCGCCGTAATCGGGCTTGGCGCGGTCGGCTCGTTCGCGACTGAAGCGCTGGCGCGATCCGGAATCGGCTACCTCAGGCTGGTCGACTTCGACATCATCCAGCCTTCAAACATCAACCGGCAGTTGTTCGCCCTGTCCTCCACGGTGGGTATGGCCAAGGCGGATGTCGCCCGGGCCAGGGTCCTGGACATATTTCCCGGATGCCGGGTCGACACCAGGAAACTGTTTTTCTGCCAGGACACGGCTGCAACCATCCTGGACGAGCCTGCCGACGAGCCGCTTGACTATGTGATCGACGCAATCGACAGCCTTCATTCAAAGGTGACGCTGATTGCGGAATGCGTTTCACGCGGAATACCGGTGATCAGCTCGATGGGTGCCGCCGACCGCATGGACCCGGGGGCCGTGCACGTCACCGACATCGGCAAGTCGTACAACTGCCCGCTGGCAAAACATGTGCGCAAACGCCTGCACCGCAGGGGCATATTCGACGGTGTGATGGCCGTCTGGTCTTCCGAACCGCCCTGCCATGCCGGCCGGCAGGACGACAGCGACGAAAATGACGATTCCCCGGAAGACAAGGGGGTACACCGCGGACGGGACCGTGCGCCTCTTCCCAGCATGGCGCCGCTTCCCGGCATCTTCGGACTTGCTGCCGCGGGATGGGTCATCAAAAGCCGTGTCGGTGATGCCGATAAAAAGTAGAATCGGCTGGCAATTTCCCGCGGATTGGGTAAACGGATGAGGGTTCTGGGCATATCGGCTTTCTATCATGACAGCGCGGCCTGTCTGGTCGTCGACGGCCGAATCGTCGCCGCCGCCCAGGAAGAGCGCTTTTCCAGGATAAGGCATGACAACTCGTTTCCCTGCCAGGCGATAAACTTCTGCCTTGAACGTGCAGGTCTTCGTCCGCACGACGTGGACCGTGTCGTCTTCTACGAAAAGCCCCTGCTGAAGCTGGAACGTATACTGCAGAACACGGTGGAGGTCGCGCCCGCAGGCATCGCGGCCTTCGCCACCGGCATGCCTTCATGGTTTTCGGAAAAGCTTCGTCTTCCCCGGATCCTGAATCGCGAGATCGGATATCGCGGACCGATCGAATTCGAGGGTCACCACGCGTCCCATGCGGCATCCGCATTCCTGCCCTCTCCTTTCCAGGAAGCCGCCATAATCACCGTTGACGGCGTCGGTGAATGGACCACGAATGCCATCGGGATCGGTGTCGGCAACAACATCGAAATCCTCCGGGAAATCAAATTCCCGGATTCCCTCGGTCTTCTATATTCGGCCGTGACGGAATTTCTCGGATTCAAGGTAAATTCCGATGAATACAAGGTTATGGGACTGGCTCCGTACGGAAGCCCCCGTTTCGTCAACGTGCTGCTGGATCGCCTCGTCGACGTCGCCGCAGACGGGTCATACAGGCTGAACCAGGAATACCTGGCTTACCGCCGCGGACGCCATACGGCAGGGGAGCGCTTCGTGGATCTGTTCGGCTGCCCTCCCCGACTTCCGGAATCCGGGATTCTTGCCGTCCACATGGACATCGCCAGGTCAATTCAGGACATCACCGATCTGATAATGACCAGGCAGGCCGTCTTTGCCAGGCAACTGACAGGCATGAAGAGGCTCTGCATGGCCGGCGGAGTCGCTTTGAACTGTGTCGCCAACGGCCGCATCCAGGCGGCATCGACCTTCGACGAAATCTGGATCCAGCCGGCTGCCGGGGACGCGGGCGGTGCGCTCGGCGCCGCGCTCGCCTGCTGGTATCGCAACTCGGGCGCGCATCGTATTGCGGGACCTGGCGATTCGATGGAAGGCGCGCTTCTCGGGCCGGAATATTCCGAAGACGAAATCCTTGCCGCGCTGACCGGCGCAGGCCTGGAGACGGTCAGGTTCGGGGACGCCATCCACGCGGAAGTTGCACGCAGGGTCGCCGATGGCAAGGTCGTGGCAAGGTTTGCCGGACGCATGGAATTCGGTCCCAGGGCGCTTGGATCGCGCAGCATCCTGGCAGATCCGCGAAATCCCGCGATGCAGCGGCTGGTAAACGAAAAAATCAAGTTTCGCGAAGGCTTCAGGCCTTTCGCCCCTGCGGTCCTGCGGGAACGTTGCAGCGAATGGTTCAGTCTTACGCAGCCCAGTCCATACATGCTGCTGGTTGCGCAGGTTGCTCCGTCACGGATGCTTGTGCCGGAGACTCCCGAACCGGAAGGCCTGGATCGCCTGAAGGTCGTCAGGTCGCAGATCCCGGCGGTCACCCATGTGGACGGCTCGGCGCGGGTCCAGACCGTATCGGCCGACCTGGCGCCCGACTTTGATGCCATCATCAGGGAATTTGACCGCCTGACGGGATGCCCGGTGATCCTGAACACAAGCTTCAACCTGCGCGGACAGCCTATCGTATGCACGCCTGCCGACGCGGTTGATACGTTCCTTGCCTGCGACATCGACGCGCTTGCGGCCGGGGCTTTCCTGGCGGTCAAGCCGGCTGGGTGGCACCGAAAGTCTCTCCCGAAACCCCGCGTCTTCCGTCGGCCGCGGCGCGTTTCCGAACTCAGGAAATTCGGCCTGGAAAATGCTCTCGTTTCGGCCCTGGCCGGGGCGGCGTTATGGTTTCTTGCAGGACAACCATTGCAGTGGGGCGCCGCGATCATGTGCTCCATTTCAGCCGCGTTGACTGTCGTGGCGCTGGTTGCGCCATTGCTTTTCAAGCGTCCTGAATTCGCGATGCACCGCGCCGGAACCAGGTTCAACGGTGCGGTTGGCATGGTTCTTTTTGGCCTGGTTCATGTACTCGTGGTGTTGCCCACGCGGCTGCTTGCATTTTCACGAACCAGGCCGACGTCGGGAGGTCCGTCCTGGACTGCGCCTGAACCGGCGTACACCGGCGGCGGCCCGGAAAACATGTACTGAATCCCCGGGGGGTAATATGTCAGGATTGCTCAAGGAATTCGCGGGCTACGTCATCAGGCGAAAAAAATACTGGCTCGTTCCGCTGATACTGGCCATCATCCTCGTCGGGACACTGGTCATCGTCGCATCGTCCAGCAGCGTAAGCCCTTTCATCTACGCGCTGTTCTGATGCCGTCCGCCTGCATCGGCGGCTTATTATTTTTCCGTCTGGACATACCTTTCGACAAACAACCTGAAGAGCGGCACCGCGGTGTTGCCGCCGGTGGCGCCACGCATCGGCAGCCGATCGTCGTACGCAACCAGCACGGCGCCGACAAGGCCGTCAAAACCGCCCGCGAACCATGCCTCCCTCGACATGTTCGTGGTTCCCGTCTTGCCCCAGACATCCTTTTCCGGGATGTTCAGATCCCTTGCGGTCCCGTCGACAACCACCTGTCTCAACATGCGCCGGATCGATTTCGCCACGTCGGCAGGCATCACGCGCCCCGGGCGGTTTTCGTGACCGGCCAGCGACCGGCCGCGCCAGTCGGAAACGTCGGAGATCATCCAGGGCGTGTCCATCCTGCCGTCCGACCCGAAAATGGCGTACGCGTTCGCCAGTTCGAGAGGACTGGCCTCGACGCTGCCGAGCGCCATCGAAAGATCCCGCGGAATGTGTCCCTTGAATCCGGCAGCCTCGAGAAGCGCGGCGACCTTGCCGACGCCCGTTTCCTGCAGGACCTTGACCGCGATGACGTTGATTGAATCACGAACGGCGCCGGTCATGTCGTAAGTCCGGCCGTCGTAGGAACCGCCGTAATTCCTGGGCTTCCACATCCTGCCGGCAAACCCGCGGAATGCCACCGGTTCGTTCACCCAGCCCTTGTCCTCGGGGATGCCGGCCATCAGCGCCGCTCCATAAATGAAGGGCTTGATTGTGGAACCGATCGGCATGCTGGCCTGGATGGCCCGGTTGTACGGCCTTGAATCGAAATCCTCGCCGCCGACCATCGCCAGGACCGCGCGTGACTTGACATCCAGAACCACGAAAGACGCCTGAGGTCCAAGTTCGGCATTCATCTCGTCCAGTCTGCCGTGGACCGTGTCCACCTGCCTGACGCCCTTCGAGACGGCAACGGCGTCCATGTGGTCGCAGAACTGGTTCAGCCTTTCCCTGTCGGTCCCGCCCAGCCGTGCCAGCGACGCGTTGGAGACAACGGCCATTCTGCCATCCACAGACACGAACGCCTGCGAATCGCCCCTCCTGCATCCGGCAACCTGACCGGTCGGGTACCCCTTTTCGACGTCCTGCTTTTCTTCAAGGCCGATGTCCTCGATCCCCGCAGGTCCGCCGAGCTGGTCCGCAATCCGGTTCCTGCCGCCGCGGTAAAGGAACGACAGTCCCTCGGAAACGGACCTGGCGGCGGCCGCCGAGACCCCCGGATCGAGCGTGGTCCGGACCGTCAGTCCGCCCTTTTCGAGCCGCTCGGCGCCGACAAGGCCGCGAAGCTCCCTTACCACCGCATCGGAAAAATACGGCGCCGTGCCGAGCGTGCGGGGGTCGCGCGCCACGACATGCAGTTTCGCACCGGAGGCGACGCGCGCCTGGTCAGGCGTTATCATGTCCAGTTCGGCCATGCGCCCGAGGACGTACATCTGCCTGGCTACCGCGCCCTCGGGGTTCTTCAGCATCGAATTGCCCTCGGGAGCCGACACCAGCCCGGCCAGCATCGCGGCCTCCTCGACATTGAGATCGGATGCCGCCTTGCCGAAGAAGTAAGCGGACGCCTCCTCGAACCCGTACCGTCCGCTGCCCAGATAGGTCTGGGAAAGATAAACAGCCAGGATTTCCTTCTTGTCCAGCTTGAGTTCCAGCAGGCGCGTCAGCAGGAGTTCCCTGAACTTGCGCTGCCATGTCCTTTCCGGCGAAAGCAGAACCTGTTTGACGACCTGCTGCGAAATCGTCGACCCGCCCTGCGATATCTTCCCGCTGAACAGGTTTGCCACCATGGCCCTTGCGATTCCGGCATAAGACAGGCCGTCATGTTCCAGGAAGCCCGCGTCCTCCGCGGCAAGAACCGCGTTGACGAGCAGCGGCGGCAGGCGGTCGGGGGTGATCAGTGTGCGGCGCTCGGTATAGAGTTCCCGGATTACGGACCCGTCGGACGCCAGTATCCTGGTCACCTTGGGCGCCGAATCGGCGTACTGATCCCAGGTGGGGATCGGCGGCAGCGATGCCTCCGTGATTT
The DNA here is from genome assembly GCA_964470365.1 of uncultured Anaeromyxobacteraceae bacterium. GTDB lineage: Bacteria > Myxococcota_A > UBA9042 > DTJE01 > DTJE01 > JAGOFO01. Next base: position 64,988 of record CAYYCO010000004.1, on the reverse strand, counting down.
TCACGACGGCGGCCAGCACCAGGACTACGATTACGCACAGTCCGGCCAGGATCCCCACCAGCGCGAAGACCGGGCTGCCGCGACGTTTTTTGCGTGACCTTGCCATTTCAGTGCAGGGGACATTCCAAGCCGCGACGCAGGCACGCGGCGGTTACGGTGTTGCGCATCAGGAACGCGATGGTCATCGGGCCGACGCCGCCCGGCACGGGGGTAATCCAGGACGCCTTGCGTGAAACGTCGTCAAAATCGACGTCGCCGCACAGCTTGCCGTTTTCGTCACGGTTCATGCCGACATCGATAACCACGGCGCCATCACGAATCCAGTCGGACTTCACCATCTTTGCCCTGCCGACGGCCGCAACCAGGACGTCGGCCGACCTGACCACTTCCGGAAGGTCCCTCGTGCGCGAATGACAGATGGTCACGGTCGCATGACGACGAAGAAGGAGATGGGCCATCGGCTTGCCGACGATGAGGCTGCGGCCGATCACGACGGCATGGAGTCCCTTCAGGTCGGTCCCGGTTTCGTCAATCAGGCGGATGCAGCCGGCCGGTGTGCAGGGAGTCACGCCAGGTCGATCCGACATCAGCATCCCGAGACTGAACGGGTGGAATCCATCGACGTCGCGCGCGGGATCGAGCGCGGAGATCACCTTTTCCGAACTGATGTGCTTCGGCACGGGGAGCTGCACCAGTATGCCGTCGCATTCCGGATCGGCGTTAAGGGAAGCCAGCAGGGCCAGAAGTTCGGCCTCGGTCGTTTCGGCGGGAAGCCTGTGCGTGACACCGTTAATCCCGACCTCCTCACAGGCCCTTCCCTTGTTTCGGACATAAACCTGCGATGCCGGGTCCTCGCCGACAAGAATAACATGCAGGCAGGGAACCACGCCCTTCGCCGCCAGTATGGCCACGGCATCGGCAACCTCCTGCCTGACCTTCGCGGCGATTGCCTTTCCATCAATTATCTTTCCATGAAAGTCCGACACATTGCCCCCCTGAAAGTAATGAAGAAATTCGACGCAGAATCGTAATTGCCGTGCTGCTCCAAGTCAATCCGGCCTGATTGTGTGTTCAACAGGAATCTCGTCACGCTTGAACACTTTTCAAAAGGGCCCGCAGTTTTTTCCTTGACCCGGATTGACTGTTGCTATATTCCGAACGCGGTTATGGCCGGGGAGGTTTTTGTGAACACGCATTCCGATGTCAAACGCACCGCGCTTTTTGAAGAACACGTGAAGGCCGGCGGGAAAATGGTCCCGTTCGCCGGCTTCGAGCTGCCCGTCCAGTACGAGGGCATCGCGGCCGAACACAACCGCGTCCGCACCGCCGTCGGCCTGTTCGACGTCAGCCACATGGGCGAAATCGTGTTTTCGGGCCCCCGGGCCGCGGAAGTCGTCACCAGGCTGACGACGAATAACGTCGCGAACGTCAAGCCGGGGCGCGCCGTGTACACGCCGGTGTGCAGGCCCGATGCCGGCATCGTCGACGACATGATCTTCTATAAGAAGTCGGACACCGAATGGTTCGTCTGCGTCAACGCGTCGAACAAGGACAAGGACTACGCCTGGTTCATCGAACAGACCCACGGCGACTGTGACGTGACCGATCTTTCCGACCGGTACTCACAGATCGCCGTCCAGGGACCGAAGGCGCCCGAACTCCTGGCGCGGATCTTCGGCGAAGACGTCCTGGCCATGAAGCCGTTCTGGTTCACCATGAAGCAGTACAGGGGCCATGAAATCCTGTTCTCAACAACCGGCTACACCGGCGAGGCGGGCGGCGAACTGTACATCCCCCACGCGGTCGCCGTCGATCTCTGGCGCGAACTGATGGAAAAGGGCGCCGACCTCGGCGTCGGACCGATCGGGCTCGGCGCGCGCGACTCGCTGCGCATGGAAATGAAGTACTGCCTTTACGGCAACGACATCGACGACACCACCAGCCCGCTCGAGGCGGGGCTCCAGTGGACCGTCAAGTTCGACAAGGGCGACTTCAACGGCCGCGACGCGATGCTGGCCCAGGAAAAGGCGGGACTGAAACGCCACCTGGTGGCTTTCGTGGTGGACGGCAAGGGCGTTCCGCGCCACGGTTACAAGGTGATGGCCGGTACGGAAGAAATCGGGGTGGTGACCAGCGGGACCATGTCGCCCAGCATGAAAATCCCGATCGGCATCGCTTATGTGAAACCGCCTTACAACACGGTGGGTTCGCGGTTCGAAATCGATCTGATGGGAATCCGCCGCGCGACGGCGAGGGTCGTGGATGCACCGATCCTGAAAAAGGATCGTTGATTATCAGGGAATTTTCCGGGAATCCGGGTGGCGCCCAGAAGGGGGTGTTCCCGGTCCGGCTGAAGTGACGACGCAAGGAGGTTCTGATGTCGATCCCCAAGGAGTACAGGTTCACCGACAGCCATGAGTGGGTGAAGGTTGAAGAGGACAACATCGTTTCTATAGGCATCACCGATTACGCGCAGGATCACCTGGGCGATATCGTCAGCGTTGAGGCGCCGCGCGTGGGCGACGAAATCGAAAAGGGCGAACCGATCGGCATGATCGACTCCCAGAAGGCATCGTCCGAGGTCTACGCCCCGATCACCGGCGTCGTCGTCGAAAACAACGACCTGCTGGAAGACGACCCGGGCGTCATCAACACCGACCCCTACGAAGAGGGCTGGCTCGTCCGCGTGGAAGTCGGCGACATGGAACAGCTCGACGAGCTGATGACCGCCGAGGACTACGAAGAATACCTCGGCCGTCTCGAAGAAGAGTAGTCGGAACTTGTGACTGAAGGGGGCGCGTCGATATCGGCGCCGGCGCCCTGTCAGCGGGAGATTCCGGGATGGATTTCACTCCGCACACGGAAGCTGAAATTGCCGAAATGCTTGCAGCAATCGGCGTTTCATCCGTCGAAGAACTTTTTTCCGTAATCCCTTCCGAATTCAAGGTTCAGGGTGGCATCAAGCTGCCTGAATCGATGTCGGAGGCGGAAGTGCTCGCGTACATGAAGGGCCTGGCCGCAAGGAACCAGACGACCGACCAGGTCCCGACCTTCCTGGGTGCCGGCGCCTATGACCATTATGTGCCGGCGGCCATCCACCACCTGGTCGGTCGCGGGGAATTCCTGACCGGTTACACCCCGTACCAGCCGGAGCTGTCGCAGGGCACGCTGCAGGCCCAGTTCGAATACCAGTCGATCGTCGCCCAGGTCCTCGGCATGGACGTGTCGAACGCTTCGATGTACGAGGGCGCGACGGCACTGGCCGAGGCCTGCCTGATGTCGCAGAAGCACTCACGCAGGCGCATGGTCGCCGTGTCGGCCCTGGTGCATCCGCAGTACGTCGAGGTGCTGCGGACATACCTCGACCCGTCCGAAATCGTCACGATTCCTGCCGCGCCCGACGGTTCGACCGATCTGGCCGCCGCCCGCGCCATCGTGAACGACACCGTCGCGGCGGTGGTGGTCCAGACGCCCAACTTCCTGGGCGTGATCGAGGACTTCAGGTCTTTCGCGGATCTTGCGCACGGCGCCGGCGCCGTTTCGGTGGCGACATTCACCGAGGCGATGGCCTTCGGCCTGATTGACCCGCCCGGCAACTGCGGCGCCGACATCTGCGCCGGCGAGGGCCAGTCCCTCGGGCTGCCGCTGGCGTTTGGCGGCCCGTACGTCGGGATGTTCGCGGTCAAACAGGAATTCGTCAAAGGCATGCCCGGCAGGCTGATTGGCAAAACGAAGGATCGGGACGGCAACGACTGTTACGTCCTTACGCTGGCCGCCCGCGAACAGCACATCCGGCGTGAACGCGCCAGTTCCAACATCTGTTCCAACGAGGCGCTGTGCGGCCTGGCCGTGGCGATCTACATGTCGCTTCTCGGCCGCAACGGCTATCCGAAGCTGGCCCTTCTGAACCACGTCCGCGCCGAAAAGCTGAAAAGGATGCTGGTGGACGCCGGACTGTCTCTCCCCTTCTCCGGCCCCACGTTCAACGAATTCGTGGTCCGGGTCGGCGGGGACGCGGCGGCAAGGGTCGACGCCCTGGCGGCCGCCGGTGTCGTCCCGGGCCTGGCGCTCGGATGCTTCAGGGACGACCTGGCCGACTGCATACTGGTCGCCGTCACGGAAAAGACCACCGACGCGGGCATGGACGCGCTGGTGCGCGCGCTCAAGAAATAACGCCCAAAGCCTTGACTGCCGAAGTCCCTCGGATACAATCTCATGGGTGCATTCTAATCGGAGGTTCTCGTGTCAGTTAGAACCATGGTTCTGATTACCGCGCTGTTGGCCGCGACGATGTTTCAGGCCTGCCAGACCGAAGAACCCTTCGGCGAATGCATAATGACCGACAAGATGCTGTCGGACTGCAACGAAATGCTGACGGGAACGGAAGACCAGTGTTCCGGTGACGAGGCTTTCTGCGGCGCCACCTGCATCGTGACGGATCACCCGCAGTGCCTGTACGGTCCGTGCCTGATGTACAAATACCGCGACGTGCAGGATCCGGCGAACTGGAAAACCGATCCGTTCTGCGGCACCGCCTGCGAAACCACGCTGGACTGCCCCGACGCCTCCACCTGCCGTGAACTGCTTTCGCTCAGGACGGCCTGCACGACGGACGCGGAATGCCAGGAAAAGGCCCCGTGGGCGGTCTGCCAGGACGACGGCTTCTGTACCTGGAAATCCTGCATTCCCGACGCTTACGGCACCGCCATCGCAGAATGACGTCTTTCTGAATCCTTCAACCCGGGGGCGTAATCAACATGAACCTGAAAAAGTGCTTGCTGATCGTGGGCTTCCTTCCTCTCGTGGCCTGCGCCGCGCGCCAGATCCCCGGGACGTCGGTCGATGACACGCCGGAAAACCGGGCCATCGTCGACCTCATCAACCGGTACCGGATCGCCGTGGAAAAAAAGGACATGGACGGGATACTGGAACTGGTTTCACGCGACTACTTCTCGAATTTCGGCACGACGTCCAACGCCGACGACGATTACGGTTATGAACAGCTCGTCAAGAATGTCCTGCCCGTTCTGCGCGACGACGTGAAATCCGTCAACTACACGGTTTACGTGCGTAAAATCACCTTCCCGCGCGATAACGTCTGCTATGCCGACATCGAATTTTCGTACAAGTTCTTCTATGTCGACCAGGGCAAGGACCGCTGGAAGGTCGGAACCAACCTCGACCGGCTCGAATTCATCCGCGAGGACGACGTCTGGCGCATCACCGGCGGCCTCTGATCCGGTTTCGCCGCACATCCGTGAATCCTGCCTGCCACCCCTCTTTCAACGCCCCGCACCTTGACGACACGGTCGGCCGTGGCAATGCTGATACCCTGCGCGGATGAGCCGCGGCAAACCGGAGGGCGTCAAAATGGCAAGAATCGTGGTGATTGGCGGTGTGGCCGGCGGCATGAGCGCGGCGGCGCGGGTGAAGCGGCTTGACCCGTCGGCCGATGTCAAGGTGTTCGAACAGGACTACGACATTTCGTTCGGCAACTGCGGGATGCCGTACTACATCGGCGGCGTGATCCCCGACCGGCGGCAGCTGCTGGTGCAGACGCCGCGCTCCATCAAGGCGCGGTACGGGATGGACGTGAACGTCAGACACCGCGTGACCGCGATCGACCGGGCGTCGCGGACCGTGACCGTGCGGGACATCGACGGCAACCGCGATATCCGGTTCCCGTACGACAAAATCATCATGGCCACGGGCGCGTACCCTGTCAGGCCGAACATCCCCGGGATCGACCGTCCCGACGTGTTCATACTGAAAAACCTTGACGACATGGACGCGATCCGCCGGGCAACCCTGAATGCAAAACGCGCCGTCGTGGTCGGGGCCGGTTACATCGGGCTGGAAGTCGCCGAAAACCTCCGGCACGCGGGACTCACAGTGGATGTCGTGGAAAAGCTGGACCATGTCGTGCCGCTGCTCGACCCGGAAATGGCCTCACAACTGCTGGACGAGGTGCGTCACAACGGCGTCACGGTCCACCTGGGCGCGGAAGTGACCGCCATTTCGGACGACGGCGTGCACCTGGCGGGCGGCGCGGTCATCCCTGCGGACTTCACCGTTATGTCCGTCGGCGTACGCCCGGTTTCGAACCTGGCGGCCGATGCCGGGCTGGAACTGACGAAGACCGGTCACATAAAGGTCGATGACCGCCTGCGGACCAGCGATCCCGACATCTTCGCGGTCGGCGACGCCATCGCGTTCAGGAACGACACGCTGGACGCCTTCGTGGGGGTGCCGCTGGCCGGCCCCGCCAACAGGCAGGCCAGAATCGCCGCCGACAATGCCTGCGGGCGCGATTCCGTTTACGGCGGCTCGCAGGGCACATCGATCGTCAAGGTGTTCGGGCTCGCGGCCGCCTCGACCGGCTTGAACGCGCGGCAGCTCAAGGCCGCCGGCATCTCTTTCCGGCAGGTTTACGTCCATCCGTCCCAGCACCCCGGTTATTACCCCGGCGCGTCCCCCGTCGACATCAAGCTGCTGTTCGACGACGACGGCCAGATCCTGGGCTCGCAGGTGGTCGGTCGCGAGGGGGCCGACGTCGTGATCAACTCAATCGCCCAGGCGATGCGTTTCGGCCAGACGGTATTTGACCTGGAGGAAGTGGAACTTGCTTACTGCCCGGCCTGGGGAAACGCGAAGCATCCGGTCAACATGGCCGGTTTCGTGGCCGCCAACGTGCTGCGCGGCGATGTCGAAATGATCGAACCGTGGGAACAGCCCGATGTGTGGCTGGACGTCCGCGAGGACTCGGAAACGATGTACGGGATGCTTCCCGGGGCGATTCACATTCCGATGGGGCAGATCGGCGACAGGCTTGACGAGATCCCGCGCGACAGGCAGGTCGGGATCTACTGCGCCGCCGGACTGCGCGGATACATCGTGTACCGGCGCCTGAAGGCGCTCGGGTTCAACGTGAAAAACCTTAACGGCGGCATCAGGACGTGGCGCTGGTTCAACAGGCGCGACAATTGACACGCCGGCGCTGCTGTCATTTACCATTATCCCGTTGTAGAATCCTGCGGCGCGCGATATCGCGCCTTGTCATCTCGTACAGAATCCGGGAGGTTCACGATGCGCAGATTCCTGTTGCTGGCTTCAATCCTTACGGTCCTCAACCTCGTCGCCTGCGGCGGCGGTGAAACGACCGAAGACGAGGGGAATCCCGTCGACGTGATCGGCGACCCGGGCGAAAACGACATTGTCGCGGACACGGCGGTTGAAGACACGGCCATCGACACCGGCACCGACACCGCGTGGATGGACATGGGGCTCCAGGACCTCGGCGCCGACATCCCCGAAGGCCCCTTCTACCCGAAGGAGGAAGGCGACCTGGTGACCGTTACCAACGGTACCCTGACGGTTGTCCTGAACCTGGCCGACGGCACCTTCAACATCGGCGAAAACCCCGGCATGGACGGCATCATCAACGGTCATTCGGAAGCGCACATCTCCAGCGTCGAGGGCACTACGGTGATTTCGTCGAAGGATCCCTCTCAGAGGGCCGGCTGGCAGGCAACGTGGACGGGCGACGGACTGGACGAGGGCGTCACCCTGATGATGGAAACGATCCCGACCGGCTCTATCGGCGGCCTGCGCACATTCATATCCCTGCACCGGAACAACCCGTCGGTAACAATCAAACTGATGCTGGCGCTGCCGATTCGCGAGGGTTTCCTGGTCAAGAAACTCATACCCGTGGTTGCGAAGGGTTCGGACGGCGCCGGTCTCCTGCTTGGACCCGGAACCGCTTCCGCCATGATGGTCACGAACGGTCACGAAATCTCCTATGACGGCAATGCGGAAGCGCTGAACGTCACCGAAGCGGTTGAAACCCTGAACGCCCCCGGCTACCTGTCGAACTGGAATGCCACCATCTGCACGAAGGCCGGAAAATGCGTCGTTGCCGGCTTCCTGAACGTCGAACGCGGGTTTGGCGGCGTCGCCGTCGAATCCGTTCCGCTGGAAGCATTCGCTGTGGGCGCGGACGAGGCGCTCTCGTTCTTTGAACTTCGGTCCACGATGGTCCAGGGCGCCTACGTCAGCCCGTCCAGGATCATCACCTCCGAAATGGCGTACCTTGACTTCACCGACAACGCGTACGACGGGATTGCCCGGTTCGGCGCCGCAGTCAAGACATTCAACGGCATCGGCGACGGTCGCGATGCCCCGGCCATGGCCGCCGCCGCGGTGGCGCTCGATTCGATGAATTCCGACGACGTGTCGACCTTCGTGGCCGAAGTCGCGGGCCACCCCGGCATCGCCGGGATCCTGATCGACCAGGGATGGGAAGACGCCGAAAAGGCCCCCGACTCCACGCGGTTCCCGACCGATGGCGGACAGAACGCCATGAAGGTCCTGGCCGGCGAAATCACGGGGCACGCCCTGCTGGCGGGAATCGCCCTGTCTCCGTTCGTGTTCGACGGCGATTCGGCATTTGCAACGGCACACCCGGACTGGCTGCTCGCACCGACCGAACTGGCGATGGTGCGCATGGGGCTCGGAAGCACCTCGAAAATCCTGGACCTGTCTGTCGCCGACGCCGCGACCTGGGCCACGGACTACATCAAGACGGCCGTCCAGACCTGGGGATACGACTATGTGAAACTGTACGGCGTGGACATGGCCTGCCTGGGCGATGGCGGTTCGGTCGCCGGCCAGACGGGACTTGCCTCGATGCGCGCCTTCCTGAAGTCGCTGCGGACTACACTGGGCGCCGACGTCTACATCGAAATCGCCGAAGGTTCGATGATAGGGCTCGAATATGCCGACCTCATCGCCGCCGCGATGCCGTCGTACGCGTCCTGGGCCGCCCCGGTTTCGAAGGTCGACGGCTCCCAGTGGATGGCCGCGATGTCATGGTCGCACCGCGCCTTCCTGGACAACGGCGCCTTCCGTGTCGTCCCCGGCAGGATCTTCGGCGTTCCGGAAACCCGCGTGCCGGGCCCGGGTGAATACTACCTGGGGCAGCAGCTCGCGGCGGTCACCGGCGGCGTCCCCAACCCGACCGGTGCGATGACGAACCCCGGACGTGAATTTGAGGCGCTTCGCCCGATGATCCACGACCCGTGGTCGCCCGACTTCGTCACGTTGAAGATTCCGGAAACCTGGTACGCGCACATGGACCGGCTCGGTGATTTCGGTTACGTCGCCGGCTTCTTCCGGTTCGCGGACAACATGGACCTGTACACGCTGGCCGCGTCCAACGGCGCCAGGACGCGCACATTCGACCTCCCGGACGACACCGGTTCCTTCATCGCGCTGGACGCGTTCGACGGCACGCTCCTGACCGCCGGCGGCAAGTGCATCAACCCGGACGGCGCGCAGTTCACGGTGGACACCCCCAATTCGGCCCGTGTCTTCGCGGTCCGCGCGTTTGACGGTTCGGCCCCGGCATTCCTGGGCGCCACGCCGTCCCTGGCCGGCGGGTTCGCGTACTTCACGGAAATCCAGCCCGGCGCCACCACCGTCGTAATCGCCCTGGACATGAAGGCCGCAGGCGAAACCACGCTGTGGTTCGCGGTTCCGAAGTCGGCGGCGCCCACGGTCGACCTGGCCGGTGAAACGATTGGCAGCCAGAACGTCGACACCACAACGTGCTCCGACGCGGATATCGTTTCCGTGACGTTCACGGCCACCGGCCCCGCGGTCACAGCGACCGTGTCGATCTGACGGCGCCCCGTGTGGATTTGACGATCACCAGCAGGATTGCAGGATGTCTGGAAAACTTCTAATCAGGGACCTGACACTGCGCGACGGTCAGCAGTCGCAGTTCGCGACGCGCATGAACCAGTCCCAGGTCGACCGTGTCCTTCCGTATTACCGTGACGCGGGCTTTTTCGCGATGGAAGTGTGGGGCGGCGCGGTGCCGGATTCCGTGATGCGTTACCTGAACGAAGACCCATGGGTGCGGCTTGAGTCGATCAAGGCAGGCATCGGGGACGCATCGAAACTGACCGCCCTGTCGCGGGGGCGCAACCTGTTCGGTTACAACCCCTACCCGGACGCCGTCATTGAAGGCTTCTGCCGCAACGCCATTCATTCAGGCATCGGCATAATGCGGATCTTCGACGCCCTCAACGATATCGACAACATGCGTTCGTCGATCAGGTTCGTGAAGGAAAGCGGCGGGATGGCCGACTGTGCCGTGTGCTACACGGTGGACCCGAAATTCACGGCCGGCGACCGGGTGAAGGCGTTATTCAAGGGGCGCAGGCTTCCGCGCCGCGTGTTCGGCGTCGATTACTTCGTCGCCAAGGCGGTCGAACTGGAACGGGCCGGCGCCGACATGATTTCGATCAAGGACATGGCCGGCCTGGTCGACCCGGAAACGGCCGGACGGCTGATTCCCGCTCTGAAGGCGGCGGTGAATATCCCGATCGATATGCACACGCACTGCACGCCGGGCTTTGGCGTGGCATCGTGCCTGATGGCCATCGTGTCCGGCGCCGACATCATCGACACCGTCGCCCTGCCCTTCTCGGGCGGTCCGGCGGCCCCGGCATACGAAATCATCGAGATGTTCGCGCGCAAGCTTGGTCTTGATACCGGCGTCAATCCCGCCGCGGTTTCGAAAATCAACGCGCAGTTGCGTATCTTCCGCGACGAACTGGCCGAATTTGACCAGTTCAAGCTGCCGCCACGCGAATTCGACATCGCCACGGACACGCTGCCCCCCGAAATCGACGCACTGTTCGACGACGCGATCGCGGCTGCGCGCCGATTCAAAATCAAGCGCCTGCTGGATGCCTGCCACCGAATCGAGGCCTGGTTCAATTACCCGCCGCCCGACGACATCGTGCGCGTGGCGCAGATTCCCGGCGGCATGTACACGAACATGCTCGCCCAGATGAAGACGGCGAACCTTTCGCAGTACATGGGCGAAGTGCTGCATAACGTTCCGTCGGTGCGTTTCGACGCGGGGCTGCCGCCGCTGGTCACGCCGACCAGCCAGATCGTGGGCGTTCAGGCGGTCATGTGCGTGGTCAACAGGCATAACGGCAAGCCGATCTGGGAAAACCCGTCCCAGCAGTTCGTCAACCTGGTCAAGGGATCATACGGACACACGCCGGTTCCCGTCGACCCTGACTTCCGCGAAATGCTGACCGGCGTCCGGGACGAAGTCCCCTACGACACGTCGAAGTACAAAAAGCAGGACAACCCGGAACTGGCCGAATTCGGTGGCGTGAAACTGGCGCGGACCGACAAGGAAGAACTGCTGCTGGAGCTGTTCCCGAACGTGGCCGGCCCGTTCCTGAAGGCCGCGCGCAAGGCCGAATTCGACGCCGCGCAGGCACGCATGGCGGCGGAGGCCCTGTACGTCAACGCGCCGCTTTTCGACGCGCTGGCCGGCGATTATCTTAACTGACTCGCGGGGTTACCGGATTGAAGAGATCGACGCTGATGCGCCTGATTCGCTTCTGGCCGCCATACCTGGGCGCCGGCATCACGGTGCCGCGCATCGCCGACGATTTCACATCCATCGACGTCGAACTGAACCTCAGGTTCTGGAACCGGAACTACGTCGGAACCCACTTCGGCGGGTCGCTGTACGCCATGACCGATCCGTTCTTCATGATGATGCTGCTGGAAAACCTGGGCCGCGACTACATCGTCTGGGACAAGGCGGCCGCCATACAGTTCAGGAAGCCGGGTCGCGGCCGGATGACGGCGAGTTTTGCGATTTCACCGGAAAGACTGCGCGAAATCCGCGACGCGGCCGACAACAACCGTAAGACGGAACCGGTATTCACGGTTCAGGTTCTTGACGAATCCGGCGCCGTGGTCGCAGACGTGGAAAAAACGGTGTACGTCCGACGCAAGGACAGGCGCGCGGACGCCGCGAAACGATAATCCCAATCCCGGAAATTCAGGGCGGTGTCAGGGCAGCGGCGCGGTAGAGCATTCGCCCGCCGCGATCGATGTAAGCGGCGGCGCGCTGTCGTCGCCGGTTGCAATCAGGCACTGGCCGGGGGCCACGACCACCGGCGATTCGGGGGATGCGGACGTCGACACCGTCAGCGCGCCGCCATCGACCCTGACCCAGTCGCCGTCCACGCCGTCCATGACCGTGAAGGCCGGCGAGGTTCCGTCGAACAGGATGCGCCACGTTTCGTCCGCCTTTCCGACCGGGATGTCGTGCAGGTCGGCCGCCGCGGCGGCCAGGTTCCAGTCAATGCGCAGGTCCATCAGTTTCGACAGGACGCCCTGGACACGCCCATCTTCGTCCAGCGACAGCGTCATGTCAAAGGTGTGTTCGCCGACCGGGTTCAGTTCGAGCCCGAAAAGCGTGTCGAAGTCGTGCGACGCGGTGAACGGACCGGCGCCGAGGCCGATGCCCTGGATCACGATGTTCCCCTCGCCGGGTTTGCCGACCGCCCACAGGTCCAGGCCGTCGGAATCCACCCGGATCGAGCCGTCGACCGTGGCGGGGTCTCCGGTCGAGGCGTTCATCCCGTCGACAAACATGCCGTACGGGAACGATGCGTCGAAATCCTGCGCCGACAGGACGACCTGGAATTCGTTCGTGTCCGCGTCGGCCCAGATGTAGAACACGCTGTAGTCGAATTCCGCCGCGAATTCGCCTTCCGGCCGGCGCAGCGTGAATCCGGCGTCGTCGTAGATTTCGCCGTGGATGTAGTGATACCCGTTGTAATCGCGCGAAATGTACGCGGCCACGCGGCCCTTCGCGGTCAGCGAGTCGTACAGTTTCCCGCCGTCATCCAGCTGGAACAGGTTGTTCACGATGTCCAGCGCGCCCGCGAGCCACCCGAGATCGACATCGACGGAAATGTTGTCTCCCCAGATATAGAATCCTGCGGCGAACGTGCGTGATTCGCCGACCAGCACGTCGATGTTCAAGGAGTCTTCCCAGTATGAGTAAACGTCCAGGCGAATCGGCACCGCGGTCAGCAGGTCGCTGCAGAACCTGAATTCGTCGGTTTCGGTCGTTTCCCCGCCGTCCGGTTCGGCCCCGTTCGAGAACATTTCGCAGAAGATGTCCGGCTTCAGCAGGATGATGGCGCCGACCCCCTCCGATTCGATCTGCGCGGGTACAAAGACGTAGTCGTGCAGCAGGTTCAACAGGTTTTCGCCGGTTTCGTCAAATGCGAGGACCAGGTCTTCCTGGCCTGGTTCGTATGCGCAGACCTCGGGACCGGGGCCGATCGGATCGCCGGTGTCAGGGTCGTACAGCATTTCGGCCGAACACGACATCCCGCCGTCGACCAGCCTGTACAGCTTCTGGATCAGCGGGAATTCCTCGACGACGCGCATGTCCCAGTCCAGGCTGCCCATCATCCGGCGAACGTTGTCGGCGATGCGCGTGTACGCGTCCGATGCCGACATTTCAAGTCTTTCAGGCGGTTCGTAACAACCCTGCGTCATCAGCGCGGCCGAGACGGCCACGGTTGCAACCAGTACCCGCGAAATGTTCTTCATGGCGACGACTTCCCGTGATTTCCGGTCGCAATAATAAGATTTCGGCGTTGTTTTTCAAAACGGCCGGGCGTTCGCGCGGGCGCCGGGGTGCGACATCGGGGCCGTCAGGCGTTCAGTCCAGTTCGAACCACCAGGAATAGTCCCTGGACGAACCGTCGACGTCGACCCCGGCCACGCCGACATCGTACCTGACGCCGGGTTCCACGCCGGTCGCGAACCAGCGGATGTTGTTGGGCACGCCGTACCCGTCGTCGTCATACAGGATGTTGCTGACCGGGATGTCTGACCCGCCGGGGCCCGTCACCGTAACGATCGCGCCCGAAAAACCGGCCCTGTTGGCATCGCTCCACTTGGAAACGGTCGAACCGATGACGGTCAGGGACATCATCACGTCGTCGTTGTACAGTTCCGCCGGATACGATTCGAACGGGTAGGCCACGAATTCGAGCCCGCTGCCGCCGACGGACTGCATTTCATCGTTGATGACGCGGATGGCCGCGCCGGTCGTGTTGTTGCCGGGAATGCCGGTGTCGACCCGCCCGAACGAGATGTACGCCAGCCAGGGGTCTACCAGCCAGCGCCGGTGGCCCAGCGAATCGACGCCCTCGTCGGTCATGAACGAATCGACCACCGAAAGGCTGGAAAAATCGTCGCGGTCGCGGCCCCACTGGACGTAAATATTGCTGGTGTTGCAACCGTCGTACGCGTCCTGCGACCAGCATTTCCAATCGGTGCCGGGGGTGTGGCTCAGCTTGCGGTTTGCCGCGATGATCAGCGCGCATTCGGCCGTCAGTCCGTCAAATTCCGGGTTGTAGTCGACCGGGTACAGGCCGTGCAGGGATCTGATGTAATTCACGCGATCCAGGACAATCTGTTTCTGGTAATCGCTGGCGGCCCCGGCCACGCAATGCGCGGCGTCCGGTTCGTCCGCGTAGAGCCCGGTCGTGAACACTTCGTTCCCGGTATCCGCGACTGCAACGTCGTCGCCGCCGACGTCGACGACCACGGAATCCTGCGCGGCCGCGTCCGGTTCCGCCGTATCGCCCGGCCCGCCCAGATCGCGCCCCGTATCCTGTTCGACCAGGACGTCCGCCGGCGCCCCCTCGTCGGCACCACCCTGATCGCCCGCCTGCCCGGAATCGTCGCCGCCAGGGCCCGTATCGCAGCCAATCGCCAGCACCAACACCACCGCAACCGCCAGTTTCCGCATCAGCATCGTCGTCTTCCGCACCGGTTTTCAAAAGCCGGCGGGATTATAGCAATCTGGACGATTGGAAATACCTGAATCCTCGATTTGAATTATCCTGATCGGGCACTTCAAGGTGGGTGGCACATGGACAGGATTCGCGGGGTGAAACGCCTGGTCACCGGACATCCAACCACCGACGGCGCCGGCGTGTCGCTGGTCAGGGTCCTCGGGCGGCCCGACGTGGTCGATTTCGACCCGTTCCTGATGCTGGACGCGTTCGACTCAACGAACCCGCGCGATTACGTGGCGGGCTTCCCGTGGCATCCCCACAGGGGAATCGAAACGATCACGTACCTTGTCCAGGGCGTCATCGAACACGGCGACAGCCTGGGCAACCGCGGCGTGATCCGCGACGGCGACTGCCAGTGGATGACCGCCGGATCGGGCATCATCCACCAGGAAATGCCGAAGCCGGCTCCACGGATGTTTGGCGTCCAGTTGTGGCTGAACCTGCCGGCCGCGGAAAAATTCGCCACGCCGGCGTATGGCGACATCCTGTCCGCGAACGTGCCCAAGGTTGCCCGGGAAGGCAGTTTGACGCGCGTCATTTCGGGCGGATTCGACGGCGTCGCGGGCGCGTTCCAGGGCCGGTACGTGAAGCCGCTTTACCTGGATGTCCGCGTCGAGGCCGGCCGCGAGTTCCGGACGCCGGTCGATCCGGAAAACACCGTGTTCGCATACATAATGCAGGGATCGGCGGAATTCGGGTCCCCTGGTTCAGGAATGCTTGCGGACAGGCAGGCGGTGCTGATGGGCGACGGCGACACTGTCAGGGCGATGGCGGGCGCGGACGGGACCAGGTTCCTTCTGCTTTCCGGCAGGCCCCTTCGCGAGCCGATCGCCTGGGGCGGCCCGATTGTGATGAACACCCAGGCGGAACTCGAACAGGCGTTCCTGGAACTGGACAACGGCACCTTCATCCGCCATCCCGGTTGACCGATCGGGTTTTGTCACCGATCTGCCATATTGGCTTGAACCCGGCCGGGCCGATTCATAGACTTGTGCATCCTGAATTGGAGGTCCGCTATGAAAAGGACTGTCGCAACTATGCTTCCCGCGATCGCGCTGGCAGTTTCGCTGACCGCATGCGGTGACGGGAACGACCTGACCGCCCTGGGTGATCTGGCCCTTCTTGGCGAATGCGAACTGCCTGACGGTTACACGGTTGTCGGCCTGGACGAAGTGCTGACGGCCACCGATGAACAGGCGTGTTCGCACGAAGGACAGAAAGTCATGTTCAGGGGAACTGTGAAGCTCAGCCAGATCATGACGACCACGATCGGCTGCAGTGAAGAAAACCCCTGCTGCAACTGCACGTACGCTGATTTCGTCTTCAAGGACCAGAATTCTGCCGATACAGAAATTGCCATCTTCAACGACATTGCCGACCTGGACGTGTATTGCGAGGGCAACGACTGCGACCTGTTCTGCTATGACCTGCATGAAGACCACGACTATGTCGTATGGGGCGAATTCCAGTGCGGCGCGCATGGGTCGACCGCCGGGTTCACCTATGACAGAAGCCTTCGCCTGAAAGGTTTCTGCAAGCTGTCAACCGACGCCACCCCGACCGAACGCTTCACGAACCCGAACGGCAACTGCGGCTACCTCTGAAGCAAGCCCATTCATTGCAGGCTTGAGCCCGCCCGGCCCGATTGATAGAATCCCGCATCCGGAACGGAACCGTTCAGAATGAAAAAACACATTGCCATTATTATTCTGGTCTGCGCGACCGCCCTCGACGCATGTTCGGGCGACAGGCTGGCGGAACTGGGCGACCTTTCCCTGCTTGGCGAGTGCGAACTGCCCGCGGAATTCAGAATCGTCGACCTGGACGACGTAATGAACGCTTCAGACGCCGTCGCGTGCCAGTGGGCCGACGGTTACGTGATGTTCCGCGGCACGGTCAACGTGGTCAATGTAGTTGAAGATCTGTCGGAATGCCCGTGGGACTGCGAATGCTGCAACTGCGCGGCCGCCGATCTCGGGTTTGGCAATCCGGATACCGAAGAAGCTGGCATCACCTTCATAAACAGCACCGGCAAGAGCGCCTGGTGCGAAGGTTCCAACTGCGGGATCTTCTGCTATGGCATGCATCCGGGCAAGGATTACGTGGTCTGGGGCCGATTCATATGCGACCCGCACTACCAGGCCCTGGGCGAAAATACTCACAACCGCTTCCTGATGATGGACGGCTTCTGCAAGCTGTCGGCTGAACCCGACCCGACGGAAGAATTCGTGGACAAGTGCAACGCCTGCATCAACCGCCAGGGTTGCGCCGGCGAATGACGGCCCTGTAGGGGCGAATCACATTCGCCCGTGTCCTTGTAGGAGCGAATCATATTCGCCCGTTCCGGAGTCATAAATGATCGATCACGACCTGCTCGAACGCATCGCCCGCATCGCCAGTGCGGCCGACGGACCTGCCGCCACGCTCCTGGCGGTCATGCAGGCGATCAAGGACGCCTTCCCCGAATTTTACTGGGTCGGCGTTTACATCCTGCGCGACAACGAATTGCACCTCGGGCCTTTCGTCGGCCCGGACACCGACCACGTGCGCATACCGGTGGGGCGCGGCGTATGCGGCACCGCGGTGGCCACCGGCCGCAACCAGCTTGTCGACGACGTGCGCGAACTGGACAACTACCTGGCGTGCAACCTGGAAACCAGGTCCGAAATCGTCGTACTGGTCCGGGACCCGGCGACGGCCGGGATAGTCGGCCAGATCGACATCGACTGCACGGTGGCCGGCCGGTTCGGGCCGCCCGAGGAAGCGTTCCTGGAAGATGTCGCCAAGCTGATCGCGCCGGCGATGAAGGCGATGTGCTGAGGCATCATGGAAGAAACCCTTCGCAGACCCCCGCCATATCCGGTCGACCGCGAGACGCTGGAGACGGAATGCACGGTGGAATTCGTGAAGGACAGCGGCCCGGGCGGCCAGCATCGCAACAAACGCGAGACCGGCGTGCGGCTTACCCACCTGCCATCGGGCACTGTCATCATGGCGACTGAACGCCGTTCCCAGCCCCAAAACCTGGAAGCCGCGTTTGAAAGGCTGGTCGTGATCCTTACGGCAAGGAACCACGTTCCCCGCAGGCGTCGTCCAGGCCGCCCCACTCTCGGGTCGGTGCAACGCCGCCTCGAATCAAAAAAGATCCATTCCGCCCACAAGTCGGCCAGGCGGACGCCACATCCCGAAGACTGAACCCGGTGCTGCTGGCGGTAAACCGGCAACGTCACTTTCCCGTGCGGGGACGGAAGGGACGGAGCGTGTCCAGCAGGTGGAACCACGCCATGACCGGGTGGCGGTATGTCATCCGCGGGCCGGCGTAACGCATCACTTCGCGAATCCGCCGGCGCATTTCCGGCGAATAACAGTGTACCGGGCACTTGCTGCAGGCCGGCTTTTCCGCGATCAAGGGGCAGCGTTCGACGCGGCGACGGGCATATTCGACCAGTTCCGTGCAGACCGGACACATGCCGGTACCGGTGCCGTGCGCGCCTCGGCAGTACATGCCGATCATCGTTTCGACGGTCCGCTGTTCCCGCGCCGCCCTTTTTCCGCCGCGCCCCGCCATCACGCCAGGCCCGTGAAATCCCGGGGCCATTCTACACGAACATTTGAACGCCACGGTCCCGGGTGCTAATCTGGCTTTCAGTCCCGAAGGTTTCGAAGCGGTGAACGCATGATTGAACAGGTTGTCCCCGACGTCTTCCGAATCAGGGTTCCTCTGCCGAACAACCCGCTTAAGGAACTGAATTCGTGGGTCGTGCGCGACGGCGGCCGCAGCCTGGTCATCGATACCGGATTCAACCGGACCGCGTGTTTCGATGCCATGCAGGCCGGCCTGGCCGAAATCGGGGTGGACCTGTCGAACGCCGACTTCGTGCTGACCCACCTGCATTCGGATCACACCGGTCTGGTTGGCCGGCTGGCCGCGCCGGGCGCCCGCATATACATGGGCCGCGTCGAGGCCCGCTTCTTCAATGGCGGCATCGACTGGCGCCACGTGATGGGATTCGCGATCGCGAACGGTTTCGACCCTGAAGAACTCAAAGATGCCCTGACGGCGCACCCCGGAATCAAGTACAAACCCGAAAACGTTCCGGAACTGACGCTGGTCGACGACGGCGACGTCATCACGGTGGGCGACTGGCGTCTGCGCTGCGTCGTCACGCCTGGGCATACCTGGGGGCATGTCTGCCTGTACGAACCCGATCGACGGGTACTGTTTTCCGGCGACCACGTCCTGGGCGACATCACGCCCCATATCGAATCATGGGCGTGGGAAGACAACGCTCTCAAACAGTTTCTCGCCAGCCTGGCGCGCGTCAGGGACCTGCCGGTCGACATGGTCCTGCCTGGTCACCGCACGCCGTTTGCCGACCTGGCCGGGCGGGTGGACGAACTGATCGCGCATCACGACGAACGGGCGCGCGAGGCCCTCGGCATCCTGGGTCACGGCCCGCTGTCGGCATATGACGTCGCCGCGCGCATGACGTGGGATATCCGCGCGGCGTCGTGGGACGAATTCCCCCTGACGCAGAAATGGTTCGCGGTCGGCGAGGCGCTGGCCCACCTGCTCTACCTGGAAGGAATGGGAATGGTTCGCCGCAACACCGACGCGATCGTGACCACGTTTCAGGTCGTCTGACGTCCACCGCGATCCGGCAGTCACCCCGCGGGGGGTACGTCCGGCGCATGAAGATCGGCCAGGCTGTTGATGAAATTCACGATGTGACCGGCGTACAGATCGGGTTCCTCGGCAATCGATCCATGCCCCATTCCGGGCAGGAACACCTTGCGGCAGTTCGGAAGACGCGCGGCCAGTTCGTGCTGCAGGTCAACCGGCAGGACCGTATCCTTTTCAGCGATCATCACCATGGAACGGAACGGCAGCGATCCAAGACGATCGAGGCCATCAATGATGTTCTTCGGGCCCAGGAATTCCTTCAGGGCCGCCCGCGTGACCAGCATGCCCTCGTCGGTCATGGCTTCGACGACGGCGGGATCGCGTTCGCGCATGAACGACGCTTCCATGGCCTTCTTCACCAGGGGACGTTTCCCGGCCATCAATGGACCGAAAAAGGATGTCAGAGGCCCCGCGAGCGGTCCCAGCCCGGTGACCGGCGATATCAGGACCAGCCCATGCAGGTCGGCCGTGTGGTTCAGCGCAAGCTGCACGCCGACGCCGCCGCTCATGGAAATCCCGACATACACGTACCGGTCGAAGCCCATGGCGCGCGCGAAGGCCGATATGTCGTCCGCCATCTGCCTGAACGTGAACCCGGTCTGTACGCCGGACGACCCGCCGTGCGCCCGCAGGTCCAGCGCGTACACGTGCCAGCTTTCCGGGAAGCGCGGGAAGTAATCGTCGCGCCACATGCTGGACGAAACCAGGAGCCCGTGCCCCATGATTACATTCAGCGGACCATGGCCGTGTTCAATGTAATGAAGATCGACACCGTTCACCCTTGCCATTGGCATCGGGACACCCCGGATGAATTCCGGTGCAGATGTTCCGTCCGGACACCGAATCAGTCAAGGGCGGCGCGAAATCCGCAGGCGCGGGAAACAGGGATTCATATTAAGATTGCCCCGTGTTCCGATGGTCGGACCTTTCGCTGAAATTGCCTGGATGGAGTCCCCTCATGCGTCAGAAATACTGGATATTCGCGGCTTCCCTGATTCTGCTGGCCCCGGCCGGCTGCGGCGGCGGCCAGCCCGGCGACGATCTTGCGGTCGCCGATAACGGCGTTCCGGACGCGATTGAAGACACCGTCATCGCGGACGACGGGGCGCCGGTTGACGCCGGACGGGACGCATCGGACACGATCGACGACGCCGTGGCGGACTCGGGCGTTGACATCCCCGGCGAAGACACCATCAACACCGACATTCCCGGCGACACCGGGCCCGAAACGTACGTGCGGCCGGACCGCGGCGAACCGGTCACCCAGGAAGAAATCGACCGCGTGACGGCGGTGTACATCGACATCCTGCAGAAAACGCGGTACTTCGACGTGCTCGACGAACGCATTCACGGCCTGCCACGCCCGCCCGAAGGGGGCGATGGCCCTTACTGGTACGGCACCTGGTGGTCCGGGATCACAATGTCCAAACTGGACGGCAGGGTGACTTTCACGCATTCGCCCGACGGCGCAGACAACAACGGCATGCGGACCGGCCCGATGCTGGTCGGTGCGTGCTACGCGGCGGCGCTGGACGGCCGGGCCCGCGACTTCGGACTGGTGCGCCGCATTGTCCGCGGTTTCAATTCCTGGGCGATGACCTTCCGCAGCCCGACCTTCCCGGAATGGGAAAACACGCAGGTCCTGTCGCGCGCGTCATACCCCAGGCCCGCCACTGCCGACACGGGCGGCGTCCTGATTGATTACGCGCAGGACGGGCATGAATACTCGATCGACTATTCGCTGAACTGGCCGGGCATGGACAACGGCGCGTGCGAATACGTCCACGTCCCCGACAACCCTTACTGGGGCGACATTTACGCAAAAAACAAACGTTCGAAGGACGACATCGGCCACATGATGATTGCGCTGGCTTCGCTGGCCGCGTGCCCGCCCATGAACGACGAAACCGACCCGGAAATGGACGGGCTGCGGGAAGACATCTCGGAAGCAATGGAAATTTACCGCGCATGGGCCGCGCAGGTCGACGCGGACGGCTGGAAAATTGCCACCGTGGACAAGGACGGCACAATTTACTACCCGGACGAGGACCTGGCCTTCCTGTGGCTGGATCTGGGGAACATCGAATGCGAGGCCGCCACCACGCTGCGCCTGTTCCACGGGGGCGACCCGGGCGACCTGAACTGCGGCGACGGCATCCACAATGACACCAATCCGGAACTGTTCGGCGAGGAAGACGCCCTGAAAAACGACTTCCACCAGATCCAGCGTTCTTTCCATGAATCCGCCATCATGCACGCGTGGCTGGCGGGCCGCGACGATGTCGCCAACGAACTGCTGGCGGGACTGGCATGGCGCGTGGACAAACGCCTGGATGAACTGGAAGGCCTGACCCCGCCCGCGGATCCGCACTACTCGGACCTGGGCGAACTGGTCCTGATGTCCGGCAACTCCGGCCTGCCGCTGACGTGGCGCGACGTACGGTTCCTGCACGCCCGCATCGACGAGGCGCACGCGGCGCTGATCGGTGACCGCACGGATGCCCAGCTGAAGACCCTGTACGACGTGTTTTCGGCGGACGTGCCCGACGGCCCGCTGTCGTACGATTTATGCGACACCGGCCTGGCCTGGCGTTACATGGGCGCGGTGCTGGGCGCCTGCGCGTCGCCGTGGTGGTCCGCGGCATCAAAACCGTTCCTGAACTGCGACATGATTCGCGGGGCGACGTTCTGATCCGGATTGACCGGTCGACGGCGCAACGGACTTTCCCGATGCCCCCGACCTTGCTTGCGGACAGGTGACGGCATGGAAAAAAAGGTAATACTCATCGGTAATTCGGATGGCATCGGGCTGGCGGTCACGCGCAGGCTGCTGGCCGCGGGCTGGGAAACAGCGGGCATTTCGCGCAGTCCGTCGCCGATCGACGATTCGTCGTACACCCACCGGGTCTGCGACGTGACCGCGCCCGAATACCCGGCCCAAATCGCCGGGCTCGCGGAAACGATGCGACCGGACGTCTGCATTTACTGCGCGGGCATCGGCGACAAAATCGACCTGGCGCACCTGGAACGCGACGTGACCGTGTTCGACGTCAACCTGATGGGGATGGTGAAAACCGCGGCCGCCGTCATTCCCGGTATGATTGAACGCAAAAACGGCCACTTCATCGGCATATCCAGCCTGGCGGACGAACTGAACAGCCCGTATTCGCCCGCATATTCCGGGTCAAAGGCCGGGTTCACGCGGTACATGCTGTCGCTGGATCGGGTGGTCCGCCGCAGGGGCTTGGCCGTGACCAACGTCAGGTTCGGGTACATCCGGACCAAGATGGCCAAGGGATCGGTCCAGCCCATGATGATGACGGTCGAACAGGCCGCCGACCACATCGAAACGTGCATCAGGTGCCGCCCGTCCAACCACGTCGCCCCCATGATGATGATTCCCCTGGTCAAACTCGCCCGAGTCCTGCTTTTCTTCAGATCCCTGCGCCGGTGACGATTCCTGAATGGAATTAACGGCCGCTTGTATGACGCGCTTCCGGGCGAATACCGCTGGCGCCGAAACGATCCAGATACACAGAAGAAAGTCCGATGCAGCTTTCCCGGTGAACACAGGCGCCACACTCGTCCGGAAGCCGGTATTTGAAAAGGCTTTCCCGCGGATGCTCATCGCACGCCAGGTGACGCAATGCGGACGGAATTGCGCACACCGGGAAATCCGACAGGCGCACGTTCACTGTTGCCGATGCGTCCAGAAGCTGTTCGCAAGCTTTTTCCATGCCGTGTCGGACGGTTTCGAGGTCCGGGGTGACCCGGGGCAGGACGACTTCATGTCGCCAGCAGTCGGCGATCAGGCACTGAATCAGCACGTCGATACCAAAGTGGGCAATTATCGCTGCCGTTGGCCCGATTTCACCGCACGCGTCCGAAGTCAGCACCATGTGCCCCTGAACCTGCAACGGCAGTGAAGAGATGTTTTTCAGGGCCCGGACCGTTTCGGCAAACGCCCCGGGCCGACCTGCCACCAGGTCGTGAGTTGCGGCCGTGGCCCCCAAGATCGTCGTGGACAGACCGACAAGCCCCGGCAGCCTGGCAAACGCCCCGGCGACGGCCGACGATGCGAGCCGGTTGGCCGGAACGACGAAATGAAGCGGACAGCCGGCCGATTCGTAAACCACTTCCATAATCGAACGCAGGTATCTGTGCGATGACAGATCGTCGGAGTCCAGCCTGAATGTCGTGAACAGTCCGTTACGCCTGGCCGGGACGACGACGCGTCGGGCGAGCTCAGTTATGAAGGAAAGGTCGCCGGCCTGATCCTGTTCGGAATATGCCGGACTGGTGACCGGGCAGAAAAGGCATTTCTGGACGCAGTTCGAATGCAGTTGGACGCGGATATCGAGGTCCGACGGCCCTTGTGTCGCGGCGATCATTTCGTCGGTCAGGACGCATGGCAGTCCGGCAGGCGTGAACGACCACGAAGCCACGGCATTCGTGGGCGCGTCGACCAGATACCGAAGCCAGGCGGCATCCTTGATTCTTTCCGCGACCTCTGGAAGAAGCATCCGGACGTCTTTCTGAAGTTCCATGTCCGACGAAGCTTCCCTGCGCGCGGGCGACCATGCCATGGCAAAGTCGTCTGTCACAAACGGCGCGTCGTGGGCCTGTTCCGGGTGGCAGACGGTAATTCCAAGGTTTTCAGGCCTGCCGGCGGTGTTCAGAACCCCGAACACCTCGATTCCGCGATTTCGCCCGCGACAGGTCGCCGCTTCAAACCTGCCGGGAACACTGAATATTTTTCGAATTTCATGGGGCGTTGGTATGGGAAACATCAAGACTCCCGCGGACCGCCGGGGGCAGGATACCACCCGTGCAATTCCACTGGAACTGGTTTGCATGTTCCTGCACACTCGGACCTGGCCCAATGGCCGTCGGCAGGCATGAATTTTCCGGCCAGCACGCGCTGGTGGCCGATCCGGTTCGTGCGATGCTGGACATCATCTGTTACCGCCGGTTGGCGCCGGCGGACATGCCTAATTTCGTCGGGTCGATGCGGATCGACGTCGATGACCTGGGGCCAATCGGGCCGGAACAATGGGACGTTATGGCCGAAACATACCAGCATCGCCGGATGCGCGAATGCATCGACGTCCTTCGCGCGGAGCTGCAACTGCTCGTGATTGAACGTCCGTTGGAATGTGACTTAGGAACTGGCGGCAAAGAGTGTGCTCCGTAGTGACGGTGATTGTGCCGTCACGGGTTGTGCATCAAAGAGGCGTCATCATGTTGGACACTCGGAATCCTGACAGGGAATTGCCCCGTGCGCGGCATTCGGTAAATCTTCGTGCGTCGGCGCTCGCCGACTTGATTATGCTGGTGGCAACGCTTTCGGCGTGCGCGGATTGCGGCGGTGTCGTGGAAAAGTTCGGTCGGTGCGTCACGGAAGGCGGCCCGATTGAAACATCCGTTCTGTTCGGCGATAACGCTGTCTCGGACGGCCTGACCCTCGAAGAATTCCGGTACTCATGCAGTACCAACGGCGGCGAAATCGGCGATCCCGCATGCTTTGATCCCGATACGGCGCATGGCGAATGGCTCCGGGACAACTGGCTTGTTTACCTGTCCGTGAACATCCCGTCGGAATCGGCGGGCTGCGACAAGGTGTCCGCCGGCTTTTTCGTGTCGCTTGAATGCGGGACCGATGGTCTTCCCGATGTCGGAAGCACTTACGATGTGGCAGTTGTTTCGGACACGGCGGCCTGGGTCCGGACTCCGGCAGGTAATGTGGAATACCAGGTCACCGCGGGCACGATGGTCATTGTTGAAGCTGGACTGAACCGATACGAAATCGAATTGACAGGCATCCGGCTTGAAAAACTGTCCGGGGACGACGAAAACGACGCCGAAGGCTGTTACCTGCCCCGTACGATCGAATTCGACTCGATTTCACCGTCATGTGTCCCCGCCGTGGAAGAACGGACGTGGTGCTGACAGATACAGAAACGTCCCCGGCACACCGGGATTCGCTAGGCGATGACAGTTTCGTTGTGATGTCAATCGGCGGCCAGGCCGCTGACAGCCCTACTTCCTGATGCCGATGTGCAGGTCTTTGAGCTGGTCTTCGTCCACGTCGGACGGGGAATCGGTCATCAGGTCGGACGCGCTGGTGGTTTTGGGGAAGGCGATCACGTCGCGGATCGATGACGCGCCGGTCATAAGCATGATCATGCGGTCCAGTCCCAGCGCGATGCCGCCGTGCGGAGGCGGACCGTATTGTGCTGAGTCCCCGATCTCGCTAATATGAATTCCGAAAAGCACTTCATGGAGGCCGCACGATGGTATCTCGCAAGACTGACATGACAGTACTCGCAGTAATGATTTGGAGCACTTCAGTAGCTGGGGTTTCCTACAGCGATCCAGACCTCGTGGCAGAACAGACCATCCTAATAAAATCGACGTGCCACAAGTATGATGCGAAGTGTTTGTCATTGATCGAAAATGAGATCCAGTCAATATCAGACATTTACTCGCAGGCATTAGGCGAATGGTTACCTGATACGGATGCCGACCCATATGAATATGGCTCCGAATCTTTAAGGGCCAAAGGGCTTGACACACCCCTCGAACTACAGCTGGCCGGGGATAACGCGCTCCCCGATAGTCAAACATCGGGTGTTACGACGGTATTCTCTTGTTCAGGAGGCACCTACAAACCAATCTGCAAGAATACTGGAGTTCGCAAGATATATCGGGGATTCTTCGCGGCATATGCGGGCAGAACCTATGAAATCCAGACGTCCGACCTCAAGGCCCTGACTGGCGAGTCAAATGTTCCAGACACAGTCATTAGGGTCATCGACGAATCTTCTGGAACCCTTGTTGCTGTGAACGATGACTGGACGGCCAATAGCTTCGCGTCGAAGGTGACATTCTCAGTTTCAGAGGACAAGTTCGTGACATTCCTCGTACACGGGTATATGAGTAACAATCACGGCACCTGTGACATTTCTTTGAAGGAAAATGGAACTACACTTCTATCCCTCAATGACACCGCGTTTGGCGGATGGGAGCTTCTTTCCAAACCCGTCAGGGCAGGGGACCAGATTTTTGTTGGAAAAAATACGGAATCTAGTGACTTGTCGTTCAATCCATCATCATACGCGGATTCCGTTCTGTACGTGTTCAACAATTCGACGCTGTCTTGCTCCAGTGGAAGTTGCGGTTCATACGTATTTAATGATGATGACATCGGCACGCTAAGCCGTGTCTACTCGGTTCCATGGACTGCCAGTGCCGCCTCGGTAGTTGTCGGGGCCGACGTCGCTGACGCCGTCATGAACGCTCGGTTGTTCCATGTTAGAAAATCGGGCTGGGGAACTGCCGTTTGTCCTTCAACATTGCTGTATTCCGACTGTGACGGCGATGGCCTGTCGAGGGAAATCGAGAGCGTACTCGGAACATGTGACGATTCAAGCGGACCATCTTCAAATTGTTCAACAACCTACGGCAGAAAGTTTGCGGCCTATGCACACTTTGTACCGCAAGACAGCGACTCGGACGGTGCTTCAGACTTCGCCGAAGTCTACGGTATGCAGAAGTCATGTCAGAAGACCCCTGTTTCGCCACTATGGAGCGCTGGAACATGCTCCGATGCGACGATGAGTTCAACATGTTCCTATTGTCAGAAGCTCCCCCTTTCATCGATGGACAATCCCGACCCCACGGTGTATGACATCTACGTTCAGGCTGCAGGGACATCGGACCCTTATGGATACATTTCAGGAACCGTCCACGAACACACGCTCGGTGAGCTTGCAATAGCTTATCTCAACTACACTTTCGCGTTGGAACCATTGGAATGCAGACAATCTGAAGCCCTCATTTCTTCTGGCGCCTGCCCGAATGATTCCAGTCTTGAATATCATACAAAACTCCATGTATTTACGAGCTCCCCAATCCCGGGCGAGTTGCTTTACCAAAGATATACGGTTCATGCAGCAAGCGCCTTCTTCAACAAGTACTTCTATTCAGCCAGAAGGTATTCGAAAATATTTCAGTTCCTGTTTTCCGATCACTTCTATGACCGTGGCGAAAACGTGTACGAGTTATCGGTGTACCCGTCAACCCGGCCGCTCATGTCTGAAACAGCAAATGCCTACTACTCAGCCGAGTCAGCCTCCCATGAGATTGGACATTGTCTTGGAGTTTCTCTCGACACCGACATTCCCAATAGAGTCTCGATTAGCAACTACTTCTACGGGACTTCGGGCCTGATGGCACGGAAAACCGGCTATCCTTCTACATTCGGTTCGACCTGCAGTTCTGATCAAGATTGTGAACCCGGCATATGTGGCCCGACCTGCCACCTCGATGACGACTGCAGTTATGGCGCATGTGTCGAGGGCCGCTGCACCTCAATGATTCGCGAATGCGCCATCAACTGTGGTTCGCCAGCCGAATCAAATTCTTACTTCGCGCGATTCAGCCGCGGTGGCGAACCGCCACTTGATGAAGCCGAAATCTTCGAGACCGGCCATTCTGAAACTCTCTCGACAAATTGGTGGTGCGCCTGGGGACGGTGGGCGCTTCTGGACCAGTTCTCAAGTCCTGAATGCGGTGGGGGGGTATGTTCCATCGATTTCGATGCAGATCCCGACACCCCGGCCAGCCCTGATGAACCTTATGCGTACGACTTCAACTGGAACGGTTATTATAGCGTACTGGAGGATACTGATGAATGGAAAGACATCTTCAGCGATGGGAAGTCGGCATGCCATACAGTCCCGCCAAGCACCAACGCATTCTTAGCCTACGGAAGTTCCTTTTCGAGCGCTGGCCCGATTGATGGGTCTGGCTTTGGAAGCGGGTCATCCGGATCCTACGGGATCACGGGGCCTTCGAATCCGCCTCCCGGCAGTTCGCCAGATGATCCTGGCTACTCCCTGACTTTCGGTGGGCCCGGTTCTGGGCAATTTTTCGCAATTCCGGCGAGCAGTCAAATTTCGGCTACCGGTTTAGGTGTGTCAGGGACGTACACTTACCGCGGTTTCTCAATAATGATGCGTTTCAAGCTCGATTCAATCAGTCCGTCGACGGTGTCCCTGGTCGGTTCGGGGCACTACAACGTTGCAGTTGTTCCATCGGGTCAGTCGACGGCCAACCTGGTGGCATGGGTTCCTGGGGGGGCGGAGATCGGTGGGGTCGGAACCTACCAGATTCTCGCGGGTGTGTGGTATAGCCTCGTATTTGTCCTTCACTCAACTTACTATTCGGCCTTGCTAATATCAGAAACGGGCGGGGCGGACGCGGATGAATGGGAAATCATTGACGTCGCATATGGCGTCCAGCCGGCAAGTAATCCCGGTTCCGTAACCATTGGCTCCGATTCAACCCACCAGCAAACCATCGACGGAGAAATTGCCGAGCTGCAAATCTGGTCACATCCTGTGTGCTCGCATTGGCTTGGGTTCAGGGCGATTGACATCGGTCTTGGCGAGGCAAACAAGATATGCGAATACTGACTGGACAGTCTGCATTTCCTTCTGGACGTCCAATTGATGTAACCGGCTGGAATGCCTTCTTGAACATTTTGCTGGTAGGCTTGATGTCGGGATGCGGCGCGGGCTCAACAGCGGGACACGACTGCGTGGCCGATGCCACAGTCGAGTGCCACGTGGATGGGGGTGGCGATGCCTGTATGGATGCACATGACGCGGCAGAGTCCGACTCCGTTATTCCATCGGACACCTCGACTGACGAACTGACCGAAGGGCCTCAGATCGAGGTCTCCCCGGCAGGCGTGGACTTCGGATGGGTTCGTTCTGGACTGACAGCGACTTCTTCAGTCGATATAGTCAACATATCAGGACACGCCATCGTTGTGACCGCTCAGAAGCTGGGCGGGTGGGATCAGGGCCTGTCGGTGAGTCCGCTTGGGGAAAGTACGCTGGACGTTGGAGGTCAACTGAGCCTCGAGTTTTCATGGAAAGCAACCGGTGAGGATTCAGCGATCCGTGACCTGGGCGCGATCCAGATCAGTGCTGACCGCACCCAGTTGGCCCCGCTAGCCGTCACAGGGGGCGCCGACATTCCATGGATGGAATCCATACCTGCAGAGGTCCGCTTCCAATTCGACAGTATCCAGGACGAATTTCTTGCCACGCTGACCATCAGGAACAGCGGTCAGGTTCCATTCGTGATTTCCGACGCCTGGCTCGACTGTTCCGGCTATCTGGGCACAGACTGTCGCATGAATACCTGCCCGGTCAGCGCGGAATTTCCCCAGAACAGCGGGTCCTACCTTCCGCACACGCTGGGGCCGGCGCAATTTATTCCTGTCATAATCAGCCTGCAAATTGCCCCCGGGGCCGGTTGCACCAACGGCACCGTATTGATGAACATCGCAACGGACATCACACCTGAGGCCTACGTGATCCCCATCGATATCAACTGAACTGAACTTCCTGGGATTTCGAAGATCTGGTTAACCCGGAACCGACCCCCACCGTCACTTCCTGACGGCGATGTGCAGGTCTTTCAACTGGTCCTCGTCCACGTCGGACGGGGAGTCGGTCATCAGGTCGGACGCGCTGGTGGTTTTGGGGAAGGCGATCACGTCGCGGATCGACGGGGCGCCGACCATCAGCATGATCATGCGGTCCAGGCCCAGCGCGATGCCGCCGTGCGGGGGCGGGCCGTATTCGAATGCGTCCAGCAGGAACCCGAACTTCACGCGGGCCGATTCATCTGAAATCCGCAGCGCCTTGAACACACGTTTCTGCACTTCCGACGAATGGATTCGAATCGAACCGCCGCCAAGTTCGGTGCCGTTCAGGACCACGTCATAGGCGCGCGCGCGCACCTTCAGCGGGTCGCTTTCCAGTATCGGCAGGTCTTCGGGCACCGGCGCCGTGAACGGGTGGTGCGTCGCGGTCGGGCGCTGCGATTCGTCATCCCATTCGAACATCGGGAATTCCGTGACCCACAGGAACGCCATCTTCTTCGGGTCGCGCAGGCCCATCCTGTCGCCGACCTTCAGGCGGACCGCGCCCATCGCCTGCCGCGCCTTGGCCGGACGGGTGTCCGCCACGACCAGGATCATGTCGCCCACGGCCGCGCCGAGCGCCCCGGCGATCGCCGCCTTGTCGTCGTCGGTCAGGAATTTGGCGGCCGAGCCCTGCCAGCCGTCCGCGGCCAGCTTGAACCACGCCAGACCCTTCGCGCCGTTGTCGGTCGCGACCTGGGTCAGTCCATCGATGTCCTTGCGGGACCACGATTCCGCGTTCGGGACCGTGATGGCCGTGACCACGCCGCCCGCAGCCGCCACGTCCGTGAACACCTTGAACCCGGAATTGGCGACCAGATCCGTGATGGTGACCATTTCCATGCCGAACCGCAGGTCCGGTTTGTCCGAACCGTACTGTTCCATGGCCTGACTGTAAGGCATGCGGCGGAACGGGGTCTGGATGTCGATGCCCAGCGCATTCTTCCAGACGTGTTTCAGCATACCCTCGATGATTTCGTAAATCAGTTCGGGGATCGCGAACGAAATTTCCATGTCGATCTGGGTGAATTCCGGCTGGCGATCGGCGCGCAGGTCCTCGTCGCGGAAGCAGCGCGCGATCTGATAGTACCGGTCGAACCCGGAAACCATCAGCAACTGCTTGAACGTCTGGGGCGACTGCGGCAGCGCGTAGAACTGGCCGGGATGCACGCGGGACGGGACCAGGAAGTCGCGGGCGCCTTCCGGCGTGCTTTTCATCAGGATCGGCGTTTCGATTTCCAGGAAATCCTGGGTCTGCAGGAAGTCGCGGATCAGCTTGCACACCCTGGAACGCATCACGATCCCCGAATTCAGCGGGCCGCGGCGCAGGTCCAGGTAACGGTACTTCAGGCGCGTCACTTCCTGGGCGTCCACATCGTCCGCGATCTGGAATGGCAGCGGCTTCGACACGCTTAGAATCTCGATCGAATCCGCATCGACTTCGATTTCGCCGGTCGGGATCTTCGCGTTGGCGTTGGCGCCGCGGCTGACCACCACACCGCGCACCTGGATAACCGATTCCGCCTTGACGCCGACCGCTGTCGCGAACGCCGCCGGGGCCGTGGCCTGGTCAAATTTGACCTGCGTCGTCCCGAACCGGTCACGCAGGTTGATGAACGCGCATCCCCCGTGGTCCCTGACGCTGGCCGCCCAGCCCTGCATCATGACCGCCGCGCCGGCATCCTTCGCCCGTAACTCGCCGCAATTGTGTGTACGTACGCCTTCCATGTGAAGCGACCTCCAACCGTCGGTTTCAGTGATTATTCCCCACCAAGCGGGGCACAGATTATCTGTATGGAATCAAGGAATTTGCCGGCGCCGCCCCGGACGCCGACCATGACGTAGCCCTTCGGGCAGACTTCGTTGTATTCGATATCGCCGCCCGGCCCGCCGACCCTGTCGCCGTAACGCCTGGTCCTGCCGATCGACGCGGAGCCGCCCGCCCCGCCGCCCTCTTCCGCGACCTTCTTCACGATGTCGTCGGCGGTCATGTTCTGCAGGCGGTCACAGTTGTTGGCGTGTTCAGCGGAAACCGCGTATCCCGCCGAATCGGCGTACTTCACGGAACCGGTGTTTGAAACCGGGGTCTTGCCCGAATCGGGGGCCAGCTTGACGTCCGCGGCCACGGCGGCCTTTTTCTGCATGTCGGCGCTGACCTTTTCAGCGGTCGTGGCGTCCATGAACACCTGCCGGGAAAGTTCGGCGCCCTTGATTTCGACCGCCAGGGTCAGTTTCGTGAAATCCTGGTTGCGCGGCAGCAGCTTTGACGAACCGATGCCGACGCTGTACGCGCCGTCAACGACGCTGACCCACATGCGGTCGGACCAGATCACCTTCGGCTTCTTCGCCGTCGTGTAAAGTTTGAATGTTATCGGGTATATGCCGGATACCGGACGACCGTTTTCATCGACCATCTTCCCGCTGTATTCAACGACCGTGGGCCGCACGGGCGCGCCCGGTTCGGCGGGGGCGGCCGACAGGCGGGCCGGCAGAACCGACAGCACGGCGACAAGCATCGCCGCCAAAGCGGCAACCGTCACGGATTTCATCACTGGTTTCCTCCATCGGCATGCACGATCAACGAGCCGTGCGAGTCGTCTTCCAGCTTGCGGCTGACGCGCCCCGACACGACCACGACGCGGGCGAGTATATCATGCAGCATGCGTCTTTTCGGGTCCACAATCGTCCACAGCGGTCCGGCGAATGCGGTCGAGGCGAACACGAGGCCCAGCAGCGTCCACAGCATCGCCCTGAACCATCCCGCGGGTTCGCCCGCCATGGTCCTTACCCTTATCCCGGCCATGCGTGAAACCGGCGTGTTGCCGATAATCACCGTAAACACCGTTCCAGTCACGACGTACATGGCGCAGAACAGCGCCGCGGGGAACAGGATTAAAGCCGGTTGCGAATTGAACACGTCCACGAAATAGTCCAGATAGTTCCAGTAACGCGGCGGCATCGTCGTGACGTCGGGGTATCCGGCGGTCACGCAGACGACGGCTGTCAGGCCCGCCGGCAGCGCCAGGTCCAGCAGGCCGCAGAACAGGCGCAGCCAGGAAGACGCCGTCCTGACGCCAGCCTCGCCCGCCATCAGCTTTATCGCGCGCTTCATCCCATGTCCCCGGCAGCGACCTGGGCGGCCATCACCGCCGCGATCACCGCCGTTTCGGCCTTCAGCACCCGCGGCCCGAGCCCCGCCGGGACGAACCCGGCCCCGAGAAGCATAGCGCGTTCTTCGTCCGTGAACGAGCCTTCGGGACCGACGGCCAGCGTCACCGGACCGGGGACTGCCGCCAGCTTCACCAGCGGAACCGGCGTCCCGATTTCGGAAAGGATGAATCTGTGGCCGTCGGCCGGGACGCGGGAAAGCGCCGCCGCCAGGGAATCGTGCAGCGTCACTTCCGGTATCGATGCCCTGTCGCACTGGCGGCAGGCCTCTTCGGCGACCTTGCGGTACCTTTCCAGTTTGCCTGATTCCCGGGGCGACGGCCTGGGAATCGAACGATCCGCGAAGTAAACCATCACGGCAGTCGCGCCCAGTTCGGTCGCCTTCTGGATTGCAATTTCGTGACGGTCGCCCTTCAGCGCCGGTACAAAAACACGGATGGGACGTCCGTCGGCCACGACGCGCACACCTTCTTCCATTTGCTCAATCCTCAGTTCCAGCGCTGATTCGCCGCCAGCCAGCACGGCCCGCCACGCGCGCGGCCCGCCGTCAAGGACGAGGACGCTGTCACCCGGCTTCAGGCGCAGAACCCTTCGAAGATAGTGCAGGACTTCATTTCCGGGAAGGAATGAAGAACCGGGACGCAGGTCGCGCCCCGGCTCAAACAGTCGGGGAATGGTCACTTCGCGACAACCCGGACCTTCACTTCGGCCGTAACATCGGTGTTCAGCCTGATTTCAACCTTGAAGGTGCCGAGCGTCTTGATCGGGTCTTCGAGCTGGATCTTGCGGTGGTCGACGGTGAAGCCTTCCAGGGCCAGGGCCTCGGCGACGTCACGGTTCGTCACGGAACCGAAAAGCTTTTCTTCCTCGCCGGCCTCGCGGACGATATTGAGGGCCACCTTTTCGATCGCCTGCTTCAGGGCCTCGGCCGTCTTGCGTTCACGCAGGATCTGGGCCTGGACCTGGCGGCGGGCGTGTTCCAGTTCGCGGACCGACCTGGTGGTCGCCAGGACGGCCTTCCCATGGGGAATCAGGAAGTTCCGCGCGAATCCGTCGGACACGTCGACGATCTCGCCGGCCTTCCCGAGGTGATCGATGTTCTCGTTAAGAATGACTTTCATTCCTTGATCTCCATCGCTGCCAGAAGACAGCGTCAACCGCCCTACGGCATCGCCTTGGCAGAGTACGGCATCAGGGCGATGTGCCTGGCCCGCTTGATCGCCAGTGCGACTTCACGCTGATGCTTCGCGCACACGCCGGAAATACGGCGGGGCACGATTTTGCCGCGTTCGGTGACCAGGCGCTTGAGGGCCGCCGGGTTCTTGTAGTCAATCTTCGAGTTCCTGTCCTGGCAGAACGGGCACACCTTACGGCGCGGCGGTCCGCGACGCTTTTTCTTGTCACGATTGACGGAGGTTGCAGTCTTCATGGTTATTCATCCTCCTCGATATCGTCTTCGTCCCTTTCGTCCTCGTCCTCGCCCTCTTCTTCGTCGTCATCGTCGCCGGCGGCCATTTCGGCGGCGGCTTCGGCGTCCCAGCCGGTGGTCGAACGGTTGCGGTCACCGTGATCGTCCGGGTCGGGCAGCTTGTCGACGTGTTCTTCCGAAGCGAAGTCGTACGTTTCGGGATCGACGTCCGTGTCCAGAACGAGGGACATGTAGCGGAGGACGTTCGTGTTGATCCGGATGTTCTTGGTCAGTTCTTCGACCATGTCTTCACCCGCGAGGTACACGTAGTAAAGGTAGACACCCTTCGTGCACTTGCGGATTGTGAAGGCCAGGCGGCGCTTGCCCCAGACCTCGAACCTGACCAGCCTGCCACCGTGCTTCTCGATCAGTTCCAGGAACTTCTCGTGAAGGCGGTGCATGGCGTCCTGACCGATATCGCTTCTGACGACGATAACGGTCTCGTACTTGCGCAGCAGAGCCGTACTCATTAAACCTCCTTACGGTCTTTCGGCCCGTCGGACCCTTCCGGCGGACAAGAAGGCTCGGACCGCTTCGGGTTACCCCTGCGGTTCACGCGATTCTGGGCCTTCGGGACACCCCCGGAAACCCATTCCCTGATTGCCACGGACGCCGTTTTCACGGCATCCGACAAATCCATTTCTTCCGCGTCGGAAAAGCGCTGGAGGACATAGTCCACCACTTCCGGACCTGGCCCCACGGGCCGCCCGACGCCGATCCTTATCCTGACGAATTCCCGCGTGCCGAGCTGTTCGATCACCGAACGCACGCCGCGATGCCCTCCGTCGCCGCCGCCGGCCTTGACAATCACCCTGCCCAGCGGCAGGTCGATGTCGTCATGGATGACCGCGATGTCTTCGGGCGGGATGCGGTAAAAGCCGGCCGCCCTGACGACCGCGAACCCGGAAAGGTTCATGAACGTCTGCGGTTCGACCACCAGCACCTGGCTGCCCGGCAGATCGAGCCTTGCAACCCTGGCATCCCACTTATCGATCCAGGAAGGATCCGAAGATTCAAAGAGCGCCTCGACGGCCATGAATCCGACGTTGTGCCTCGTCCCGGCGTAACGGATCCCCGGATTACCGAGCCCGCATACCAGTTTCACCGTCAGACCCCCATGCCGTCAGCACAGGAAAACCGGTCACTTCGATTCCGTGGCCGCTGCGGCCGGGGCAGCGCCCTCGGCAGCCGGAGCCTCGGCGCCCTCGGCCGTAGCCGCGGCTTCTTCTTCCTTGTCGGCCTTCGGCATCGTCACGAGGATGACCTTGTTGTCCCGGAGGAAGACCGGCCTGGCGCCCTGCGGCAGCGGAAGCTGCGAGATCTTCAGCGTGTCGCCCATGTTCAGGTTTTCGGCATTGACCACGATGGCTTCCGGGATGCTGGCGGCCGGGCACTTGATCGAAACGAAACGCATGGTGCGCTTCACAATCGCGCCCAGCTTTTCAGCCTCGCTCTTGCCGACGACCTGGACCGGGACCTTGACGACGATCGGCGTTTCTTCCGTCACGCGCAGGAAATCGCAGTGAAGAAGGTTCCGCTTGATCGGGTCGAGCTGGAATTCACGGATAACCGCGAGGCAGCTTTCGGCCTTTTCGCCCTCGATGGAAAGATTGACGATCTGGTTACGACCGCCTTCCGCCCTGAGGACCGCACCGACAACCCTGGGATCGACGACAAGGTTGCGTTCGGCTGCAGCGCCGCCGTACACAACCGCGGGAACAAAACCGAGTTCCCGGATCTTGCGTGCGATCCCGGTTCCGACGATGGCCCTGTCTTTGGCCCTGATAACCGGGTATTCCATGATCTTCCTCCAACGCCCCGCCCTGTCGTCGCAGGTTCAGCAGGGGCATCAAAAAACGTTTCCAACCTGAAAAGCCCGCACGATTTCGCCGGGCCCGATGACACGGGACATGGCCGCCGCGCAGGCCCGCGCCGACGCCATGTCGCCGCAGATTCCATAAACGGCGGCGCCCGAACCCGTCACAGCCGACACCCTGGCACCGAAATCCGTCAGGAATCGCGCGAGGTCCGCCGAGCGGGGACACAGTTCGAAAACCGCATCAGACAGGTCGTTTTCAAATATTTCCGGCGTCGGCGCACAGCCGCTGGCGGCGGGCGCAGACACCGAAAGGCAGGGGCTTATATCACTTTCACCCAGCGCAGTCAAGGCATTCGGGCCGGCCCCGGAAGACAACCTGCGGGCATCCCACGACGCGAACACCGCCGCGGTGGACAGGCGCTTTTCGGGTACGGCGACCACGACGGCCAGTGAGAAACCGCCCGCGGCCGGCCTGAAATCCTCGCCACGTCCCACGATCGTGGACGGCACCGGATCCAGGAAGAACACGATGTCGGACCCGAGCGACGCGGCCAGGCGCCTTATCGCCGCGCCGCCAAGCCTTTCCAGGCCCGCGTCGGCCATCAGGTCGTCCATCGCCAGCAGCGTGCCCGCGGCGTCCGATGATGCCCCGCCCAGTCCGGTCCCCGAGGGAATGGTCTTCAGAAGGCGGATGGACACGCGGGGCGAACCGGGCAGGCGGTTCAGGCCGTACGCCTGGAGATACGCGCGGGCGGCGCGAACGACGATGTTGCCCTCGCCCGCCGGCGCTTCCAGCGAATCCGAGTCCGATTCACCGCTGACCGTCAGGGCGACTTCGGGCGTGCCCGCGTTCGTGTCATCGAAATCAAGTTCGAGATCCAGCCGGTCGAACCACGGCAGGGCGACCATCAGCCCACGCAGTTCGTGGAATCCGTCGGGCCTGATCCCGAGGACGTGCAGCCCCAGGTTCAGCTTAGCGGGACAAATCACTGATATCATCTATGAATACATCCGGTTCAATCGAAAGGTGCCGGTACATGCCGGTACGTATGATCGCGACGGGCAGGCCGCCGTTTCGCGCGGTCTGCACGTCCGTGTCGAAATCGCCGACCATCAGCACGCGCTCCGGCTTCGACCCGAACACGTCCCTGACGATGTGCAGCAGGCAGGCCGGGTCGGGCTTCGGGGGAAACAGCGTGTCCTGACCGCGGACGATTTCGAACATGTGCGCGACATTCAGCCTTGTCAGCAGTTCGACGCAGGCGTCGTGCGGCTTGTTGGACAGCACGGCGAGGTGCCGGCCCGAAAGCGCCGTGAGAGTCTGGACGACGTTCGGGTAAAGCCTGCTGCGGTCGTCGATGTGCGCCCTGTAATATCGACGGAATTCATCGACCAGCCGCTGCTCCTCCAGGGCGGGAAACACGCCCATCGACTTGCGGACCAGTTCGCGGACGCCGTGGCCGACGTTGCCCCTGACCGTTTCCAGATCAAGGGGTTCAAGACCCATGTCGGCCCTGACAAGGTTGATCGCCGTGCGGAGGTCATCGAAAGTGTCGACAAGCGTACCGTCAAGGTCGAACACGAAGCCTTCGAACGCCGAAAAATCCATTTGCCGAAACCTCAGAATTTTTCCGCGGTGAAGTCCGCGTCCCTGTAACCTGTGATACGGACCCGGCACACCGCGTCGTCGTCGCCGCCAAGCCCGGCGATGAAGGTCACGCCATCGACCTCGGGCGCCTGGAACCATGCCCTGCCGATCACGTCGCCGTCGTCGTCGACCGATTCGGCAACGGCGTCCACCACGGTGCCGACCATTTCGGCCCGCCTCGACGCGGCAATCGACGAAAGCATCGCTTCCAGTTCGGCACGGCGCGCCGCCGCGATCCCGCGTGGTACCTGTCCGTCCATCCTGGCCGCGGCAGACCCCGGTTCCGGCGAGAATTCGAAGACCCCCACCATGTCGAACGATGCCGCACGCACGAAATCGATGAGATTCGCGAAGGCAGCGTCGGTTTCGCCCGGGAAACCCGTCATCAGCGTCGTCCGCAGCACAGCCCCGGGGATCCTGTCGCGGATCCTGCGCACCAGCCTTTCCAGCGACCGGCGGGTGGTACCGCGCCGCATCCGCGCCAGCACGACATCGTCGGCGTGCTGTACCGGAATATCGAAATATGGCAGGCAGTTCGGCGATTCGGCAACGGCGTCGATGAATTCGTCGGTGATGTCCGAAGGGAACAGGTACATCAGCCTGACCCAGTCGATGCCGTCAACCCCCGCAAGCCCCCGCACCAGGGCCGCCGGCGTGTTCCCACCGCCAAGATCCGTCCCGTAGTGCGTCAGGTCCTGGGCGATTACGACCAGTTCGCGCACGCCGGTCGAAGCAAGGCCCGCCGCCTCGGTGCAGAGGTCGTCGACCGGGCGGCTGTGCTGCCGCCCCTTAATCGAGGGAATGATGCAGTACGAGCAGCGCCTGTTGCAGCCGTCCGCGACCTTCAGGTATGCGACGGAACCGGTCGTCACCAGCCGTGGCGCCGCCGAGGACGGTCCAGGGACGCGACCGACCGGCCCCCCGCCCTCGATGGCGGCCCTGACACCCATGAAATCCCTGGTGCCGACCATGGCGGATACTCCCGGCACGGCACGCCTGATGTCGGCGCCGAACTTGTCAACCATGCACCCGATCGCGACCAGCCTGGCGCCCGGTCGCATCGACGCGGAAAGTTCGGACATCGTCTGAAGCGATTCTTCGCGCGCGGACGTCAGGAAACCGCACGTATTCACGATCACGGCATCGGCGTCGTCCGGCTCGTCGACCAGAACCCAGCCGTTCGAAAGCATGTCGCCCAGAATGAATTCGGTGTCCACGCGGTTCTTGGGACAGCCCAGGGTAATCGCGAACACCGCCGGTTTACTGATCCTGCCTGGTTTCATCGGATATTCCTGAAGGCGCCTACCTGGACGCGCCACCGCCGTTGCCCGTGAGGTCCTGAACCTTCACGCCGGGCGGGACGACGAATTTGAACGCCGATTCGGGGACGGTTATGTACCTGACCGATTCGAAGCGTATCTTCGAAACGTTGCCGACCGGGTCGACGATTTCGGTTTCGACCACTTCCCCGGTCGAGTCGCTGACCGTAAGCACCACATGTTTGTATGAACCGGACGCCTTGACCGGCACAAGCTTCACCGTGGACATGCCGGCGGTCGGCGACGCGGTCACCTCGGGCACGAACGATTCGGAAAGTCTGGTGGTTCCGGACAGGAATCCCAGGGCCGAATACAGGTCCGAATCGGCGATGTTCATCTTGATCGCCGACCCGTCCTCGGAATCGTATACCCAGAGGTACCCGCCCGCGCTCACGTAATTGACGACGTCCGGTTCGGTGTAGTCCCAGCGGGCCAGTCCGGGCCGCTTGAAATAGACCTGGCCACCGCGGCGGAAGGTCCTTTTCGGGGACTTCGTATTCACGACCTGTTTGAAAGTCGCCGAAAAATCGGTCGTGGCTGAATAGAAGGCATTCAGCCGGGACAGCACCGGATTCGTGTCCCACGGGGTTGGCGTCGGAACCGAAGCGGCGGCCGGCCGCGCATCGGCGGCCTGTCCGGTCGTCTGGGCAATGGCAGGCGACGAAGCGATGGTGACGAAAGCGAGCACGACGGCGTATTGGATGCAGGTTTTCATGGGGCGAATGTTAACCGTTTTGGAAAACCGTTTCCAGAACAGCCGCGGCATCCGCCCCCTTTTGCCTCACCATCGGCTCTGCCCTGGGGTCACGGGGTGTTGATCTTGACCTCGATCTTCCGGGGCTTGGTTTCCTCGCGCTTCGGCAGCTTCAGCGTCAGGATGCCGGCGGCGTATTCTGCCGTAACCGCTGTCGCATCCACATACCTCGGCACGACGAAAGACCGGCTGAACTGACCGTAGTAACGTTCGACCCTCAGGTATTGCGGGTCGTCCTTCTTCGGTTCCGCTGCGCCTTCGAACTTCTTTTCGCCGCTGATGGTGAGGACGCCGTCCTCGACCTTGATGTCGACCGCCGCCGGATCGATTCCGGGCAGTTCGACCTGGATTTCCACTTCCTTCGTGGTTTCCCGGATGTCCACGGGGCACACGCAGGAAGGCGCGGAAGCGCTGCGGCGAACCGGCCAGCCACCGTTGAAGACCTTGTCCATTTCCTCGTGAAGCCTGTCGATTTCGTAGAACGGATCCCATTTCTGAATAGCCATGATCTGCCTCCCGCGCCATGGGCGCACCGATGGCGTCCACGCACGGGCCACGCCATCGATTCAAGATAGTTGTATTTCACGGTCGGCGGGGGGGATTACCGCATCACCACGGGGACTTGCGCCACCCCCGCGACCTGGATTAACAATTTGTCCACAGGTTCGGGTTGTCAAGTCCCCTGGCGCGACGTCAGAGAGATCCGGCCAGGGCGCGCTGCAGGTTGGCGTATGCGATGTAGTAACTGTTGACCGCGACGGCGAGATTGCCGCGGGCCAGGTTCAACGACGACTGGGCCGTCAGCACCTCGACGGAAGTCGCGGATGCCGCCTCGTATTTCTTTTCGACGACCCTCAGGTTTTCTTCGGCCGACTCGACCGCCTTGCGGTACGACGTGATCTGGGACCTGGCGGATCGCAGGTCGATCATCGCCTTGCGGACATCGAGGCCGATCAGTTCGCGCGCCATGTCCAGGCCGACCCGGGCCATCTGAAGGTCCTTTTCCGCCGCCTTCATTTCAAACCATTTCTGTCCCATGGCCCAGAAGTCCCATTGCAGGACGGCACCGACGAACAGCGAATTTTCGCGCTGGAATTCACTGCCGTGGAACCATTCGTACCTGAAAACACCTGCAATCACGGGAACGAGCTGACCGAGCCGTGCGACCCTGCCGGCGTCCGCCATTTCTTCCTGGGTGCGAATCTTCGCGACCTCGGGGCGGGCATCGATGGCGCGGGACACGGCGTCTTCGACGTCGATATCCAGTTCGGGCGGGTCGTCCGGAAAATCGCCGACGGGCACGATCCGATCGTCCGGGTCACGCCCCATCATCGTGTTCAGGGCGGCGCGCGCCAGTTCGACGCCATGACGTGCCTGATCGTACTGCGCGGTTATCTGCGCCAGCGCGGTTTCGGCGCGCAGCACGTCATCCCTGCCGACCATTTCAGCCTTGAGGAACGACTGGGCCATCTTCAGGTGGGCCTGGACGGTTTCGACGCCCTGGGCCGCCACATCCGTCATGCGCAATGCCGACATCAGCTGGAAGAACAGCTGGGAGACCTCGAACGTCATGTCGCTGCGGGCTGCCACGACTTCCAGGCGGGCAGCCTCCTCCGCGGCGCCGTACACCCTGTACAGCGAAGCCAGGGAAATCAGCGGTGTCAGGGGCTGCACGACCTGCAGGGTCACCTTCGCGGTCAACTGGTCCACGACCTGGTAATCCCGCATCTTGGAAAAACC
The DNA here is from genome assembly GCA_964470365.1 of uncultured Anaeromyxobacteraceae bacterium. GTDB lineage: Bacteria > Myxococcota_A > UBA9042 > DTJE01 > DTJE01 > JAGOFO01. Next base: position 23,176 of record CAYYCO010000004.1, on the reverse strand, counting down.
GGTCAGCAGCTTTCCGAATGTCGCCTTTGATTCTTCGGGAAGGAGCACGGCGATCGGTTCGATCGCGGCCGACAGTTCTTCATCCGAAGGCATGTCGGAGCCAAGGAAATCGATCCTGGTCGCGTCGTCCCAGTACTGGATTCCGGCGTCCAGCGACACGTTGGGAACCATTGGCCCGATCGCCCCCTTGCGGACGTCGGCCGCCTTTTCGACGGCGATTCCGGCAATCGCGATTTTCGGGGAATGTTCAATCGCGGCCGCGACGGCGTCGTCCAGGGTCAGCGGTATATCCTGGGCCGCCGCGGGCATCGCGGCAAAAATGCAGGCCAGCAGGACACCGGCCGCAGTCGCGTTTGCAGTGCGGAAAACCATCACCGATCCGGGCCGCGGACGCCCGCCCTCATGAAAGACGCGCAATTATACACCAGATGGTCCGACGCCGAGCCCTACACAGAAAAATTCCGCCGCTGCGCCCCTGATTCGGGATTGACAACAGACCCCCTGATGGCCTTTATTACACACGCCATGGGCGAGACCGACTACTACAGCGTACTCGGGGTCGGACGCGATGCCGACGCTACCGAGATAAAGAAGGCTTACCGGAAACTGGCCGTCCAGTACCATCCGGATCGCAACCCCGACAACCCCGAGGCCGAAGAAAAATTCAAGCAGCTGGCCGAGGCGTACGACGTCCTTTCCGACCCGGCGAAGCGCCAGGTTTACGACCAGTACGGCGTGGCCGGTCTCAAGGGACGCGGATACGATTTCCACCCCGAGGACATCTTCTCCTCCTTCATGGACATGTTCGGTGGCGCGTTCGGCGGCGGTTTCGGGGACATCTTCGGCGGCCGCTCCAGGGGCGGACCTTCGCGTGGCCGGGACCAGCAGATCGGGCAGACAATCAGCCTGGAAGAAGCTGCGACGGGCGTCGAAAAGGAACTGCGGCTCCGCAAGGACGAAACCTGCGACGCGTGCAGCGGTTCAGGCGCGAAGGCGGGAACATCTCCGGAAACCTGCCGGACCTGTGGCGGGCGTGGCCGGGTGGCCCACAGCCAGGGAATCTTTTCGATTACGGCGACATGCAGCGCGTGCGGCGGGACCGGCCGGGTCATCCGCGAAAAGTGTGACAAGTGCCGCGGCGCCGGCCGTGTAATGGCCGAAAAGGTCTACAAAATCAAGATTCCCGCCGGCATCGATTCCGGGAACTCGATCCGTGTCGGCGGCGCCGGCGCCCCGGGCACAATGGGCGCTGCGTCAGGCGACCTGTATGTGGTCGTCGAGGTCGCCGACCACAAAAAATTCCGCCGTGTCGACGACGACCTGTCGTTCGATCTTGAGGTCGACGTGCTCGACGCCGTCCTGGGCAGAAAGATCACCGTCAAGGACATCCTCGGCGACGACGTGGACGTCGAGATTCCCGCAGGCGCACAGCCCGACGAAATGGTGCAGGTGCGGGGCAAGGGAATGCCCCGCCTCCAGGCCCGCGGCCGAGGCGACCTCTGGGTTCAGGTCAAGATCAAAATCCCGATGACTTTGTCCAGGGCGGAAAAAAGGCTCTACGAACAGCTTCGGGACGGGCCCCGATGATTCTTTCGGGCATCAGGTTCGTCCGCCCGCTTTCATTCGGTTTTGGCGTCGAGGTGTGGCTGGCAGGGATTGGCGACCATCCGGTGGTCGTCAGGCGCTTCTTCGGTCCCGCGCTGGAACCGGACGCCGGAATCGTGCCGGACGCCGCCCGGCTGTTCCGTATCAGCCATCCCAGACTGCAGCGCCTGATCTGGGCCGGCGTCGACCCGGAAGGCACACAGGTCCAGGTTTCCGACTTCGTGCCAGGCAACTCGCTGCGCCGCCTGACCGGCGATCACGGCATGACGCCACCCTCCCCGGCCGGACTTCCGGCGATGCTTGCCGACGGCCTGTCCGCGCTGAAATACCTTCACGAAGACTGCCATGGGGCCCCCCTGCTGCACGGCGATATTTCACCGGCGAACGCAGTGATCGACGGCACAGGCGCCGACGCCAGTATGACGCTGGTCGACGTTCGCGGTGCGCCGTCCGGGGTGCCGGTGTCGCAGAAAACCGGCGTAATATTCGGAACCCTTCCGTATCTTCCGGACGAAGTCCTTGCCGGGAGGCCACCCGTTCAGGCTTCCGACGTATGGGCGCTGGCGATGACGATGGCGACCGGTTTCGGCGGCCGGGTCACGTGGAAATCCGCCATGACGCCCAACGCGGTGCTCGAGCTCCGCCGCGGCCTGCGCGTCGACGACTGTCTGCCGCCGCCGGAAGCCGCATCGGCCGCTTTGCGCGGCCTCATCGGCGATATGCTTGCCCCGGACGCGGCCGATCGGCCGACGGCCGCGCAGGCACTTGAACGACTGAATTCAATCTGATTTGCGGCCGCGGAACCGAATCACCAGCGGGTCTTGCCCTCCCAGCCGGCATCGTCCGCCATTCCGTAGCGGTTTCCGTGCACGAGGCGACGGATTACCTCCCAGTTCTGGCGATCCTTGTATCGTTCGTGGTTGTTTTCGCCGACCTCGTTTCCGCGCCAGGTTTCCTCGTCGAAAAACTGGAATTCGATCTGGATATATACCAGGCAGCCCAGTTCGGCAGCGACCGGGTCGCCCTTCGGAATCATTTCCCGAACCTTGATCGGCAGTTCGGCAACGAAGTTGATCATCTTGAAACTGGCGCCGGAAAAGGCGTTCGCCTCGACTTCCTGTTCCTCCGCGTCCTCGTAGAAAAACCTGGTTACAATCCCCGGGTCGCGTTCGACCAGCCCGGGCATCGTTTCCAGAAGATCCGGCGTGGACACGATCTGGTTTCGGGACTGCCCCGGCACGATATAGTTGTACGGAAAGAGGTTGTCCTTCAGGAATGAAAGGACCGCGACCACGTCGCGGGCCTCCCTGGTGATGATCCTGAACCGCAGGCGATCGTATACCTGTGCCGCGAAATTCGTCTTCTTCGACAGAAGTTTCGTGATCAGGGAATCGCGCGCCTTGCGGTTCGCGGCGTACTGACGGATCGGCGCCCCGCCCGCGCGCATCGCGGCAATCGTCTGATCGACCCTGGCGACCGCCATCTGGAAGAGCTGGTCCTCCGAAACGGACAGGCGGAAACGAAGCTGCTGCGCCTCGACGTAATTGACGACGTGCATGACCTTCAGGATCACGCAGGCCAGCTTCTGGTATTCCGAGGCCCCCGAAGCGACGAGAAGCAGGTCCTGGATTGATTCCGGCTGTTTGAGCGATTCCGGAAAGTGGTGGTGGAAATTTGCCTCGAGATACTCGACCGACACCTTCAGAAGATGCCTGAGTCTCGATTCATCGTCGGGATCCAGAACGTCGAACCCGTTGACGAGCAGGAAACGGTCGACCTCGTCCCTGCCGTTGAGGTTCAGGCGATGCCAGTCGACGACCGAACCGCCGTTGAGTATGAGGCGCACCGCCTCCAGATCGGCCATGTCAATCGAACCGGAAGAAAAACCATTTGAGGCATTGTTGAGGCCGGGCATCCCGAAATCACACCGTTTTCACAGCCAGGCCGCGTCCGTCGCGGATGTCCGCATTCTAGCCCGGGGACCGATCCATTACAACCCGCGCACTCCTTTGTACCCGTTTTCAAGAAATTTGAGTCATAATGACGCTGGCGGCCGAATAATGGCACATGGTTTGCAGTGTTCCCGGGGTCTGCACGCATCGCCGTCCCGGGTTCAAGGTGTGGTGAACACTCATGGATATCCGCCAGGAGCTCGCAACAAAGCTTCAGCAGCGGCTCATCATCACACCCGAAATCCAGGTCGCCATAAAGCTTTTGCAGCTCTCCCGACTTGAACTGGTCGATGAAATCAGGCAGCAGCTCGACGCCAATCCCGCCCTGGAGGAAACCGAAGAGCCGGCCGGCACGCTGTCGCTGGACGACCTGGCCAGGGAGGGCGGAGAGGCGGCCGAGGCCAGGCCCGAACCTGCGGAGCCGCCGGCCCGCGATCCCGACGACGTCCTTGCGGCTGCAGAATCCAGTTCAATGACCCGCGACGAGGGCATCGACTGGGAAAAATTCGTGGAAGGGTATTCCGCCTTTTCACACGGACCACAGGTCCGCGTCACCAACGACGAATACCCGACAGTCGAAGCGACGATCGGCAACAAGGGTTCACTCGCGACCCACCTTGCATGGCAGCTCAACCTGTCGGACCTGCCGCCCAGATCCAGGGAAATCGGCGAATACATCATCGGCAATATCAACGACGACGGCTACCTGGAAGACGTCACCGACGAAGAGATCGCCGGCGCCACGGGGGCCACCGTGGATCACGTCCGCGAGGTCCTCGACTGCATCAGGGAATTCGATCCTGTCGGCGTGGGGTCGCGCACGCTCCAGGAATGCCTTCTCGCGCAATGCAGGGATCAGGAAAGAAACCTGCTCCAGGCCAGGGAAAACGGCGAAATGGACGAGGATGTCCTCCGTGATGGACTTCACCGTCTTGGAATGCTCCGTCGCCTCATCACAAACCATCTTCCGGACCTGGAAAGACGGAATTTCGCCGCGATTGCAAGGGGCCTGAAGACGGGACTCGACGACGTCAAGCAACTGATTGCCGCCCTGCAGGCGCTCGAACCGCGGCCAGGCCGCCAGTATTCGAGCGACGACGTCGTTTATATCCAGCCTGACGTTTACGTGATCAAGGTCGGTGACGAATACATGGTTATCGTCAACGACGACGGCCTTCCACGCCTGAAAATCAGCCAGTTCTACGAAAAAACGCTGTCCCGTACCGCCCAGGGCGAGGCCCGCGAATTCGTGAAGGACAAGCTGCGCGCCGCGACATGGCTGATCAAATCCATAAACCAGCGCCAGTCCACGATTCGCCGGGTTACCGAAAGCATCATGAAATTCCAGCGCGATTTCCTGGATCGGGGCGTCGAGCACCTCAAGCCGCTGGTGCTGCGCGAAGTCGCTGAAGACGTGGGACTGCACGAATCGACCATCAGCCGGGTCACTTCCAACAAATACGTGCACACGCCCCGCGGCATCTTCGAACTGAAATATTTCTTTAACAGCAGGATTACCGCGGCCTGGGGCGTCGAGGACCACTCCTCGATCAGCGTCAAGACCCGGATAAAAGCCCTGATTGACGGGGAAACACCGAACAAACCCTTGTCTGATCAGGAAATAGTGAAAATACTGGAGGGCGAGGGGATGCTTATCGCCAGGCGGACCGTCGCGAAATACCGCGAGTCCCTGGGGATCGCGCCTTCCTCGCGCCGAAAGGAACTTACGTAGGAACTCCGGCGGGCGTCGTCCGCCGGGTTTTGACATTTCCAGTGCGGCGGCGGCCCGTGCGCTTCCGCCAACAGGAGTCGAAAATGAAGGTCAACTACACCCTTCGCCAGTTCAATGCCTCCGACGCCCTCCGCGAATTGATCGAATCGAAGATTGAAAAGCATCTTGGCCAGTACCTTCCCGCCGATGCCGACGTCAAGGTCACCCTTGAAATGGAAAAGGCGTGGGCCATATTCGACCTGATGATTCAGTACAAGGGCGAAACCTTCAAGGCTTCCGAAAAGGCCACGGACATCTACCCGATCCTCGACACGGTCATCGAAAAGGTTGAACGCCAGTGCGCCCGGCACCGCGAAATCCTGGTGGACAAGCGCCATCACTGACGGGGGATCCTGTACTTTGGTTTCGGGCCAGATAGTCATCGTCTCCGGGCTCAGCGGTTCCGGCAAGACAACCGTCATCAAGGCGATGGAGGACCTCGGGTTCTTCTGCGTCGACAACCTGCCGCTTCCGCTGCTGGAAAAGGTCCTGTACCTGGCCGAAACCCGCGCCGAGGTGTCCAGGATCTGCATCGGCATCGATGTCAGGGAACGGTCGATGCTGGACGTGTTCCCGACGGAGGTGGCGAAGGTCCGCGACATGGGCCACCGGCTTGAAATCATCTACCTCGAGGCGTCGGACGACGCCATCGTCAGGCGCTATTCCGAAACGCGGCGCAGGCACCCGCTCGAATCGGTTGCCGGCGCAGTCCGCGAGGGCGCTGCGATGGAACGCGCGATCCTGTCCAACATCAAGCAGATGGCGGACTGGGTGATCGACACGACCGACATAAACATCCATGACCTTACGGCGCTGATCGTCCGTGCGTACGACAGGTCGACGTCCAGCAGGATGGCCGTGGAAGTCGTGTCGTTCGGCTTCAGGGACGGCGTGCCGCGCGACGCATCGTACGTCTTCGACTGCCGCGGGCTTGAAAACCCGCACTTCGTCGACGGACTGCGTCCGCTGACCGGCGCGCACCCGGAAGTTCTGGACTATCTGAAAAACACCGCCGACTGGCAGCCGTTCATCGACCGGGTCTGCGGACTGCTCGAATACAGTCTGCCGCTGCACGAAAGGGAATCACGGCCCATCGTGACTGTCGCTTTCGGCTGTACCGGCGGACGTCACCGGTCGGTCGCGGTCGCCGAAACGGTGGCCGGAATACTTGCCGGACACGGATTCAGGGTGAGACTGGCGCACAGGAACCCTGACGTTGCGGAACAGATCGCGGGGCTCAACGGCGCCTGCGGCAACAAGCAAGAGGAATCCCGATGAAAGACTTGACGTGCGTTGAAGTGAACGCGATTTTCGAAGAAGCCGACGACGACCTTGCGGATGCCTCCCGGCTGGCCGGGCGCAGCGCCCCGGCGGCGAGGTACTCGGCTTCCCAGGCCGCGGAAAAGTACCTGCGCGCCCTGTGCGAGGCCGCCGACAGGCCTGCCGGCGTGATGTGGGACATCAGGAAGGTCCACGACACCGTCCGCGACATCGACGCGCTTGCCGGTTGTGACGAACCGGTGGCCCTGCTGGCACAGTTCACGACGCCGTCACGCTCTGGCGACGGCAGGACGGTTCGGATGCAGGACGTGATTTACGCCGCCCGGAACGTTCGGTGGGCGGTACGGACCGCACTGGGATGCGTCGAACCGGCGCCCGAAAAGCCGGCGGGCGACGCGGCCGAATGCCAGTCCAGCGAAATCATCGATTCGGCAGTGATTCCCGAAGACGACGACATGATCCCGACCATACTGCCCCAGGACGCGGGGTCATCCGAAACCTCCGCGACAACGCCCCCTGCCCCGGCCGCGGATTCCGGCAGGCGCGACGATCGCGGATACGACCGCGGCAGACCGGAACCGGGATCCGGAAGATCAAACCAGGAACGCGGCACGTCGTTCGTGAAGCTGTTCCTCGTCTGCGACCGTTGCGGCGTCAGGATTCCCCGCACCCGGCAGACCGCCACCGGCCGCGTGCCGTGTTCCATGTGCGGACGTCCGATGAAATTGCAGAAGTAACCGGTCGTCTTCTTGGCCGCCCAACGCCAACGCCCTTAAAATCTTTTCAGAATTGTCCCGTGCAGGGAGGGGACGCGATCTACTTCTACTGCAGAAAATGCCGGCATGTGTTCGCGGCCGACGATCCGGCCTGCTGTCCGCGCGACGGGGGCCTGCTGATCCGCTTCGCGAACCGCATTCCGCTGGTCGGGGAAACCGTCGGGTTCCGGTACCTGCTGACCGGGCTCATCGGCGACGGCGGCGTCTGCAGCATATTCAGCGCGGCCGACAAGGCGGTGAAACGTCGCGTCGCCATCAAGATAATGCATCCCGACATGGCTGTTCAGGACTGCTGGCGCGATGCACTGATGAACGAAGTCGCTCTCGCCAGGCGCATCTCCCAGGAAAACATGGTCCCGGTCCACCAGGGTGGCATATCGGACGGCGGTTATGTCTTCATGGTCATGGACCTGCTGGAAGGCGAATCACTGGCCGCAAGGCTTTCATCACGCGGACGCATGGGGATTGCGGATTCGTGCCAGGCGGCGCTCGGCACGGCCCGCGCCCTCGCTGCCGTCCACGCGGCCGGACACGTCCACCGCGACGTGAAGCCGGAAAACATCTTCATCTGCGGTCCGATGTCGCCGCGTGGCCTGACGGCCGGAAGCATCAGGCTGATGGACCTGGGCGTGGCACGCCCGATCAATGCACCGGCGCAGGGGGCGACGGTCGATGGAACGCCTGCATACATGAGCCCCGAGCAGGTCTCGGGCTTGCCGGTTGACGAACGCAGCGACATCTACTCTCTTGGCGTCGTGCTGTTCGAGATGCTGACCGGCAGACCCTGTTTCGACGCGGCAAGCCCCTCGGAGGTAATGCTGGCCCATGTCCGCGAACCGGCGCCTCTTCTGCCTGATTCGATACTGGGATCCGCGATGGGCCCGGACATGGCCGCACTGGTGGGCGCCATGCTGGAGAAAGCGGCTGAATCGAGGCCCGGCAAGGCGACGCTGGTCGCGACCCGGCTCGAACAGATTCATCGGCTGCGTTCGCAGGCCGTCGAACTGCCTTTTTCCATGCAGGAATGCATCTGAAGGCGCGAATCAGTCCAGCGCCGGTAACCCGATTACGGAAACGACCTCGCCGGCAAGATCCCGGTAGGCCACCGCACCGGCGGAACGCGGCTCGAAATCGAAAATCGGCCTGCCCTGCATCTGGGCCCTGGCCAGTGAACTGTTGCCGGGAATCATCGTCCTGCAGACGCGTGAACCCCATGCGTGTTCAAGCTGCTTGAGGATTTCCTCGGTCAGGCGGCCGTTCCGGCGATCGACCCTCGTCGGCAGTATTCCCACGATTTTCAGGTCATGCCGGAACTGTTCGTTGATGGTGTCTATGACACCGGCGATATCGTTCACTGCCGCCAGGGACAGCACGCTCATGTCGCATGGGATCAGGACATGAGATGCGGCGGTCAGCGCGTTGAGCGTCAGGTTGCCGACGTTCGGCGGGCAGTCCAGGACAATCACGTCAAACCTGTCCGACGCCGCGCGCAGGGCATTGCGGAGAAGGAATTCCCGACCAATCCTGGCTGAAAGCACGCCTTCCGCGGCGGCCAGCCCCTTGTCCGAAGGCGTGACGCAGAGGCGTTCCTGGCCGGTGGACAGGACGATGTCCATCAGGTCACGGCCGAACCTGTTTTCACGCCCGCTGCCGAGAAGTATGTCTGAAAGCGAGGCGCCACCCGAATCGGGGATGATCGAGGACAGCGAGTCGCCAACGTGTCCCTGGCCGTCCATGTCAATCAGGAGCACATTTAAACCGTGGAACCGGGCGAGCGCCACGGCGAGGCTGGTCGCCGTCGTCGTCTTGCCCACCCCGCCCTTGCGGGCCGCCACGGCAAGCACCTTCGCCCTGCCGGAACCCGGTTCAGGTCCGTCCATTCCAACAATCTTCCGGATCTGCTCGGACAGCGACATCGAAAGCCCCCCCTGGATACCTGCGTCAATCCCGTATGAACAAAGATACCAGCCCGGCAACCGGCCGGATCAGGATATTCCGCGCCGCCGCGCGCAGGACGCCGCTGGCCGCGATGGCGTCCGCCAGTGGAGGCGAGAACCTGTAATAAGCCTGAACAAAGGCCCTGCCGGGCCTGGATTTGATCAGGATGGCGTCGCGGAAGGCCCGCAGCGTTTCGACCTCGGGAGCATCCACGTCGCCCATGGCCGCAGTGGCCACGAAGCAGCGCCGGTCCCGGCGCGTCAGCGGTGAGGCCTCGGTAACGGCATCGTACAATTCCACTGCCGCGGCATGGATCGGCGATTCCGCATCGTCGACCATTTCCATAACCTTTTCGGCCGCCGCCCTGGCCTCGCCGACATCGCCCTTGGCCAGCCTCAACTGGCCGAATTTCAGAAGAACCGCGGCGTCGGGACGGATGGTGTAAGCCTCCTGGACCGCCACCAGTGCGTCCAGCACGAATTCCCGCTGGTCGTCCGCGACCACCGCGTTTCCTTCGATCGGCTTTCCGACGCGGGCCGCGAGCATCAGGTGCATGTCCATTTCAAGCAACCAGGACTCGACCAGAAGATCCTCGACGTCGCTGCGGCGCCCCCCGGCGGTCAGCGGCGGAACGCCGGGCCGCTGTTCGTCCGGGTCCTCCTGACGGGAACCCCACACGACCGCGTCGTCCAGAACCTGCGACAGCAATTCATCCCGCAGGGGCTCAATCCTTGAGCGAAGGCTTTCCATCGCCGCTTCGGCGGCGACGTCATCAGCCGCGTCTTCAATGGCCGGAAGTTCCCCCCGCACTTCGGAAATTACAGAAGCGACAGCGGCCATTCGTCCAGGCCTGTCGTCAAGCGGCCCCTCGCCGGCGGCCTTCATGGCATCGATGACCCTGGCGCGATTGGCCACGACGAAGTCACCGATCGCGATCAACATCGCCACGGCAACGGTCTGACGATGTTCCGCGGCGTGCTCGTCGATGAAGGCTATTGCATCCTCGACCGGATCCGACGACGAATCCATCCCGTCCGGGAAGCCGCCGAACGGTTCTTCCAGCCGCGAAACGGCCTCGGCGAACGAACCGAGGAACGAGGACCTGACGAATGCCGCCGCCTCGTCGGAAAGCGGACCGGAAAGCACGGCGGTAACCCGGGGATCGCCGAGCCCGTCCAGCACCGTGCCGAAATACCTTTCAAAACCCGAGGCAGGCGCCTCTTGAACAACTACCGGTTCCATGGTGTCTCCTGAATGTCTGGCACTGTCGCGAATTGTACGCGGGCAGGCGCGCAATAATGTATTATATGGCCGTCGTTACTTTGTCCACAAAGAACGGCGCGGGGGGGCCGAATCAGAAAACCCGCCTGAATCCGGGCGGTTCCGAGGTGACCGATGACACGGGCAGTATTCAAGGCATTTTCTTCCCTGGCGGTGTTGATGGCTCTTGCTGCCGGATGCAGCGGAAACGGCAACCCCGATGTGCTGGACGCGACGGCCGATGTGGCCGTGGATGCGCTGACCAGGGATACAGTCGACGCGCACCAGCCGACGGACGTGCATGACGTTGTGGACACCGGTGCCGACGTGACGCCGCGCGACGCCTTCGATGCCGCCGACCTGGGCGGGCCCGACGTGGATGACGTCGCCGGCCAGGATGTTGAACCTGCCGATACCGTCGTTGACGGGGACACCGCCGGTTCCGATGTTCAGACCGACATCGCGGATGCCGCCGACACCGTGGACACCCCCGACACGACGATTCAGGAATGCATCACGGACGACGACTGCGCCGGGAAGATCCAGGTTACCGTATGTCAGACTCCCTACTGCAACGAAGACAACATCTGCGAGGCAATCAACCTCGATGACGATTCGGACTGCTCCGACAACTCGATCTGCACCACCGGCGACAAATGCGTTGCCGGCGAATGCGTGGGAACCGCGGTCGACTGCAACGACCACGTGGAATGCACGCAGGACCTCTGCAGCGAGGCCAACTACTGCTTCCACAGGCCATACTACGGTCCCTGCAACGACTCGAACGCGTGCACTGAAAACGACAACTGCGGCACCGGAACCTGCATCGGCACCTCTTTCACCTGCGACGACAAAAATCCGTGCACGACCGATTACTGCGACGTCGCCTCAGGTTGCGGCGCCACTAAACTGTCGGGGATCAAATGCAACGACCAAGACGCCTGCACGAAGGGCGACACCTGCGTTAACGGCGTCTGCCTCGGCACATTCGACTGCGACGACGGCAACCCTTGCACCGCCGACGGCTGCAACGAACTGGGCTGCACGCATGAACCGCTGACGGGCGATGTCTGCGATGACGGGCTCATCTGCACCGATAACGACGCCTGCGCCGCCGGTACCTGCACCGGCACGGCAGTGGTCTGCAACGACGGCGACACGTGCACCGACGACTACTGCCAGGAGGGTGCCGGCTGCAAGACCAGGTTCAACACGGCCACCTGCGACGACAGCAACCTCTGCACCCGTAACGACCGCTGCCAGTATGGCCAATGCAAGGGCACCAGTTTCAGTTGCCCGGTATTGACCTGCATGGACGGCAACAACTGCGACGGCAACGGCGGCTGTGTACCGGATTACTCGGATTACGGCACGCCGTGCGCCACCGACAACAAGCAGTGTACCGACGACATCTGCTCGTCCGGCACGTGCATCCACCCGAATTCACCAACGGGGACTCCATGCGCCGACGGCGACAAATGCACCCAGACGGATGAATGCAGCAACGGCGTCTGCGTCGGTAAGAATCCCGTGGCCTGCAGCGTGGTCGACGCCTGCAAGGATCCGGGCACCTGCGACCCCGCCACCGGAACGTGCACGCTCGGTGTTCTTCCCGAAGGGTCGGCATGCAACGACGGCGCCCTGTGTACCAAAAACGACCGCTGCACGTCAGGTGCCTGCGCCGGCACCCCGGTGACATGCATCGCCGTGAACGACTGCCATGAAATCGGCACATGTAACCCGGTCGACGGCACCTGTTCGGAAGTTCTGAAGGGCGACGGCACGCCCTGCAATGACAAAAATCCCTGCACATTGACGGATACCTGCACCGGCGGTACCTGCACCGGCGGTAACCCTGTCGTCTGCACCGCGCTTGACGCGTGCCATGTGGCCGGAACATGCAGCATGTCCACGGGCCTGTGCTCCAATCCGCCGGCGCCGAACGACACGGCCTGCAACGACGGCGTGGCGTGCACAACCAACGACAGATGCAGCGGCGGTTTCTGCGCCGGTACTGCATACAGCTGCAACGACAATCTCAGTTGCACCGACGAAACGTGCGACGGCCTGGGGGGGTGCGTTTACGACGTACTCGACAACTGGTGCAGGATCGATAACACCTGCATCCTGCCGACTTCAGTCAAACCCGGCAACATGTGCATGGTCTGCGACCCGGCGCGCAACCAGGACGGCTGGTCGCCGATCACCGGTGGATTCTGCGACGATCTGGATTACTGCACATACGACGACGTCTGCTTCGACGGCACATGCGCGGGCACATTCCATTCATGCGATGACGGCAAGGAATGCACGACCGATACGTGCAACGGCTTTGGCGGATGCGACTATTCCATCACCCCCGGCTGGTGCCATATCGACGGCAAATGCTTCTTCAACGGCCAGCAGGATCCCGACTTCGCCTGCCAGGTTTGCAACACCGGGGCCTCCCAGACCCAGTTCACGCCCCGCAATGATGGCGACAGCTGCGACGACGGCATCTCCTGCACCCACACCGATCAGTGCGCCGGTAATGTATGCTCCGGCACTCCGTACGCCTGCAACGACTCAATCGAATGCACGACCGATTCGTGCAGGGGCGACGGAACCTGCCTGTTTGTGGCAATTCCCGGTCACTGCTTCATCGACGGACAATGCGTCACGGCAAACACCGTCAAACCCGGGAACGATTGCGCCGCCTGCCTGCCGCAAATCAGCACCCAGTTCTGGTCGGGCTTCCGCGATGGTCAGGGCTGCGACGACGGTTCGTTGTGCACGGAGGGCGACCACTGCTCGGCCGGCATCTGCCTGGGGCTGCCGAAATGCGACGATGCCCTGGATTGCACGGAAGACATATGCGACCCTGAAACCGGCGGGTGCGTCAATCCGGTTCACGAAAATTACTGCACAATCAACGGCGGATGCTACATGTACGGACAGCAGAACGGGCTGAACCAGTGCATGCGCTGTATTCCGTCTGAAGACGACCGCGGGTGGACGGCCACCACGGGATACGGCTGCGACGACAGCGATGCCTGCACGGAAAACGACACCTGCGACGGTCCGGTCTGCACCGGAACCCAGAAAAACTGCGATGACGGTCTGGACTGCACTTCGGACTTCTGCGAATACGGCCTGTGCGGCACGGTGCCCAATGATGGCTGGTGCATCATCGACGGCGGTTGCGTGGCTTCCGGCTTCAGCCCGCCCGACAACCCCTGCCTGATCTGCGACCCGTCCACCAACCCCTACGCCTGGTCCAGCACGCCTGTCATCGCCTGCGACGACAGCGACGCGTGCACGTTTGATGACGTCTGCATCGCGGGGAGATGCGCGGGTCAGGTTTACGACTGCAGCGACGGGGTGTACTGCACCACCGACACCTGTAACGGCGACGGCGCATGCTTGTACACGGTGAACGATGGCATGTGCCTCATTGGTGGTGGATGCTACGATGCCGGTGACGTCAGCCTGGGAAACGGTTGTGAGTACTGCGCCCCGCTTGAATCCCAGACCGCGTGGTCCCCGAATGACGGGGTGCCGTGCGACGACTTCGACGACTGCACATCCGGCGACATCTGCGGGGCAAGGGCCTGCGCGGGCACGCCGTACGACTGCGACGACGGCCTGAATTGCACCGCCGACTCCTGCAACGGCGATGGAACCTGCGAACACGCCATGATCGCCGGCTGGTGCAAAATCGACGGCATCTGCTTCAGGGACCAGACCCTTGAACCGGGCAACCCGTGCAGCGCATGTCTTTCAAATACGAAAATTGACGGTTGGTCGCCCAACAACGGCCAGCCGTGCGACGACGGTGAAATCTGCACCAAACTCGATACATGCGCCGGTGGCGTGTGCGCTGGCAGGGCATACACGTGCGATGACGGAATGACCTGCACTGCAGACGCCTGTGACGGTTCGGGCGGATGTCTGTCGACCCTGATTCCGGGCAACTGCCTGATCGATTTCCGCTGCTTCGGCATCAACCAGTTCAATCCGGACAACATCTGCGAAAAATGTATCCCCGGGACGTCGACTTCGCAGTGGTCCCCGGCCGACGGTTTTGCCTGCAACGACTTCGACCCCTGCACCATCAACACGATGTGTTCCGGCGGCGTCTGCGGTGGTGGCACAAAGTATTCGTGTGACGACGGGATCATTTGCACTGTCGACAGCTGCGACGGCTCCGGCGGCTGCGGCACCCACCCCCTGGCCGCGGATGCGTGCCTGATCAACAACACCTGCTACAAGGCCGGCGACGAAAAACCCGGTGTCCACTGCGAGGCATGCGACCCATCCAGCGACCAGTACGCCTGGACGGACCTCAGCCTTGGCGCGCTGGAAATCTGTAACGGTGTCGATGATGGCTGCGACGGCACAACCGACCCCGAGGGTGCGTCAGGCTGCGTTAACTACTACCTTGACGAGGACGTCGACGGAGTCGGCGTATCGGGCAGCTTCAAATGTCTCTGCCAGCCGAACGAAACGTACCGTGCAACCGTGGGCGGTGACTGCAACGACGATAACGCGCTCATATACGCCGGGCGCCAGGAGGCTTGCGACGGCCTGGACAACGACTGTGACGGGGTGACGGACCCTGACAACACATCGGGCTGCCAGGTGTTCTTCTATGACGGCGACGGCGACACATGGGGTGTTGAAGCGGACCCGCGTTGCCTGTGCAGCCCGGCCGGAAAATACTCCAGTCTTTCCGCAGGCGACTGCAACGACAACAGTGGCTTGATTAATCCCGCTTCCTCGGAGATCTGCAACGGTATCGACGACAACTGCGACGGCCGCACCGATCCGATGAACTCCCCCGGCTGTGTCACATACTACCTCGACACGGATGGCGACACCTGGGGCGATGCGACCGTACCGCGCTGTCTCTGCGCAGCTACACCGGAATTCAAAATCACCAGGCCCGGCGACTGCGACGACTTCGACGCCGCCGTGAGCCCCGACGGAACGGAAACCTGCAACGATGTCGACGATGACTGCAGCGGACTGATCGACGACGCGTCGCTGACGGCGCTGTGTCCGCATAACCCGGCAAACCTGAAACATGGCTCCATTTCATGCACCGGATCGTGCGTCGTCCACTGCGATTCCGCGGACTGGGATGCGGGACAACCGGCTTGGTTCAACCTTGACGGCAACATCTACAACGGGTGTGAATGTCAGGGTGACATCAGAACTCTCGGGGGTTCTTCGTCCATGACCACACCATACGATCTTGGGACCCTGGTTGATGACGACGGGCGCGTTCTTCACGAAACAATCAGACTCGCTTCCGCCGACGAGGAGATGTGGTTCGCGGTGAGGGGAGAGGACAGCGCCGACCTTGATCCGAAAAGCAACTGCGACACATTCAACCTGGACGTTCGATTTGCGTCCAACCCCGGTGGGGAATACGAATTCGACATTTACCGACTGACCTGGGTCAATGGCGTGCGGACTCTTGTTCTTGAATGCGAAGGACTGCAGTCCTGGAATCTCGCCGAGGACTTCTACACGCCCGGGGCCGGCGAATGCCCGTGCGGCAGCACCTACGAGACCACATGCAAACCCCCGCCCGACATGACGGAATGCATCAGGGTTCACGGCAGCGCGGCGAAAAACTACTGCAACGGATGCCCGGGCATGGGTGCGCCAAACGCGAACCACTGCAGCGACGCGACCAGGATCCTTTACATCAATGCCAGGCGCGTGAATGGTGCGACCCCGACATGCTCGTCATTCGGGATCGACATTTCGAACGGTCTGTACTGACGGGCAACATCGTCCACAATTACGGGTTGTCGCCTTAACAAATCAGGGCTCTGCACACGGCCACAATGCCGTGTACAATCGCCACCGCGCCGACCGACGGCCGGCAAACCATCACGAGGCTCGCGATGCTTACCCAGAAGCTGCTTGAAGTAACGCTGATCGGAAGCGAATGGATTCTGTACATCCTGTTGTTCCTGTCAGTGGTGTCCATCACGCTCATCGTCGAACGCGCAATATTCTTCGCCGCCAACAAAAAGTCGTGGGAAAAGCTGACCGGGCGCGTGAATCCGCTGATGCACGCCGCGCGCTGGGACGAAGTGAAACAGGTCGTTGATTCCTGGCCGGGCGCCGAGGCAGAGGTGCTGCGCGCCGCACTTGAGGGCTCTGAAATCGGCGCCGCGTCCGCCGACAAACTGGTCGATTCCGCGATGACCCTCGAACAGCAGCGCCTGGATCGACGGCTGGCATTCCTGGGAACGCTCGGCAACAACGCCCCGTTCATCGGCCTTTTCGGGACGGTTCTGGGCATCATCCGGGCTTTCCACGACCTGTCCGGCAACATGCAGGGCGGCGCCGACGTCGTGATGGGCGGCATCTCGGAGGCGCTGATCGCCACCGCGGCCGGCCTGTTCGTGGCAATCCCGGCCGTCATCGCATACAACTACTTCATGCGCAGCAGCACCAAGGAACAGAACCGCGCCAGGGCCGCGGTCAACGCGTTGCTGGCGGTCCGCAATCCTTCCGCCGACGCCGTCCGGGAATCCAGCGTCGGATAAACCCCGACACACCATCACACACGACTTGCCGACTAACGACTGAACGCTGCGAGAATGCGGGCCGCCGCGCGCCGACAATCTTCAACCGAAGGGACGAGGGCGAAGCGGGCGTGGTTCCTGCCGGGATTCGTGCCATCGGCCAGGGCCTCGCCCAGTGCGGAACCGGGCGTGCACACGACAGCCACATCCGGCGCAAGCAGACGCCTGGCGAATTCAAGCCCGTCCATCCCGGCCGGCACCCGGGGCCACAGGTACAGCGTGGCGTCGGCCGACGGCACGACGCATCCGACCGCCTGCAAAGCCGGAATCAGGATGTCGCGCTTGGTCCTGTACAGGTCGCGCATCGCACCGACGTGGGATTCGTCGTCCAGCGCGGCGACCGCCCCGTCCTGGATGAACGTCGCCGTGCCGGAATCGATGTTGGTCTTCAGCTTCTTGAACAGAGCAACCAGCCTCTCATCGCCGCAGACCCAGCCGACCCGGTGACAGGTCATGTTCGACCGCTTGGAAAGCGACTGGAACACAAGCACCCCGTCGCGGCCGAATTCCAGGATCGAACGCGGCCTGCGGTTGAACCAGACTTCCGTGTACGCCTCGTCCGACCCGATGATCAGGTCGTGCCGGGAAGCGAAATCAAGCAGCCTGGGCCAGAAATCGTCGGGCGGGACAGTGCCGCTGGGCGAATTCGGGTAATTGACCCAGATGATCCGCGCACGCGCCAGCACATCCGGCGGAATCGCGTCGAGATCCGGCAGGAACCCGCCTTCCATGGTCAGCGGGTAATACCAGGGCACGCCGCCCGCGAAGAGGGTGCCCCGGTTGTACGGCGGGTACCCCGGGCTGGGGCAGATCACGATGTCGCCCGGGTCGATGACCGCGTTCGGGAAATTGAAGACCGATTCCTTGGAACCGATTGTGGCGCAGATTTCGGTATCCGGATTCAGTGCGACGCCGAAACGCCTGCCCATCCAGTCAGCGACCGCGACGCGGAACGTGCGGTCGCCGATGTAGCTGGGATAACCGGCGGACGCCCTGCTGTCGACGCCGATCTGGACGGCCCTGCGCACGACTTCCGGGGTCGGTTCGGTGGGATCGCCGACACCGAAGTCAATCGGGTCGTGGCCGCCCGCACGCAATTCCCCGACCATGCGGTCGATTTCCGCGAACGGGTATGCCGGAATGGACTGGATTCGCTTTGACGCCCTGATTTCCATGAAAGACTCCGCGCCAGGCAGGCCGCAGCGACATGCCGCGACCGACGCAAACAGGTATCACGGAATCACGGATTGGGCAACGTGGCGCCTACTGGTTCATGGAATTGAGGAACTGCTGGTTCGTGTCGTAGCGGGACAGCTTGTCCAGGAGGAATTCCATGGCGTCCAGGACGTTGAGCGGATGCAGCAGCTGGCGCAGGATCCAGACGCGGTTCAACGTCATCGGATCCAGCAGGAGTTCTTCCTTACGGGTGCCGGACTTGTTGATGTCGAGCGTCGGGAAGATGCGCTTTTCCATCAGCTTGCGGTCCAGGTGCAGTTCGCAGTTACCGGTGCCCTTGAATTCCTCGAAGATGACTTCGTCCATGCGGGACCCGGTATCGATCAGCGCGGTGCCGATGATGGTCAGCGATCCGCCGTCCTCGATGTTACGGGCAGCGCCGAAGAAGCGCTTCGGCTTGTGCAGCGCGTTGGAATCCACACCGCCGGACAGGATCTTGCCGGACGGCGGGACAACGGTGTTGTACGCGCGGGCCAGACGGGTGATCGAGTCGATCAGGATGACGACGTCGCGCTTGTGTTCGACCAGGCGCTTTGCCTTTTCAATGACCATTTCCGCGACCTGGACGTGACGGGCCGCCGGTTCATCGAACGTGGACGAAATGACTTCGCCGTGGACCGAACGTTCCATGTCCGTGACTTCTTCCGGACGTTCGTCGATCAGCAGGACGATCAGGTAGACTTCCTTGTGGTTCGTGGCGATCGCGTGGGCCAGATCCTGCAGGACGACGGTCTTACCGGTCCTGGGGGCCGCGACGACCAGGGTACGCTGGCCCTTTCCGAGCGGGCACAGCAGGTCGATCACGCGGGTCGTGTAATTTTTCGGGTCGAATTCCAGCTTGAATTTCTGGTCCGGGTACAGCGGGGTCAGGTTATCGAACAGGGTCTTCGTCTTGGCAACGTCGGGATCCTCGTAATTGATGGTCTCGACCTTGAGCAGGGCAAAGTAGCGTTCGCCGTCCTTCGGGGGACGAATCTGACCGGACACGGTGTCGCCGGTACGCAGGTTGAAGCGACGAATCTGCGACGGGGAGACGTAGATGTCGTCAGACCCGGGGAGGTAGCTCGTGTCCGGGGCACGCAGAAAGCCGAAGCCTTCCGGAAGGACCTGGAGCACGCCTTCCCCGTAGATGAAGCCGTTCTGTTCGGTCTGGGCCTGGAGAATCGCGAAAATCAGTTCCTGCTTGCGCAGGCCACGTGCGTTTTCGACGTTCAGGTCCTTGGCCTTTTCCAACAGATCCGTGATCTTCATCAGCTTGAGTTCGTTGAGGTTCACTTATTTCCTCCGCACTTTTTGAATGGCGCTGATTTCTTTTATTGCAGGGCGATGCCGCGCGCCGATTTCGGCATCGCTTCCTGGGACCCTGCGACCGCCTGGTCCCGAAACGACAAAGTAAATGACGAAAATCGACCCAAATCACCGTGAGACTGCAATTGCCCGCGGGGGTTTGAATCGTGAAAACCGATTTCCTGGAGATTTATGGGAACGCGCCTTTCGGCACATCCCATGGGAACGGTTCAGTGGCAGTTTAGGTTTGTCGCCTTCGAATGTCAAGACTTTCAGCACTTTTCGCGACATGTGCGGGTCAGAAACCGGATTTTCCCGCCCTCCCGCCGTACCTCTTCCAATCGTGCCGCAATTTTCCTTGACTGAAAGGCCTGCCACCGCGAAAAATTGGGACGTCATTTGATTTTGTTCACATGAAGCAATCGACCAGACTTCCCGTCTACCTGCTTGTGGCGCCGATCGGCGAAATCACCGGCGACATGTCGCTGACAGCTCTCCGTATTATCGGCCATCTTGAAACCCTGCTGGTCGAGGACACCGGAACGCAGAGTCCATACGGCATCGTCCAGAAGCTGAAGACGATGTCGATTATCAAACCGGATCAGCGCCTTGTGCCGATTGCCAGCGGTACCGACTGCGGTCCCTGCCTGAAAGTCGTGGATGAGTGCGTTGCCGCCGGAAAGCCCTTCGGGATGCTCGCCGACAGCGGGATGTGCTGCTTCAACGACCCTGGCGTTGAAGTGGTTTCCCACCTGGTCAAAAACTACGGCGAAACCGTCGAACTGGTTCCGATTGGCGCGTCTTCGGCGATGGATGCGGCAATAATGATGTCGGGCGTGGACTGCACGAATTTCGTATTCATGGGCCATTTCCCGGAGACGCTCAACTGGTACGCGGACCTGCTGCAGAAAGGCATTCCGGGAATATGCTACGTACGTGCCGATGCCGGTCGGAAATTCTTCGAAAACGCTCTTGCGGAATTCGGTCCCGGATGCCGTCTGACATTGTCCGTGTTCAAGAACATCAGGGGAAACGCCCGCAGGGCGCAGGAACACTTTCTGGTGCGCGATGCATCCCGCAGGATTGACGAACTCGTCGACGAGAGCATCAACAGGAAAGACGAAAATCAGGACAATATGGTCGTGATCATTCACAAATCCTGAAATTCGCGATTTCCTTCACGCGTGCGGTCAATACCCGTTCTTCTGCTGCCACACGACAAGGCCGGCGTCCGCGTCGACCTGCATTCCGTCACCGGCAAGCCAGTCACGCAGGCAGCCTTCCCCAGCCAGCTGCCAGCGGAAGAAGGCCGCAAGGTACTTGCGCGTCAAGGCCAGCGTGACCGTTGGGTCGTCCGTCCCGGGACGGCAGAAAAGACTGCAGAATTCGTCACATGTATCCAGGAACGACACATGGTCGGCGCCGACGATTTCGATCATCAGCGCGGGCCCGACAGCGGCGTCGTAATAGTCGGAAAACCGGTTGCCCGACGGCGCGCAGGACAGCGAATCGGAAAGGTCGCCATCGATCGTTTCGCCGAGGGCCACAATCGGGACGGTGATGTCCCCCATCAGTTCCGGTGTCACTGACGGCCAGTCGGCAGGTTCGTAATCGTCGATCGGCGGGCCGGCGTCAACGGGATCAACGCCGAACACGGCATCGACCCGGACATCGGACGCGGCCAGCAGGAACGACAGCTTGCCGCCCATCGAATGCCCGGCCAGGCCGACATGTTCAGGGTCGACCATGGCGGCCAGTGGCGCGTCGGCCGCGTTGCCGTCGCCGACCGCCCAGTCCAGCACGCCGCGCAGGTATTCCACCATCAGTCGGTGCGGAACCGGGCTGAACGCGCTGCCAGGGATCTTCGGCATGACGACGACCATGCCCCATGACGCGATGTAATTACCGGTGCCGACATACGCGGCCGGTTCCTGCGAAAAACCGTGGGTGAAAATCACCAGGGGGGCCGGGGCTGCCACGTCAGGCATCAGCACCGTCACCGGTACCGTTTTCGTCACACCCTCGACCGTGACTTCAAGGTCGACCTGGGACGACGTGACGACGAACGGGCCGGCCGCACCCGGGTCGGGAACATCGACGCAGTCGGCGCCGCAACCGGGAAACAGCAGGAGGATCAACAGCAAGGCAGATACACGTCGCATGATCCGGCACCGCCAACAAAAAGTGTTTTACAATAACACGTCAATCTGATGGTGCATCCCTTATGAAAAAGCTACTTCTTTGTTTCTGCGCGGTTGCGCTGACGGCCGCTGGCGGGTGCGTACTGTCAGGCGATGAAACCGATGACGGGTCCGGCGGCGATGATGTCCTGGTGGGCGATTCAGCGGATCCATCTGACGCAAACGGATCTGTCTGTGACGCCTCGGTTCCTGCAAGCGCCTGCCACAACAACACGGCGTGCGACGACGGCAAGACGTGTTTTTCGCCCGGCCAGGCGAACTGCGGGATTTGCATGCCCATCGAACTGCCCTGCACGACGGACATGGACTGCAATCTGATTCCCAGCACCGTCTGTGATTTTCCCCGCGGCGGCTGTCCGCAATGCACCCCCGGGCTTGACTGCATCCCGGCGTGCAACGTCATGGACGGCACGACCTGTGACGATGAACATCCGGACTGCGTTCGCGGTCACTGCGTAGCCCACGCATGCACCATCGAATCCGACTGCCCGCCCAATTTCACGTGCGACGGCCGCCCCGGCGACCGGAAGTGCGTAAGGAAGACGTGCCTGTCCGACGAAAACTGCGGCGACTGCGGCTGGTGCGTTAACAGCAACTGCTTCGACGAGCCTGGCCGCTGCGATTACATGGCGCCTTGATCGCGCCCGATATAATTTCGGGGCGCGCATCCCCCGGGGGTTCGCAATGATATATAAACTTTCGTTTTTGATACTGGCGGTTACGCTGACGGCGACGATTGCCTGCAACGAAGGCGGCGACGGCGACGACGACGCCGTGTGCACCGACTTCCTGGAACCGGACGCCGCGGACGCGACCCCCGACTGCACGGAACATGGAACCCTTCCGGCTGGGTCATGCCGTACTGGAAACGACTGCACGGACGGGATGACCTGCTTTGTGCCGGGACGACCTCAATGCGGTACCTGCATGGAAGGACCGGTCCCATGTTCAAGCGACGACGAATGCCCCATGTCCGGGAACCAGGCCATGGTGTGCGATTTTTCGATTGAAGACACCTGCTACTGCGACTGGGGCACCTCGTGCATGCTGAAGTGCGGCATAGACGGGGGCCTGGTCTGTTCAAACCCGAACCGACCCGCGTGCATCGACGGCCACTGCGTCGCCGCGCCATGCGCAACTGATTCCGACTGCCCCGGCACCTTCACCTGCCAGGGGGAAACGGACGCCATGGCCTGCGTCAGGCGCACCTGCACGATTGACGACGAGTGCGGCGACTGCGGCTGGTGCGTCGACGGGATGTGTTACGACGAACCCGGAACAT
>CAYYCO010000003.1:55700-87377 GCA_964470365.1 uncultured Anaeromyxobacteraceae bacterium | reverse complement strand
CATTTGATTCAGGCGGCGTTATTTCGAGTCCCGGACGTGCCTTGCGGCCGCACCGATGAAGCCCTTGAATATCGGGTGCGGGGCGCGCGGCCTGGACTTGTATTCGGGATGGAACTGGCAGGCCATGAAGAACGGATGGTCCGCGATTTCGACCACCTCGACCAGTCCGCGGCGGCCGTCCGGGAGCGGACTGGCCCCAAGCGCCCTTTCCCCGACATACAGACCGGACACCTTCAGCCCCTTGTCGATAAGCGGCCCAATAAAATCGTTGTTAACCTCGTAGCGGTGGCGATGCCGTTCCGATATTTCCGTTGAAGAGTACAGCGACGCGGCAAGGCTGTCCGGCAGCAGCTGGCAGGCGTAGGCGCCCAGGCGCATCGTCGCGCCCTTGTCGGTGATGACGCGCTGTTCGGGGAGAAGGTCAACGACAGGGTGGCCTGAACCGGCGTTGAATTCGGTCGAATTGGCGTCATCCATTCCGCAGACGTGACGGGCGAATTCCACGGTGGCGAGCTGCAGCCCGAGGCAGATGCCCAGAAAGGGCACGCCGCGGGTGCGCGCGAATTCGATCGCCCTGATCTTGCCCTCGGTTCCGCGGGAACCGAACCCACCGGGAACGAGAATGCCGCTTGCGCCGTACAGAATCGCCCCGCAGTCCGCTTCACCCTCGAGATCCTCGGCCTCGACGAACCGCAGACGGACCTTGACCTCGTTCGCAATCCCGCCGTGCAGCAGGGCCTCGCTGAGGCTCTTGTAGGATTCCTTGAGATCCACGTATTTACCGACGACCACGATCGTGACTTCGGGTTCGGTCAGACGCACGCCGTCGACGATGCGCTTCCATTCGGCCAGCCGCGGTTCGCGAGCCCAGATGTTGAGCTGGTCGCAAAGGCGCTGATCCAGGCCCTCATCCTTGAAGGCCAGCGGGAGTTCGTATACGGATTGCGCGTCCACCGCGGCGATGACGCTTTCCGGGGGGATGCTGCAGAACAGCGAAATCTTGCGCTTAACCTCCGGCGGCATCGGTTTTTCGGACCTGCAGACGATGATGTCGGGCTGGATGCCGATTTCACGCATGGCGTTGACGCTGTGCTGGGTCGGCTTCGTTTTCAGTTCGTCGGCCGTTTTGATGAAAGGCACATATGTCACATGTACGTATGCGGTGTTTTCGGCGCCGTATTCCAGGCGCATCTGCCTGATCGCCTCCAGGAACGGGAGGCCCTCGATATCGCCCACCGTGCCGCCCACCTCGACGATGCACACGTCGAAGCCCTCGGCAGCCTTGAGGATGCGGGCCTTCACCTCGTCGGTGATGTGCGGGATGACCTGAACCGTCCCGCCAAGGTACCCCCCCTGCCGTTCACGGTTGATGACGGTTTCATAGATCTGGCCGCTGGTCACGCTGTTCGTGCGTGTCATCGTCGCCGTCGTGAACCGTTCGTAGTGTCCCAGGTCGAGGTCCGTTTCGGCGCCGTCGTCGGTGACGAACACCTCGCCGTGCTGGAACGGGCTCATCGTGCCGGGATCGACGTTGAGATACGGATCCATTTTCAGCAGGGTGACCTTCAGCCCCCGCGCCTCCAGGATTGCCGCGGTCGATGCCGCGGTGATGCCTTTGCCGATCGATGAAACGACGCCGCCGGTAACGAAGATGAACTTGGTGTGTGTTGGACGTGGGGCCATGATTCCTCCAAACAAGTTTGGAAAAAAAAAACACGGCCCAGCAATTTAACTTGGCCACCGTATAGTAGACGCCCGGATCGTCAGTTGTCAAACATCGAAGCTAACAGCCCGACATTACAGGATTCACCGTCCCCATGGCCGACGACGTGGCTTGAGGGGCAAGGCCCGTACAACCGTTTGATAGCAATGGAGTATCGAACGCGCCGGACGTCACGTGCGCGGTGGGGCCGGGGAATCACATCCTGGTGCCGGCGCCCCAGATGAACTTGTGGAGCTGGAGGCCAAGCCTGAACCGCGGTTCAACATCGAGAATCCATGAGGCCAGTTCGGCCGGCGCGACAATTCCCCAGGCAGGCGCCGCCCAGACCGAACCCGCGCGATCGAACATCCGGTGATCCGATGCCCAGGAAGCCGCAAATTCGAAATCGGCGCGGCACTTGACCACGAACTTGACCGCGTCACCCTGCCCGGGCCTGCTGAAGTCACCGCCCGCAAGAAACGGCGGGATCCATCCGCCGGCCAGCAGATCGATCTTCAGGTCCATGACGATCGCCACATCATGCGGAATGGCGGAAACGTCGCAGGTCCCGTTCGTCATCAGGTCGACGTCGAAACCGGATTTGACGAGGGAATCAAGCAGTTCGATCGCGTCGGACTGGAGCATCGGTTCACCGCCGGTCAGACAGATCAGCCCGGAGTGCGCGCCGGATGCGGAAGATGCAGGATACTTCGAATTGCACAGCGAAAGGATCCCGCCCGGCGCCATGTCCGTTCCATGCGCTTCGGACGCGTACGCGGTGTCGCACCAGGTACATGCCAGGTTGCAGCCGGCGGTCCTGACGAAGAAACAGGGACGCCCGGCCCGCGGACCTTCGCCCTGAATCGACATGAATGTTTCGGCAATCCTCAACTGCGTACCTCGACGCGGACAATCAAATATATGTCAACGGCACGCCTTCTGATACCATCGTGTGACCGCATTCCTGGAACTCCTGATATGAAACTTGGTTGCGTCCTCGTTCACGGAAACGTCATTCCGGTCGCATCAATCCACGGCAGGCTCGTCAACCTGCATAAGCTGGCCGAACTGGTATCTCCAGGCTTCCGCTTCCCGATCGGCACCTCGCTGATCAGGTTCCTGATGAACCCGGACGCTTCCTTCAACACCGTTTTAGAAATCCTGGAATCCCTGCGAAACACGTCCCCGGCCAGGTTTGGACTTCAGGCATCGGGTCTGAAATGGCTGCCGCCGGTGCCGGACGCGAGACAGATCGTTTGCGTCGGACTGAATTACCGTTCGCACTGTTTGGAACAGAATGTCCAGCCGCCCGATCAGCCGCGCTTCTTCGCCAAGCTGGTGTCTTCCATGACCGGCCATCAGGAAAAAGTCCGCCTGTGGCCGATCACCAGCGCGGTCGATTACGAAGGCGAACTGGGTGTCGTCATCGGCCGCAGGACGTTCAGGGTTCCCGAAGAACAGGCGCTTGCCCACGTGGCCGGATACACGATCGTCAATGACGTTTCAGCCAGGGACCTGCAGGAGTCCGACCGGCAGTGGACCCGCTCGAAAAGCCTGGACGGTTTCTGCCCGATCGGCCCGTTCATGACCACGGCCGACGAAATCGCCAACCCCGACGACCTGCGGATTCTGACCACGGTAAACGGCGAGGTGCGCCAGGACTGCTCCACCTCCGACATGACCTTCGGCATTGCTTCGATCATTTCGACGATCAGCCAGGCCATCACGCTGGACGCCGGCGACATCATCGCGACCGGGACTCCGGCCGGCGTGGGCAAATTCCGCACCCCCAGGACATTTCTGTGCCATGGCGACAGCGTGACAGTGGAAATCGCGGGACTCGGCCAGCTGGAAAACACCTTTGCCGATTACGACGGATGAACCGCCGCCGTCGCTTTTCGCGATGCTCACCAACCCATTTCACGCAGTGATTCTTCGGTTATGCCGCCGGTCCTGCCGGCAAGGGAAGAAACGTAGCGGGCAATTATGTCCGCCTCGAGGTTGACCACTGCCCCCGCCCGCAGGGCGCCCAGTGTCGTGGACGCCAGCGTGTGCGGGATAACCATTACCGTGAAGACGCCGCCAGAGACGTCGTTGAGGGTCAGCGAAACCCCGTCGATGGCGATCGACCCCTTGGCAGCCATGAACCTGGCAACCCCGGGGGCCGCGTCGAAACGAAGTTCGGTGGCGTCCCCGCGTGGCGTTGCCGACGTAAGACGCCCGACGCCGTCGATGTGGCCGGTCACGATGTGGCCACCGAAACGTCCGTCCGCCCGCATCGCGCGTTCGAGGTTGACTTTGTCCCCGCGCCGAAGAGCCGAAATCGTCGTCAGGCGCACTGTTTCAGGTGACGCGAAGACGGCAAACCCGCCGTCGACGACCCGTTCGACCGTAAGACATGGGCCTGAAACTGCAATACTTTCGCCGACATGCAGCGGCTCGTGCCCGAAGGCGGCACGAATCGTCAGTTCCAGGCCGCCCCCGCGCGGCCTGATGTCCGCAACCGCGCCAGTGCATTCGATTATGCCCGTAAACACGTGACCCCCGGCATGTCCGCGACCTTGCGGGATTATATCAGCGACGACTGAGGGAGGCTATCGCAGGGGTTCGAGATCGAGACGGATGTCTTCGCCGAGCGTGCGACTGGAAAGCAGCCGCATGCGCCTGGATTCGGCCAGCGTGCGCAGCCCCATGTCGGCAAGGATACCCGGGGCGACCGGGTCGGCCAGTGCGATGGGCGCGTAATACACGACAAGCCTGTCGACGAGACCGTCGGCAACGAGCGCCGCCGCGATGCGGGGTCCGCCCTCGACGAGTACCGAGGTCAGCCTGAGCGCACCCAGTTCGCGCAGCAAGGCCGCCAGATCCAGCCCGCCGGAAACCCGCGGTGCCCGGATCACCTCGACGCCCGCGGCAAGAAGGGACGCAACTGCCGAACCGGGCGCATCGACGGCCACGGCCACGATAACCCGGCCGTCGCGAACCGACCGCACAAGGCGAGATTCAAGGGGAACCGAAGCTGATGGACTGACCACGACGCGCGCGGGTGCAACACGGTACGGGACCATGGCCGGCAGCAGCAGCGGGTCGTCGGCCAGCACGGTTCCCTCGCCGACCAGGACGCAGTCCGAGGCAGCGCGCATCATGTGCACATCGCGCCGGGCCCGTTCACCCGTTATCCATCGTGAGGCGCCTGACGCATCCGCCGCACGCCCGTCCAGGGTCGATGCCATCTTGAGCGTCACCCATGGCAGGCCGGTCACGATCCATTTCGAAAATCCGCGGTTCAGTTCGACGCACTGATCACCCAGCACCCCGACCGTGACGTCGATTCCGGCATCGGTCAACTGACGTATGCCGCGACCGCTGACAAGGGGGTTCGGATCCACCATCCCGACGACGACCCTTGCCACGCCCGAGGTCACGACGGACGACGTGCATGGCGGGGTCATTCCCTGGTGGCAGCATGGTTCCAGTGTCACGTACAAGGTGCAGCCGGCCGCACGGAAACCGATCTTTGAGAGGGCGTCGATTTCGGCGTGCGCCGCGCCATGCCGATGGTGCCAGCCCGTGGAGATCACCCGGCCGTCGCGGACCACCACCGCGCCCACCATCGGATTGGGACTGACCAGACCCCGGCCCCGGCGGGCAAACGTCAGCGCGCGCCGCATCATCCGCCTGTCGAACGCCACGGACGATGCCGCACTGTCGTCAACCCTGCCCATTCAGCGTTTTCCCCTGGTGGCGCGGACCAGCGACCTGATTTCCTTTTCGAAGGCCGTTATGTCCGTGAAACTACGGTACACGCTCGCAAACCTTACGTATGCGACGGGGTCCTTTTCCCGAAGGAAATCCATGACCTCGCTGCCGATCCATGAGCTTTCGACCTCGGTCGCCATCCGGTCCTGGATTTTGGCCAGCAGACCGTCGACGAACGCCTCGATTTCCGCGCTGGACACCCTGGTTTTCTGGCAGGCACGGGACAGGCCGGCCATCAGCTTGGATCGGCTGAATTCTTCGCGGCGGCCGTCCTTCTTGATGACACGCGGGATGAATTCTTCGGCGCGCTCGTATGTGGTGAAACGGCGGTGGCAGGCCTCGCATTCGCGTCTGCGGCGAATCGCATCCCCGTTTCCGGCGTCACGCGAATCGATGACCCTGCTGTCAGGGTTGCCGCAGATCGGGCATTTCATCGGTCACACCCCGTTTTCGATTTCCGAAATGAGGTCCAGCCTGCGCTGGTGACGCGATTCGAACTGGCAGGACATGAAGGTGTCCAGCAGTTCTATCGCCAGTTCCGGGGCGATCAGCCGCGCCCCGAACGCGATCACGTTTGCGTTGTTGTGGATTTTCGCCATGCGGGCGGTCGTGACGTCATGAACGAGGGCGGCCCTGATTCCGGGAACCTTGTTGGCGGCGATGGACATGCCGATCCCCGTTCCACAGAACAGAAGACCAAGATCGAAGCGCCCCGACGCGACACCATCCGCGACCTGCCTGGCATAGAACGGGTAATCGACGGAAACCGACGGATCGTCCGTCCCGACGTCGATCACTTCATGTCCAGCCGCAACCAGGTGCCCGGCGACGCGGGCCTTCATCCCGCAACCGGCATGATCTGCGCCAAGGCCGATTCTCATCGGACTAGGCCCCTGCCGGTTCCGGGGCGACAACGATGCGATCGCGATAGAAACCGCATTCCGTGCAGGCCCTGTGGGGCATCCTGGGGGCGCCGCAGCGCGAGCATTTCACCAGCGAAGCCGTCGTCAGCTTGTCGTGGTTGGCACGACGGGAATCGCGCGTCGAACGGGACTTCTTTTTCTTCGGAACAGCCATGATCAGCCTCCGTCAATTCACGGGACGTCATCGGAACCGGAAGGACAGCCTTCAGTTCTTCGGGTCCAGTTTCAAGGACTTCAAACCATCCCAGCGCGGGTCGCCATCGTCCGTCGCGCAACCGCACGGCGCGACGTTCCGGTCGTTCCCGCAGACCGGGCAGAGCCCCCTGCAATCCGACCTGCACAGCGGATTGACCGGCAGCGCAAGCGCCAGTTCATCCGCGGCAAGGGCCAGGAGGTCAACTTCATCACCCGCAAAGAACGTGGCGGAGAGGTCATCGCTTTCGGATATGACTTCTTCAGCCGTGTCCCGCGCGGGATCAACACCTTCAACGAACACATGCCGGAACGACTTCCGTACATCAAAATCGCAACTGGCCAGGCACCTGCAGCATATTGCCGTCAGCCTGCCGGTGACGGTTCCCTGCGCGACCACGTTTTTGCCGACACGCATCAACCTGACATTCAGGTTGAGCGGCACGCCGGCGGTGGCGTAATCGACCGTCAGGAGCCCCCCGACGAATTCATCGGGCAGTTCCATCGTCCAGTCGAGACCACTTTCGGTGATATCATCGACCGGCACGCATCCCGGTTTTGGCCTTTTCGTCGCCATTCTGGTGCCGACCCCCAGCCACAACCCCCGGAATACGGGGTCACCGATATTAGGGGCAGATGCCCCCAAAGTCAAGGACCACGGAGACCGAACCGGTCCCTCTTTGTTACATGGTTGCACGCCGGCGGACCGGGTCGGGGCCGCTTCCCTCGACAGTGGCGCCGTGATACTCTCCTTTCCCCGCCATGCGCCGGAACAGGGATTCGCCGGCATTTGGCAACGTCCGATTCCGGAGGTCCTGGCTGCATGGTTCTCCGGCCAACGCGAAAACCGGAAATCGTCCGGCGACAAGCGGCCCCTGGACGTTAAGGAATCCGGAGGCTACATGGCTCGCGTGCTCCTCGCCAAGGCCCGCTTCACCACGCCGGATCAGAACAGCATCGTGCCGCCACTGGGCCTGATGTATATCGCCGGCGTCCTTCGCCAGGCCGGTCACGAGGTCAGCATCTTCGAGGCCGGCTACGAGTGGGCGGACACGGGGCGCTTCCGCGCCGCCATCGAACATTTTTCGCCCGACGTGATCGGTTTGAGCGCGATCACCATGGAATCGCGGGTCGTCATGGAAATGGCTGCCGAGGCACGCAGGATCGCGCCCGGCGTCCCGGTGATCCTCGGGGGACCCCACGCTTCCTCCTACCCCGCCAGGTGCCTGGAAAACCCCGCGATCGACCATCTCGTGCTCGGCGAGGGCGAACTCACGATGCTCGAACTCGTCGACGCACTGACACGGGGCGGCAGCACCGCGGACATCCCTGGTACCGCAACGCGCGGCCACGACGGCGCCGTTTCGTTCGGACCGCCGCGCGCGACGATCACCGATCTCGACGGACTTCCTTTCCCAGCCTGGGACCTGATCGACGTCGATTTCTATGCGCGCCACCGTTCGATGTCGACCATGGGATACAGACGGTACATGCCGCTTTTCACATCCAGGGGATGCCCTTACAGGTGCGTGTACTGCCACGAGGTTCAGGGCAAGAAATTCCGCGCGCGGTCCCCGCAGAACGTCCTCACGGAAATGGAACTGCTCGAACGGCGTTACGGCATCCGGGAATTCGAAATCATCGACGACATCTTCAACTTCGACCGCGACCGCATGCGCGAGATACTTGAGGGGATCATCGCGATGCCCGACCACCCGACCATCCATTTCCCGAATGCACTGCGCACCGACCGCCTGGATGCCGGGCAGATCCGGCTGCTGCGCCGCGCCGGCACGCAGTTCCTGTGCGTCGCGGTCGAAACGGCGGAACCGCGCCTCCAACGCCTGATCCAGAAAAACCTCCGCCTGGACGTGGTACGCGAAAACATCGACATCGCGGTTCGCGAGGGGATGTTCGTAAACGGTTTCTTCATGCTCGGCTTCCCGACCGAAACGGCCGACGAGGCCCGCTCGACCGTCGAATTCGCAGTCAAAAGTCCGCTCCACCAGGCGCTTTTCTTCATCGTCACCCCGTTCGAGGGCACGAAGCTGTACGACATGTACCGCGACCTGCTCATAGAACGCGGCGGGCCGGAAAACCTGGAGGACCTCGACTACTTCGTCGGGCGGGCCAACCTCAGCGCCATGACCGATCGGGAACTTTTCGGTATCCAGCGCCAAGCGTACCGGCGTTTCTACGCCGACCCGGCGCGCATGCTTCGCATCCTCACGCGCCACCCCAGGCCTTCGCACCTGTTCTCGGCAGGGATGCTTGCCCTGATGAAGGCACTGCCCCGGCCGCGCGGCAACAGCGGCCAGCACCGAAGACCCGGCCCCTAAAGGGGTTGCCATCTCAAAATTCGATGCTAGAATAATGCGGCTTTTGATTGTCCAATGGTGGACCGCGAGGGCTCAGGTAATATGGTAAAGCTCAGACTGGCAAGATTCGGGGCAAAGAAGCGCCCCTTCTACAGAATCGTCGCGGCCGACTCCCACGGAAAGCGGGACGGCAGCTACATCGAACTGCTCGGGACCTACGACCCGCTCAAGGATCCGCCTGAAGTCAGGCTGAACGTCGAGCGGATCAAGTACTGGCTGTCGGTCGGTGCGCAGACCACCGGTACCGTGGCCAGCCTGCTCAGGGCGAACAAGGCCGAATAATCGGGCCGCGCCGGGAGGTTCAGATGGCCGCTGATGCTATGCGTGAACTCGTTACCTACATCGCCAGGGCCCTCGTCGATCAGCCTGACGAAGTGAACGTGACCGAAATCGAAGGCGAACAGACCTCCGTGATCGAGCTTCGCGTCGCCAAGGAAGACATGGGCAAGGTCATCGGTAAGCAGGGACGCACGGCCAAGGCCATCAGGACCGTGGTCAACGCCGCCGCCACAAAGATGGCGAAACGCGCCGTCCTCGAGATTATCGAGTAACGTCGGGCCGCGGGCGCGGACCGGGGTCAACCTCGATGGATTCAGAAAACCTCATCGATCTGGGCAAAATCGCGTCGGCACACGGCCTTCACGGCGAAGTCAACTACATTCCGTTCAATGCGTCGTCGCCCCTTCCCGAACCGGGAATGACTGTCACTCTCAGGCTGCCTGACGGCAAATCGCGCCCGGCCAGCGTGACGGCGGTACGCGACAAGGGGAAATTCCGCCTGCTGACCTTTGCCGGAATCGACGACAGGACTGCGGCGGAACGGCTGGCCGGCGCGTTCGTGTGCTGTGCGCGGTCAGCGCTTCCCGATCTGGAAGACGGCGAATTCTATTACAGCGACGTCCTCGGGCGGCCTGTCACGTTTCCTGACGGCACCCCTGTCGGGACCGTGACACAGGTCCTTTCGCTGGCGACGGACGTGATCGAAATAACGTCGCCGTCGGGCGCCGAATGGATGGTTCCGGTCGTGGAGGGTTTCGTCCGCTCGATATCGGGGGACGGCGTCGTGATCGAACCGGACGCCCTGGAGATGGAATGATCGGCGAAAACGGCGCCCGGGCCGCCTGGCCGGTCCGGATCCTCACACTCTTCCCCGAAATGATCGCCCAGGCCGCGGCCCATTCCATCATCGGCAGGGCCTGCGCGGCCGGCCTTCTGGATGTCAGGGCTGTCGATATCAGGGATTACACCTTCGACAAACACAGAACCGCCGATGACGTGCCTTTCGGCGGCGGGCCGGGGATGGTCATGAAGCCCGAACCGCTCGCCGGCGCCATCAGGGCCGCCCGCGCCGAACTGCCGGGGGCGCCGGTCGTCCTGATGTCCGCGTCGGGACGCCTGTTCAATCAGGAAACGGCACGGCGTTATGCAGCCTGTCCCGCGGGCATAATCCTTGTCTGCGGACACTACGAGGGCGTCGACGAAAGAATCGCGTCCTTCTTCTGCGATGACGAAATCTGCGTCGGGGATTACGTGCTCAGCGGCGGCGAGCTGCCGGCGCTGACGGTCATGGACGCGGCCGCCAGGCTGATTCCCGGCGTGCTGGGCAATGCGGGGTCCCTGGACCTCGAATCCCACGACGGTACGATGCTGGAATATCCGCAGTACACCAGGCCGCGCGATTTCGAGGGGCACGTCGTGCCGGAAGTGCTCTTTTCCGGCAACCACGCGGCGATTGAACGATTCAGACAGGAAGAGTCCGAAAGAAAGACGGCGCGGAACAGGCCTGACCTGGCGGGCCGGGCGGATGGAACGGCGGCCGCCGACGCCGGCCCTGGCGAACCGCCGAAAGCCGGGCGCGCGGGCGTGCCCGCGGGATGGGGAAGACCCGATGACAGGTGACTCACGATGCCGCATCGCGGCGGCGCTTGTGCACTACCCGGTGTACAACAGGGCAGGCGAAGTCGTCGCGACCTCGGTGACCTCCGTGGACATCCACGACATCGCCCGCGCCTGCCGCAGCTACGGGCTTGAACGCTATTACATCGTCACGCCGATCCTCGCCCAGCGCGACATGGTCGACCGGGTCGCCGGACACTGGTCGGAAGGCGCGGGCAAAAAGGCAGGCCACCCCCGCGGCGAGGCCCTGGACCTGGTTCGTACGATTGCGGATCTCGCGTCGGCCGTCACGGACTTCGAACGGACCTTCGGGGTACGGCCGGCGGTGGTCGTGACCAGCGCCAACCCCATGGCCGACGACATGACTTACCGAAATCTGCGCTCCACGATCGAATCCGGCGCGCTGCCGGGACTGCTGATCGTTTTCGGCACCGGGTGGGGGCTGACCCGTGAACTGACGGCGGCCGCGGACATACGGCTCGAACCGATATCGGGGCCGACCGGATACCGCCACCTGTCAGTCCGTGCCGCCGCAGCAATCACTCTTGACCGCCTGCTTGGTATCGGCGTATACTAGTGCGCCCTGATGGTCGTGGCGGGTCTGTCCCGCGTCGACGTTCAGGACGGCCGCATGGCCGGTTTTTGAAACAGCGCAGGATTACGAGGCGTTACAAATGCATCAGACAATTCAGATGCTCGAGCAGATCCACGTCAGGTCGGATCTCCCCGATTTTCAGCCCGGCGACACCGTGAAGGTCTTCGTCCGCGTCCGCGAAGGCGACAAGGAACGCCTCCAGATGTTCGAAGGCGCGGTGATCGGCCGCAAGGGCGCCGGCATCCATGAAACGTTCACCGTCCGCAAGGTTTCCTACGGCGTGGGCGTCGAAAGGGTCTTCCCGGTCCACAGCCCGA
Organism: uncultured Anaeromyxobacteraceae bacterium; assembly: GCA_964470365.1. Lineage (GTDB taxonomy): Bacteria > Myxococcota_A > UBA9042 > DTJE01 > DTJE01 > JAGOFO01. Next base: position 75,615 of record CAYYCO010000003.1, on the reverse strand, counting down.
TGATCGCCAGGATGGAAGTGGTCACGAGGGGCCGCGTCCGCCGGGCCAAGCTGAACTACCTGCGCGACCTCAAGGGCAAGGCGGCCAGGATCAGTGAAAAGAAGACCTGGCTGATGAACATGGGTACCAAGGAAGACGATGAAGCCGGGGCTGCTTCCTGACGAACCTTCCCCCGGTCCCGGCTTCGTGGAAGCCTGGGCCGCCGCAAACCGGTACTACCCACTGGTCGGTGTTGACGAGGCAGGCAGGGGCGCACTCGCTGGTCCCGTTTCTGCTGCTGCGGTGCTGCTTCCGCGCGACTGCGTCATCCCCGGCCTCGACGATTCAAAGACGATTCCCGAACCCGAACGTGAAAGACTGTACGACGCTGTCGTCGCGGCCGCTTCCGGCTGGGCCGTGGCGTTCGGTCCCGTCGACCTGATTGAATCGACCGACATACTCGCGGCGACGCTGGATACAATGGCATCGGCCGTCCGTGCCGCCGTCCGCATGGCCGGGGTCGTCCCTGCGATGGTCGTGGTCGACGGCAACCGTCCGATACGCGGACTCGAATGGCCGCAGACGCCATGGGTCAAGGGCGACCACCTGTCGCTGAACTGCGCCGCCGCATCAATAATCGCGAAGGTCAGCCGCGACAGGCTTATGAGGGAACTCGATGGCCGATATCCCGGATACGGATTCGCGGTGCACAAGGGGTACGGGACGGCCGCGCATCTTGCGGCGCTCGCGGCCCTCGGCCCCTGCGCCATCCACCGGCGGACCTTCGGCCCGGTCAGGGAACTGCTGGCAGGCAGGCCCGCCGGAAATGAAAAGGTGGCCCCGCCGGAACTCGACCTGTGATTTATCGCCAGGGCGCCTGATTACGACAGACAATCGCCCGTATTCGTCCGCCGTCCCCGGCTAGAACGCATCCTCGATGATCGTGATCCTGGTATCGCCGGGTCCGCCGACGGCGGCCGCAACGAAGAACCGCACCTCGTCGTATCCGAACGGACAAGCGGCCAGGAATGCGTGCGCGGTCGTCCTGAGCTTGCGGCGCTTGACTTCATTCACGGAGTCCCACGCATCCTCAAAACTTCCGGTCCGTCTCGACCTGACCTCGCATACCACGACCTCCCTGCCCTTCATCGCGACGATGTCCAGTTCGCCGCATCGTTTTGCCCAGTTGCGCGCGAGAATGGCGTAGCCGCGGGCAGTCAGTTCTTCGGCCACCAGCCCCTCGATCCTGAATCCCTCTTCCTTTCTCGCATCCATCCCGGCACCGCGGCGCCTTGGTCGAGAATGGTGTCGAACCGATGCCCCGTTGCGTTACACTACTTGTCCCGAAGGATGAAGGGGGGAACGTGGGAAAGGCGTCCCGCAGACAGAGGAAGTCTCAGGCCGGACAGGCCCGGACCGCCCAGGCGGCGCCTGTCGCGGAAGGGGCGCCGTCCATCAGGATCGCGGCCGTGGCGTGCGTGATTATCCTGGCCCTGGGCGCGGTTCCGTACGGTCCTTTCCATGTGGTTCCACGGGCTGAACTGTGGCCCCTGCTGATTCTACTGTGCGCAACGATCGCCGCGCGCACGCCTGTCGTTTCGGGACGACTGCCGAGCTGGCTTACTGACGGCCGGGCCGCCGAGGGCGTCGGCCTCTTCATCATCCTTTCCACATGGTTCCTGCTGAAACTGGTCGGGTTGCACGCGTCCGGCACGGACGACAACATCTACTTCTACCTCGCGGATCGGATGGCGCACGGCGCCGTTCCGTACCGGGATTTCTTCTTTTCGCACCCGCCGGTGCACCTGCTGGTTCCTGCCGCATTCTTCAAGGTGTTCGGTTTCTCCGTCGGCCTGGCAAAGCTCATTCCGGTCCTGGCCCAGACCGTGGCCGGCGCCTTCCTTTACCTGACACTGCGGCGATCGTCGGTCACGCTGGCCCTTGCCGGCCTGTTCATCCACTTTTCCGCCTACCAGATCCTGATGGGTTCGACCGACATGAACGGCGAAAATATCATGACCATGTTCCTGTGGATCTCGGCGTGGGCAGTTGCCACCCACAGGCCGTTGCTGGGCGGGCTGATGTCGGCGCTGGCGATCGGCACCGGCATGTACGCCCTTGCGGGCGTCATGGCGATCGGCCTGATGTCATTCATGACCGGCTGGAAAAAGGGCATCAGGTTCCTGGCGGCGTTCGCCGGGCTTGCGATCGCCATGTTCGTGACGTTCAGGATCATCGGGGGGGCGGCGTTTACCGACGGCGTGTTCACCTACCACACGCGCAAGCAGGTCAGGGCCGCCGGGCACGAATCGATATTCGCCACGCGAAATCCGTTCATGATGCTGAAGATTCTGCTGGTCAACCTGGCCGTTTTCCTGAAGGGCGACATATTCTTCAAGACCCTCTACTACCACGGCGCGATATTCCTGCTTTCACTGACGGGCGCACTGGTCGCCGCTTTCACGCCGGCAGTCCGGAAGATGAAATTCGACCCGCGGAACGCCGGTCATATGGCCATCTTCGGCGTTGCGGCATTCGGCCTGTTCATGCTCCAGTGGGCGGCTGTCAACGAGGTATACGACTTCTATCTGGTTCCGATGCTGTCGATGATGGCCCCGGCCGCCGCGTACGCGGTGCTTCGTGCCGTCCGCGGCATATCGGCAGCTTCGTCGGTCCGCGGACTGCTGCTGCCGGCGGTCGTCATCGCGGCGGCGTGGATCGCGATTCCGGCGGCGATGGGGATCAACGAAAAGCTCTGGCCCGAAGAACAGGCGATGAAGGGACAGACCGTGCGTTACGAGTGGCGCGATCCCGACATCCTCAAGACGCCGGCACGGCTGACCAGGGCGCTGTTTTTCGCGGATCACAGGGAACGCGGCGACGTGACGCCGTTTTACAGGCATTACATGTGGAACAAATCGCTGGCGTTTTCGACGGCGGATGAAATCGCCACGCACGTCAGGAACACCACGGCCCCGGGCGAAACCATAACCGGCGCATCGACGCTGGCGCCTCTTGTTGCCATACTGGCCGACCGTCGCATGGCCGGCGACGAGGCCGACACAAACGGAAAACGTTTCAATTCGGGAATGCTTGACGAACGCGCCTTCATCGAAAAGGTGTGCGGCGACCGTGTCGCGTACGTCGTTTCGGCGGCAAATTCATATTTTCCGTACAAAAAAATGACCGAATCCCCCGACATGTACGGGCTGTTCGAACCGGAACGGACGTTCCAGGACGGTCGACTGAAACACTTCGCGCAGTTCCCGATCACCCTTTTCAAGGTCAGGCAGGGGGCCCCATGCGGGAACAGGTAGGCGCGCTCAGGCCGTTCCTCGACGAGGTGTACCGGCGGCACCACACGGCGGAATCGCTGGCCCGCGACCCGCTTTCCTTCCCGCGCCGCTACGCAGAACCGCCGGACATCGAGACCGCCGCGATGATCGCGTCCGCCTTTGCGTTCGGGCGGGTCGCGGCCTTCATGCCGGTCGTCGACAGGATTCTGGGACGCCTCGGCCCGCACCCTGCCGGGGCGCTCGCGCTGGGCGGGGCTGAAACGGCGCGCGATGCCGCACGCGACGTGACATACAGGTTCGCGACCCCGGCAAACTCGGCCGCGCTGCTTGCGGCGGTCGGCGGGGCCATGCGCGACGGCGGCTCGTTCAAGCCCCTGTTCCTTGACGGATACAGGCGGGGCGGCACGGTCGAGGGCCTGCTGTCGCTGGCCGCCGGGGTCAGGCGGCACGCGGCCGCCTGCGGCGCCGGGCTGGACGATCCCGGATTCCTCGTGCCGGTCGGCTCGCCCGGGTCCCCGATGAAACGCCTGTGCATGTTCCTGCGGTGGATGGTGCGCGACGACGGCATCGATACCGGCCTGTGGAACGACATCCCGGCCTCGGACCTGCTGTTCCCGCTGGACGTGCACGTTTTCAGGATTTCGACGCTGCTCGGGCTGCTGCCGCCGGCGTCGCCGGGTTCGAAGGGCCGCGCCCCGTCGATGAAGGACTCCGTCATGCTGACCGCCAGGCTCCGCGAACTGGACCCGCTCGACCCCGTCAGGTACGACTTCGCCATATCGCACCTCGGCATTTCCGGCTCATGCACCGGCACCGCCGGTGCCCGCTGTGGTTCATGCCCGCTCGCACCGGTTTGCGCCTGCCCCCGCGCGTGATGCCAGACTTTTCCGCAACAGGGCGCGTCCCCCTTCGATACATGTGAGTCCCGGCCCTTCGGCCGGAAACCCACCAGATGAACCGGAGGACGTCATGAAACGCAGATACCGTGGATCCGGAACCTTCCTGCTTTCGGCCGCAGCCGCCGCGGCGATGGCCGGCTGCCTGGCCTGCCAGCCGGTTTTCGAATACCCCGCCGGCGACGACGGCCCCGCCCCCGACAACGGGACGCCGGCGCCCGACAGCGGGCAGGCGTACGTCGAATGCGGCACCGACCTTGACTGCGGCTTTCTGGTCACTGAAAAGAACGGCTGCATCGAGGCGCTGTGCGACTTCGGCTTCTGCGGTGCCAGGATCCAGCCCCCGGGCCACCCCTGCGACGACGGAATCGCGATCACGTCGGGCGATACGTGCGACGGGAACGGAAAATGCGCGGGAACGCCGTCGGACTGCGGCGACAACAGGTGCGACCTGTCCAGGGAAAACTGTTACATCTGCCCGGCCGATTGCGGATGCGGGGAAGGCATGGTCTGTTTTGACGCCGAGTGCGTCGTCGAACCGATCGACGGCGACGGCGTTTGCGAAAGACTTGAGGACTGCGGCACCTCGCCGATCGACTGCGAATGTCCCGATGAAAAGGCCTGTGTCGACGCGGAATGCATGCCGTGCGACGAGGCGTGCGCCCAGGACCACCGCGTGTGCGGTGAATTCGGCGACTGCGACTGCGGCGACTGCGACGGCGGGCTCGAATGTACGGACGCCGGCAGGTGCGAAATCCCCGGCGAATGCGGCGACGGCGAATGCCGGCCGGCTTTCGAAAACTGCGACACATGCCCTGAAGACTGCGGCTGCACCGAAACGCAGGGGTGCGCCGACGGCGTCTGCCGTGCGTGCTCGACCATCTGCCGCGGCATCGACTGCGGGTTGGTGGACGGCTGCGGCTGCGGCGAAACCGGCATCTGCGAGGCGTGCGCGGACGGGAAGGTCGAAACCGACTGCAGATGCCTGTGCGCGGCCCGGGGCATGCAGTGCGGCAAAACCGGCGGCTGCACGTGCGGCGACCACGGCGGCGGCTGCATGGATCGTCTGAAATGTGAAAACGGTCTGTGCATGCCGGACTGCGATGCCGTGTGCGACGACATCCAGTGCGGTGCGATCGGCAACTGCCTGTGCGCCAGGTGCACGAAAACGCAGGTCTGTTACGACGGTTCGTGCCGCGCCGCCGTTTTCGACCCCGACGAATACGAACCGAACGACTACCCGGCCGACGCCGCCATGCTTGGCGATTACACCGACGCGGACGGAACGGTCGACTGGGACGTCGCCGCCGCCCTTCTGCTGGCCGACGACCGTGACTGGTACTCGTTCACGGTTCAGGATACGTGGGGCGAGGTTCTCGACATCCACGTCATCCTCGACGGCATGTCCGAAGACGCCGACCTGAACCTGATGGTCTGTTACCGCTGCGACGACCCGCCCCTGACCGACCCCGGCCTGTCCGTGTTCGACGACGCCTTCGAGGTCGCCTCGACCATCAACGACGCCCGATGCTTTGAATCCCGAAGGAGGTGGGGGCTGGCGGACGAAGTGTCGCTGGCGCCTGTGTGCGGTATCGGCTTCGACGATTCCGGCACGGTGTTCATCAAGGTGTACCCGGCTGAAAAGGCCGACGCAAAAACCGATTACCTGCTCGGGTTCGACCTCTGACGAACCGCGCGCCAAACGAAAACCGTCGCGACACACGCTATTTGATAGAATCGCCTTCGGCGGCGCGCGTTCCGGGGTGCGGCGCCGCTGCCCACTGACGGCGGTTTTCATGGGAATCCGTGAAGAACATGCGGTCTTGTTCGTAAACGGCGCATGCCTCTGCGGATGCCGCTTCTGCACCCGCTCCGGCGGGCGGATGGGCCGGCCGGCGGAAGAACTGTCGCAACAGGGCCCCATCCCCGGATGCCGCACCGCCACGGTCATGGCCGCAGACATGACCGACGACCGCCTTGTCGGCGTCATCACGAAAATTGCCGATGCAGGAACCGAAGAAATATACGTATACGCACACCCGGCCTGCAGCGACGCGATGCGGGTAAAGGCGCTTCACGATGCAGGCGCCACCGGGCTGCACCTGTTGCTGCCCGCAGCGGATCGTCCGACGCTGGGCGCGCTGTGCGGACGTGCGGCAAACCTTGCAAACGTCGCGATGCTGATTCGGGCGGCGAACTCGCTGCGGATGAACGTGCGCCTGGAAATACCGGTGCTCGCCGAAAACCGCGCCACGATTGCCGACACCGTGTCACGCGCCCTGGGCATGATCGACGCACCGGCCGGAATCAGCCTGCCGTTCAGGGCGCCGCACGACGGCTCCGGCCCGGCCGGATGGGACTTCCGTGACGCCGTGCCTTCTGTTCTGAAGGCCATGTCCGTTGCGGCCGCACGCAACGTTCCCGTCGACCTGGGCGGTTCGGAGGGGGCACCTCCCTGCGTGCTGAACCCGGCCGATGCCCGCGTCGAATGGTATCCCGGAATGGATTCGGGCCGGACGCCCGGCACCACTGCGGAACGCCCGCTGGAACAGTGCGGTTCGTGCCGGGCCGCCCCGTCCTGCGTGAGCGCCATGCGTGGCTTCGCGCCCGGGCACGGCAATCCGCTGCGGCCCGTCGACGACGTTCGTCCGATCGAAACGTGCGCGGTGGCCATGTTCGTGCGCCGGGCCGACCTTGATCGACTCCTGGCGGAGGCGTCCCGGATCGACCGCTGCACCGCACCCTGGGACTCGCTGGAGGCGCACGACAGGACTGGACGGGCGGCGCCCTGCGAAGGTTCGTGGCCCCGGCGGGACGTCATCGGCAACCCGGACGGCGAAGGTGGCGGGTGGCTCCGGGACGGGCTCCTGCGTTCGTTCAACGCGCCATCGATGGTTGCCATGCGCCGCGCCATGGTCGCCGGCGGCCGTGCGGCATCATGCCGCCCGGCATGTCCCCGGTTCGGCGAATCCTGGCGCGACAGGTCGCCGACAAGGCTGCCGCGTACTGCCGTATTTCACGAAAACCTGATGCTGAACCTGCGGGAATTCATCGACGGCGCCGACGTTCTTCGTTCGCGCCCCCTCAGCATCACGATATCGCCATCCCTGAAATGCAACCAGGCGTGCCGGATGTGCGATCTTGCCGACCCGTCCGCCGGACCGCTGGACGTCCGGGTGCCGGACGCGATCCTGGACGAGGTCGCCATGCTCCTGCCCACGACGGCAACTCTGGCCATCACCGGCGGCGAACCGCTGACCTCGCGCCGGATCATCGACATCATCGCGGGAATCACGCCCAAAACGCTGCCGGACACGCGCGTCACGCTGACCACGAACGGTACTCTGCTGCGGCCGGAAACGATCGCCCGGTTCGAACGTTCGAATCTGGCCTCCGTATACATATCCCTGAACGCCGCCACGGCCGCCACCCACGCGCTGGTCACCGGCGTCGACGGCGCATTCGCCGGGGTCGTCGAAAACGCCCGGGCCATGGTCGCGGCGTCACGGAAAATGCCGATGAAACCGGATGTGAGCCTCAGCTTCGTCGTGATGCGCTCGACAATCGGGGAACTGGACCGTTTCATTGAACTGGCGCGGGCGATCGGGGCCGGCGTCCGCCTGCTGCCGATCGAACGTGACCGGCTCGGGGAAAGCATTTTCACCGATCCGGACGTCGCGGCGAATGCCGCGGAAAAGATCCGCGGACTCCTTTTCCGCCTGCGCGGAACATGGCCGGACGCCGCGGTCGAACTTTCGCGTCTTGACCGCCTGATACGGGCGAGGATGGCGGACAACGACTATTCGCCGATGTAGGTTGCCGGGATAACATGGACGTGCTCGAAAAAAACCGGGAAATCAGGATTGCCGCCGGGTGCTCGATGGCGTGCAGTTTCTGCACCATGGGCGAGGGACGCGACGGGCTCGACGCGGCGGACGTAATCGACGGCCGCGCGGAACTGCCCGAATCGGAACAGTTCATCCTCCTTGCCGGGGATCTGCTTGACGCGCGTTTCGCGCCGCTCGTCCGCCGCCTCCGGGACCACGGCGCGACCGGGGTGTCGATGTACGCCCACTGCGGCGTCCGGGATCCCGGCACGCTGCGGGTGCTGGCCGATGCCGGACTCACCGGCCTGCAGATGATGCTGCCGTCCGCGGAAAAGCTTGAACTGGCAGCGATGACCGGCGAACGCGGTTCGCTGCGCAAGGCGGCCCTGCTGCTCTCGGGCGCACGCGAGCTCGGACTCGACGTCACCCTGACGGTCCCCGTCGTCGAACGCAACGCGGGGCATGTCGACGAAACGGTCCGCCGCGCTTTCAGGCTGGCTCCGATTCGCCGCGTGGTGCTCGAATTCGTGTCCGAATGCGGTCAGGACCGGCGGCAGTTGCGCTGGGACCCGATGGCGGCCAGGGATGCCGTGCTCAGGACGATCGACTTCTGCAGGAAAAACCTGATCGATTTCAGGTTTGGCCGCAACGACGCCCCGCCACCCTGCATCTTCCCGCTGTCGGAGATTGGGCCGGAAACCTGGGGCGACCTTGCGGGGAACCCGATGGAGGCCCCGGCCGCGCCGGTCGTTCATCCTTTCAAGGCGTGTCCCGAATGTCGGGCGGCGGCGGTATGCAGGTTCACCGGCAGGCATCTCGCGCCGGCATCGGAACCCGGACCGCTCGTGGCCGGGGCGACCGACCGCCGGCAAAGGACCTGGCTGGATGCCGCGGCCATCTGGATCCGGCGCAACGACCTGCGGGTGCTTCGCGAAAAACTTGCCCTGTCCCATCCGGCGTGCCTGAACCCGTGGACGAACCTTGAAACCCACAGCGTGCGGGGCGTCGCCATATCCTGCGCCACGCACCGCTTCCAGTACGGGACTGTCGACCGGTGCGTTTCGTGGCACGACGTGCCGCTGACAGCGGCCTGGAACAGCGACGTGATGCAGTCGATCCGGCACCACATGAAAGCCGGCACGCCGCAGACTTTGTGCCGGCCGGACTGCGTGGTCTTCCATGGCGGCGGTCCCGGGGATTCCTGGCTGACGGCCGACCCGCTGACCGACGTGTTCCACGCGAACCTGCTGAAAAACCTGCAGGAAATCATCGACGGGGCCGAAGTGCTGGAATCGATGCCCCAGAACCTGGTCATCGCCCCGTCACTGAAATGCAACATCGCCTGCGTGATGTGCCGGTTCCCGGGCGAGGTTCGGGACGCCCCGCGCCCCGAACTGACATACATGTCGGAACGCCAGTTCGATGAAGTGATTGAAATGATGCCTTACCTGCGCGTCCTGAACATAACGGGCGGCGAACCGCTGATTGCCGACGGAACCCGCCGCCTGCTGCGGGAATTCAGGACCGACCGTTTCCTTGACGGCGGGATTGCACTGACCACAAACGGCATCCTGCTGGAACCGTCGCTCATCGCCGACATGAAAAAGTCGCGCCTGCTGTCGATCATCATCTCGGTCAACGCCGCATCCCGCGCGACTTACGAACATGTCACGGGGGTCGACGCATTCGACCGCGTGATGAAAAACGTGGCGGCACTGATGGAAACCAGACGCGAACTGGCGCCGCAGCCACGCGTGGTGCTGTCGTTCGTAATCATGAAGTGCAATTACCGGGAAATGGCCGACCACGTCCGGACCGCGGCACGCCTGGGAACGGATATCCAGCTGCTGCCCATGGTCGGGGCGCTGGGCGGTGAAAGCATGTTCATGAACGAAACCGACCTGAAGAGCCTGGACGAATATGTGGCGCGCGAGCTGGAACCGCTGGTATCCGGGATGCGCCAGGCGTACCGGCGCGAGGTCGCGACGCTGCGATCGACCATCCGCCGCAGGCTGGTTGAAGGCGACTATTCGGTGTTCTAGTCCGCGCGTGCGGGCGCGGCGTCCCTGATGCAGCGGCGGACATAACCGACCGCGTCGTCGGTCAGAGGGTCGCGGACCAGCAGGGCCGGCACCAGGCCGCCCGGTTCCGTATAAACCTCGTACCTGACCAGGCTTCCGCCGACACCGTCCGAAACCACACGCCAGCCGCCACGGACCATCGGCATCCTGACGTAACCTTCAAGCGGCGGGGGACCGGCTTCCGGGGCCGTTTCGAATTCGATCCGCCACGCTTCCACATCGACAAAACGCCGCGCGCGAAGGGTGTAGTCGCGGTCGGACACGACCGGCGTCCTGACCTTGTCGTGAAACACGATTTCATTTTCCGAACGCGCGATGAACTTCCGTTCGATCACGGGCGGATATACGTTTTCGAATACCCGCCACAACCCGGTGGCAAGCGCAGCAGGCGGAACCGGCGAACGTGTTTCGATCCGGTTGATGAAAAATCCTTTCGTCCGCCCTTCCCTGCGGCTGACCGTGATGCCGTACTTCGTGCATTTGACCTGCCGGAAACCGTCGCCGTCCCCGGCGAAAGCGCTGGGCAGGGGTGTGGCGACGGCCGCGAGGAGAGTCGACACGGCGATGACGGTGCGGATAGCCTGCAAGCCCGGTGTCCTGAAACAGACGCAGAAGTCTAGCGGATGGCGCGGAAAATGTCGCGAATGTCCGCGGCGACGCCCGATGCCGTTCACATCGCGGGTTCGATCCGGAAAGTGGCATCATGAAGGGCGGTTCCGGCGGGAGCGGATATGCGGAGGGTCCGCCCGCGGGTTACCAGCGCCAGGCGCAACGCTTCAAGCGATTCAGGACGATCACGTGCAACCACGGCATCGAAAAGGCGCGAAAGGAGCCTGACGATTTCCGCCTTCACAGGGTCTTCGCGGTCCTCGTCGGCCATCTGGACCATGAACGAAAACCCCCCGGCCGAACGAACAGGCCGGGATATCGCGCCATCCGGTGCGAGGGCGACAATCAGCCCCACTTCCCCGGCCGACACGCGGACGAACAAGGCGCCTTCGACATGAACCGCCCGGCCCCCGAGCCTGGCCCGGTACATGTCCATCACCGGTTCATCCACGAACAGCATTTCGACCGCGAACCTTTCCACGGGGTTCTGCGACGCATGAACGATAAGGCCGCCATCCCTGCGCAGCAGGCCGGCCGCTTCCGCCTGCGCGATTTCGGGCCCGAACACTTCATCCACGCCCTGTCCGAAGTAATGCGTGAACAGCGCCGGGTCTATACCGTGATTGCGTGCAAGCCTGTGAACAACGTACTGCCCCTGGGCCTCGCGCCTGGATATCGTGCGGCCCAGGGCGCATTCGCCGTTCGGGGAAAACGGCTGTTCCGGCGGGTGCCTGTCAATCCTGTAGCGGAGCGTCCCGAGCACCTGCGACCTGGTGGTGGGACCGATCGCCAGCAGCGAGGCGGGCTGGTCCGGCACGTCGTCGTAATGGACCATACCCCCGGTTGCAAGGCGTTCCCTGCCGACCAGGTTCAGCGGTTCCCCGCGATCCGGGCGCATCAGCTTCACACAGGTTTCAAGCACCGAAACCGTATACCCCGCGCCGGCGGCAATCCCGGCCAGTTCCGCCCCCACCGCCGGCAGCGGCCTGGACGCCGATCTGGAGGACACCGCGTCGGGGGTGGAAGGCGCCAGACCGTACATCGTGATTTCGGTCGGGCGCAAGCCCATTACCCATGAAAGGCTGGCGGCCAGCGATTCGGGGGTTTCCCCGGGCAGGCCCTGGAGCAGATCCAGGTTGACCTGGAATTCGAGATCCTGAAGCACGCCCACGGCATTTTCGACCAGCGAACGGGTCTGGTATCCGCGGTTAACGCCCGAAAGTGTCGCGGAACTGCCTGTCTGGACACCCATGCTGGCACGGTTGAAACCGGCCCCACGGAATATTTCCGCCTTTTCCCGGGACAGCGTCAGGGGGTTGCATTCGAAACTGCGTTCACCGCCGGGCCGGATCGCGAACGATTTTTCCAGCAACCCGACGATTTCACGCAGGGCGGACGGTTCCAGGACCGTCGGCGTGCCGCCACCGACGTACGTCGTCCACTGCGGAGCCCCCTGGAGGATTTCGCCCCAGAAGGGTATTTCGACGCGCATCCTTTCGAGCCAGGCCATGACCCTGGCCGGATCGGGCGGTGCGACGCTGTAATAGATGCAGTAGGCGCAACGGTGGCTGCAGAACGGAACGTGCAGGTAGAAATCCAGGCGTTGCGGAAGCCTGCCGGCATGGGTATCGACGACCCAGGATCGCCACGCGGCGGCCATGTCCTGCATCGTCATTCGCCGCTGGGGACAGGGCGAATCGACAAAAAAGTACTGGAGGGCGCTGCGGGACACCGTGGACCCGACGCCGGAAGCGAAACGCAGATTTTCCTTCAGTCGTTCAGAAAGCATCCTGCATCACCGATCCGCCATTATCTTTTTCGCGACCTGTTCCATGAAATCGATCGAGTTGATCAGTTCGTCGCCGTCCAGGTGGTCGGGATCGTCGTCCGGCGTGTGGTAATGACGGGGGCTGCCGGTCGCGGGATCGATACAGACGAACGAAATCCCCTTCCATCCGCGCGCCAGGAACGCCGCCATGTCGGTCCCGCCGATGGCGATTTCGTACGGCCCCACGTCTTCCCACGGCTTGAAGCCCGGCCTGGACGCGGCCACATCGCGGACGATGTCCACGTACTTCCTGTCGGGGCGCATGTAAAACAGTTCGCCCTCGGCCGCGACGTAACGCAGTTGACCGTTCGACATTCCGTCCATGCACAGGAACACGGTGTTGCCGCGATCCCACCTGCCCTCGATGTAATCGGCCATGCCGATCGCGCCGCCGAGGCCCGCTTCCTCGCAGCCGGTGACGGCAAACACCAGTTCCACGTCGTCGGGCTTGTCCGGGGCCAGGCGTTTCGCCAGCACCGGCAGGGCCGCGCAGGCCGACAGGTTGTCGTTCGCGCCGGGGACATGCCTGTTGCGGAGGAAAACGTCCGCGTTCAGGAAGAACCCGAACATGGCCGGGAAGGTGATGACCCACTCGATAATCCTGACGACGACCAGGTCGTGATCAAAAATCAGCCTGGCGAGGTCGAACGGCACCATCGCCGCCATCAGCCAGACCGCCAGCGCGACCATCCGGTTCAGCGGCCACGGGGCGTACATCGTGTTCCTGACCACGTGCTTCGAAAACACGAAGCCGTAATACGCGGCGTCGGCGTGGCCCAGGAAGACCAGGCGGAGGCGCGGGGCGGCGCAATTTGCGGCGGGAATGACGCCCGCCAGGTTCTGCGATTTCCGCTGCCGATATAGACGACGCACCACGGCGTGCCGCCGGGTGGACTGCATGCCATACGAAAAGGCCGCGAAGGCGTGCAGGATGGCTGCGGCCACGGGCAGGACCACGGATACGGCCGTACCGACGACGGCCAGCCCGCAATGCAGGGCCAGGTCGCCGTAGATGCTGCGGTGGAACCTGAACCCGTGCCATGACGTCCGTATGCCCTGGCGCGTGAATTCATCCTCGACCATCTTCTGGGCGACCAGTTCGCCCTCGCCGGCCGGGGGCCGCACCGGGGCGCGTTCCACAATCTTCCGGATCAGCCCCAGCATCCAGCCGCGGTCATCGTTCCTGTCGATTCCCGGATCGTCGTAATTCATTTCATCACCCGTTCTGGCCGGGCCGCGTCGAAACGACCCTCGCGTCGATTGCCCCGTTTGAAACCCTGATACCCACCGCGTCGCCCGGCGACACGTCGGAACAATTCCTGATCAGGCGGCCGTCAGCGGTGGTGGCCATCGCGAACCCGCGTTCCAGCGGGGCAGCCGGGTTGAACGATTCGAGCCGGAGCCGCAGGTGTTCAAGCCTGGCTTCCGGGCGTTCCAGCAGGCGGCGGCCCGCGGCGTCAAGCCTGCGCCCGGCCGTTTCGAGGTGCCGCCGTTTGTCGGCAAGGCGGCGGGCGGGGTGGGCGGCGGCCAGGCGCGCCCCGAACACGTCCAGCCGTTCCCTTTTCGCCGAAAGGAGACGTTGCGAAGCCCGGGCCAGCCCCGAAAGGAGGTCGTCAAGCGACTGCACCGAATCGTCGAGCTGCCTGACGACGGCGCGCGTCATCCGCGCGGCGCGATCCTCCAGTCCGGCGGCAAGATCGGCCATCGACGGAACCACCATCTGGCCTGCGGCCGTCGGCGTCGCGGCACGGGCGTCGGCGGCGTCGTCGGTCAGCACGTGGTCGATTTCATGGCCGACCGCGGAAATCACCGGTTTCGCGGACGCGGCCACGGCGCGGACTGCCACCTCTTCATTAAAGGCCCACAGATCTTCCATGGAACCGCCGCCGCGACCCACGATGATGACGTCGATGTCGTCGACCCGGTTCAGGATTTCAATGCCGCGCGCGATGCCCGCCGCCGCACCGTCGCCCTGGACCAGCGTGTCGTACACCAGGATGTCGGCCGGCCAGCGGTTCAGGATGGTCCGCACGATGTCGCGCACCGCCGCGCCGCGCACCGACGTGACGACACCGATCCTGCAAGGGAACACCGGTATCGGCCGCTTGCGCGCCTGATCGAATATGCCCTCGGCCAGCAGGCGCGCGCGCAGTTCTTCCAGTTTTTTCAGCAGGTTGCCGGCCCCGGACTGCCGGATGGCGTCAACCGCCATCTGGTATTTCGACGCGCCGCCCCACGCGGTCACGCGCCCGGTCGCCACGACGCGGTCGCCCTCGCGCAGGGATGCCGCGCCACGGGCCGCCCCGGCAAACTTGTATATGACGCAGTCAAGCTTGTGGGTGACGCCGCGCGCGTCCTTTTCCGCCAGCGAAAAGTACGTGTGCCCCGACGTCGCGGGCTTCAGGCCGGTGACCTCGCCTTCGACCGAAACGCGCTGGAACGCGCCTTCAAGAAGCGCCTTGATGCGGCCGGAAATCTGGACGACGGACCAGACCTGGGGCCCGCCTTCGTGACCGTCCATCGCGAGCAGTTCGTCAAGATCCATGGCCGTTCCGGGATAGGGAATTGTCAGGCGCCAGTCGGACGGGCAATTCTACATTGATTCGGTTGTGCGCGCACCGGGTTGCATGCGTTCCCGCGATCACTCGACCGCCGGGATGTATCCGGTGATGACGGCCGGGGCGGCGGTGAATTTGAAACACATGGCGCCGGCGTTGCCGGGATGGTCGGCGTCCCTGGGCACATACGTCCCGTCGTCGTTGCGGTGCAGGGTCAACAGGACTGTGCCGGGCCCAACGATCCGGGGCACGCCTGACCGGGCCAGGCCCAGATAGGGGCATATTTCGGGCAGGACCTCCGGCGGCGGCACCCTGTCACATTCGTTCTGAAGGCGTTCCCCCGCGGCGTACATGTTGGCCGACGTCAGGATGCCCGAAAACGTCCCGTCGGCCACCGCGACGCCGCCTTCACCGACCGTGACGGTTCCGGTGATGTTCGCGTCGATCAAATCGACCTGAAGCCTGAATGTGGGCGAAACGTTGACGAAGACCGCCACCTTTCCGGCGCGGCCCGAAAATTCACCGTCCGCCACTGACGCGTCAAGGAATCGCAGCCAGGGCACGCAGGAATCACCCATGTACGACAACGGGTCGGCCAGTATGCCGGCTGCGGCCCCTTCCCCGGCCGCCTGTCCGTAAAGAAGGTTCAGCACGAAGTCACCGCCCTGCACGGGATCGGTCATCCCGGCGAATTCCAGGATCAGCGGGGTATTCCAGGTCGCGATTTTGTCCAGTTCAGGGTTCATCTGTGACGCCATGCCCGTCAGGTTGCTGTCCGGCACGCCGTCGCCGGTGTAGTCGTGGCAGACGGTCTTCTCGGCCGCATCCGCCGGGACATGCAGCGAATCCAGGACTGCCGCGGTTCCCCAGGATGTCGGCAGGTCATCCGGATACGTGCAGGCCGGATAAAGGCACCTGGCGATCATTTCAACGCATTCCCTGCCGTCGGTGCATTCACCGCAGCTTAGACCCATGCTGCCGGGCCCGCATTCCCTATCGGTACAGTCATTGAAGTCCACGTAACCACATGTGTTCTCGTAGCACGGGTATCCGTCCTCGCATTCGCCGCAGTCACCGCCGAACCCGTCGTCGCCACATTCCCTGCCGTCACAGGCGGTGTGGACGCAGATGTTGTCCTTGCAGTCCCACCCCTGGTCACAATCACCGCACTTTTCGCCATAGATTTCGCCGCAGTCGAAATTTTCGCACAGGCCAAAATATTCCCAGCAGTCCCCATCGTGACATTCACCGACCTCGCATTCACCGCACGACCCGCCGCAGCCGTCGTAGCCGCATTCCCAGCCCCGGGACTGACAGAGCGGGACACATACGTCGGATTCGACGGAATCCTGACCCGCATCGCCGGTTTCCCGCACGTCGATTGCATCGACACCTTCGACTGCATCCGGGTCGTCGCCCGGAGCGCCGCAAGCCGCGAACGCGAGGGCCATCACTGCAAACAGGATTGATTGTTTCCGCATGAATTTTGCAGACCGGAAAGATGATGAATAAGTCTATGCCCCGGGGGTGACCGTTTCAAGCGACGGGGGTTATTGCGGCAGGGATTCCTCGAAAGCGATCGTGACCGATGGCGTGTCCTTCGAAAGTTGGAAGTCGGGGAGCACGACACTCGACTGGCCGAACGCGCCGGGGATCTGGACGATTGCACCGGAATCGACCTCAACGCCGTTGTTGACGGCGCGTACAAGCTGACGCCCGCCGACAAGGTCCCAGCGCAGCGACACGGTCCAGGGTTCGCTGTTGATTTTTACCGGAACGATTTTCACCTGATGCCCCGTCTTGGTGGCCGTGACGGTCAAGTCGAACCTGTCGTCGCCGGCGCGCAGGCGGTTCGCCGACATCGTGGGCCAGTTGTTCGGCAGGTGCGGCCGCAGTTCCATGGCATGCGTGTTCGCGTCCGGCTCGAACCCGAACAGGTACTGCATGACCGCGTCCAGCACGATGCCGCCTTCCCAGGGGCGATATTTGGCCGTGTAGTCGGACGGTTCCACGATTCCATCGGCGTTGTACATGATCGTCAGGCCCGAATGGTCGTCCAGGATCATGTATTCCTGGATGTCGCCGGTGGACGACAGCGATTCACGGACCATGTTGAACGCGTCGGACGCATGGGGATGGCCCAGCACCGTCATCGAATGCAGCGTGTACCCGGGAAGCATCCCCGTGTACACACCTTCGGTTGCGTTCCGGAACACCCACATGTGACGTTCGTCAAGTTCCGAACAGATTTCCCCGTCGACCGTTTTTGCGTAACCGTAGAGGCATTCAAAGGCTTTCTGCGCATATCCATCGTCGCCGTCCTTCCATCCGGACCACGTCACCTGCAGGGATGCGTCCTCGAACGGAGCCGACCTGGTGCCGTCCGCCATCGCCACGTACGCCGCGAAGCAGCCGTCGTCCCCGGTGAACGCCGTCTGGGTGGCCTGCTCCACCTCGTCGAACCGCGCCGCCGCCTGTGCGACCTCGCCGGAAAGGTCACTTTCATTGGCCGCATCGGCAACCGCCATGAATCGCCGGTATTCCCTGGCCGCGCCAAGCCACAGCGCCGACGAATTGCCGGACCAGTTCCATTCCTCGTGCGGAAAATCGAGGTCTTCCAGTCCCATCGCGGCGTTCATTGCCGCCCGGTACGTTTCGTCGCCCGTGAACGGCAGCATGTCGCCCGGCCCGAAGCCCTGCGCGAAAAGGCACCTGTGCAGCAGTCCGCGCCTTTCGACTATCCTGTCCGTCTTCCCGGTGAATCGGTTGTGCAGGCCGTACATCAGCACCATGTACGACGGCGTTTCGGCCGACACGCGTTTCTTGCCGATCGCACCGTCGCCAAGCGGCGGCATTGCCGACCAGTCCGGCACCGACAGCAGGCCCCAGTCCTGGTCGTACACGGCGCTGTACGAATTCTTCAGGTCACCCTCGACCAGGATGGCGTGATAGACGTAATCCAGGTATCCCTCGACGTCCTCGAACCCGCCCAGGGACAGCATCCCGACCACCGGCCCCATGTTGTCGCGGGCCCATGTCCGCGTGTATTCCGACATCGGGCACGTCGCGCCCGAATCGGCCGTCTGCAGCTTCAGCGTCATCTTCATCCCGTCGATGAAATCGTTGACCATCGGGTCGGGCGTGACCACATCCACAAGGTTTTCTTCCCACAGGTTCCACTGGGCGGCCGTGCCCTTCACAAGCTGCAGCACGTTGATTTCGGGCATGGCGGGAATGTCCCCCGTCGCGTGCGCGCAATGCGAGACCACGAAAGACTTTTCCGCGCCCGCGGCCAGCACGCCGACCGGGATCGTCATCCTTGTTCCGTCGACCGTGGCCGAGGCCCCGGAAACACGCGTGACCAGCATCCTGGCTTCCCGGTTTTCGACCATGACGCCGTCGGACGGGGAAGTCACGTCCCGGTTGAACGCCTTCACGACGACGTTGAAGTCGGCTGATTCGGCATCACCGCCATTCCTGACCGTTACGTTCCGGATTACGCAGTGGCGCAGCAGTTCCTGATCCTGCCCGCCCTGCCCGTTGAACCACGGGGCGAAATCGGCGGTATGCAGTTCAACCGCGCCGACCTTCCCCACGGTGATGACGACCGGCGCCGAAAGACTGTGCGCGACGCGTTCAATGTCGAAAACGGACAGTTCGCCCGACCCGGCGGGCGAAAGAAGCAGCGAATAATCACCGAAGAATCCGTCCGCAATGTCATAACCGGGGCCGGCGAACGAATGCATCGAATTCGTGGGCCTGCCGTACCCGAAAAGCGCGAACACCAGGCCGTTTCCGGCCGCCACCGCGCCCATGAAAGACGGGTCTTTCGGGTTGGCACCTTCGTTCGTCGTCGCGTAATGGCTGACGCGCGCAAATACCTCCGGAACCCGGCCATACAGTTCCAGGTCAAGGGGCAGGTCGGGCATCGGTTCCCAGTAAACCACCTCCGGGCCTTCCCACGAATCATCCGCGGCATCGCCGGCCGCGGTGTCCGACGCCACGACATCGTCCGCCGCGACGTCACCCGCCAGGACATCCGGCCGGTCCTGCCCGCCGCCGCAGCCGGTAATGACGACCAGCGCGGCCGCACCAGTCAGGAACAACATCACCGATTTAGACAGATTCATGCACAACCCCGTGTGGTTCGACAGCAACGGCCTTGATATCCGGCCATAATCCGTTCTATGTTCCCAGCTTGACAGGCCCGCGTCCACAGTTATCGAAAATTGCCCTGTTCGCTGCGGCCGTGCCTGCGTAACCTTTCACGGAGCCCGTCATGCAAATCGTGATCTGGATCGTATGGTTCCTGCTTCTTGGCGGCGTCGTGGCGGGGCTGACGCTGGAACCCGCTCTCGGGTATTTCAAAATCGCCACCGCGGCGCATCCCTACCTGATGGGATTCGGAAAATTCGTCCTGCTGGGCACGATGGGCGAACTGCTGGGCGGCAGGATTGCATCCGGCCGTTGGCGACTGCGTGGGATCCGCCTGTGGCAGCGGGCCATGATCTGGGGTTTCATCGGCGTCCTGCTGACGTTCGTGTTCCCGCTGTTTTCGGCGGGCGTCGACGCGTTGCTGGAACGCGGACTGCTGCCCGGCAACGGGTTCCCGATTGCCGCGGCCCTGTGGAAATCGACGCTGATGAACCTGCTGTTCGGTTTCGAAATGATGATCTTCCACCGGTTCACGGACACGCTGATCAGCAAGGGCCGCCTCTTTTCATTCTGGCCGGTGGTTGAAACGTATCGTGCGATCGACTGGAAAAACATGTTCCGCGTGGTCGGGTTCGCCGTGCTGTGGTTCTGGATTCCGGCACACACCATCACGTTCATGCTGCCCG
>CAYYCO010000003.1:36378-55600 GCA_964470365.1 uncultured Anaeromyxobacteraceae bacterium | reverse complement strand
TTCGCCGTGCTGTGGTTCTGGATTCCGGCACACACCATCACGTTCATGCTGCCCGAGATATACCGCGTGGCTGCGGCCGCCCTTCTGGGCATCGCGCTGGGCCTGATCATGGGATTTTCATCAAGGAAGTCGAAGGCGGAAAAGGCCTGACGGGACGCGGCCAGCCTATTCGGCGGCGCCGCAGGCACCGGCCGGGACTTCGGAATCACCGCCCGACAGCGGGGTGGCGCAGGCCGCCAGGCCCGGGTTCGCGGCGCAGAAGCCGGTCTGGATTTCGACCGGGTTTATGCCGCTGAACGTCGTACGGTTGTTCGCGACCCAGGTCGGGCTGGCGTTGATCGCCATGTCCTGGGACAGCTTCGCCTCGGCGGCCAGAAGCTGGCGCCCTTCCTCGCCCTCGGAACACTTCTTTATGACCGCCGGATCGATGCCGTTGACGGCGCACTTCTGCCATTCGACCGATTCGTAGTCGGCGGCGCGGCAGACCAGGTATTCCATGAACTTGTTGTCCTTCGCGTAGTATTTCTGGGCGCACGCCTGCCTGAAATCCTCGCCGACCTCGGCCGGGCCGTGCAGCGAACTGAACTGGCCCGGGAAGGTTTCAGTTACCAGGAAGTGCACGACGAACGCCATGTCCTTCCCGAAGGCCTTCAGCACTTCCGGCATCGACTGGATCGCCATGGCGCCGTACGGGCACTGGGACATCACGAACGCGTCCAGGCGGCCCTTGATTTCCGGACGGCAGACGAGCTGCGGCGCGCACGCGTCGTCGGCGCAGTCCACCTTGCCGTTGTTGTCGTCATCGACCGTGTTGTCGCAGATTTCCGCGTCCGGGTCGAACGACGATTCCACCGCCAGGACCAGCAGGCCGCCGATGTCGGTCAGGTACGGCTGGAACTGTTCCCAGGCCACGTCCTGTTTGATGTTTTCGTCGAAAATGAACACCGGCAGGAAGCGGAATTCGGTACCCTTGAGGGGCTTCACCAGTTCGCGCGCCGCATCATCCGAATAATCCATGACCTTCACTTCAAGGCCGGGGAATACCCGCTTGAACTGCGGCGGAGCCAGTTCGACCATCTGGTTGCAGTTCGCGCAGCGCTTGTCGGTGACGATGGTCAGGCCGACCTTGGGCGGGACCGGTATTTCGGCGCACTTTGCGGGCTTCCTGTCGCCCAGGATGTCGCAGATGCCGCGGGCCAGGCCGTCAGCCGTGCTGGGACCGTCGAATTCGGCGCCGTTCAGCATGATGGTCGGCGAACCGGTCGCGCCGCGCTCGTCGGACGCCTTGAACGATTCGATCAGCAGGATTTTTCCTTCCGAACCGTCGACGCACGCCTTGACCAGCGACGGTTTCAGGCCGATTTCCTTCGCGCAGGCGTCGAAATTGTCCGGGAACCCTTCAGGGTCGCGGTACATGCAGTCCATCAGCGGCAGCAGCTTCGCCGGGGCGTGCTTCATCGTGCATGCATGGTACATGTCACCCTTGACCTCGGCATCGCCGTGCATCGACGACGGGACGCCCGGTTCCGATTCCTCACCGATGAAGTACATTTTGAAATCGACGTACGCCGCGTAATCGCGGGCGACCGAAGCCACGACCGGGTAGGCGCCGATCCAGTACGGACACTGGCTCATCACGAACACTTCCAGCGGGATCTTCTGGACCTGTCCGGCCTGGGACGCGCTGCCCGCGGTGTCCTGGTCGCCCTTGGTCGCATGGCAACCGGCGAAAGCAAAGACCATCAGTGAAAGAAACACGAAAAGCCGAATCTTCATGGAAACCTCCATCACCGGGCGCCGCGACTGCCGCGGTCCGCGGACGGTATCTCGAAGACGCCGAACCTGCATTCGATATCGCCGTTCGAAAGGTACTGGAACCTGACCGGACGGTTGCGCGAAGGATAATCCACTTCAGGGTCGCCCGCCAGCACGCACACGGTGTGGCCGCCAAGCGATTCGAACCGGCGCCACATCGCCGCGTAGAATTCGCGGCTCGATTCCAGGCGCACGTCGTAAGGCGGGTTGACGATTACGAATCCCGGCGGCTGCAGCGGCTGCATTTCGGTCACGTCCGCGCGGAACAGATCGATCTTCGCGCCTGCCTTGGCCGCGTTCGTCCGCGCCATCCCGACCGCGCGTTCGTCGATGTCTGCCCCGGACACCGCCGGCAGGCCCGACCTGACGATCATGTCACGCGCCTCTTCACGCAGTTCGCCCATACGGCGCGCCATTTCCGGGTTGAAGTTCGCCCAGCGTTCGAACCCCATCCGGTCACGCGCGAGGCCGGGCGCCACACGGGCCGCCCACAGCGCTGCTTCGATCGGGATCGTGCCGGACCCGCACATCGGGTCGTGCAGCGGCGCCTGGCGATCCCACCCGGACAGGCGCAGCATGGCCGCGGCAAGGTTTTCCTTCAGCGGCGCCTCGAGGTGATCGGCGCGCCAGCCGCGCTTGTGCAGCGATTCGCCCGCCAGGTCCAGATAGAGTGTCAGTTCGTTGTTGACGAGGTGGACGAAGATGGCCACGTCGGGGTCGTCACGGTTCACGTCCGGGCGGGTCCCGACCTCGTCGCGGATCCGATCGACGATGGCGTCCTTCGTTTTTTGCGCGATGAAATTGGTGTGCGTCAGGCCGCTGTCACGGCACACCGCCGAAACGGCCAGGGTCAGGGACGGCGTCAAATACTGGCGCCAGTCAATCGTCCTGGTCGCGTCGTAAAGCTGCTGTCCGTCCGATACCGGGAAACGTCCCAGTTCGACCAGGACGCGCAGCGCGACCCTGGAATGAAGGCAGGCACGCCAGGCCGCCTCCCAGGATCCTCTGAAATGCACGCCGCCGCGGTCGCAGCGTACGCCGCGCAGGCGCATTTCACGCAGTTCATCGCGCAGGCACGGCTCGGTCCCGCGTGCCGCGGTCGCGAAAAACACGTGGTCGTCCATCCCGCCGTCGTGGCCGGAGATGATGCGCGAAAAGGGCGATGGCGCTGCCGGCGCCCTCACCGGGGCGTCAGGCGCCGGCTTGGACTGCGCGCGCCTGGCACGCGGCCCGGGACGCCGCACCGGATCCGATGCGGATTTCTTCGACGGTACCGGAGCTTCACCCTTTCGCCTGACAATCATTGACGCCACCGCTGCGGCCGGGCCGCTTCACGAGATCTTGCGAAGGCCGTCGACGGGGTTGATCCTGATGGCCCGCAAGGAAGAAAACACGCACGAAAGAAGGACGACCGCGGCCGACCCCAGCGAAACAATCGCGACGTCACCCCAGTTCAGGCGGGCGGGCAGTTCGCTGATCATGTACACCTTGGCGTCCAGGTTGAAATCGATCGAATTGATCATCCAGACCACGCCTCGTCCCAGACCGACGCCCAGGATGACGCCGAGGCACCCCAGCATGAAGCCGTGGGCGACAAAAATCTTCCACAACTGCAGCCGCGAAGCACCCAGAGCCACCAGCGTCGAAATGTCCTTCAGGCGTTCCCTGGCCACGATAAGCTGGGTGCCGACGATGTTGAACGCCGCGACGACGACGATGATCAGGAAAAACAGGCCGATGACGACCTTCTGGATCCGCAGGGCCGAAAACAGGTTACGGTTCATGTCTTTCCAGTCGATGATCCGGTAATCCTGGACCGGCCCCCACCCGACATCGCTGTACATCACGGCCCTGCGCGAACGGTAGATGGCACGCGCGGCCGCGTCGATGGCGAATGGTTCACCCGACGGAATTTCACGGGTTACGACCTTCCTGACGCCGTCACGGACCAGCGCGATGTCGTGGATGACCTCGTCGATCGTGTACGGCGACAGTGTCGAAAGAACTTTTTCCTTCATAGGTTCGGTGGCGAAAAGGTCGTCGAGCTTGATCTCGACCCAGCGCACGACCGGGCCACGGTCCAGGAAATGCATGGCGGCGGCAAGGTCCATCAGGACCAGCCTGGAGTCGTAATCGTAAAAACCCGAATCGACGCAGTCCCTGACCACGAAACGCGATTCGCGCGGGGCGAGGGAATTCCCGCCCGCCGTCGCGCCGGAATATCCCTGGAGCGGGGTCGTCAGGGTGATCGACGAACCGGGCTGCACTTCCAGGCGTGTCATCAGTTCGCAGCCGATCACGACCGGAATCGGACTTGTGCCGTCCCACTTCAGGACATTGAGATCATGGCCCCGCAGCAGCGAAGAAAGGCCGGAAACGCTGTCGATACGGGGAAGGTCGACACCCTTCAAAAGCGCCTGAGACGTGGAAACGTCGGACGAAATCATCATTTCGTCGTAAGTGGAGGCGGCGACGCCCTGAACCCCGGGTATCGTTGAGACCTTGTCCGCCACCGATTCGTATTCCGCGAACACCTCGCCGCGGGACATCACCACCATGTGGGGATAAACGCCGAGGATTCGTTCGCGAAAAACTTCCTCGAAACCACCTGTCACGGACATGACCGCCGTCAGCGTCGCCACGCCGACCGCAATCCCGGCCACCGATACCACCGTTGCGGCCGAAATCCTTGATTTGCGCCGCCCGGCGAAAAGGGACAACCCCATCGCGACGGGAAACGGCATCCTGCTGAGCGATCCGGACAAGGCGCCCCCGGGGAAGAAAAACCGGCGATATTGTAGGCCGTAATGGGATTATCCGATAGTGCCGCGATGCCTGCGCCCACCTGCGCCCGTCCCGATGGTCCGCCCCATCGCCTCGAACGATTCCCGAAGGTCGCGCGCGCAAACGCCGGCCGTTTCGACCAGGGTGGCCTTGTCCGGATAGATTTCATAACACTCGCGGTATTTGGCGGGGGTGAGGTTCGGCATGACGACGTTCGCGCCGCACATCAGTCCCTGGCGGCGGCCGGCCGCACGGTTGAGGGTCGCGATGGCGGTGGTGCTGGGGATGTTTGCGTCCGGGCACATGATGCGGGTCAGGGCGATCACCTTGAACGCCGTTTCGGCCGTTCCGGGCACCTGTTCGTCCGGCGGCAGCGGCGGGAAAGCCACATCACCGGTGCCGTCCGCCAGGTACCTGCCGATCGGGGTTTCCGGGTGCGGAATGAATGGACCCACGCCGATCATGTCCAGATCCAGGTCGGCAAAAGTCATGATGTCGTCGACCAGCGATTCCCATGACTGGCCGGGTATGCCGACCATGACGCCGCTGCCCGCCTCGTAACCGAGCGCCTGCAGGCGCCGTATCTGGGACACACGATCCTTGAAGCCGCCGGGCAGCGCCGGATGGATCAGCCTGTAAAGCGCGGGATCGGACGTTTCAAACCGCAGCAGGTAGCGGTCGGCGCCGGCCGCGCGCCACATCACGAGATCGGATTCCGGACGTTCCCCGAGCGACAACGTGACGGCCAGGCCGATTTCGTCCTTGATTTCGCGGACGATGGCGGCCATCCATTCGGCCTTGATGCCGTAGTCCTCGCCGCCCTGCATCACGACGGTGCCGTAACCGTAATCCACCGCCGAACGGGCCGCGGCCAGGATTTCGTCGGCCGACATGCGCATGCGCCGGGCGGATCGGTTCGCCGCGCTGATGCCGCAGTACGCACACCGCTGGACGCAATAGCTGGACACTTCCAGAAGGCCGCGAAGGTGTATCGCGTCCCCGACCGATTCATGGCGCACCCGGTCGGCGCGTTCAAACAGTGCCGCAAGCCGGGCGGGATCCGTTTCCCGCAGCCAGCCCAGCATTTCGTCGCGTGTCATCGTCATGATCACTTACCCCGCGCAGTATCAGCGGCGGCCGCGCGGTACGCATCCAGGGCAGCCGGGAAGGGCGAAAGCGCACGTTCGAATATTCCCAGGCTGTACGCGATCGACAGTCCGTAATTCGTTATCGGTACCCCTGCCCGCCTGCAGCGGAGGATCCTGGAAAGCATTTCGCGCCGGTTCCACATGCAGCCGCCGCAGTGGATCACGAGGTCGTACGCCGCCAGTTCGGCATCGGTCGTCGGGAAGTCGTGGCCCTGGACCTGCACGATGTCCAGTTGCCCCCCGACGAACTGCGTCAGCCAGCGCGGTATCTTCACGCGGCCGATGTCATCCGATATCGGGTGGTGCGAACACGATTCCGCGATCAGGACGCGCGACCCGGCAGTCAGCCGCCCGATCGCCATCGCGCCGCGCACCATTTCGGTCAGGTCGCCCTTGAACCTGGCGAACAGAATGGAAAAACCGGTCATCGGGACATCCGCCGGGGTGTCCGACGCGACGCGCTGGAAGGCCTGGGAATCGGTCACGACCAGCGCGGGCTTCGCCTTGAGCGTGTCAAACGCCGCCCGCAGTTCATCTTCCTTGACCACGACACACCACGCGTCGTGATCCAGGATGTCACGGATGGACTGCACCTGTGGAAGAATCAGGCGGCCCTTCGGCGCTTCCTTGTCGATCGGTACGACCAGTACGGCCAGACCGCCCTTCGGCACGAGATCCCCCAGTATCGACGGGCTATCCACGAATTCGGCCGGCGCGGAATCGAGCAGCGCCTGCCGCAGGTCGGCAAGCCCGTTCACGACCGGATCGGGACTGGACGCCATGACGCGCACCGAAAGCGCATGTCCGGCGGCAAGGCGTTCTTCAAGCCCCGGCGGCGGCGGCGCGATGTCGGTCTTGTTGAAAACGACCAGCGCGGGGATGTTCCGGTCGCGAAGCTCGTCCAGGATGCCCTGTTCGAATTCGGTCCACTCGCCGGCGCCGACCACTATCAGGCCGAGATCCGTCCGGTCGAACACCTGTATCGTCTTTTTGACGCGCAGTTCACCCAGAGCCCCGACGTCATCCAGTCCCGCCGTGTCGATGAACACCACCGGCCCCAGGGGCAGCAGTTCCATCGGTTTTTCGACCGGATCGGTCGTGGTTCCCGCAAATTCGGAAACAATCGAAACCTGCTGGCGCGTGATCATGTTCAGGACGCTGGACTTGCCGACGTTGCGGCGGCCGAAAAGCCCGATATGCATCCTGAAACCGCGCGGGGTATTCATTGACATCACGAAACCCTCGTTAAAACGACGGGGCGCCTGCCTGCCCCGTGAACGACATATCCTATAACTCCCATGGCGTATGGCGGGCATCAATCCGGATTTTATTGATGATACGGTCGGTTACACGTAGGTAATCGCGGACGGGCCGGTTGTCATTCCGGATGCGTGAAAACCATCTTGCCGGTCTGGAGCCCCTGGATCCTGCCCAGCTTTTCGACGATTTCGCCCACGATTTTTTCGCCGCCGATGATTTCAAGCAGCACGAGTCCCGAGGACGAGCAGCAGCCCTGTGTTTCGTCAACGTCATGCAGCCCCAGGCGCGTTTTGATATAGCAGCCGTATTCGGCAAAGATTTTCTGGACTTCCAGCGAATTGACCATGCGGTTGGTGACGTGAACGCCAAGAATGTAGTGGTTCTGCATGACTGCCCCTTTCCGGGAATAGCCCGGATTCAAGATTTGCCGCCCCGGTTGACCGGGATTTCGAACGAAAATTCGGCCCAGCTTCCCTGTTCCGAATCCGCTTCAACCCTTCCGCCGTGCAGGTTGATGACGCGCCACACCGTGTACAGACCGACGCCCGTGCCCTTGCGCTTCATCAGTTCGGGATCCTTCAGGCGCGAAAACTTCTTGAAAAGACCGCGTCGCGCGTCCGCCGAAAAACCGGGGCCGTCGTTGCGCACCGACACACGCATCACGCCGGCGTCCACGGACACACGGATGCGAACCTTCCCGTCCTCGAAACCGTACTTTACCGCGTTGCCGATCAGGTTGACCGTTACGATCTTCATAAGATCCGGATCACATTCAATTTTATGCGCGGCCGGATCCTGCGGATATTCGGTTTCGACGGTCATCCGCCGTTCCACGATCTGCGGTTCGATGATGTCGATCGATTCCCGGATCAACACCGTCATGTCAACATCCGGGCGCATGGACGCCGCCAGGTCGCCCGATTCGAGCCGGGCCAGGTCCATGTAGTCGCGGACGAGCCCGAGCAGGTATTCACCCTTGGCCGTCATTTTTTCCAGCCGGTTTTTCTGCGCGTCATCCAGTTCGCCGAGGTAACCGTCAAGCATCGTACGCGCATCCAGCACCATCGACGCGACCGGCGATTTCAGTTCGTGCGCCACGAAACCCAGCATTTCCATGTACGCCGAATTGACCTGTTCGAGCTGCCTGATGCGCCATGCCTTGTCCACCGCCTGGGCCACGCGTTCCGAAACGGCCAGGTGCATCCACACCTCGCGCGGGCCGTACACGTTCTTTTTCCGGGAACTGCGGAACAGCAGGCCCAAGCAGCGCCCGTCGACCACCAGCGGACAGGTCATGCTGGCCATGACGCCCTCGCGCATCAGCACGCGGGTCGACCGCGATTTCGGGTTGCGCCTGAAATATTCTTCAAGGTCGTTGATGACGCGAAGGACTTTCCCCTCGATGAGCGGCTTGAGCGTGCTGCCCGTGAGGTCTTCAGTGAAGCCGGGGCCCATTATGATCGGTTCGTATTCGGCCCTGACCCACCGCGACGTCACGCGCTGGCCGTCGTCGTCAACGAACGCCAGTCCGATGCGGTCGCACGGCCAGACCCCGCGCGACGCCTCATACACGAAATCCATGATCGATTCGATGCTGTCCCCGCCAGCGACCTTGCGGTTCAGCATGTCCAGGATGTCCTGTTCGGCCGGATCGAAAGCGTCCAGACCGACCACGTCTTCCGGAATCGGAACGTATTCGACCAGGTCGTCCGACCTGAGCCCGCCGGCAACGCCGCCATCATCAACCAGGCCCGCCATGATTCACCCCGTCCGCAACGGCATAGTCCCCGAATGAGCAATGATAGGTTGCATTCCTCCCGGGGGCAATGCACCACGCGGTTTCAGCAGCCACGCCGCGCGGCCAGAGGCCTTTTCAGAACCGTTTGACCCGCGAATGACAGTAGGGTTCGCTGCCCTTGTGTTCGTAGTAGTCCTGGTGGTAGTCCTCGGCCGGCCAGAACGTCGCGGCGGGGACCAGTTCGGTATGGACGTCGTAACCCTTTAGCTTCAGTTCGGCCACGATCTTTTCGGCGACCGCGCGCTGGTTATCGTCGGCGTAAAAGATTGCCGATCTGTACTGGTGGCCCACGTCCGGGCCCTGCCGGTTTATCTGGGTCGGGTCATGAATTTCCATGAACAGCCGGGCCAGCTTGTCGAAACTGGTGACGCGCGGATCGAAAACGACGTGTACCGTTTCCGCATGCCCGGTCGCGCCGGTCTTGACCTGCCCGTACGTCGGGTTGGCGAGCGGTCCGCCCATGTAGCCCGACACCGCGCCGATGACGCCCGGTTCGCGGTCGAACCAGTATTCCACGCCCCAGAAGCACCCGCCCGCGAAGTACGCGTCCTGGTAGTCAACCGTATTCATTTCCGAAATGCCCCCCGCGGCCGCGGCCGCCTCAAAATCCATGGAAATCGAATTCACGCAGTGGCGCACGTTCGTTTCGGTGAAGCCCTCGCCGCGGAACACATGGCCCAGATGGGCCCCGCACGCCGCGCACAGGATTTCCGTGCGTACGCCGTCCCGATCGGTGACCTCGCGGACCGCACCCGGAAGGGCGCGGTCGAACGCCGGCCATCCGCAACCCGAATGGAACTTCGAGTCCGAAGAGAACAGCGCGGCGCCGCAGCGCCTGCACCTGTAAGTGCCCTTGCCGTCAAAGTCCACGAATTCACCTGAAAACGGCGGTTCCGTGCCCTTATGCACGATGACCCGCTCTTCGGCGGGCGTCAGTTCCCTGCCTTTCATCGCCGGTTCCTCCTGGGATCGCGCCGTCGTGCAGCCCGAAATGAAGGCCATGACAAGCACCGATGTGAACAACACCGTCCGAACGTCCATGATGCCACCTCCGGGCGCCGCGCGTAAACGGCCCGCAACAGATAATCTGGTAACGAAAAAGGATATTGCAACGGGTGGCGGCGGCAGCCCCCGACGGACGCCCCTCAGGCGTCAGAACGCGAATCCCAGGGAGAAATAGGGAATCCCGATTGGCGTGTATTTCCAGATTTCGGTGAAATAGCCCTCGCAGGCGGGGATCATGAAGCCCAGGTCGCCGTACACAAGGCCGGCGTGGCCGCGGATACCGTAAAAAATCATCGTGACGACGTCGTCGGCGGTCATGTGCCCGTCGGGATCGGCGTACACAGGTATCGCGACCTCGATCTGCAGCGACCAGTTCGGGTGCATTTCGAAACGGTAACCGATCGAAGGAAGCATGTACGCGCCGCGCAGGTTCGTGAAGGTGTCGACGTATCCCTCATCGTCCCCCAGATCGTACAGCAGGCGGCCGGCCGCCGAACCGGCGATCAGGGAGAAGTTCAATGTGTGTCTGCCCCATATGGCGGTCATCTGGAAACTGCCGCCATACAGCACGACAAACGCCTGGTCCACCAGGTCCATGTCGGTGAAGGACCCGACCACGCCGACGTATGCCCCGCCCCCCACCGCGAAGTGATCGTTGACGCGGTAATGCGCCGATACGGTCGGGATCAGGCCGGCGACGCCGACGGGCAGCAGGGTCAACGCGCCGATCTGGACGTTTTCGTGCACGCCGTACTGGAATTCCCAGATGCCGAGCCCGTAACCGGTTATGGTGAAATCGCCCTTTTCCATGCCGACCGCCGTCGGCGACACGGTGACACGGTGCCTGGTCAGTGCCGCCGGGTCCCGCAAGGCCGGCGACCGCAAACTGCGTCCGGGGATCCCGGTGGAAAGCAGATCATGCACCATTGCCCGCACACCGAGCTGCACTTCGCCCAGCGACGCGAATGAACGGCTGGCCGCGCGGGAAGGTGCGCCGCCGGGGACCGCGCTGATGGAAAAGAGGCTGACCAGCCAGGAATCGCCGGTCCTGGACACGTCGCCGTATATCAGGGTCGCGGCCCCATTCGCGGCGGCGACGCCGATCATGCAGTCGAGGTTCGAAAAACCGCATTCGGGGCGTGGGGACATCGAATCGAGCCTGAACGCAGGCGCCCCCGTCGCACGTTCAATCTCGTTCGCGATGAAGATTGAAACCGCCTGGATTTCACCCTCCGACACGTCGCCGCGGTAGTTCAGCGCCCAGACAAGCGTTCCGTAAGGCTCAACGGATGGCGATGCCGCGGCAGGCGGTTCCGCGGTCGGTTCGGCGTCCGGGGTATCAGGCTGCACCTGCCCCGCAGCCTGGCCGACAACGCACGGCGTCAAAAGGCCCGCCATCAACCCTGCAAGAACCGCGCCCGTTCCACAATGACGAAACATGTTAATTTCAATGCACTTTTTACTGAAGAGACGTCCCATTATACCGGTTGATGCATCGTCCCGCCACCTCCCGGCACGCCACATCATCTGTTTCATTGCGTCAATCCCGGGTGCATAATACGCCCGGTTTTTTTCCGGAGTTCCAGATGAAACGCATGATGCTTGCGGCGACCCTGATTCTCACATTTGCCGGTTGTTCTTCCGGCACCGACAACCCCGGCGACGCCACGCCCGATATCGCCGACGCGGTCATCGATTCCGTGCAGCCCGACACGGCGGCCGCCGACGTCGCGGATGATGTGCGCGTCGACAGCGGCGCCGGCGACGTTGCGGTCGGGGACGCGGTCGATGTCGGCACTGTCGACGCCGACGATGCGTCCGACGTGCCCGAACTGCCGATTTACGACGAACGGCCGGTGAGGGTGCTGTTCGATCTGCTGGGCCCGCAGGTCGAATCGCCTTTCCCTTCGAACCATTACATCAATCCCGAAGACGGCACCATCAGGCTGGCCTCGAACGGTTACAACAACTCGGCGCTGTACCTGATCGAAATGGACCTGCCGGCATACGCCGGTGATGCTGCGAAAACGCACGGTTTCGCGCTGTATTCGCCGATGGCGTTCATGACCTCGACCGGGGTCGACCCGACGACCATTCCGACGGACGGGGACGCGTCGCTGGCCGCGGATTCGCCCGTCAGGCTGTACCGGATTGACGACGACGAACTGGTTCCGCAGCGGATCAGGTGCGTTTTCCGACGCTTCGAGGAGACCCGCGATTTCAACCTGACCCAGTGCAGGCCGCTTTATCGGATGCAGCCCGATTCGGATTACCTGTTCGTCATAACCGACGGTCTCAGGGACGTGGACGGCAACGCGGTCGAACGGTCCCGCGGATTCATGCAGGCGCTCGGGCTTGCCCGCGTCGAGGGCGAACAGCCCGCCGGAAGGCTGGAACTGATGCGCCGTACCGGCGTGGAGATCGCCGCGGCACTGGACCTGATGGAAGATTCATCGCACGTCGTGGCCGCGTCGGTTTTCACGACCGGTCACCCCGAAACGGAGATGCTGGACCTGATGTCGCTGTTCCGTAAGGACGCCCCGCTGCAGCCGGTCGACTATGTGCTGCCGACCGATGGCCAGGGACAGGAAATCATTTACGACGGCCACTCGCTTCCCGAATGCCCGCTCGCTGACGAATCGATGGAATGGGGGCTTCACGGCATCTTCCACGCGCCCGAATTCCGCAACGCCGACGGCAACTTCGAACGTGACGGCGACGGCGCTTTCAAAACATTCGCCAGCGAGGACATCCCGTTCCTGCTGATGGTGCCGGCGGGCGACGGACCGTTCCCGGTCGTGATCGCCCAGCACGGGATGCAGGGGGACGAAGGTTCGATGTGCGATGTTGGACGGGAACTGGTCAGGCGCGACATCGCCGTTTTGAGCTTCCTGTGGCCCGAACACGGCGGCCTCGATCAGCGGGGCAACGGCTCGACCGACTTCCTGGACGTTCTGAATCCGCTGCGGATCGCGTACAACTTCATGCAGTCCGCGACCGAGGTCGCCTCGGCGATCATACTTCTGGACCAGTTGAACGCCGACATGGCGGCCCTCCGACCGGAAGGCGAAGGACTGCCGCCGCTGGATACCTCCCGGATCGGATACGTCGGGATGTCGCTCGGGGCCATCGTCGGCCTGCTGTACCTGCCCTTTTCGGACAGGATCGACCTGATGGTGTCCAACGTCGGCGGCGTCGGCATGTCGCACCTCGTCGAACAGTTCCTGCAGGTCTATTTCCCCGGGCTTTACACCGGTGCTGCGGTCGCAAACCTCACCGACCACATCGTCGCGATGGGCGACGGGGTGTCCAACGCCGGGCGGATTTTCGCGGAACCTGTCGAATGGGCGACCGGCCCCAAATACCTCCTGGCCCAGGAGGTCATCGGCGACGAAGTGGTGTCGAACGCATCGACCGAAGTGCTCGCCCGCGTCGCCGGACTGAAACTGATCAATCCGGTTGCCGTTCCGATGGAGGGAGTCGATGCCGCGGATCCCGAAACCCTCACGTCGGGCGTGTTCCAGTTCGTCGGGACGAACCACCACCAGTTCCCGGGCGATCCGGGCGACCCGGTGCCCGACACCGAACGCTTCCAGGCCTGGCATTACCTGGAAACCGGTCTGAATAACGGCGTTCCCGAAATCAAGGTATTTGAACCCCTGACTGAATGATCCGCTGACTGAAAAGCGCCGGCTCACGAACACGACCGATTCCTGCCATTTCTTCGATCGTTCAGCAATAACGGTACGTTAAGGCCCGTGTTGACCTTGATCGGCTGGAAGGCTTATATTTGGTCAAAAGAGCGGAGGCGCGCTGCCGGATCCCCCTTTCGAAGTCCATCCGAAGGGTTACGGGGTTCTGGTCGAGTTCGCCAGCGCAACGGGAACGTTATGGAAAACA
Organism: uncultured Anaeromyxobacteraceae bacterium; assembly: GCA_964470365.1. Taxonomy (GTDB): domain Bacteria; phylum Myxococcota_A; class UBA9042; order DTJE01; family DTJE01; genus JAGOFO01. The sequence continues at coordinate 41,890 of CAYYCO010000003.1, read as the reverse complement.
CGACAGGCGACGTTGAACAACGGGTGGCGGTAATAGGTGCTCTGGGCTTCATCGGCTCGCATCTTGCCGAACGCCTGGCAAATATGGGGGCGCGTGTCTGCGCCATTGACAACGAATGGTTTAACGGCCGCGCCCTGGGTGAAGCCGAACTTGTCGAGGTTCAACGTCGCAAGGCGGCATTGACTCGGGCCTTCGGCAGGACGGACAGCCGGCTCGTCAAACTGGATGCCAACGACAAGACGGGATTGCTTGCGGTTCTGGGCGACTTTTCGCCCACCCATGTCGTTCATCTGGCTGCCTGCAGTTCGGTTGATGTGACACGGGGCGATCCATTTGCGGCCTACCTTGGCAATGTGACGCTGACCGCCACGCTTCTGGACGTACTGCGGGATCTGGCGCGGCCGCTGCGGCTGGTCTATGTCTCATCGTCGATGGTCTACGGCAACTTTCTCGTCGAGGCACCGGGTGAGGCTCACCCCTGCCGGCCGCTGGAGGCGTATGGCGCCAGCAAGCTGGCCTGTGAAGAACTTGTTACGGTTGCCGGACGCATTGTGGCCGGACTCGAAACGGTTATCGTGCGGCCGAGCGCGGTGTACGGTCCCGGCGATTTCAATGGTCGGGTAACGGAACGCTTCGCGAAACAGGCCGCCGCCGGGCAGGTATTGACACTGAATAACGGTGGCGAGGGAAAACTCGATTTCACATATGTCGACGATCTGGTGGACGGGCTCGTCCTGGCCACTTTGCGGCGGGAGGCCTGCGGCGGCATCTTCAACATTACCTGTGGTCGAGGCCGCAGCCTGAACGAACTGGCTCTTTGTTTCAAGCGGTACCTCCCGAACCTGGAATTCGTTGTCGGCGATGCGCGCAGCGATCGGCCGCGGCGCGGTGGCCTTGACATCACTCAGGCACGCCGGCATCTGGGCTACGAGCCGTCAGTGGCGCTGGAGGAGGGAATCCGGCGTCTGCTCAACATCCCTGACGAAATTTCCGGTCCCGTACCATGCCCGCCACGCCCTGTGGCGCAGGCAAGGCCGCTTATCATGCAGGCAGAAGTGGATGCCGTGGCTGCAAGTCTGCAGCAGCCATGGCTGAGTGCCGGGCCTGAGACGGCTCGTTTCGAGGAGGCTTGTGCCCGATTTCTGGGCTGTCCCGAAACGCTGGCGCTCAACAGCGGCGTTTCGGCCTTGATCCTGGCCTTGATGGCCAACGATATTCGCGGCGAAGTGCTCTTGCCCGCCTACACGTTTCCGGCCGTCGCAAATGCCGTGGTACTGGCAGGCGCTACTCCGGTGTTCGTCGATATCGAGCCTGACACCTTCGGGATGTCCCCTGTTGCCGCGACCGAAAAAATCTCCGCCCGCACGGAGGCCATCATCGCCGTGCACGCCGGCGGCGTTCCATGTCTGATAGAGGATCTGTGCCGCCTGGCCACTGCGAAAGGACTTCTGTTGATTGAAGATGTGGCCCAGGCCATGGGCGCAAGCTGCGGTGGACGCCCGGTGGGTGGCTTCGGACAGGCGGCGGCCTTTTCCTTTTTTCCCAGCAAGATCATAACCACCGGCGAGGGGGGGCTTCTGGTTCTTCGGGATGCGACGCGTCTGGAGCGGGCTCGCCGCCTGGCGGCCCATGGCATCCAGCGGCCGAGTGGTAATATGCCATCCTGGCAACGCCGCCTGGCAGAGCCCGGTTACAACTTCCGACTCGCCGCCTCGGCCGCCGCCCTTGGTCGGGTGCAGTTGACCCGCGTGCCGGAATTCATTGCACGTCGAACGGCCATCGCCGCCCGTTACACGAAGGCTCTGGATGCTTCAGGTTTTCGTCCCCAGAGAGTGCGGGCGCAGGATGCTGCGGTCTATCAGCTCTACCTGACGCGCCTGCCAGGCCATATCCAGCGTGACGGTTTTCTTGCCGAGTTAGATCGACGCGGAATCGGGGCATCGGTGCATTACGATTTGCCGCTGCCCTTCGAGGCACCTTTTTCCGGCACCGGCGCGCCCGGGCATTACCCCTGTGCCGAGCAGATTTGTCGCGATATCGTTTCCCTGCCGATGCACGCGGCGCTGGCCGATGCCGATGTCACTTCCGTGATTGAGGCTGTTGTTGAATTGGCCGGGGATCGACTCCATGTCTGAAGGCGGCTGCCGCGCATGTGCGCAAACCGGCTGCTTCGTCAGCCTGCTTCTGCCGATGCACAACGAGGCCGCGTGCATCCCGGAACTCATCGAAAGAAGCGTCCGCACTCTGGACCTCTGGCAGAAGGAACGGCCCGCGGCCCGACGTTTCGAGATACTGGCCGTGGACGATGCCTCTGACGACGGCAGCCGCGATGTGCTTGCCGCCCTGGCCGCCGATGATGGCCGGCTCCGACCGATTTTTCTGGAACACAGGAGCGGGCAGTGCGGGGCCTTCGCAGCCGGTTTTGCCGCGGCAGAAGGCGACATCACAGTGACCATGGATGCCGATCTTCAATGCTTCCCGGAGGATATTCCATTCCTTGTTGAGCCGCTTGAGAGCGGTCTTTACGACGTCTGCAATGCAATTCGCTCGAGGCGCCGACACGCGCCCGGAGCCCGTTTTGTTTCGTCTCTGGGTTTGGTGTTGCTCAGGCTTATGGTGCAGTGTCCGGTGCAGGACCCCGGCAGCAACTTCACTGCCGTGCGTACGCATCTGGTGCGTGGCCTGCCGCTTCTCCGGAACGACCACCGCTACCTGATCCCGATTCTGCTCCGGGGTGGTCTGGAAAAGCGCCGTGTGGGCGAATTGCCCCTTCGCCACACCTCACGCACCACGGGAAGATCCAAATACAATACTTTCCGGAAGGCTTTGAGCGGCCTGCCGGAGATTCTGGCCCTTAAGTCGCGTCTTCGATCGGGCTTCTACCAGGTTTCAACGAAAAACACGTCGTCTGCCGGTGTCCAGAACGATCAACAGTCCGCCGAAGATGCCGCCGGCCATGACGACAAGTGTTTGAAGCGACGCCAGTAATACCAGTTCGTTGTCCAGCCCGGCGGGAGGCGGACCGTTCGCCGAGGCCCGGAACAGCAACAGATAAACGGGGGTGCGCAGCCCGATCGACATGAAGCTGATCGGTATCAGAGTCAGCAGGGCTTGAAAGGCCACAGCCACCGCGACGAAAGAAAAACTGATGTCTATGCACTGTCCCACGGCCAGCGTGTACACCAGAAGATACTCAATACTTTGATACGACAGGGAAAGGACGTACGCCTGCAACACGCGGCGGTCGACTGGAAAGATGCTGAAGTTTTCTCTCGCCAGCCAGGCGACGGACGGGTGCCCGAGAACAAACCGCCCTCCCACCCTGTTCAAGAAATAAAGCACCAGGTTCATTGCCAGGTAGGCGAGGCTCATGATGGCGAACAGGATCGGTATCGACGACGGCATATTCGCCTCAATCTCGCGGGTCGCGGACGGGCTCAATATCGAAAACACGAGCGCCATCGTCAGGAGCGCCGCCAAACCGATGCTGCGATCCAGCCAGATGCTTGTGGCTGCGTTGGCCGAGTCTTGAAGCAAACGCCGGCCGCCCATGAAACGCGATATATCCGCACCAAGGCTGCTCGGTGAGAATACGCCCCAGAAAAGGCCCTTCATGTATGTCAGCCAGACCATCTCAAGGCTTGATTGACTGCCGCAGCGGCCCATCAGTATGTGCCACCGAACCGAGCAGAGCGACTGCCCGACAAGCTCGAGGCATAACGCGGTCGCCAGGAAGCCGGGCCTCACGTCGCGAAGTCCTGCCCAGAGGACCGTCAGATCAATGTCGGCGAAATGATAGATAAGAAGGACCAGGACCATGCTGACGGCAATTCTTGCCGGCAGTCGGCCGATATGGACAAGCTTGACCGCCCGGCCCGGAGCAGTATTCATTTTGAACCGAATCCCATTAACAAAAGCCGCCACTCGGGCTGCCCCGGGGGGATGATGCGACGGTTGCCTTTGCACCTTCCGTCGAATATACGTCACGGCGAACGAGTCAGTCAAACCTGGTCAAATCTTATGAGGCCGTCGTTTCTGGAGTGATTCGGGAGTGGACGCGCAACCCGGTGCAATCCGATCACTGATTTTCGAAAAGGGGGTCACATGCAGTTTTTGAGCACGGCGGCACAGCCGGGCCTCTCATGTTCGGCGAAGGGAGAGCTTTTCCATTTTCGTTCTTCGCCGGGGGGCAGATTCAAGGCCCGCTCGCGCAGACGGCGAAAATACCCGGGGAACGGCACGGCAGCAATGTCTTTGCATACGGTCCCCGCGGCCGAATAGCTGCCGTAGGCCAGGCATTCAAGTATTCCCCCGGCATAACAGGTACGACGCTCATCGGGAGCGTTGAAACGCGCGCAGGCGACGGACAGATCGCGTTCGCCTGCCGCCGCGCGGCCCCAGCCGAAGGCGAAAGACTTGGCCTCCTCGCCTCCAAGACCTGTCAACCAGTGTTTTTCATAAGCGATGCCGGAAAGGCAATCAAGTGTGTCACTTCCGCCCAGTGAGGCACAGGCGGTCCGTAACCTGACGTCTCTTTCGACTTCGACAGCAGATCGATAGGGGTCTTTCATCATAATGGCGCGCCCGACCCTTGAGAAGCATCTTGACTGACCGTCTTCCACCAGTAACTCTGCGTGGTTTTTTTCATCCCAATCCCACGGCGGGCGCATCACCAGGGCCACCAGCGTCAGCGCCAGAACCGCGAAGAACGCGCGCGACAGGACTCGACGCCCTCTGTCTGCCAGGCGTGCCGCCCAATAGGCCATGGGAAAGAGCCACACGCTGTAGGAATAGAGATAGTACCCGGTCCGGGATTCCCCGACGGCGGCAACGGCAGCAAGATTCACGAACATGAAGATGCCCACATAGAGGCTCTCCGGATTGCTTCGTCGACGCGCACTCCAGTAGAACATCGCCACCCAGGCAGCCACCCATAAGAACAGGAGCGGATAGTTGCCGTCAGCAAAACCGGCGAGGCTTTCGTACAGGACGCGCAGGCTCTCCCAGATGCCAGCATGCAGGAATTTTTCAAGCACAAACCCGACATTTTTTCCGCTGGTGTAGAAGGTGAAATAAAACCAGGGTATCAACCCGAAAAGATACATGCCGACATTTCCACCCAGCTTCCTCATCGAGCGGCGATCCGCCCTGCAAAGCCGAAGTTCGTGGAATGCCGCCAGCGCCGTGGCAACGGCCGAGCCCATGAAAAACGAATTGAGCAGACCGGCCACTCCCCATAAGCTCAGGCGGCGCCGACGGGATGGGACATCGATTCGTCGCATGAGCAGCAGCAGAATCAGGAAGCCGCTGGTTGATGCCTCGTTATTGTCTCCCAGGGGCTCCATGGCACGTAACTGAAAACAGGGGGGGGAACAGGCTATCAGTATCAGCCAGGCAGCCATCACGTAGAACTGGGATACCGCACCGGGTTTGTGAGCGGCGATCAGCCAGCGCCGCAGTATAGCCAGTACGAATACTGCCGAGAGGCTGGAGACGGTAAGCGACAGAAGAA
>CAYYCO010000003.1:23060-36278 GCA_964470365.1 uncultured Anaeromyxobacteraceae bacterium | reverse complement strand
GAAATCCGACACGTTGCCAGACGAAAATGTCGAACCGGATTGGTGCGGAAAGACCTTGTCCGTCAAACCCGCCACATCCCGTTCACAGGCGGAGCAGCCCAACCCGAGAAAAGCAGCCAGCAGAAGAAGAATCGTGCGGACGGAAATTTGTATCGCCCCCGTTTTCCCGTGAATTGATGAATGCAAGTATGCCCCCGCGGCATTCCGGGGTCAACGCATTGACCACCCGGGCAATCCACTGAGAGTTGAACCGTTGAGGCTCTGCGCCTGACGCCGGGGACAATTTTCCGATGAAGCCGCGCGACATCGTAACCCTTGGATATCGACGCCGTTCTGCTCCTGGCTCATCTTCAATACTTTGGCAGCATGCGGGGATCAGTCGGTTTTCCTTCCCCTTGACTGCCAGCGCCTGTTGTGATGATGTGTGCACCGTGACTGAACCCGGGGTATTTCGGGACCATGTGTGACGGCAATTCCCACTGCGACAACGACGATATCACCCACCCTGACGACGACCTGCTGATCAACGATCATCCGGTGCTGGATTTCGACCGCGGACCGCTTGTTCCGTTCACCTTCAACGGGCGGCCGGCGCTCGGCTTCGAGGGCAAACCGGTGCTGGTTTCGCTGCGCGCGGCCGGCGTGATGAAGGTGCGCGAAAGCGCGAAAAAGCACCTCCCGTCCGGGCCGTTCTGCATGCAGGGCCGCTGCTGCTCCTGCATGATGACGGTCGACGGCTGCCCCAACGTGATGACCTGCGTGACGCCGCTGCGCGCCGGCATGGTCGTCGAATCGCCGGACCGCGAACGCGATGCAGGTTTCTTCCGACGCCTGCCGGAACGGCAACCCGCGCAGTACGCCCCGGACGACGGGGAAAGGCGGGGCGGCCTGAAACTGGACCTGGCGGTTATCGGCGCCGGCCCGGCCGGACTGGAAGCCGCACTGATGGCGGCGGAAGCGGGCGTCGAAAAAATCGCCCTGTTCGACGACAAGGAATACTCGGGCGGCCAGCTGAAACTTCAGACCCACGACTTCTTCGGGACCGAGGCGCTGGGCGCGTCCGTGCGCGGATTTGAAATCGGCCGGATGCTGACCGAACGGGTGGCGGCGTCAAACATCGACCTGCGCCTGAATTCGACGGTCGTGGGCGTGTTCCCGGAAAACTGGCTGATATTCCGCGACGGAGACCGCATCAGCTATGCCCACGCGCGCAAAATCGTCGTGGCCACGGGCGCTTCCGAAAAAATGATCCCGTTCCCGGGCAATTACCTGCCCGGCGTCATCGGCGCGGGCGGCGCGCAGACGTTCATGAACATCCACGGCGTCAAACCGGGGCGGCGCGTCCTGATCGTCGGCGCGGGAAACATCGGCGTCATCCTCGGCTACCAGTTGCTTCAGGCCGGGATCGAAGTCGTCGAGGTCGTCGAGGCGGCCGACCGGATTGGCGCATACGGCGTCCACGCGAACAAGCTGCGGGCGCTGGGCGTCCCGATCCGGACCAGGCACACGATCAAGGCCGCGTACGGTACGGACCATGTGGAAGCGGCCGAAATCGTGGCGCTCGACGACAACTGGAAAGAAATACCGGGCAGTTCGCGCAAGGTTGAAGTGGACACGATCTGCCTTGCCGTCGGACTCTCGCCGCTGAACGAACTGCTGTGGCAGGCCGGATGTGAATTCACATGGATCCCGGAACTGGGCGAAGTCCCGAGGATGGACAGGTACCGGCGCACGTCGAACCGCGACATCTTCTGCGCGGGCGACTGCGCCGCGATCGGGGAAGCCAGCATCGCCAGGCTGGAAGGCCGGATCGCCGGGCTGATCGCGGCGAAGGACCTCGGTCACCAGCACGCGGGATTCCAGGCCGCCCTGGACGAGGCGTTTTCCCTTCTTTCGTCGATTCAGTCCGGCAGGTTCGGCGAAAAGCTGGGCGTCGGAAAGGCAAAGGCCGCGGGTGAACCGCTGCCGGAACGCCTGGTCGTGAAGCCCTTCAGGCAGGCGGCCGACCTTGACGGCGCGGGCGAACAGAACCGCTTCAAGGTACTGATCGACTGCCCCCAGGACATCCCCTGCAACCCGTGCGAGGTCAGCTGCGGTTTCGGGGCGATTGTCGTAGGCAGCGAAATCAACCAGCCGCCGGACGTCGACCTGGAAAAATGCACCGGCTGCGGCCAGTGCGTCGGCAGGTGCCCCGGCCGCGCCATCCGCCTGGTTAAAATCGACGCGGGCGACGGGCCCGACGGGCCGCTGGCCGAGGTACGCGTGCCGTGGGAATTCCATCCGGCGCCCGACACCGGCGTGACCGTTACCGTCTGCGACCGCGACGGAAACGCCATCGGGACGGGCGTCGTGACGCGCGTCCTGGGAACCCGCTCCAAGAAGGACTGCACCATACTGGGCATAAAGGTCCCACGTGCAATCGCGACGGCCGTCAGGACCGTGCCGCCGCCGGTCGACAAGCTGCCGGCCGCCGAAACCGTCGACGCGGCCGAACCGGTCGACGAACTGATCTGCCGCTGCGAGGAAGTGTCCCGCCGCGCGCTGGAAAACTGCATCGCCGACGGTTACACGACCGTCAACGCGCTGAAACGGCTGCTGCGCACCGGGATGGGGCCGTGCCGCGGTTCCGGCTGCCGGTCGGTAATCGAGGGACGCCTGGCCCAGGTCGATCCGACGGAACGGGCCGCCCTGGTCGCCGCGAAAAGCTCACGCAAGACCGTGTCCCGGCCCCCGATCAAGCGCGTCACCATCGGCGAGGCCGCCAGGATGGAAATCGCCGACGGCGACCTGGTCGAACTGAACGAAATCGACAAACGCAACACGATCGCCCTGACCGACCTGAACCGCATCGAATGGCACGAAAGCGGAATCCGCCGCGAAATGCGCAAGAAGGTCGTCGTGATCGGCGGCGGCATCACCGGCGTGTTCACGGCGTGGCACCTGGCCCGCATGGGCTGGACCGACGTCGTCGTGGTCGAAAAGGAATTCCTGGCCGCGGGCCAGACGGGCACATGCCTGGGCGGGCTGCGGACCGGTTTCGCGGGCGCGAACAAGGTCGCCAGGTCCCGGATGGGCCTTGAAATAATGCGCGACGCGGAAAAGCTGCTGGGCCAGTCGATCGGATGGTTCCAGGGCGGTTATGTGTACCTGGCCTACGACGACGGGCAGGCCGAATCGTTCCGCCGCGCCTGCGCCATCTGGGACGAGGGCAGTGTTCCCTACCGATTCCTGAACACCGAAAGCGAACTGGACCACTTCGTGCCTGGAATCGACGCGGAAAAGGTCAAACTGGGCATATTCTTTGAGGAAGCCGGGGGCGCCAACCCGTTCCTGACGACATACCGCTTCGCGGAAGACGCGCGCAACATGGGCGTCGAATTCATGGTCGGGCGGGAAGTCGTGGACGTTACGGTGGCCGGCGGCAAAGTGGAGTCCGTCATCCTGAACGACGGCACCCGCATCCGCTGCGAACACGTCGTCAACGCGGCCGGCCCGTATTCCCTTCGCATCTCCGCCATGGTCGGGTTCGATCTCACGGACATGTTCTGGATCGAGCGCCACGGTTCGATGATCACGGAAAAGCTGCCGTTCTGGATGGACACCCTGGTCGTTTCGTACCACCCGACCCTTTCGGGGTACTGGCAGCAGAAACGCATGGAACCGGACGGCGAGGAAGGCGAAATCGTTGCCTGTTACAGTCCTGACCACCCGTGGAAGGGATACAACACGAAATCCCATGTCCAGTTCATGTCGCGCATGGCCCGCTCGATGCTGGAGGTGCAGCCGGCATTCGCCGAAGTCGGCATCGTCAGGCACGCGGCGCACCACTACGTCGGCCGCGAATCGGGGATCCCGCTGATCGGCCCGTGCGGGAATTTCGACGGACAGGTTCTGCCGGGCCCGACCAATTTCTGGCACAACATCGCAAAGAAGGGGCACGGTTTCATGTGCGCCCCGGGCGACGGCTACGCGCTGGCGTGGTCGATGGTCAACGGCGGGATTCATCCCTGGATTTCGGAATGCACGCTGCATGAACCTGAAGGCGCCGTCGAAACGATGAAGTGAACGCGGCTACAATTCCTGGTGCGCCCAGGTCCTCGAAATGACGGGAAGATCCGCTGCCGGGAACTGAATCCATTCGGGCAGATACAACAACGCCGATCCTCCGTTGCCGAAATCCGCATCTTTTGACAGCGTCAGTGTGTAAACGCCTCCCGTGCCGATGACGACGACATTCTGCAATAACAAAACGTTGGACTCTGGTCCGGTTACGGCCTCGGCACGCCAATCGCCATAGAACTTCAGGGCGACCGGCTGTGAACCGGGCCTGGCTTCAACCGGGATTTCAAGCGTCAACCTTCCTGCAAGACGTTCACGGTTCACGTCGTTGATTAGTCTGCTTCCCATCAGCGGCGCAATGAACGCGCGTTTTTCATACGAATCCGGGCCGGCACGGAGTCCACTTCCGAAATCGACGGTCTCACATCTGCTCGAATCGCGGCGGGGGCCGGCCGAAGAGAAACACACCTTGACGCCCCGCCAGGAGATCAGCGGTTCTTCTGTCCACCAGACGAACCGGTTTGCATCCTTGAAACGCATCACCCGGTAATGTTCCGGATTCGACGTATCCTCGAACCCGGCAATTTCAGGCCCCACGGCCGCAAAGAACACGTCACGACCGGCGTCGGGTGCATACGCCGTGCCGGGATATCCACTATGGATTCCAATGAATTGGAGAAGATTGATGCTGTCCCTGCCATGCAGATCGGTCAGCAGGTTTCCGTATTCGTAGCCGCTTTTCCTGAGTTCCGAATAAACGGCGTCAACCATGCCGACCGTAAGGTTGCCTGAAGAACGGCCATCGCGAAACGTGAATCCGAGTGACCACGCCAGACAGGCGAATACCGCCACCACCGACACCGCCGGAACGATACCATGGCCGAGCCGGGGCCATCTTCTGTCCATCAGAAGAGATATCTTCCGGAAAACAACCGGAAGAACCAGGACAACCCCCGGGAGGAACATCAGCACATACCTGCCAAAAACCTGCCGACGGAAAACCATCGAGAACGCCAGGAGACACGCCAGGCCCGCAATGGAAGCAAATATGGATGTGACCCCTTGTTGCGGAGCCCAATCGGGCGGTGGACGCACCCGGCGAAAGAACAGGCCGGCAGACAGCGCGATGACCAGTATCAACAAACCTGGAAATGCATATCCCGTCGACCACATAACCCTGGCGTTCGTGACCAGGGCGCCAGTCGAAGAAATCCCTGCGAGCAAAACAAAGCCGATGAATACCATAACAGTGGACCCGGGCAGCCGCTCGGCCCGCGCGACGACAACGAAAAGAAGTATCGGAAAAAGCACATAACAGATGATGTGGATTTCGGAACAGATCCAGAGGGAAACCACGGCGGCCGCAACATGTCGGAATTTCCCGCCACAGGAAACCTGCTCAAGAAAATAAAAAAACAAGGCCAGCGGCAGGAAGAGCGCCGCATAACAGAATATGTCGGGATAGCCGGAAAGAAAAAGGCTGCCGGCCATCCAGGATGCCATTGCAAGACCGCCTCCCACAATTCCCAGGACACGATTGCCGAGCAGATAGATTACAAAGCACGAGAGTCCGTGCAGACAGAAAAGCACGGTAACCACACCGTCGATGGAAAGGCCGGAAGCGATCAGAATGGTCAGAAAATGGTTCCACCCGGCACCCTGCAACAGTCCGGCAAAACTGCTGTTGGCGCCCTGAATGTGGCACCCGGCGCCCTTGACGCAATCCATCGCGATCAAAAGATCCCTGGCCAGATCCGCCACCAGCGGTGTTCCGGAAAAACCAATTCTCAGACAGACGGCAAAAAACAGGCAGACAAGAGCCGCGATGGCCGGTCCAGGTGATGACCGGTGTCCGAAGCCAATTCCATTCCTGCCGCCCGACATCACTCGCCAGTCCCCGGGGTTTATGGAGTATTGTGGCAATGTCCCTGACCTGTCAATCTTCAACAGGTGCCTGAATTCCTTGATAAACAGCGCCGCGGCAGACCCCGGGTGTCCAGCCGGGGATGACGGCCGTCAAGGTTCGACGGGGCTTCAGGCAGGCGGCGGCAAACAATAAAGACGTAATGCAGCAGCCCCACGCGAACCAGTCCCCGAACCGCATGTAGATCGTGTTTTCGGACGTCAGCGCCACGTCGGCGACGAGGTATTCAGGTTTTTCCATCGAGGTGTGCGACACGCGCCGGCCCACCGGGTCCACGAACGCGGAAATGCCCGTGTTCGTTGCGCGCGCCATGTACATCCTGGTTTCGACCGCCCGCAGTTCGGCAAGCTGCAGGTGCAGCCAGGGTTCGCGCGTCTTCCCGAACCATGCGTCGTTCGTGATGTTGACCATGACGTTCGGCTTCAGCTTCATCATCCGCCTGTGGAACGGGGCCAGAAGGTCCTCGTAGCAGACCGAAACGCCAATCCTGGCCGCGCCCAGTTCGAACACGCGGGGGCCGTCGCCGGCCGCCCAGAGCCCCGCTTCGGGCAGCAGGCGGCGCAGTGCCGGGAACCGCTTTTCGAACGGCAGGTATTCGCCGAACAGCAGCAGTTTCGTCTTCCTGTACATGCCGATAACGCCGCCCTGACCGTCGACCAGGATCGCCGTGTTGTAAATGGCCGGTTTCGTTCCCGGCGCAGGGTCCGGTTCCGCGGTTCCGGTGCCGAACAGCAGCGGCGTCGAAAATCCCCTGACGGCCGCGTTCCGGTCGGCCAGCGGCGTGGAGTTGTCGGCGCGGACCCCCGGCAGGGGATCGAGGTACGAACCGGCGTCCGGAAGCGGCGTCCCGGAAACATACAGGCGTTCCGAATCTGCCGGAATCGGCCAGGCCCTGACGAAACCGCCTTCAGGGATCGCCGCCGGGACGGCAGACGGGTCCGGCTGCGCCGTTGCGCCGGCCCCCGTAACGGACGACCCGCCCGGACGCCGGACGTACACGTGTTTCATCGGGAAGTACGACGTTTCGGGCCAGACGATCAAATCCGGCCGGGACTGCTTTTCAATCAGCGCGGACAGGTACTGGTGCCTGATCAGGTTGGTCAGAAGGCGGCCGTTCCGTTCGGCCGGCGCAAGCGGCGTGCCGTCCGGGTGTTTCGCCTCCTTGTCCCATATCCCGACGTCGGCCTCGACCAGCCCGATCCTGAATTTCGGGGCGGCGGCAACCCGCCGGTCGACCTGATCGATCCTGATGACGCCGTACACCAGCGCCGACGCCATCAGGACGGCGGCGACGACCGTCCCCGCGATCGGCACGCGCCTGCGTTCCAGGATGGCCGCGACCACGCCGCCGATGGCCGTCCCGACGAAGATCAGCAGGAACGAAATTCCGGGCGCGCCGGCGAGATCGGCGATCTGGATGACCGCGTGAAAAAGCTGCTGCCCGTTCGACGCGTACCAGGGGAATATCAACGGATGCACGAATTCAAAAGCGGTGTACGCCGCCGGGAATGTCAGCAGCCAGGGGATTCGGGGCCATTTCCGGGTCACCGCGGCGGACAGGCCGGCGGCCAGCGCGTAATAAATCCCCTGGTACGCGACCAGCAGGCAGGTTATCACCCACGACAGCCAGACCGGCATGTGGGCGAATTCCTGCAGCATGTTCGATATCCAGTAGAACCCGCCCATGTTGCCGATGAAGCCGGCCACCATTCCGAGCCCGAAAGCCCGGCCGGGCGTCTGTCCGCGGAACGAGAGGAACATGAAGGCGCCGGCCAGCCACGCCAGCCAGAACTGGTCGAAACGCGGAAAGCTGAGCAGTATCGCGAACCCGCCCGCGGTGGCCATCAGCAGCGGCGCGAAGTACCTGATTTTGCCCATCGCGGCCATCGAATCACCCAGCACCCGGCCGGTGTGTCACTGCGCGACCGGCGTCGCGGCGTCCTGCCCGTCAAGCCCCGACATCGAGCCGAGTTCACGCAGGTCGGCCATGGCGGAGACGATCACCTTCATCGTTTCCGGATCGGCCGGTATCCCGTGCCAGCGCCCCTTCGTGTCAGCCGCCCAGGCCTTCGGATCCCCCGCCATCACGCCGTTTTCGTAAAACACCTCGACACGGATGAGGCCGTCCACCGAATAGCCGGTCGCCCGCCCCTGCAGCTTGCCCTGCCTGTAATTCATCGTCAGGAGGTTACGGCCCTCCGGCGAATTGAACTTCAGCACGCCGTCCGGCTTCCCGTCGGAGTACTGCGCCTCGAGCGCGACCTGCCCGTTAGGATGGTATTCCCGGTAAGGACCGTTCTGGCGCCCGCCGGCGAACGTTTTTTCAAAACGCAGCGCCCCGCTTTCATACCAGCCTTTCCAGACGCCGAGACGCTGGCCCATACCGGTTTCGCCCTCCATTTCGAGCTTGCCGTCGGGGAACCAGGACCTGACCATCCCGTTTTCGAAATTGGATTTGTACGTCGTTTCGGACTTTTTCGTTCCATCGTCGTAGTAGTACGTCCAGACGCCTTCCTTGTGGTCTGTGTCGTAGCGCCCCTCGACGGACAGGCGCCCGTTGGGATGCCACGCCCGCCAGTCGCCATGTTTGGCGCCGTCGCGGTACGACGACTGCCCCTTGCGCACCCCGTCGGGGTACCACGCTGTCCAGACGCCCTCCTGGCGGTCGTTGACCCAGGACCCTTCGAGCTGTTTCGCGCCGTTTTCGTCCCACGCGGTCCACCGGCCGTCCTTTTTGCCCATCAGGAACGCGCCCTCGAGCTTGATCCTCCCGTTCGGGTGCCACGACCGGACCGGGCCGTCCATTTCGCCGTCGACGTTCGTCCCGACCATGTCCTTGCCGCCCGATGCGTTCCAGACCACGAACGGGCCCTGGTGGACACCGGCCGGCGTGACGCACAGGGTCTGCATGCCATCGACCTGGCGTGACGCGCCGGGCGGGCAGCCCAGCACGCAGTCATCCCGGGTGGGACACATTTCGTCCAGTACCGGCGCCTTTGAACAGCCGGCGGCCGCAACAAGAATCGCCAGCATCGCAAAAGCGGTTTTCATCCATATCCCCTGGTTCACGGGAAACGACAGTCAGCCGCGGTACGGGCCCGGGTACTGCAGCTTGCGCGAAGTGATTTCGGCGGCGAAGGCGACCGATTCCGGCAGGTCCATCCCCTTCGACATGGCGAAAAGGAACGCCGCCGAGCACGTGTCGCCGCGGCCGGTCCGCCCCTCCATCGGGTACGGCCGGAAGGGCTGGTCGTAAAAGGACATCCCGTCGTAAACGCACACGCCGGCCGAATGGGTCAGCAGGACGACCTTCGGGCCCATCGCCAGCACCCGGAACGCCGCGTCGTGGATGTCGTCCACCCCGGTAAGCGCGCCCGCCTCCTTGATATCCACCTTCAGGACGTCAAGCAGTTCAAACCCGGCGCAGACGTCGTCGGGAACCTTCAGGAACATGCGGCCGTCCGGCGCCACGTTGCGAAGGAAACCCTGGGCATCCGCGGCGAGGATGTCCGCCCGCTTGCGCAGTTCGACCAGTATCGCCGTGGAAAACAGCGGGTACCAGAGCGGATTCACGTGCACGACGCCGCCGTCAACCTCGTCGAAATCGTCCAGGCGGAATGGCGTCGCGCCGTTGATCAGCCGCGATCGACGCGAATCGGGATTGTCGTCGGGATACACGTTTTCGATGGTCGTCGTCGATTTTCCCGACTTGCAGTAGACGACCGTGACGCCCTTGTCGGCCATCCGGGCGGCCAGGCGGCGATCCTCGTCCGCGCAGGTCGTGACCGCCACGACCTTCGCGCCAAGCGCGGCGGCCGTCATGGAATTGTGGTACACGCCGCCGCCCGGTTCTTCACGGGTCTGGCCACGGATTACATTGAAATCCTTGGAGATGTCGCCAATGAATGTGAGTTGCATCGGTCCACGCCCCTGCAAGCGGGCTGCCGGACCGAAACGAGATCCGGTCAGCCGGCGATTTCAGACGTACGGACGGGGCGCCCCTCGACCAGCGACTTTTTCGCCGCCAGCGCGATCACAAGGGCCTGCCGTCCATCCCGACCGTCACACGACGGTGCCTTCCCGCCAAGTATAGCCTCAACGAACTCACGGATCTCTATTTCAAACGACAGGGTGTAGCGGTCCATGAAGAAATTCTGGGGCAGCCCGGTTTCGATGCGTTCGGCCCCCGAAACGACCACGGTGTCGTGGTAGTGGTTGGCGTTGGCGGCCATGCCGTTGCTGCACAGCACCTCGGCGCGCTGGTCGTAACCGAACACGGCCTTGCGGCTGTTGTCGATGACGCCGACCGTGCCGTTCGCGAACCGCAGGGTGATCAGCGCGGTATCTATATCCCCGGCCTTGCCGATTTCCGGGTCGACCAGGACGGCGCCTGCCGCGAACACTTCGGTGACCTCGGCGCCGACCAGGTACCTGGCCATGTCGAAATCGTGGATCGTCATGTCGACGAACATGCCGCCGGAAACAGCGGCGTACTGCGGCGACGGCGGATTCGGGTCGCGGCTGATGATCTTCAGGATGTGCGGTGCGCCGATTTTCCCGGACGCGACGATGTCGCGGATCTTCCGGAAATCGGGGTCGAACCTGCGGTTGAAGCCGACCTGCAGGATGACGCCCGCTTCCTTGGCCGCGGCGATGGCGGCGTCGACACGCGCCACCGTCAGGTCAACCGGCTTTTCGCAGAAGATGTGCTTGCCGGCCTTCGCGGCGGCGATCGAAATTTCGGCGTGGGTGTTGGTACTGGAACACACCAGGACGGCATCGACCTCCGGATCGGCCAGCACTTCGCGGTAATCCGCGCCCGCCTTCGGGATGGCCAGGGCCGCGGCCAGTTCCTGCGCCATCGCGACCACCGGGTCGACGACCCATTTGATCCGCAGATCGACGCCGGGGATGACCAGCTTCGAAATCGTCTTCGCGTGAACCTTTCCGATGCGTCCCGCACCGATGACACCGATTGTCAGCTTCTTCATTTCAGCAAATCCTTTCCGGCATCAAAGCCGGCGCAATCATTCAGAGCCCGAGCGTCCGCAGGAACTCCCGGTTCCGCTTCGCGCTTTCAAACGGGGACCCCATGCCCGGCAGCACGTCCTGCTCGACCACGATCCAGTCGATCGGTGCAAGCCGCCCCGCGGCATTGCGTTCGTTCAGCGTTGCCGTGATCGCAGCAAAATCGACGTCGCCGGTGCCCAGTTCGCAGAACACGCCCGCGGCCACGGACTTGAAGTAATCAAGCCCCTCGCGGCGGGAACGGGACGCGACCTCGACGCTGCAGTCCTTGTAGTGGATGTGCCAGATGCGGTCCGCGTAATCGCGCAGCGCGGCCGACGGGTCGCCGCCGCCGAAGCGGAAGTGGCCCATGTCAAGGCACAGGCCCAGCAGCGCCGGGTCCGTCAGGTCCAGCAGCGTTTCGACCTCGGACGGGGTTTCGACGTAACCGGCGCAGTGGTGATGGAACACAGTCCGCACGCCGGTCCTTTCCAGGACGGCCTCGGCCAGCCGGTTCGCGCCGTCGCCAAACGTCTGCCACTGGAGTTTCGACAGCCCCTGATCGGGCCTGACGCGGCCGGCGCACGCCGTCCTTTCCGGGACCGACCCGTTTTCATCGGCCAGGACGATGAACGGTTTTTCAGCCACGGTGGCCAGCAGCGACGCGGTCCTGACGGCGTTTTCGATCCCCGCCGCCAGCGCTTCCCTTTTCCACAGGGCGACCGGCACGAACGCGCCGATCATCTGCAGGCCGTATTTCGAAAGGATCGCGCCCAGGCCGTCGGTGTCGGTCGGCAGGAAACCCCAGTCGCCGAACTCCGTGCCCACGAAACCGGCGCGGCTCATTTCGGACAGGACGCGATCCGCCCCCGCCGCCTGCCCGTCCAGGTCGAATTCAAGAGCCCCCCAAGAACACGGCGCATTGGCAACCTTGATCTGCTTGCTGGTCATGTTCACTCCGTGAAGAAATTTCTTTCCTTTTCAAGGTGTTCCACATATCCGTCGCGGGCGGCGCGTACCGTTTCCATCGTGGAAACCTCCGCCACCGCCACGTCCCACCACGATTCGTATCCGCCGACCCGGGCTTCGCGGTCGGTTTCGATGACGATCGCCACCGGACCGTCGACCCCGCGCGTGTCGTGCAGCGCGGCCCTGAACCCCGCAATGTCGTTGACGCGCACGGTGAACGCGCCCATCGCCGCGCAGATGGCCGCGAAATCGATCGGCAGGAATTCGCCGTCCTCAAGGCCGTTCGCGGTCCGCACGCGGTAACGCGTCCCGAACCCGTCGCTGCCCAGCGACCGCGACAGGCCGCCGATGCTGGCGAACCCGTGATTGTCGATGACAACGTACGTGACCTTCAGGCCTTCCTGCACCGCCGTCACTATTTCCGAGGGCATCATCAGGAACGTCCCGTCGCCGACAATTGCAAACACGTCGCGGTCCGGCGCGGCCATCTTGATCCCGATGGCCGCCGGGATTTCGTACCCCATCGTCGAATAGCCGTATTCAACGTGGTACTGCTTCGGGTCCCTGGCGCGCCACAGCTTGTGCAGGTCGCCCGGGGCGCTGCCGGCCGCGTTGATTATCACGTCGCGGTCACCCAGGAATTCGTCCAGCGCGCCGATGACCTCGCCCTGGCTGGGCAGCGGGCCGTGCCCGAGGTGATAGATGCGTTCCACCTCGGCGTCCCACTCCTTCTTCATGGCGGCGGCGCGTTCGCGCCAGTCCCGTTCGACCTCCCAGTCTTCCAGCAGGTCGCCCAGCGCGCAGATGGTCGCCAGCGCGTCGCCGACCAGCATCAGGCCGTCGTGCTTGGCCGCGTCGAATTCGGTCACGTTGATGTTGATGAATTTCACGTCGGGGTTCTGGAACTGCGTCTTAGATGCCGTCGTGAAATCGGAATACCTGGTACCGATGCCGATGACCACGTCGGCCTCGCGCGCGGCGATATTTGCGGCGGCCGTGCCGGTCGCGCCGACCGCGCCCAGGGCCTGCGGGTGATCCCAGCGCAGCGAACCCTTGCCGGCCTGGGTTTCCCCGACCGGGATGCCGGTCGCGGCGCAGAAATCGGAAAGGGCCTGGCACGCGTCGCTGTAAATCACGCCGCCGCCGGCGACGATGAACGGCTTTTTCGATTTGCGGATGATGTCGGCGGCATCCACGGTGAAACCGACGTCGGGAAGCTGGCGCCCGATCCGCCAGACGCGTTCGGCGAAAAACGCCGC
>CAYYCO010000003.1:0-22960 GCA_964470365.1 uncultured Anaeromyxobacteraceae bacterium | reverse complement strand
GCGGCGCCGGTGATCATGTTGGTCGCGCCGGGCCCGATCGACGACGTGCACACCATGGCGCCCATGCGGTTTTTCATCCGGGCGTACGCGGACGCCAGGTGGACCTGGGCCTGCTCGTTCTTCGCCTGGAAGTACGGGAAGTCCGGGTTTTCCTGCAGCGCCTGCCCGATCCCGGCCACGTTGCCGTGACCGAAGATGCCGAAAACACCCCCGAAGAAACGGTGCCTGATGCCGTCACGTTCGACGTGCTGGTTCTTCAGGAACCTGATGATCGCCTGCGCGGTGGTCAGCCTGATCGTTTCCATCGAATCCCCCTCAGAACAAGGTGCCCGTGAACGGCACATCCCGAAGCCATGCGTGTTCAGCCGTGAATTCCGGGACCGTGTAGCGGTTGCCCGGCAGGTGCCTGATGACCCAGATGTAGTACATCCCGTATCCCGGCGCCGCCACCTGGCTGTGGTCGTCGCCGTCCATGATCTTGACGGTGTCGTGCTGGCGGACCTTCACCACGTCGGGGCCCAGTTCGCCGTGGCCGTAGCCCTGCGGCATGGTGAAGCGGTAGTGGTACAGTTCCGGCTGGGCATGGTGGTGCGGCGGGTAACTTGACCAGCGGCCCGGCAGATTCACGACCTCGCCCAGGACCAGCATCGATTCCGGCCGGTTGCGCAGGTCGAATATCGTCCTGACGATCCGGAACGCCTGGTCGTCCCAGCGGCCGCGGTCGCGCTGCTCCGATTCCGCGATGTTCGAGGTGTCGAAAATCATCGGTTCGAACCGGGCCGGATTCGTGACCCTGAACAGCGCGAATTCGCAGTCGGACAGCGCCCTGATCTGCGGAACGCACCCTGACGGCACATGTATGCAGGCCGGGTCCTGGTTGAACAGCGACGTCCGCGTAATCGTTTTGGAATCGCCACCCGTGCCGGCGACCGCCGTGCCATCCATCAGCAGCCAGGCGCATTCGAAAGCGGCATCGCCGTCATCGCCGATCGTGTTGACCATTTCGCCGTTGCGCGCCTTCACGATGAAGAAGTCCATGCCGGTGTCGGCAACCGATTCCCCGGCGCGGCACACCGCCGTCCTTCCAAAGCCGAACCCTTCCGGATTCCGTAACAGGCGCGGGTCGTTAAAAGCCATCATCCACCCCCACCGGCGCATGCCGGGTCATTTAACGTCCGGGTTCGGAAGCATGAAATCCCTGACCACCGCCAGCAGGTCGTGATACGACTGCAGGAAGGCCCGGAGGGTGCGGACCGTCGCGCCGAACGTGTCGAATTCCGGCGCGGTCATGCCGTCCGGTTCATACGCCCGGCGGAAATCACGGAAATGCCCGGTCAACGTTTCAAGGGCGACCGGCGGGACCGGGTTGTCAAACCTGGGCGCGACCGGGATGTCGGACGCGTTGATCAGCACCTGCCACGAATACGGGATCGTCAGGACGATGTCGCCGCCGATCAGTTCGGACCAGTGCATGTGGTGGCGGTACGCGGCGGCCAGCATCCTGGTGCGGTACCCGCGTTCCCGGTAAATCGCCGCGGCGCGTTTGATGGCGGCGATCCCGGCCCAGTCCAGGTCGCCGGGCGTCACCATGATGTTTTCCTTCTTCGCCACGACCTTCATCCAGTCGTCAAGCCGCCCGACCATGATGGTACATACCGGGGTCATGCCATCAATCGGCAGCCCGGCGGCCGCGCGGCGATCGAGCCCGCGTTCGACCGCCGCCGCGACGGCCAGCGCCTGCGGCACGGTGAAACTGACCGTCGCGTTGATGTTCACGCCCGCGGCGGTCGCTTCCTCGATCGCGGCGATGCCGGCCGCGGTGGCGGGGATCTTCACCTGCATGTTGTCGGCGAGCCCGTGGAAATGGATGGCCTGCCGGGCCAGCGCATCGGCGTCCCGCCAGTATTCCGGGTTCGTCTGGATGGAAATCCTGCCCTTCCGGCCGCCCGACGCGTCGAACACCGGCCGCAGCAGTTCCGCCCCCTTCTGCGCCATCATCTCGATCAGGCGCCACGCCACGTCCGCCTCCGACCATGTCGGGTTGTCGCGGACGAGCCCCCGGATCACATCGCGCCACAGGTCCATTTCGCTTTTCAGGACGCCCAGGACGATGGTCGGGTTCGTGGTCGCGCCCACGGCGCCGTGCCCGATGGCGTATGTCAGTTCATTGACCGAGCACGAGTCGTTCCAGAAGTCCGTCATGCCGGCTTCGGTCGTCTTTTTCAGGTTGCTTGCGGGTTCCATTTTCAGTCCTCGTTCCAGAAACGACGCGTGATCACCTTCGCCTCGGTGAAGAAGCGGACCACGTCGCGGCCCTGCGCCTTGATGTCCGTGAATGCCGAATTTTTCGTGCCGCCGAACGGCAGGAATGCGACCGGCGCCGGGATGCCGACGTTGATGCCGATCATGCCGGCGCGCGCCTCCAGTTCGAAACGCCTGGCCCAGTACCCGTTCTGCGTGTAAATCGACGCGCCGTTGCCGTACTGGTGTTCGTTGATGATTTTCAGCGCCTGGTCGAACGTGTCCACGTTCAGGATCACGACGACGGGCCCGAATATCTCGTTCGTGTGGATAGCCATGCCCGGCTTGACGCCGGTGAACACGGTCGGCCCCACGAAATGGCCCTTTTCGCACCCGGGGATGACCAGGCCGCGGCCGTCCAGTTCCAGCGTCGCGCCCTCTTCCACGCCCTTCGCGATCATCGATTCGATGAACGCCTTGTTTTTCGCGGAAATGACCGGGCCCATCAGCATCGCTTCGTCTTCGTAACGCGGGTCCAGCGGGTCGGCGGCCTGGACCTCGCGGGACGCGGCCACAAACCTGCGGACGACTTCCGCGTGGACTTCCGGCCCGACCGTCACGATGGCCGAAGACGCCATGCAGCGCTGGCCGGCGCACCCGTAACACGACGTGACCATGTTGCGGACCACGTCGTCCAGTTTCGCGTCGGGCATCACGACCAGGTGGTTTTTGGCCGACCCCAGCGCCTGGAAGCGTTTGTGGCCGGCGGCGCAGGCCGACGCGACCGACGCCGCGACCCTCGTGGACCCGACGAACGAAATGCCCGCGACGTCCGGGTGCGCGACCAGCGCCTCGGCCGCCACGCGGTCGCCGTTGACCAGGTTGACGACGCCTTTCGGGAAGCCCGCGTCGTGCATCATTTCAAACAGGCGGCGCATCGTGTTCGGCACCAGTTCGGACGCCTTCACGACGATCGTGTTGCCCGCCGCGACCGCGTACGGGATGAACCAGAACGGCACCATGGCCGGAAAATTGAACGGCGCGATGATCCCGAACACGCCGACCGGCACGCGGATGACTTCCCCGTCCATGCCGGCCGAGCATCCGACCATCTTGTCGCCCTGCTGCAGCAGCGGCATGGCGCAGGCGGCCTCGACGTTTTCGACGGCACGCTTCATTTCGGCGTGGGCGTCCGCCATCGACTTGCCCATCTCGCGCACCAGGATGCGGCACAGTTCGTCTTCCTGTTCGTGCATCATCGCGGCCAGCCGGAACAGCGGCTTCGTCCGGCGCGACACCGGCGTGGCCGCCCATTCCGGGTATGCGGCGGCCGCGGCCTTCACGGCGCGGTCGACCTCGGCCGGCGTCGAAAACGGCACCCTGGAAATCGGTTCGCCGGTGGCCGGGTTGCAGACTTCGACCGCCTGCGGCGCGTCGGCGTCCACGAACCGTCCGTCGATGTAATTTTTCAGTACTTCAAGCGACATTTACACCTCCGTCGGGGCCATAGGCCCCCTGTTCGATCGGTCGGCCGAAATCAAGCGTGCTGGCCCGCGCCGTGAGTGTGGCGTCAAGCACCAGCCCCTGCGCCGGCTGACCGGATTCAAGCTGCAAAAGAAGGCGCCGCACCGCCTCGACGCCGATCCGCGCCTCCGGCTGGGCGACCGACGTGACGGGCGTCGACACCATTTTCACGATCGGCGTGTCGTCGTACCCGGCCAGCGCCACCCCGCGCCCGACGGCGATGCCGCTGTCCCTGAGGCAGCGCATCACGCCGATTGCCAGGGGGTCGTTGGCGGCGAAGATCGCATCCGGCACCGCGTCGCGCATGATGGCGGACGCCTGTGCGTACCCGCCGTCTTCAGTCCACGGACCGGACGTCACCGAAACGACTTCCACGTCGCGCCCCGCGCGCCCGGCCTCGGCCACGGCCCTGACCAGGCCCTCGAGCCTGCCGCCCGAACTGCGGCTGGTTTCGGGACCGCCCACGAAGGCGACCGTCCGCACGCCGCGTTCTACCAGGTGCCGCCCGACCTGCATCCCCCCGTCCACATCGTCGACGCACACCGAACAGACGCCGCTTCCCACCGGGGCCTGGACACCGGCGAACACCACCGACGCGGCCAGGGAATCCATGTTGAATACGGGCGAGCCCGGCTCGTCGACCGGTTCGGAAAATATCAGCCCGGCGACGCGGCGGGACGCCAGCAGGTCCACGGCCTGCCGCAACCTGTCGGGACGCCAGTTGGTGTTGAACAGCAGCAGGCTGTACCCGGCCGCGGACGCCTCTTCTTCCGCGGCAAGCGCCAGCGCGGGAAAGAACGAATTGGTGATGTCGGGCACGACCAGGCCCAGGAACGGCACCTTGCCGGACACCAGGGCGCGCGCGTGGAAATCCGGCACGTACCCGGTTTCACTGGCGGTTTTCAGCACCCGCCGTCGCGTCTTTTCGCCGACGCCGGGCAGTCCGTTCAGCGCCCGCGACACGGTCGCGACCGACACGTTCAGACGCCCTGCGATTTCCTTTATCGTGGCAGCCACGAACCACCCCGGCCCAACGCCCAAAACGCAACGTAAACGATTACGTCGGGTAAACGTTTACTACCCTTCCCGGGCGATGTCAAACATCCCGGCCGGCGATGTGAATGACAACTGTTTCAAACGAAACATGACACGGCGGACGGATCGGACCGGTCATCTTGACATATAGTCAACTTCGGCAGAAGTTATCACATAGTAATAAGTGGGGATATCACTATGCTAATTTTCATCGAAAGACTCCTTTTTCGCCCACCGGTTCTGCTGTCAGGACTGGTCGCCCTTACTGCCGCGGGATGCTCCGGCTCCATTGACGACGACCTTCTGACAAATCTGGACATTCCCGTAATCCATGATGACCTTGCATCGACGGACACGGGGAACGACTCCGGTATGCAATTCTTTGATATCCGGCCGGCGGATACCGCTGAGCCGCCGGGGCAGGATGCCGCGCCGGAACCGCAGGCGCCAGCATTCGAGATCCTTCTGCGTTCCAGGCCGAACGCCTATTCCGAATCGCTGTCCGTATACGTCTTCGGCGGCCGGCTGACGATTTCTTCGCTGCCGGGCTGCACCGTGGAAATTGACGAAGCTGCAACGGAATCACTCCGGCAGCAGGCGGACAAGGTTGAATGGGACTCGTATGACGTCAATCCGACGTGCATCAGTCAGATTCACCGACAGTTCGATGTAACGGTCCGTTACCGTACAAAAATTCAGTACCTGCCCGGTTCCATCCCCCCGGTTTCAAAAGACGTTACATATCTGGCCGTTCAGGATTTCAGCTATTGCGACGGACGCGGCAGCCAGCTTCCTGAAGCCCTCTTCAACCTTCTCGACAAAATCGAAGACCTCGGGACCGCAGGATGCGAAGGGTTCCCGCAGCTGGTCAGAAGCGAGGAAGAACAATACGCGACGGAAAGGGAAAGTTTCCGGATGACGGTGGAACTGGACGGTGGCGGTGTGCCCTCGCCACTCAGGACCATCTGGATCGAGTCGGGATTCATCAACATTGCGGGCGTCGGACAGGCCCCGATCGCATTGTCCGATTATGATTTCCAGCAAATCCAGGCGGCAGGCGCCGATATCGTCAACAACGAGCCTCAGTTACTGGAGTGGTGCCCGCCGTATGTGCCCAGGGTCAACATCGACGTCGAAAACAGGACCAGTTCAGGCCAGGATGGTTCGATGGGGACTTTCAACTACTGCATGGCCGACATGCAGTCGAGGGTTCCCCTCAGTCTTCACTCTCTTGGCAGACGACTCGAAACGCTGATTTTCAATGCGACTTACCGCCGCATACGGGTGGCGCCCTTTTATACCGTCGGCCTGGCTGAAGACGGCACGGGAAACGTTTATTCCACAGGCGACGTCGATGTCGCGGTGTACTACGAAGAACCCCTTTCCGGATTTTCACACAACACGGGTTACTTTGGCGGCGTTTACTGGTTTGATTCGGAATGCCGTTCCAAGCTGATCCACGAGGACACCCTCGCCAGTCTCACCAGCCGCGCCGCAGCCCTCCTCGAGTATTCAAAAACCCACGAAATCGTCGCGTGCGATTCCGACGCCGCCCAGTTCACCATCTGGGCACGTGTCGGTTCGGACTATGTTAACAGGCGATTCTGCCAGGACTGCGCCATTGCGGAATGCGACGACATATCCGTTGTCCTTCCACTCGTCGATGACCTGAAAACGATGCGCCGGTGGGGCTGCGTGATGTAGCCGGCGGCGCCTGCGCCGTTAACCACGACATCTTGAATGCCATTAAAAAAAACCGCAGGGGCGACTATTCCGCAGGTTTCGCGTTCCAGACGAGGAGGGGAAGGATGACGGCGGCTAGCGGACCCCGTCGGGCAGAAGGCCGACAAAGTCGTTCAGGTCCTGTGAAAGTAGTCCACGTTCGGCAAGAAGCTTTCTATTCGTTGCCGAGAGGCGCGGCGCATGGCCAATCCTCTGGATGGTCCATTGTTCGTATTCAGGAAATGCCCCCAGGAAACGCGCCACGTGGTCGTTGAACGTCGAAATCCCTGCCACAAGACGATCTTCATCACGTTTGCACGTGCCGAATCGAATTGTTCTGGCGTCATCATTGACAGCCACAAGGTCTATTTCGACATCACTGCGATCCCAGTATCCCTGAACCTGCCGGGTCATCCCGAAGTCACCAAGGCCTTTCCTGCCCAGCTCGGAGTATATAGCCCACACAAGCCTTTCAAATCCATGTCCCTCCGCAACCATCAAACGCCTGTCCGCTTCATCCACCAGCAACGGCAACGGCCTGAAATTCGTTGCGGCGCTGGGCATTGCCAGTGCGGCCAGCCAGGAGCGCAGGAAGTTGTCCTTGATGTAATACCGGCCGCGCCTGGCTTTCGGCCTGGAGAATACAGGCAGCAGGCGCTCCACCATGTCGTACTTATCGCAAAGGATTTTGAGATATCCACCGACCTGCCTGTCGCCATCCGCCACAACGGAACGGGCATGGTCGTCAAGGTCGGCGTTGGTGCAACCGGGATGTTCGGCGATGTAGCGCAGCACGAGGTCATACCGCCCGTGCAGTTCTTTCAGGAACCAGGTGTCGGCCTCGGCCCGCAGGGGAGACGAACTGGACAGAAACATCCGTTCGATCAACACCTTCCGATCGGCGCCCAGAACACCCTGTTCGAAGCAGTCGCGATAGAACTTGGGAACGCCTTCAAAAAGGTTCCAGATGAACAGGAGACGTTCAGGCGAATCGTCGGCGTGTTCGCGAAGTATTTCGCTGACGGACTCGATGTCGAGATGCGGCAGATCTATGTTGTCGGTCACCCTGTTGTACAGGGGCGCCGACCTGTCTTCGAGAAGCGCCGACATTTCCGTGTGAATCGACCCGAGCACGATTAACCCGCCGCTGACCTGGTCCGCCGATTCAGCCAGCCTGTCGATCTGGTATTGAAGATGCGACAGGAACTCGTTCAGAACCTTTCGGTTGAAATACTGGAATTCGTCTATCGCAACCACGTATCCCTGGCGCACCATGTCGCCAATCGCCGATGCGAACGACGCAAGGTCGTTTGGGCGGGGCCCGGGCAACTCGAACATATCCATGAAGCCACGTACGGCGGCCACCACACCTGCCGGATCCGAATCCGGAATCTGGATATAGACAATCTTGTCTTCTTCCCTGCGCGCCTGCTGAATGAGACTGGTCTTGCCGATCCGCCGGCGGCCTGAAATCTTCAGGAAGAACCACCGCCGGCGTTCCAGTATTCGACGAATCTGTTCGAGCTCCGTTCGCCGCCCGTAAAATCCCCAGTTTTCCGCCATCGCCGCCCGCTAATATAAAAACTTTTACCTTAACCAGAATATTAACGAAAAGCTCTTGCAAGTCAAACTGTTAGAAGGAAATAAATTAGTTGACGCCGGCCAATTTTGTGCCGACTGAACGGGATCTTCAGACACGCTGGCAACTTTCATTCCGCCGGTTTAGCGTTCCAGACGACCAGGGGAAGCACGATGGCGGCGACGGCGGCGCCGATCCAGAAAAGCATGGTGGCGGAAAAGTCGTATGACCAGTCGACGGTCGGGAACACGATCACGTCGCCGGTGAACCGCGGAACGGCATACTGCGACACGTCGAAACCGATTGAACGCAGGGCCTCGACCACGTCGCCGGGACGTTCGACCAGGATCGACGTCTTCATGGTCTTGCCCGCGCCGATCAGCACGCCCGACAGCACTTCCTGCAAGGACGCGCCGACGTAGCAGAACATCCCGATGACGCCCATGGCCGCACCCGCCGCCCTTTTCGACGATATGTCGACCGCCATCAGCCCGCCCAGGTACGTCAGCAGCCCGCCCATGTTGAAGCCGAAGATGGTGAACAGGACCAGGTCACGCCACAAGTTGTTTCCCTTGAACATGGCCAGGGCGGCCAGCGCCCCCAGAATGCACAGCCCCATCACCAGCGCGGGCACGTTGCGCCTGGAATTGAAAAGCCGGTCCGACACGACGCCTGACAGGATCGCGCCGACGATTGCGGCCACCGGGTACGATGCCAGGATGGAACCCGCCGCCGTCAGGCTGTATCCCTTCATTTCCTGCAGGTACAGGATGCCCCAGTCGGTCAGCCCGTAACGCGTGACTGAATTGGCCAGGCCCGCGAACCCCAGGATCCAGATCGCCGGGTTCTTCAGCACCTCAAGCTGGCTTTTCCCGACCGCCGACGAATCACCGGCCGCCGTCTTCGGCAGTTCCTCGGCCTCGCCCCTGTAACCGGCAGGCGAAGGCAGCCCGTACGTCTGCGGACGATCCGCCAGCGTCCTGAACATCACCAGCGCCACGCCGGCGCAGATCAGTCCCGGCCCCCAGAATCCCCACCGCCAGCCCAGCGCGGTCACCAGCACCGCCGTGAAGATATATGTGGCGCCCTGGCCCAGGCTGTGGCTGACGGACCAGATGCCGTACCGCGTGCCCATTTCCTTTTTCGTGAACCACTGGGACAGCGCGACCACGCTGGGGGCGGACCCGATCGACTGGAACCAGCCGTTGACGGCCCACAGGATGACGAAGCCCCAGAACCATTCGACGAAGCCCAGCAGGATGTTGACGATCGCGGCGCACAGCAGCGCGGCCGACATGAACCTGCGGATGTTGGCGCGGTCGCTCAAAAAGCCGTTGAACAGCTTGCCGAACGCGTAAACGATGAACAGCACGGAACCGATCACGCCCAGTTCTTCCGGCGAAAACACGCCCTCGTCGATCATCGGTTTCTTGACGACCGCCAGGTTGATTCGCGCGACGTAAAAGAACGCGTACCCGAACGTCACCGACAGGAACACCGACCAGCGCCGCCATTCGTATTCGCGCCGGATCGCCTTCGGGTCGCCGTCCTTCGGCGGCCGGTCGGGGCCGGTGCGGAACCAGTCAACAATCTTCATTTGGCCTCCGGAAATCGCTTGACGCGCCACCGCCGGGACAATTCTGAACACAAACGGCGGCCGATGTCCACAGTGGGACCGAACGACCGATCCTGATATGATTTCAGGGACTGAAAAAGGGGTGGTGGCGATGAAACCCTCGACAATCATCCGTGCGGCGGTGCTTGCGGCCGTCCTGCTGGTTCCGTGCGCGGCCGGGGCGGCGCAGATATACATCACCGATTACGCGTCGGAAGCGGACGCGAAGGTGTACGTGACCCAGTACAAATCGGAAGCGAACTGCATCGTGTACGAAACGCAGTACCAGTCGGAAAACGACCCGGGCGTGTGGTATTACACGAAATACAAAAGCAGCGCCCGCGCCAGCATTTATTACACGAAATACAAATCTGAAGCCGACCTGATCGTCTATTACACGAAGTACAAATCGGAAGCGCGGTGCAGGTATTGAAGGGGCAATCCCGACCCGCACGGAACGACGGGCGTTCCAGGCGGGACTGCCAGTCCGGAGCGAATGCGGAGGGCTGTGCTGCCCGCCGACGCGCCGGTCAGGCGCAATTGCGTCCATGTCGGTGCGGGAGATCCGGAAGGGCGAATTTTCATTCGCTCCTACGGACGGGAAAGGACCTTCCGGGTGCCGGCGGCGAAATCGAGTTCAAGCGTGCGGTCGCCGCTGGTGATTCGCGTCACCCTCGAACCGAATTCAACGTCCGATGAGCGGTTGTCGAACCGCTTGTACGGGCCCAGGTCGACCTGCTGCCCGGCGACGGTGAACGGCCCGGTCCAGCCGACCTGCACCAGCCCGGCCCACGGCGAGTCCCAGGTCACGGCGCCGTCTTCCGCGAAGGCCACCGCCGACGCCGAAACAGCGTCCGCGAATTCGTCGAAGGTGCCGTATTCGGAAGTCGACCCGAGCTGGACCAGGTAAGTGTTGTCCTGCACGTCGGTCATCCATTCGTAGTCGTTTTCGGTCGACCAGTGCGACGGCGCCCGGGAATACATGGCGATGTACCCGTTGCCGCGGCGGCCCATTACCCAGTTGCCGATTTCGCGCGTTTCGTCGAACGCGGACCGCTTGAAGAACGCGTGGCTGTTCTTGGCCTTGAAGAAGCCGGACAGCAGGTCGGGAATCACGTCGGCCCTGTACTGGATGACGCCGATGTTTTTGTAAACGGTTGCGCGCGGATGCCACGAACCGACCCATTCGCCCGCGACCTCGACCGAATCGCCGCCCAGTTCGACCGTAGTGGGCAGCGACGACACCGCGACCGCGTTCCCGTCAAGGGTTGCCTGCCAAATCAGGGTCTGCGAGCCCCAGTAACCGGGGTGGTAATCCTGGGCCGCCGAAATCTGGTAATCCGACGTGCGGTACGTATACGTGTTGATCGACTGCAGGGCGATGCCGCGCGAAACGACGTCGGCGTCCTCGGCAAGGGTCACGATGT
This sequence comes from uncultured Anaeromyxobacteraceae bacterium, assembly GCA_964470365.1. Classification (GTDB taxonomy): domain Bacteria; phylum Myxococcota_A; class UBA9042; order DTJE01; family DTJE01; genus JAGOFO01. The sequence goes on along the minus strand of CAYYCO010000003.1, from coordinate 11,817 downwards.
CCGCGGTGCCCATGTTCTGCTTGACCATTTCGACCAGGTAATCGGGCAGGTCCCCGAACAGGAACCCGTCCCACAGGTTGTATTTGTCGACAAAGGCCAGCATCCCGTTGATCGTTTCGGGTGCCGCGATGGCCGAAAATCCGGCCCACGTCGGGATGTCGTCGTCGGCGTCGTAAGTCAGGCCCCACGCCGGCCCGTCGGCGATGTCGATGCTGTCGCGCTGGCGGTGTTCGAATTCACCGGCGGCCGCTTCCGCGGCAAGGGTTTCGATGATGTCCGGCACGAAGTAATGGTCGCTGGACGCCAGGAACACCGCCGAAAACGACCCGGTGCCCTCGTATTCGCCCAGGCCCAGCATGACCCACCCGCCCTCTGTGGTGTGGTCGTCAAGGCCGTTGATCAGTTCCTTTTCATACGTGCGGCCGTGCGTGGCGGCGAAGAACCCGCGGTAATAATTCATCGCCATGTCGTACGCGATGATGTCCAGGACCATGGCGGCCTTCGTGCGGATTTCATCATCCTGCGCGAAGTCGGCCAGGTTGACCAGCGCCGGGATGTCCTCGTTGAAATACACGTTGGAATGCCATTCCGAAAAACCGATGGCGCCGCGCAGGTTCAGCCACTTCAGGATCAGCGGGCGGGCGTGATCGCGGTGCTGCGCGCCGGTCATGGCCACGTTGGAAAACACCGCGTCCGGGAACATCTGGCCCGCCAGGTATTCCGACGAATGGAACAGTATCTGGTGGTTTTCCGACCAGTAGCACATCTTGTCCATCGGGATTTCCGGATTCACTTCGGTCATCCAGTACTTGTACCCAAGCAGCGTATCCGTGACGGACTGTCGCGACGTCGCGTCCAGCGCCCCGTTTTCGGCATCGATGTAAAGCATCCTGACAAGGGCCGCCGCGCGGAAATCGGAACAGTCCTCGCGCAGGGTCAGGTCCTCGATCGCCGATGCCACGGCGGCCGGAACGACCGACTGTCCCATCTTGACGCGGCAGACCTGCCCGTACGAATTCCCGGCCTCGGGACCATTGTTGTCCGAACAGTACTTCAGGTATTCAGCCTGCCTTTCGCGATACGAATAAAGCGGGATCGGGTCGGATTCGGTGCAGTCGGGGCAGTACGGCACGTCGGCCACAACGTCCGGCTCGACGGAATCGCCGGTGTCGGCCGGTTCCACGGCATCTTCGCGCGGCGCGTCCGCCGTCACGTCGGCCGCATCCGGCACGCCGACATCAGGATCGGCCACGTCTGTCGCGGCATCGATCACACCGGCGTCGATATCGTCGTCATCGCACAGGCACTGGCCGCAGCCGCCGGCCGTCAGCGCGACGGCCACCAGGAACACAGGAAGCCACTTCATCGTTTTCAAGACACAACCCCGTAAATCAACTGAAAGAATAAACCGGCGGTTCTATTCGCAGCCATCATCCGCGGAAGGATCCGGGGCAACGGCAATGAAGGAATCCGTCCAGGCGGGCCGTTCCACGAACCCGTCGAGCCCGGTGTACCTGGCCTTCCATTCGTCGTCGGTCAGCCTGACGAAGCCCGGCTCGCGGAACTGATAGTACGACGAAACGGGACCGACGAAAACCCGCGGACCGCCCGGCAGGGCCACCGCCATCACCATCGGATTCGCGCCGCCGGTCGCCACGTGAAGCACGTCGGTGCTGTTCGGGTCGGTGTGAACGTCGGCGACGGTCGGCTTGAAATCGAACGCGTCGCTCTGCGCGTTGTAGAACAGTTCGGAATACCAGCCCGAAAAACCCGGCCCGCCGCACATCGCGCCGGCGACCACGGTGCCCTTCAGGAATTCGGTCTGCTCGGGCGTGCGCGGCGTGCCGTCGATCTGACCCTGGGCGATCGCGGCCAGCTTTTCGCAGACATTGGCAAGCCTTTCGAACCAGTACATGGGCGCGCCGGCATCGAACACGGAGTCGGCGATCATGATCGATTCCATCATGTCCCGGGACGCCACTGCAAAATCAGCCATCTTGCGGAAGAATTCAGGGTTCGGTTCCACGTATCCGTCAGGATAATCGCAGGTGTCCCCGGTGTACGACTGCTTGACGTACAGTATGGTGTCGTGGCGCAGTTCGGCCCAGGACGCCAGCCCGGTGTTCATGTTCCGGTGCGCCCACGCAAGCGTCCGGGCCGCGGCCGGATAAGATTCGCCGGTCTGGTCGGCGGCCAGGGCGCGTATCGCCTGCAGCCATGCGTTGTACATGCTTTCGGACCAGAATCCCGATTCGTAATCGCCGACCATCGTCCGCAGGACGTTCAGGTTTCCGGCGTAATGCCAGGTGTCGATTTCATCCCTGAGCGGCGGCAGAGCCTGGTCAAAGCCCAGCACGAACGCGGCGTCCAGCGGATCCGGCATCAGCCGCATCGGTTTTCCGCCGTCCCAGGTGATGCGGTCGTAAACGACGTTGGAAAACACGTAACTGTCGATTACGAAGCGCTGACCGAACAACTGGAATTCCGCCGGAACCACGGTGGGATCGGCCGACATCGGATCCATCATCATGATCTGCGACAGGATGCGCGACCCCGGCACGCCATGTTCCGCCAGGGCGGCGCGGATGGCCCCGGCGCGCGATTCAATCATCATCAGACCGACATCCAGAGCCAGTTCGTCGATGACGCCCACAAACTGCGGAGGCGTCATGTTGTCGCTCCGGCCGACAAAAACCTGGATGGCGTGGTCCACCAGTTCCCAGTCCTCCATCATGTCGGCGCGCTGCAGCGCCTTGAGCAGCACGACCGACGCCACCAGGTCACGATCGAACAGCGTCAGGTTCATCGGCGTGCGGCCCAGCCAGATCATCGCCCTGAAGTACCGTTTCAGTTCATCGGATTCGGTATAGTGGCCGCGCGGCTTGAACTGCGAAAAATCATACCGGCCGAGCGGCGAAGGGTACGGGCGGCCGAACATCGTTATCTGCGCGGGCTGCAGCGCATCGACCAGGGCCAGGATGTCGTCCCTGAACGCCGCGTTGCCGTCGTACGCGGGAACGGCCGGGGTCCCGGCCAGCAGCGACCTGGCAACCGTGAGGTACGCGTCGATGTCATGGCACGCGTCGAGCGCCATGCCGGAAACGCCGGCGCACACACCGCCCAGGCGGGCGGCGCTTCCGTCAAGAATCACGCCCAGTTTGCCGATCAGGGCGCCCTCCTCGAGCTGCTTGAGCATCTCGTCGTACGATTTGTGGACGGCATACAGGATGGAGTCCGCGGTGATCAGGACCGGGAGGTCCCTGACATAAATGTCCATGTACAGGTTCGGGTGGGTGGTCGCGCTGCCGTTGTCCGGCACGACGAAGCCGTTCTGGGTCAGCTTCGCCAGCGCGGCCGCGTCCAGTCCGTACGCGGCCGTGACCTCGGGCAGGAAGTCGGCCGACGCCACGTCGAACGGCATCTGCGCAAGGTATTCCCCGCCGTCGTGCCAGGCCTGGAACAGCCCGTCGTAGTCCATTCCCTGCGAATCGGCGACCAGTTCGGCGTGACGCGCGTACGCGGCGCGTTCATCCTCCGACAGGACGACTTCGGGCATGGAGGTGTCAATCCCGGCGGTGTCCCCGATTACCAGGCCGTCGACGCCGGCCACGGCATCGGCGTCGGCATCGACACGTACATCGACATCGGGATGGCTGTCGGCATCGACAATATCGGCCCCCGTCACGTCGGGATCGCCCTGCCGATTCCCGCACCCGCCAGCCAGAATCAAGGCCGCAAGAAAGACAACGGCAATTATCGACTGTATTTTCATCGACGTTCCCCGGTTCGAAGACGCCCTTATTATATGACTGCCCGTCCGCGGAGGCTTCCCGTCATCGACCTTTCACCGGCGTTGCGTGTAGAATCGCGGCAGGACTGGACAACCGGGGTTGCCTGATGACCGACTCGCTGATGATCGGGATACTTGGAACGGCCTCGATTGCCGACGCGATTGTCGCGGGCGCCGCTCAGAGCGGCCGGGTCCGTATTACGGCCGTTGCGGGCCGGAACCCGGAAAGGACCGCGAAGTGGGCGGCGCAGCGAAGCATCCCGCACACCTTCGACGACTACGACGCGCTGCTGGAATCGGGTGCGGTCGACGCCGTTTACATTCCGCTGCCGAACGCCCTCCATTTCGAATGGGCCATGCGCGCCTTGGCGGCAGGTCTGCCCGTCCTGCTTGAAAAACCGGCCTGCACCTCGGCATCCCAGGCCGACGCGTTGCGCTCGGCAGCGGTTTCGGCCAGCCTGCCCGTCATGGAAGCCTTCATGTACCCGCACCATCCGCTCTGGGCCGAGGTGGACCGGATTATCGCATCCGGCCGCATCGGCGACGTCAGGACTATCGAAAGCCGGTTCTCGTGGTCCTGCGACGACCCGGATTCCGGCCCGGCGCTGGCCTCCCTGAAGGGCGGCGCGCTGTTCGACGTGGGGTGTTACTGCGTGCACATGGCCAGGCGGATCGCCGGTTGCGAACCGTCCCGCGTCGCCGCTTTCGAACGTCGCGGTTTCAGGCGCGCCGAGGCCGCCGACCTCGGTTTCGGGCCAAAAAACGACGTGGACGACGCGATGACGGGCATCATGGACTTCCCCAACGGCGTGCTGGCGCATTTTGAAACCGCACTGTCGGCATTTGAGCGCCATTGCGCCACCATCTGCGGTTCACGCGGCGCCATCGTCATCGAAAGGCCGTGGCTTCAGGACAACGTGCCGTGCACGATCACCGTGATGGACGACGACGGAAGGACCCCCGTCAGGATCCCGGCCGCGGACGCGTACCGGGGGGAACTGGAGGCCTTCGCGGGCCTGGTAAGTGCCGTGAAAAGGGATCGTGAACTGCCCGTGGCCGCGCAGGCGGCGCTGGACGACATGGTCGGCAACGCGAGGGTGATCGACGCGCTGTTCCAGTCGGCCAGGACCGGCGCCGCCGTCAGTCCGTGACAAGATCGTCGCAAAGCGGTTCCTGCCAGGCGCATCCGACGCCGTCCAGGCAACTGCACAGATCGGGGACGCACAGAACCTCGAAACACTGAACGTATTCGTCGTCCTGCATTCCGCCGCATTTCTGGCTGACACACCCGGAAGCGCTGCTGTCGCAGACCGTGCGGGCCTCGGAATCGCACTGCCTGCCGTCGCACGCGACCGCAGCGGCAACCATCGCGAATGCCGGCAGAACCAACGCCAATCTTGCCATCGGACACCATCCATGAAGGCGGAGCGGCATATCGTAAGCCACAACGCCGGGGCCGGGAAAACTATTCTGACGCATCGGGGCCTGCCGCCTTGGAGCCGGGCGCGAATTCTGGTACCATCCCGCCATAACCCGTTTCGAATCCTCTCGGAGGGACCCATGAAAAGACTTCCGACAGCCGTCTTCGTGGCGGCGACCGTGGCATGGGCTGCCGCCTGCGGCGGCGGCGGCGCCGAAACCGACGAAACGACCGGGACCGACACCGTGGACGCGGTCGCAACCGACGCCGTGCACGACGTCGCCGACGACGTGCGTCCGGACGCGGCGGCGGACACGACGATCCAGGATTCCGTGCAGGACACCGAGCCCCAGGACATCGGCGACGACGCTCATGCGCCGGACGCCGCGGGTGACGCTGGCGACGTGGACGACGACGACGCGGGCGATACGGGCGAACCGTCCTGCGAGGGCGCGATAACCGTGACCGCGGACACTCCATACGAGGCCGCCGGACTGGAATCGACGGCCGCCTCGCGCTGGGCCGACTATTCGTGCGACGCCGAATGGTCGTACACCGGCCCGGAACGCGTGTTCGAATACACGGCCCCCTGCACCGGCCAGGTCCGCCTGACCGTGACGCCCGCGGGCGACCCGCTGTCCGATTCGTACCTGATGGTGACCGTCATGATCCTCGGCGCCTGCGACACCGCGGACTGCCGGGACATGCTGCCGCCGTCCCACCCGATCCGGATGACCGCCCCCACGGACGCCGGCGAAACGACGCTGATCGTGGTTGAATCGTTCGACGGCGCGCTGCCGGATTTCACGATCCTGGCACAACAGTCATGCGGCGAATGCGCGGACGACGACGACGACGGTTACGACGGTTTCAACGCGCTGTTCTGCCCCGACGGCGACGACTGCAACGACGACGATGCCGCAATCAGCCCCGGGGCTGCGGAAACGAACTGCGACGGGATTGACCAGGACTGCAGCGGCGCCGATTCCTGCGTTTCGACGGTCTGTATCGACAACGACGAAGACGGTTTCAACAACTACGACCCGGCCGCCTGCCCGGCCGGACGCGACTGCAACGACAGCAACGCGGCGATCAGGCCCGGCGTGGGCGAAATCGACTGCAACGGCCTCGACGAGGACTGCGACGGCATCGACTGGTGCCCGGGAACCGGCCAGCAGTGCGATTCGTGCCTGCCGACGGGCAACTGCCGTGAAGACCATGTCTGCATGCCGGGCATCGGCGGCGCCTTCGGGATGTATGCGTACTGCGCTGCCCTGTGCGAAAACGCGAACCAGTGCCCGGAGGGCGCGACCTGCGTGCCGGAAGTGTACGAGGGCCACGGGGTATGCATGGCCGACACGTCCGCATCCTGCGACGGCAACGACCTCACGGTGGTGGACTCCTGCGGCAACGTCGCTCATTCAGCCACGTGCAGCGGGGACTGCGATTCCGGCGCGGGCGTCTGTACCGAATCGTGCATCGGCAGCTCGCCTGCCTCGATCGGCACAACCATCGCCGGCCGCCTCGTCGCCGGCGCCTCCGGCATGACGTCGTATCCCGGCATCTTCGACGTCAAGGGGCACGAGGATGCATATTCCTTCACCGCCGAATGCGACGGCATCGCCCATGTGGTCGCAACCGAAATGTCCGACCTCGAAATGGTGCTGCTGGGCCTCGGCGACGGATGCTTCAACACGCAGGTCGTGGCTTACGACGCCGGGACCGGAATGGTTCACGAAATCGAATTCCAGGTGACCGGCGGCAATATGTATTTTGTCGTGGTGGACACGACGATTCAGGACCAGGAAGGCCCATTCACCCTGCTGATCGAGGTCGACTGCGGCGGAACCGGACGCGCCCACTGCGCCGCGTGCAGCTTCGACGCCCAGTGCGAATCCGGGCACTGCCACATTCCAGGCGACCCGCCCCTGTCGGAAGGCGCATGCGTGGCCGACTGCTCGGCCGACGGCGACTGTCCGGAGGGTTCCGCCTGCGCGGTGGCCGGCGGCGGCTTCGTCTGCATGCCCGACGCCACGGCCGCCTGCGACGGCCAGGCCCTGATGATTGTCGACGACTGCGGCCTCGAATACGTGATGGAAACGTGCGCGGATGGAACCGACTGCAACGCCGCGCTGAAATCCTGCACCGACGGGTGCATCGATTTCGACGGGGACGGATACCCGGCTTACGCGGCGGACACCTGCCCGCACGGCACGGACTGCCGCGACGACGACGTTTCGATCCACCCCGGCGCCGACGACGCCCGGTGCAATTCAATCGACGAGGACTGCAGCGGCGCGGACAACTGCAGCGACAACGCCCAGTGTGAACCGTGCGATGGCGGCCACTGCGCGCCAGGTTACTACTGCTTCGTCGATCCGAACTTCGACGCGCCCGGCATATGCCTTGACGACTGCACCGCCGACATGGAATGCCCGACCGACGCCGCCTGGGACCTGTCGTGCTGGTCGTGGATGTCCGGCCAGGGCGACGACGGCTACTACTGCCGGCCCCAGGTCGCACGGACATGCTCAGGCGGCGACGAGGTCGTGACCGACGGATGCGGCAGGACGGTCCAGACGAACGAATGTGACTTCAACTGCTTCGACGATTTCGGCTGCGTCAACGCCTGCACGCCGGCCCTCGACCACCCCGGTTGCGGTCTTTCGGTTCACGGCACGACCGTCGGGGCGCCCGACCGGACCGATTACTACTACAACGGTTCGGACACCGTGGACGACCTTACCGGACCGGAAACCGGATACCGTTTCACGGCTTCATGCACGGGCGAAATCGCGGCGGTCCTGAAAAACTGCCCCGACTGGCTGACGCTTGTCGTGTTGCGCAACTCGTCCGCAAACTGCAAAAGCAGTTCGCTGGTCGATTACGACGTGTACCTCGACGCACCGGAGGTTGTCTCCTTCACCGCCGTTGAGGGCGAGGAGTTCACGCTGATCGTGGACGGCATGGACGGCGCCCGCGGCGAATTCGACCTGACCGTGAACTGCCTGTGCGGCGCGGGATGCGTCGATAACGACGCGGACGGGTTCATCGACCACGACGCATCCGACTGTCCTTCCGGCAACGACTGCGACGGCGCTGCGGCCGCGATTCACCCCGGCGCGATCGACATCGCATGCAACGACATCGACGAGGACTGTTCAGGTTACGATCACTGCCTGTCGCATTCCTGCACGACCGACGTCGAGCTGGGCAGCATGTCCGAAACGGTCGTCGTCCTGGATGGTTCGACGACCGGCATGTCCGACGAAATCACGTTCTACGGCGGGGCCTGCGAATCCCCGTACCCGCGATTCAACGTGGAAACCGTGTACCGCTTCACGGCAGACTGCTCAGGTACATTCAATGCCTCCATCGGGGACCTGGCCAGCGACCAGGTCGACATGTACCTGCTCGAGGGCGCGTGCCGGGCGGATTTGTGCGTTTCAAACCGTTGGACTGAAATGTCGGTTCAGGTAACCGCCGGGCACGAATATTTCCTGGTGATCGACGGAAACGCCGCAACCGCCAATTCCTGGGGCCTGCAGGCGTCGATTACCTGCGATTGACGCCGTAAACCTTGAACCCGATCGAAAAACCGAAGGCCACGTCCTCGCCGGACTGCGGGATGTCGCAGTGCACGTCGGCGATCAGATCAACGTCGTGCCCGATGTCGACGTTGTATCCCAGCGCCACCGCCCCGACGTCGACCACGCGCCCGCCGGCCCGCGGATTCGCGGCGAACTGCATGTCGTATTCGGCAAGCAGCTTGTGGCCGTCGACGATCGTCCAGTATGTCCCGGCGGTCAGGACGGTATATGGCGTGAACGAACCGACGACCGGGTCCCCGGTCAGGATTTCTTCCACCCGAAGGTATGCGCCCCACTTCCTGCGGTCCCGGACGAGATCGAAATTGAATTCCACTGCGGGAACCAGCACCGCGCCATAGTCCCCGAACCCGAATTCCAGCATCAGGTCCATGTCGAAATGTTCCGTGTCGACCACCGTTCCCAGCATCCCGAACGCGGCGCCGCCCCTCGGCTCCAGGAAGCTGCCGTCAGTCCCGATCTGGCCCTTCCCGTATATCGAAAAGCGATCCATCAACCCATAGTTCAGCGCGAGTTCGACATCAAAACCGTCGAAATGTCGTCCACCCTTGAAGCCGTGGAGACCGCCGAAGATTTCGACATCGACGTTTCCCGGGTCGAACGTCTCGACGGTATCGAGCGCCCCGGCGGAAACAGGCGCCGCCAGCACCGCAAACACCGCCAGCATCGGCACGTATCCTGGAATCCGTTTCATTCCGCACCTGTCGCATCAAATCCCGACCATCATGAACGATGGTACTACAAAGTAATACCACATCGAAAAACGCCGTCAACAGTGACAGGCAAGACTCATGGAATATCCTGATTTTCCAGACGAGGGAAAGTGCATCAAGCGAAGAAATCTACATTCGCGAATGCCCGGTCCCGCGGATCGCCGGACGGAATCGATGCCTGAAAAAGAACTTGCCTTAGCCGGCAATTTCGGCAATATCGCCTGATAAGGATAAGATCGGCCCGGAATCGGGGGACAACGATGTTCAGTCTCTGGCTATACGAAGTAACTGGAAGTGAACTTTTCGCCGGACGTCTCTTCCGGACGGGCGCGGCCGCCCTTCTGGCGGTGATCCTGGTGATGGCGCTGATGCCGCTGTACGCCAGGATCCTGCGCAGGCTTGATGCCAGCTCAGACCTCGACGAACGTGACGAAAACGGAATGAAGCCGCCGCCCATCATGGGCGGACTGCTGCTGGTGGCAATTGTCGAACTGGTTTCGCTGCTGTTCTGCAGGATGAACGGCTACACGATTTCGACGCTCGCGATCATGGCGTCATTCTCGATGGTCGGCGCGGTTGACGACATCGCGAAGATCCGCCACAAACGCATGATCCGCAAAGGGAAAATCAAGGCGGCCGAGTACATGGACAAGGCCGACGGAATCTCGACGAAGATCCGGCTGGTCCTGTACCTCGTATTCAGCGTCGTGGTCGCTGTGCTGGCATACAAATTCATCCCGGACCTGCGCGGTCGCCTGACCGTTCCGTTCATTCCGGTCTCGACATTCCAGTTCTTCCTGCCGAACTGGATTTTCGTGGCCTTCATCGCCTTCGTCATTACCGCCACGGCAAACGGCACGAACTTCACCGACGGCATCGACGGCCTCGTTTCCGTGCCGATCGTCACCAGCATGGTCTTCATCGGCATCGTCGCGTACGTATGCGGGAACGCAATCTTCAGCACATACCTTAACGTGCCCTACCTGCCGGGCGTGGACGAACTGGCGCCCCTTGCGGCCGGTATCGCGGGATGCGTGCTTGCCTACCTGTGGTTCAACAGCCCGCCGGCGGAAATCTACATGGGCGACTCAGGTTCGGTGGCATTCGGTGCGGCGATCGGCATCATGTTCATTCTGGTCCAGGCTGGCCTTTTCCTGCCTATCGTCTGCGTCATCTTCATCGTGGAGGCGGCATCTTCGCTGATGCAGACCGGCTGGTTCAAACTGACCCGGAAGGTCACCGGCACGCCGCGCCGCCTCTTCCTTCGGGCCCCGATCCACCATCATTACCAGATGAAGTGGGCAAACAGCGGGCGGTTCGGCAGCGCCACCACAATCAAGCTGAAGATATCGTGGCGAATGCACCTGATCTCAATATTTGCCGCGATCCTCGGCCTGGTTATCTTCTTTGCAGTCCGCTGATCGGACTGGACTCACGCTACACGAAAAACACGTACATGCCTCCGGCGTTCCGCAACCGGAACAGAGGATTCCCGTGGATTCGGGAAGGATCGTCATACAGGGGCGGAGTTGGTGGTCAGCGACCGGAAGTCATCAGGCGATGTACTTGCCGCGCTTCGTGTAGTGGGTGTGCAGCAGCTTGTGGCTCTTGTGGCCGCACGGCCCTTCCGTGAAGAAATTCGCGTACAGTTCAAGCACGGCCGGGTTTTCATGCGACTTGCGGATCGGGTAGGCCGAGTCCTCGTCGTAGATTGCCTTGGCGCGGGCCTTGCGGATTTCCGGGGAAGTCGGGATCGGCTGACCGCCGCCGCCGATGCAGCCGCCGGGGCATCCCATGAACTCGATGAAGTGGCAGCCGGCCAGTTCGCCGCCGGCCTTGATGTTTTCCATGACCTTCTTCGCGTTCGCGGTTCCGTGGGCGACCGCCACCTTCACGGTGACGCCGTCGAGCCACTTCCAGTCCTTGATCAGGCCCTGGAGGATCGGCGGAACATCGCCGACCTTCGGGATCTTGATTTCCGCGACCTTGACGCCTTCCATGCCGCGGACCGGGATGATGTCCGCGTGCTTGAAGATGTCCTCGACCTTGATGCCGCAGACCAGTTCGATGACGGTACGGAGGGCCGCTTCCATGACGCCGCCGGTGGCGCCGAAGATGACGCCGGAACCGGTTGCGGTTCCGAACGGATCGTCGAAGTCGGACTTGTCGCACTTCGTCAGATCGATACCGGCTTCCTTGATCATCTTGGCCAGTTCGCGGGTCGTGAGGCCGTAGTCGACGTCCTTGAACCCGGAATCGGTCATTTCCGGCCTGTTGCATTCGTAC
>CAYYCO010000002.1:140787-155654 GCA_964470365.1 uncultured Anaeromyxobacteraceae bacterium | reverse complement strand
TGCAAGAAGGGCATCAAGCCGGCCTGCAAAGCCTACTGGAAGATCAAGGATAAATAACCGCTAAACGCCTGTGATCCTCCGAGGCCCTCCCGCAGGGAGGGTCGTTCGACATTAAGAGCCCCGGGTGCCAACCCGGGGACATCATCGCGTTACCGCACACCGGATTCCAAATTGATTCTACGGAGAGGATTCGATTCCCCGCACCGGGAGCGATTTCAACCGCCCGGTCATCCTTCCGACGAAGGCAAGGAAATCGTTCTGCGCGGCCTCGGGCAGGGGGACGCCGCGGTAGCCCGCCAGGGTGGACGTGTTGACGAATCGGCCGGCCTTCGCCACGGCGAAGTGGAGGAACGGGTTTTTCGCCCCGCCGCCGACGGTTCCGACCTGGTCGCCGGCCTGAACCTCGGCGCCCTTGCGGAGCCCTTTCCTGATGGTTTCGAGCTTCGCGTAATAGGTCTGGATTCCGTCCTGGTGACGGATGACGACCATGTTGCCGCTGGAACCGCGCCGCCCGCTGAAGATGACGCGGCCGTCCCCGACCGCAAGCACCGGGGTTCCGCGCGGTGAAGGGTAGTCGACGGCCCGGCCGGGGGTGTAGGCATACAGTATCGGGTGCTGCCGTTTCAGGGAGGAGGAAGCGGTAAAGCCGTTGTACCGGATCGGGTTGCGCGAGAAAGGCCGCTGGATGGAGTGGCCGGCGGCGTCGTAGTAGGACACGCTGCCGTCGGCGTTTTCGTACATGAACACGCCCGCGGATCCGGCCTTTCCCTCGAACAGCAGTCCCTCAACGCGGCCGTAACGGACGAAATCGCCGTTGACGCTTTCTTTTTGAGCCACGATCCTGATCGTGTCGCCCTTGCGAACCTCCGTGAACAGATCCACCTGGCTTTCAAGAAGGTCGACCACGAGCGGGACCAGCTCGCGATCCAGGCCGCAGGACTTGAAGGAGTCATACAGGGTGCCGCGGATGCCGCAGGCACCCTCGATTATCTCGATGTCCACGGGAAGGCGTTTTCTTTCGGCCTTGAACCCGGCATCGCCGTCAGGCACGGCCTCGATGTAGTCGATGGTGTTGACGGGAAAACGCAGGGTCCCCACCCGGCCTGCGTCGTTGAGCTCGGCGATGAGGCGCTGTCCGGCCTTCAGCGTCCGCATGTCCACCATGCGGCCGACAGCCGTGAGCGCCATGCCGCCGGTTGCCGGGTCGGCACCCACGCGGGTCAAGGCACCGGCCGGCGTCTCGCCCTGGCGAAGGCGCACCGAAATGGTCCGCAGCGTTTCCTGCGGGGTCGACAGCGTGACGCCCGGCAGCGCCTCGCCGGATTCGGGCTCGATACGAAGCTGGTGTAGCGCGGCGATCTTGGTTTCCAGCCCCGCGGTCCGGGGCCTGATGCCCCCGGCAGGCGAGAACAGCCAGTTCAACAGCGCGAGAAGGGCGACGACGAACAGCGAGGCCCTGATTCCGATGAACGAGTGCCTGGGGCTGTCCATTCCCTTGACGAGGAGTTTGTTCTGCATGCCGGTGCCCGCCCCGAACGCTACGCAGGCCGGATTATCCGGCGCCCCCCCTTGCCCGTCAACGGCGCCCTGTGCAAATCGCATCGTAAATGCCCAGACGGCAAGGTGGTTTTGCGCGGGGCCACATGTGGGGCGGTTGGTGCCGGGAAATTTCGTCCAGGCCCCTGCATGTGCCAGATTTCCCAAGGAATACAGGATGTTTACAATTTTTTCACATGCTGCAAACCGGTGCTTGAACAATTGAAGCTTATTCCCTTATAATGCCGTGGCTTTGTTAAGCTTGGTCCCATCTTGTCAGGAGAAGGAAAAATGAAGAAGGCCGCTTTTGTGGTCGTGCTTGCATCGTTCGCGGCGCTGCTCGTCGCCGGTTGCGGTGGCAACGCCGACAAGTCGTGTACCCTCAGCGAAGAATGCGATCCCGGTACCGTCTGTGTTGAACTCCTCTGCGTCGAACGCGTCTGCAACGGCAAGGGCGACTGCAGCACCGGCGAAATCTGCGTTCCCGGCGAACTGGTCGGCAAGGACGCCGGCTGGAAATTCTGCTCGTGGCCGCTTTGCGACAACGTGACCAAGCTGTGCAACGCCGACCAGACCTGCCAGGACGGCATCTGCGTCGACAACACCGTCACCCCGGACGCCGTCGATGACGTGGTCGAAACCGACACCGGCCGCGACACCACCGTCGTGGAAGACATCCCCGCGGAACTGCCGCCGATCGACGAGGTCGTCGACTGCAAGACCTGCACGATTACGTCCGACTGCGGCACCGGCTACACCTGCCAGCCCGTCGGCGCCGAAAAGCACTGCCTGCGCGACTGCAACAACGACGGCAACTGCCTGGCCGGCTACACCTGCATCACCGCGGGTACCGCCAAGGCCTGCCTGCCCGTTTCGTACAACTGTGTCGCCTGCACCTTCGACACCCCCTGCGGCGATGGCAAGTGCTGCGACTTCAACAGCGGCTCCTGCAAGGATTGCGCGCCCGAATGCGATTCCTGCACGTACGACTACGACTGCGCGGCCGGGCTGCGCTGCTACAAAACGACCGGTTCCGCGACCGGCGCCTGCGTCCCCGAATGCGTGGACGGCGCCTGCGCCGACTCGGCGAACTACACCTGCAACGACAACGGCAAGGGCGTCGAAATCTGCGTGCCGAACACTGCCGGCTGCAAGGGCTGCGAAGAACCGACCCCGTATTCGCTGAACGATGTCTGCGTGGAATGCCGCAACAACGACGACTGCGCCGAAAACGAAATGTGCAAGACCGACGATCACACGTGTGTGACCAACACCTGCGGCGATGGCACCATCATGTGCGAGGCGGACACCAAATGTCACCAGTGCTGCGTCGACGACGACTGCCTGCGCTTTGAAGATGCGACCGGCGTCTGCCTGCCCGACGGCACCTGCGAGGGCGTCGTTCCGTGCGACGGCCTCTGCACCTCCGACTTCCCGGTCTGCGCCGTTGTCGGCGGCGTCGAACAGTGCGTCCAGTGCGCGGTTGACGCGGATTGCGCCCTGATCAACTCGGCCTGCACCTGCGTCGGCGACCCGCTGTACTCGTGCATGGACGACACCGGCGCGATCTGCCAGGCGGTCCCGGGCTCCTGCGCCGCGACCTGCGAAGACGCTTCCGACTGCCCGCCCACCGCGACCGGCGGTGAAATGGGCTGCGCCCCGATCGAAAGCGCCGCGACCGGCATCTGCTACGACCCGGCCGGCACCTGCGACGGCGCGTCGTCCTGCTGCGCCCCGGGCCAGTCCTGCTACGACCTGATGCTGCTGATCATGGGCGTCATGGGCGGCGGCCTGCCGGGCCTGCCGGAAGGCGCGACCTCCGGCTCCGGTTACTGCGGTTGCGAAACCGCCGACGACTGCATCAACGGCAAGGAATGCTTCGACCTGTCGATGATCTGCGCGCTGGGTGGCCTGCTGGGCCAGTTCGCCGCGTTCATCGAACTGATCTGCCCGGGCGGTTCCCTGTCCCCGAACATGCCCTCGCACCTCTGCATGTCCCTGGCCGACCTGTTCGGTGGCATCATCTGATTCCGGCGAACTCCCCCGACGATTGACCGACATTCATTTATTCCCGACCGGACCTGAACCCGACAAACCCGTCCCGCGGTAGTACAATACCGGCGACCGTGGCGGAGGACCCATGCACGGAACGTTCACGATACTGGGGATGGATTTTCCGGCGTACTTCACGCTGCTGATGGCGGGGTACACGTTCGTCATACTGCTGGGGCATCACGACTGGGTGGCGCACGGGCGCAGGAACAACCTGATTCTCGACCTCGGCATCATCCTCATCCTTTCAGGGATCCTGGGCGCGCGCGCCATGCACGTGTTTGCCGACGGACAGTTCCAGGACTACGTCAACCTGTGCGTCGACCCGATGAAGGTCGAGGGCGAGCTGCTGCCGCGCGACCGCAAGTGCACCGCCGACGAACAGTGCGTCAGGGCGAAGCGTGGCGAGACCTGCGATACCGGAACCGGCCAGTGCCACCAGGGCCGGGACTGCCTGCGGGCGTTCAAGTTCTGGTACGGGGGGCTGACCTTCTATGGCGGGCTCGGCCTGGCCGCGCTGGTCGGCATCGTCTACATCAGGCGGCGCAACCAGCCCCTCTGGGAGGTCGGCGACCTGGCGGGATACGCGATCCCGCTTGGGCTCGTGTTCGGACGTATAGGATGTTTCCTTGCCGGCTGCTGTTTCGGCACCACGTGCGCGGCGCCGCCCGGGGTGTCTTTTCCCAGGGGCAGCCCCGCCTGGAAGCTGCACGTCGACACGGGCCTGATCGCAAGGACCGCGGAACGGTCTCTGCCGGTCCACCCGACCCAGCTTTACGAGGCGGCTGCGTGCCATCTGATATTCATCTGGCTGTATTTCTACGTCCGGCCGCGCAAGCGGTTTTCGGGGCAGCTTTTCTTCCTGTTCTGCATGTCGTACGCGGTTGCCAGGTTCGCCATCGAGTTCCTGCGTGCCGACCAGCGCGGCGAAATCCTGGGTCTCGCCACATCGCAGACGGTCGGCATCCCGCTGTTCATCTTCGGGCTGGTCATGTACCTGCTGATGCGGCGCCGCGGCATCGACACCCGGGGCCTTGATGCGCCGCCGGTTGACGGCGATGAGGACGGAAGGGGGGATAATGGCGACCGTTGAGGCAGGGCGCGTCGTCCTGGCCCTTTTCGACAAGGGGCCGGTCGCCGGCGTCCGTATCGATGAAAGGGGCGGTCGCGTGACGGTCGTCACCGCCGACGGGGCCCGCGAAACCTGGGCCGGCGAACGGGTCTTCCTGGAATCCGGCGTCAGGGTCCAGGCGCACCCTCCGCAAGCCGCCGTCGGTGGCCTGGCCGAATTCGGGGGGCGGCTTGCCATGCTGGTCCCGGCCGCCGACCTGCCCGGCGCATGGGAACTGCTGGCCGACCGTACATCGATCCCGCTGCAGGAACTGTCTGAACTCCTGTTCGCGTCGTCGGATGCACACGCACAGGCCGCGGCGGCATGGGCCGTCGAGGCCGATCCGGTCCATTTCAAGCGCCGCCGGGACGGGCAGTACGTCCCGGCCTCCGCTCAGGCGGTCGAGGCCACGCTTCTCGCCCGGACGCGCGAGGCGCAGGAGCGTGGACGCATGGACGGGGTGGTCGCGGCACTGACCGCGGCCCTGGAATCCGGGGGGCCCGCCGACAGGACCGATCCGGCCGTCTCGCCGGGGATCGTCTGGCTTTCGGCGCTGGTTTACGACGGCCCCGAAAGTCGTGACGGGAAGAGGGGCCTGAAGCTGGTCTCGCAGCTGCGCGGCGCCGAACCGTCCGAACCCGGGTTCTGCGCGTTCGAATACCTGGTCAGGCTGGGCGCGGCAGACCCCGACGAGGTGATCCAGCTCCGCCGGAACAGGATCCCCGTGGCGTTCGACAATGCCGTCGAGCAGGAGGCCCTCAGGATCGCGTCCGTCGAACCGTCTTCGGACGGGGCAGCGCCGCTTCTCTGGAAACCTGGGCACGGCCCGCTTGCAATCGACGACGAAACGACCCGGGACGTGGACGACGCCCTGATGGTCGAACCGGCGCCGGGCGGGAACAGGGTTCACATACTGGTCGCGGATCCGAGTTCGGCGATTGACATGGATTCGCCGCTGGGCAGGGCCGGAATGTCCAGGGCGTCAAGCCTCTACCTGCCGACCATGACCGTCCCGATGTTCCCGAAATCGCTTTCCGAGGGGGCGCTTTCCCTATCGGCCGACGGTGACAGGCCGATGATTGATTTCGCCGTCACGGTGACGGACGACGGGCGTGAAACGGATTTTTCGATCACCCGGGTCTTCGGGCGGCTGGAGTCGCGCGTGACATACGAACAGGCCGACGCGATCCTGTCGGGCACGGTTGCGGGGCCCGCGTGGTCGTCGACCCTTGCCAGACTCGATGCCCTCGCACGCGCGTTGCAGGCAAGGCGCGTGGCCGACGGCGCCGTCCTGCTTGAAAGGGACGAATATTCGATCAAGGTCGTCGACGGCGTGCCGGTGGTGAAACGCATCCCCTGGACTTCCAGGTCGCGCCGCCTGGTCGCCGAATTCATGATACTGGCTGGCGCGGTCGCCGGACGTTTTGCCAGGTCGAACGACATTCCGGTCGTGTACCGGCGGCAGGATCCGCCGGACGGGACTCCGGAGGAGCGGCTGAAGGGAATCCCCGCCGGTTCGCGCGCGATGTCGTACACGATGCTGCGGACGCTCAAGCGCGGCGAACTGACCACGATCCCTGGATTCCACTATTCCCTTGGCGTGGTCGGATACACGCAGGTGACGTCGCCCTTGCGCCGCTTCCAGGATTTCCTGGCCCATGTTCAGATCAAGGGATTCCTTGGTTCGGGCCGCGCGCCGATGGACAGGGATTCGCTGATGGAGGTCTTCGGCGAACTGGAGGCCCGCAGCGAGATTGTGACGAAGGTGGAGCGCGAGGCCCGGCGCTACTGGACCCTGAAGTATCTGCAGGCGGGAATCGGGGGCCGTGTCGCTGGCGAGGTCGTTGCCAGGATCGGGGCCCGCGTGCTGGTCGAACTGGTGGACACCGGGCTGGTGCTGCCGCTGTCCGGCGCCGGAAACATACAGCCCGGCACACCCGTATCCCTTGTGGTGCGCGAGGTCGATCCGCGGCGTGATCATGTGACGCTGACGATGGCGTGACGGCGCCGCTGGAGAAAAGAAAAGATGGTATCGGTTCCTGATGACACCGCCGGCGCGCGCGACCTGGCCGGCCACCCGTGGCTGCCCTTTCTGCACGACGTCCGGCAGCCCTCGCGATACGTCGGCGGCGAATTCGGATCGTCGGTCAATCGCGGCGCGCCCGACAGCATCGCGCTGGTCTTTCCCGACGTGTACGAGGTCGGGATGTCCCACCTCGGGACGCAGATCCTCTATTCGATACTGGCCGCCCGGCCCGATATACGCGTGGAGCGCGCGTTTTCGCCCTGGCCCGACCTGGAGGCCGAACTCAGGAAGCGTAACCTGCCGCTTGTCACGCTCGAGGACTGGCGTCCGATCAGGGAATTCGACGTGGTCGGTTTCTCACTGCAGCACGAGCTCTGTTACACGAACGTGCTGGCAGCGCTGGACCTTGGGGGTATTCCGCTGAGGGCGGCCGATCGCGGCGACCGCGACCCCGTGATCCTTGCTGGCGGCCCCTGCGCGTCACACCCGGAGCCGGTGGCGCCGTTTTTCGACGCGGTCTTCATCGGCGAGGCGGAGGCCGAACTGCCCGCGATCGTGAAGGCGGTCGGGCGGATGCGTCGGGATGGAACGCCGCGCGCCGAGATGCTGTTGAAACTGGCCGCCATGCCGGGCCTGTATGTGCCGTCGCTGTACCGGACCGAACGCGATCCGGTTGCAGGCTGGCTGATCCCGCATCCGATGGCCGCCGGCGTTCCCGAAAAGGTCCGGCGCGTGGTCATCGCCAACCTCGACGATTACCCGATCCCGACCAGGACGATCATGCCTTGGAACCGGGCGGTTTTCGACCGCGTGTCGATCGAAATCGCGCGCGGCTGTTCCGAGGGATGCCGGTTCTGCGAGGCCGGTTTTTCGTACCGGCCGCTGCGCGATCGCGATCCGGCCGGCGTGCTCGCGCGCAGCCTTTCGGCCATCGGCGAATGCGGCTACGAGGAAATCTCGCTTGGCGCCCTGTCCCCGGCCGACTACCCGGCGCTTCCGGCCCTGGTGTCGGCACTTTCGGCCGCAGCCACGCCGAAAAACGTGACGCTTTCGGTTTCGTCGCTGCGCGCGTATGGTTTGTCCGAGGCCGTGCTACGGGACATGAAGTCCGTCAGGGCGGCCGGTCTGACGCTGGCCCCCGAGGCCGGCACGCAGCGCCTGCGCGACGTGATCAACAAAAACATCACCGAAGACGACATGCTGGAAGCCGCCCGCAGGGCCTTCGCTGCCGGCTGGCAGAAGCTGAAGCTGTATTTCATGCTCGGGCTGCCGTCCGAAACCGACGAGGACGTCGAGGGAATCGTCGAGCTGTCCCGCAGGGTGCTGCGCGTCGGGCGCGGCCTCGGGCGGGCCGACGTGAACGCGGCGGTCGGCGTGTTCGTCCCGCGTCCGCATACCCCGTTCCAGTGGGAGGCGATGGCCGCGCCGGCCGACGTTTCGCGCCGGCAGGCGATCCTGCGCGAATCGGCGCGCCGGACCGGTGTCGTTTTCAAATACCCGGACCAGCGGACGACAAGGCTCGAATGCGTGATGGCCAGGGGCGACAGGTCGGTGGCCGCCGTGATAGAGGCCGCCTTCAGGGCGGGCTGCCGTTTCGACAACTGGACCGAAACGTTCATGCCGGCGGCCTGGGAGGCGGCGTTCGGCGAGGCCGGCGTTGACCGCGACGTCTTCATTCGCGAGGTTCCGCGCGGGGCGGCGCTGCCATGGGGCTTCGCCGACCTGCTGGTGTCGGAAAAGTTCCTTGAGGCTGAAAGGGAGCGGGCCGCGCGGGGTGTGACGACGCCTCCATGCGAAAAGCCCCGCTCGGGCAACCTGTCGTCCGCGGAATTTGCCGGGGGGATCGTGTGCAACGCCTGTGGCGCCGGGTGCATCCCGGCCGAAATCGCGCGGACCCGTTCAACGATGTCCCTGGCTGGCGAAAACCTTGCCGCGCCGCCCGAGATGGCCGAACCGGAACCGGTAACCGCCTGGCACATCGTCTACACGAGATCGGGCGCGTCGGCCTGGCTTTCGCAGATCGACCTGGTCAAGCATATCCCGCGGATCTTCAAGCGGGCCGGCTATGAACCGGTATTTTCGGGCGGGTTCCATCCCATGCCGAGGTTTTCGTACTGCGAACCGATGCCGGTCGGATACCGTTCGGTCGGCGAGTGGCTGGACGCCAGGCTTCACATTGCCGAACCTCCGGATCTCGAACGGTTGAACCGGCATTCGATCGACGGCATGACCTTCCTGTCCTGCAGGCCGATGGAGGGGAAGCGTTCGGGATTCAGGCCGCCACGATATGCGTTTTCGTGCCCGGTCCCGTCCGATCGCGCGGCGCTGCTGCTGGGCGCCCTGGACGGGGGACCGCTGGCCGATCCGATGCTGGTGCCCGGGATCGCCGGCCTTGCTCCCCAGCCGTTCAGGCCGGGCGAGGACGTCCGCGTTCTGGTCTGGCCCGGCCGCGCCGACAGGCCGGCCGAGCGCGCATTCGACTGGCTTGGGGAACTGATGGGAAGGCGGTATCTGCCGTCGGATCTCGTGAGGCTGTACGATAATCCCGTAATCGGGTGAAACATGATTCGCCGGTTCATGGAATTCATTGCGATGGTCTCCGCCTGCCTGTTCATCCTCCCGCCGGCGCCAGTTGCGGCGCAGACGGCAGCCGGGCCGGACGGGGACATGTTTGCGCTGCTTGTAAAGGCGTCGGCGCTAAACCGGCTCGGGCTGTTCGAAAACGCCGAGGCCGTGATCCTGGGCATGGGCCTGGATTTCGCCGGCGTACCGGCAGGCGGCGCGGCGCCCGTGGACACGCTTGCACGCACCGTGCTTGCCAGGTCCAGGATGGGCGCGGATCCACGGGACGCGTCGGCGCACGGGCTGCTCAAGGCGATCGACCCGGCGGGCGTGCCGGATGCGATCCGTGAAGCGGTGCTGTTCGAGCGTGGAAGGGCATCCCTGGTCGCGCGGTCTGCCGGCGACAGGGATTCCCTTTCGGATATGGCGGCATTCGTCGAGGATTTCCCAGGGGCTGCCGACGAACCGGAAGCCAGGTTGCTGCTGGCCGGCGCATTGCTGGACGACGGCGATGCCGCCGCCGCGCGGGAACATGCCCTGAAGGTCGTTGCCGCCAGGCCCGGCAGGAGCAGGGAGGCGCGCGCAAGGCTGGTCGTGGCACTTTCCTCGGCCGAACCGGAACGGTCGCGCCTGCTCCGGCGCCTGTTCATCGAGATGCCCGAATCAGCGGCCGCGGACGCGACAGGGCTCCGGGAAACCGACCTGTCGCCGGCGGAATTGCGGGAAAGGGCCGATGCCTTCTTCCGTACATGGGATTTCGTGGCATACCAGAGGACGCTGGACCTTCTGCGGGCCGGTGGCGACGACTCCCCGAAGCTCGCCTGGGATCTTGCGGTTTCGCATCTGGTGCATGTGCGCGACAAGCCGGCCGAGGCTCTCGCCCTGATGCTTTCGGCAAGGGCCCGCGGCGTCGGGACGGGGCCGGACGGGACGTTCCTCCTGGGAAGGGCATACGCGAAGGTCGAGGATTACGCGAACGCCGAGCGTTGCTTTGTCGAATACCTGGCGAGCGGCGCCAGGGACAAGCGGATGCTGGCGCGTTACTACCTCGCCTGGCTGCCATACGACCACGGCGAGTACGAACGCGCCCTGCCGGCCATGGATCGCTTTCTCAAACAGCACAGAAACAGCGACCGTTACAGCTACATGATCTGGTTCAAGGGCTGGGCCCTTTTCAGGATGGGCAGGTACCGCGATGCGATACGGGTCTTCGAATCCATGAAACGGCTCGGCAACTGCCTGGTGGCGGGCAAGGCGATGTACTGGGGCGGCGTCGCCTGGCACAGGCTTGGCGACTCCGGCCGGTCCGAGGCCTGGATGCGGGATGTCATCGATCGGTATCCGCTGACCTGGTACTCGATCCTGGCCGCCAGGCGTCTGCAGGAATGGCACGGGCGCCCGCTGCCGGCGTGGATGACGGCGCCCGCCGCGCTGGAATCGGGCCCGGTGCCGCTGTGGACGACGGATGCGATGCCGTCCGGCATCGCCTCGGTGATGCGCGATGTCAGGGCGCTGGCCGCACTTGGTGAACCCGGGGAAGCCCGAACCGCGTACCGCAGGGTTTCGTCTGCGGCCGAAAAGCGGTTCCGCGGCGCCGACCTGGCAAGATTCCTGTTGACGGTCGCCGATGCGACCGAGGACTACCCGGGTCTGCTGAAGCGTTCGGCCAGGCTGTTGCCGAATTCGGCAGGCAGGACGCCATCGCCCGGGACCGGCGTGTTCTGGGCGGCGCGATACCCGCGGGCATACCGGCCGCTGGTTGCCGCTGCCGCGGGCCGGTTCGGGATCCCGGAACTGTGGGTCTATTCGATAATGCGTCAGGAAAGCCGGTACGATTCGACACAGGTCAGCCATACGGCGGCCCTTGGGGTGATGCAGATGATTGCCGCGACGGCGCATATCGTCGGCGGCCAGGTCGGCGTCCGCTGGGAACCGGACACCTTCTTCGAGCCGGGCGTGAACATACTTTTCGGCACCAGGTACCTGTCCGACCTCTATCGCGATTTCGGCGGCCAGATCGTTTTCGCGTCGGCTGCATACAACACCGGCGCACCGTCCATCAAGCGGTTCATGAAGGCCAACCGGGGGCTGGAACTGGACGAGATGGTCGAGATGATTCCGTACAACGAAGGGCGTAATTACTGCCGTAAGGTTGCCGAACACCTCGTTCGGTACGGCGCGATATACCTCGCGCCCGAAGAGCGCGGGGCGCTCTATGACCAGATATTTCCTTCCATCGTCAATTATGACGTCGGGGATGCCGTGAATTATTGATTCCCGGGGTCAGCCGATCATCATGTTTTTCAATTCCGTGTAGTTCGAGGATACGGCCCAGGAGCAGAGTTCGACGATCCGGTCACCGGGCTCCATGTCGGACAGGGTGAGATCGCCCTCCAGTGAACGCGCCGCGGCCACCTCCAGGTCGTTTGCCATGAACAGCCCGGCCCTGCCAGAAATCCTGTCGACCGCCCGCAGGTATTCCGGGAAGTCGACCGGCTTCTGCGTCTTGCTGAACCCGGTCAGTATCCGCCTGATTTCAGCAGCCTCCGGTTCCCTGAGATTTTTTGCGAGGCTCGGCACGAAATCCGCGGCCGGGGCGGCGTCGGGGGGCAGGGGGTATTCGGGAAACGCCATCTTGAGCGCGGCCATGAAGAAGAGGCGCATCGCGGCCGCGTCCAGAACCCCGCACAGTTCCGCGCCGGGCATGAAGGAAACGACCGCCCTGGAAAGGGAGTAACGCAGATCCTTGCCGCGCCGGGTAAGCGCGAGATCGTCGCCGACCACCACCGCGCGCGAAGCGAACGGGGCCTTCTTCATCCCGACCGTGCCGGGGGCGTGCCAGAAGTCGGGCAGGTCCATGTTGAAGACATGTCCGACCGCGTCGGCCATCTTCTGGAAGAGTCCGTCCGCGCCCATGTCGATCCGGTTCCCGTCGTTCAAGCCCAGATCGGCCGGCCTTCGGAAAGGCATGGTTTTGAGGATAGGCTGGTACAGCAGGGCGAAGATACGGGCGACCCGTGCGTCGAGATCGAACGCGATGCGCCGCGTGAAGACGTCACCCGGCATCTGGTCGGTCTTCAGGTGCAGCGCCGCCGCCCGGTTGAGGGCCGCCAGGTGGAAGTCCGATTCGTCGCCCTGTCCAAGTACGATCAGCGCGCTGCTGGCCCTGGTGGCAAGATCGTCGTCGTGGGCCAGTATGCCGAGGTCGCGCAGCGCCCGGTACGATTCGACCGAGGTCGGGTCGATCGCGACGACCTTCCTGAGCGTCACAAGCGCTTCCCCCTCCGCCCCCGGGAGCCGGGACTGGCAGAATGCGAGTCGCCGCAGCGCGGTCGGGTCGCTAGGGGCCGCGGTCACGATCTGGGCAAAGACTTCCGCGGCCTTCGCGATGTCGTGCAGGCGCTTTTCGTAAACGTCGCCGAGCATGTGCAGGGTCCCGACAAGCCGCTGCTCGTCGCCTGTCATCCTGAAGTGGCGTGTCCGCAGGTTCAGGCTGTCGATCAGCTCGTCGAACATGCCGGCCTCGAGAAGCCTTTCATCCAGTGCCTCGGCGGCCTGAGCATTGTCCGGGTTTAGCGTGAGAGCCTTGAGCAGGTGGTCGATCGCCGCATGGTTGTCGCGCAGGTTGTCGCCGTAAAGGAGTCCGGCCGCCATGTGCAGTTCCGATTTCCTGACGGCGTCCTGTTCCTCGTCGATGAGTCCCGAAAGAAGTTCGGTCGCCCTGTCCATCCGGCCGGCTTCGAGCGCCACTTCAAGTGCCTTGTGAAGCGCCACTTTCCGGGAGTATTCCTCGTTCGACGCCGCCATGTACCATTCCAAGGCCCCTTCGAGCTCGCCGGTCGCCTTCAAGGCATCGCCCAGCCTGACAAGGTCCGTGAACCTGCGGGGGGACTTTGCCTCGGATCTGACGAGGCGCCTCAGCCATGAAACCATGGCGGCATGGTCGCCCGCCGCCGACGCGGTGTCCGCAAGTTCGCGCAGCACGTCTTCGGACATGTCGCTGTCCAGCCGCCATGCGGTTTCGAGACTCTCCAGCGCGGCAGCGGGGTTGCCCCGCCCCGCCCAGGCCCTGCCGAGCTCCCGAAGAATCCGTGCGTCTTCCGGCGTGAGGGCCCCGCCCGCCCCCGGAATCGACAGCAGGCGTCGTTGAGCGGCTTCGACGTCCCCGAGGGCGAGTTCCGTCCTTGCAAGCCCGCGCAGGGCCTCCTGGTCCGTGGGGGAGATTTCGAGCACGCGTTTCAGGTGCCTGGCCGCGCCCGCATGATCGAAACAGCGCGTCGCGGCGCCCGCGGCCATCATCCGCAGCCTGGCCTCAAGCGGGGCGTCACCCGATTCGCGGGCGGCCCTGGCCGGCGGCTCCAGAATTGCCGCGGCCTTCTCGGCCAGGTCGCCCGCCAGATATATTTCGGCGAGCCTGACCGCGCAGTCGTGATCGGCGGGATTGAGCCGCAGTGCCTCTTCAAGATGGTCGGCCGAGGCAAGGCCCCCTGCACCCGCCGCAGATTCCCGACCCCCAAGCCGTTTCAGCAGTCCGGCTTTCAGAAGGTCGTCGTCCATGAGCGCGGCTGCGCGTTTCAGCACGGCGGCCGCCTCCCCGGCGGCGATTCCCGGCAGTCCGGCAAATTCGACGGCAGCCTCGGCCAGTTCCCTGCCATCAAGGTGATCAAGGGCGGCCTTGAAGCGTGCGGCCGAGTCGGCGGGCCGCCCGAGCCTGTCGCGGTAGATTCTGGCAAGCATGACCAGATCCCGCGGGTCGGGAGTGGACGAGCACAGGAGTTCCATGTCACGGGCCGCTTCGGACCACATGCCGAGTTCGGAGTGGATGTCGAACATCCGGCGGAGCACGCGCGGGTCCGCCGATTCCGCGACCCCGGCCAGCGCCGACAGGGCGACCACGGGCGAATGCATTCTGACAAGCGCGATGTCGGCGATTTGAAGCGAGGCCTCCACGCGCCGCACCGGATCGTCCGCAGTTTCAGCGCTGCGCTTGAGCGTGCCGATCAGCCCGGGCCAGTCCCCCGCCGCATCCATCGCTTCGCGCATGGCATCGAGGAGTTCAGGCGTTTCCGGCAGGAGGGCCGCAGCCTCCTTCATGCTTGCGGCCGCATCCGCTGCACGGCCCAGTTCCCGCTGGGCGCCTGCGGCGATGAGCATGTAACGGCCCCGCGAATCGGCTTTCCATGCCCTCGGCAGCAGCCTTTCGACCCAGTCCAGGACCTCGACCGGTCCGGCCAGCCTCGCGGACAGTTCCTCGAAGTGCCCGACGGCGTCCGCATCAAGTTCGAGCAGCCGGACCCTGGCCCTGTCGGCCGCCGCGTGGTCCCCGATCCTGCCGAACAGCCTTGCCGCATTGTTCAGTACGTCGGCCTCCTGCGGACGTCCTTCGAGTTCCCGGGCCAGGCTCATCAGTTTCCCGGCAACCTCGGCCAGCCCGTTGTCGTCCGCATCCTGCGGCGTTTCGCCCGTGACGTCCAGCAGGACGGCAAGGATCCCGGAATCCCCGGGCACGGCCTCCAGCGCCTTCACGAGGCAGAGTTGTGCCGCCGTCCGGTCGCCGAGCCTGTCCAGATAGAGGTTGGC
>CAYYCO010000002.1:0-140687 GCA_964470365.1 uncultured Anaeromyxobacteraceae bacterium | reverse complement strand
CGAGGCAGAGTTGTGCCGCCGTCCGGTCGCCGAGCCTGTCCAGATAGAGGTTGGCAAGCTTCCGCAGCGTGCGGGCCTTGTCCGCCCCGCTTTCAAGCTGCTGCCTGACGACCAGGATGCCGGCCGCCGCCTCGTAATCGCCATCGTCAAGTGCGGCGGTTTCGGAAAGCGCGCCTTTCCTGAGCGCGAAGCCACGGAACCACTGCGATACCTCGCCATGTTCGCCGGCGAAGTCGATCAACTTCTGAATGCCGCCTGGCGTCCGCCATTCGTCGGAACCGGCGGTCCTGAGCAGCAGGTATTCGACCGCGGCCACGCCCGAGCCGATCCTGGCGAGCCTTTCCGCAGGTTCCCAGGATTCGCCGCCGGACCACGCCAGCAGTCTGCCAAAGGCCCTCCGGCCGTCGATCGGCCCGGTCGGCCCGGCATTCGTGCCGTCCGCGTCGACCGCGATTCCGTCGATCGTTTCCCACAATGCCGATTCCGAAGGCCAGCGTATGAGCGGTTCCGGCGCGCCGCCGCCCGCGCGCATGTAGGCCGGACCGTATTCTTCCAGGGCTGAGCCGTCCGCCAGCAGCAGGACCGTCCCGTTCACGGTGTTTCCGGGCGTCCTTGTGAAGGCGTTCCCGTCCGGCCCCACCGCCACATGAAGACCGCCCCTTCCGTCCCCGGCGGCCGTGCGTATCGCAGATGCAAGCGGAAGAAGTGCCTTGAGAACGGTCGCCAGGCCTTCGGCCGTCGCCTGCCATTCGCGCGTGGTGCGCGACGCGGCCGCGTCCGGGACAACCAGCGCTTCGGACGTGGTCGCCAGATCCCTGAGGGCATCGCGCACGGTCTGGGTGCGAAGCGCGGACAGCACCGCCTGCGAAAGGCCGGACGAGGCGCCAGCCCCCTCCTGCGTCGAACCGTCCAGCAGGAACCCGGCCATGTCGGGTAGCCTTCCCATCCGTTCGGCGCCGAAGCCCCTGCAGCCGCTGCACGTGATCCTGAGCAGCCGGTGGGCTGCGTAAAGGATCATCATGGCGGAGTCCATAGGGGTCGCGTCTGCGGCCGCCTCCCTGGCGGCCCAGGCCACATGCCCAGGCGATTCGATTTGAATTGCGAGCAGGTCCATGCTTACACCCGGAGTCGAAGATGAAGACTAATTCTATTCACGGATCGACCATTGAACAACTTCCGTTGCGGAATGAATTGTTGCGTGCGAGGTGCTGGCGGAAACGGAAAGGTCAGGGGAGTCCTGCCCGGTCTTCAGGAACCCACCCGATCCGGCCTGAAGACAGGCGGATTTCGATCCTCTGATCCCTGTGGCGGAGAACCCTGAATTCCAGTCCTTCCGGCAGTTCGCCGGCCGGTTCGACAGACTGGAACTGATCGTAGATGGGCGCGTCTTCAATTATGACGCCGGTCGAATATCCAAGGATTCGGGCGGATCCGCCCGCGCAGACCCCGGCAGCGGCCGTCAGGACTGCAAAGCTGGCCAGCAGGATCAGCACGATCCTTCGCGGCATCATGCGTCTTGCGGCCAGAAGGCCGAAAAGGCAGGTCCAGAACGCCAGGAACACGGCCACCGCCGGTCCCGCCGGGATCCATGAGAAGAGCGCGGTCCATCCGTCGTTGTAGGCCGCGAAAACGAATCCCGTGCCGCCCTTTGCGGAATGTTTTTCGTTCAGCCCGTGCCTGATGCTTTCCAGGTTTTTCGCGGCAAGCCCGGCCGCAAGGCTTTCCGGGGCCGACTTGATGGCACGGTGCAGGTTCAGCATCGCCTCGCCCGTCCGATCGCCCGTTCCGGCGCCGTTCGACAGGAACTGAGCGGTACCCAGGTTCAGGAGGACCTCGGGCGAGCCCGCGCCCCAGGTTTCGTCGAGCGCCCTGAACGTTTCGGCCGCACGGGCGTAATCGGCGGGGGATGCGGCGTTGCGGTATTCCGAAACCCCCTGCTGGAAAGTCTCCTGGACCGTGACGGCCGAAGCCGGGGCGGACGCGAGGACGAGCGCTGCGCAGGCGAATGCGGGCAGGAGCCTCATGACGCACCTCCCGCCCTGTCGAGCGACGACAGGCATTCCCGAACGCGACGGGCGGCATCCCCCGCATCCCCTGCCCCATGCTGACCCGCGAACCTGGCGAGCGAACAGAGGTTGAGCAGATCGAGCAGAGCATCGGATTCCGCGGTCGGGGCGCCCCTGCGGGCCAGTTCGGACGCGATTGCCGCCCCGGTGAGCGCACCGGTCCCGATGCCGAATCGAGCCTCGACGAAGCGGCGTATTATCATTTCCAGTTCAGTCCAGAAGGCCGCATCGCCCCCACCGTCCCTTTCGAGACGCGCCAGTTCCGCGAGAGCCTTCTTCAGGGCCTTCCTGGAGGTGGAGCGGAAACCGTTCGCCGCGAGGCGCCTGCGGGCGGCCGCGACGATCTCCACAACCGCCAGGAGCAGCACCGGAACCGCCATCAACCCGGCAACAAGCCTGCCTGTGTACCATTCGCGGCGTTGAGGAGCCGGTGGCCTGAGGGAGCTTTTTTCGATGACGCCGAGCTGCGGGACGCGGGCTTCGTCCCGTTTGTCCGCAAGCGTCGACCCGCGGACCTCGAGTGTCAGATCCTCGACGGCGGCGCGCTCCCACGAACCTGACGCGTAATCGAAGTAGACGAGCGGCGCAACGCCGATCGTGAAGTCGCCGCCGTCCTTTCCGTCGGGCATCCTTCCCGGGGTCAGCAGGAACTTGAATGTCTTCGTTCCGGTCATGCCCTCGTCGCCGATGACGATTTCGTCGCCGGCCTGGCCGTTCGCGAATTCGTCGACCTTGAGGCCGTCGGGAACCGAGATGGCCGGTTCCGCGACTGCCGCGATGTTTCCGGAACCCTTGACGGTCACCGTCAGTGTGGCCGATTCGCCCAGTGCGATTCGGGGATTCTCGAGACGCGCCTCCATCCGGAAGCTGCCCAGCGTGCCAGGCACGAAGCCGTCCGGCGTGCCTTCCGACGGTATGGGCGCGACGGTCAGGTCGATGGCCCCGGATGCCACGCTGAAATTCTGGAAACCCCTGAACCCGGCGTCCAGCCGCATCGGGCCGATCTCAACTGCACCCGGGTCGATCGGCGTCACGGCGGCCTTCCAGATGACTGTTTCGTACCAGATGCCGTCGTCCCTGCGGACCTCGGCGGTCTTTTCATCGCCGCGGGGCGACTCGCGCACCACCAGTCCCTTCATGTCCGGCTTGGCGGTGACGGCGACCGACCAGTATTCCGGCGGCATCGGAGTGAGAAGTACATATTTAAGGATCAACGGCTGGCCGGGGTATACGGGCCTGCCTGCCGCGGCCTCGGGTGGAAACAGCCTTGCCTCCACCAGCGGGGCCTTGACGGTTTCCATCTGCGGCGTGGCGATCTGCGGAAAAAGCGACATGATCCCGGATCTGCGTCCCTGACGCTGGCGCGTGACCGGGGCGTCCTCGTCGCGCACCGTGATCTCGACGGGCCGTGACGAGGCAACCACCTTGCCACCGTCCGTAAGCCGGGCCGCCCCGATTAGCAGTTTGCCGGTTTTTGTCGGCGCCAGCGTCAGGCTGATAGTTCTTTCGCTGGTCGAGCCGCCCATGCCGAACGAGAAGGAGCGGCCCTCCGAACGTCCGAGGATGTCGAACCCGTCCAGCGACGGGCCGGAAAGGTCGTCGTATTCCCCGGACATCACGATGTCCACGGACAGTTGTTCGTTCCTGTAGATGGTCGTCCGATCTACGTTGACCGACAGCGTCGGACCGTTCCGCGCGCCGGCGGTTGCGCCGGCCAGCGAAAAGGCGACGGCAGCGGTGGCCGCGGCGACCGCCAGGAGCGTCCATCGTGCGCGCAATCCGGTGTTTCCGGTGTCCATCACCAGTCCTTGTCGGGCGTGTGGTCGCCAAGCGCCGAGGTCCGTGCCGCCTCCTCGGCGTCGATGTTGCTGCGGTTGGCGTCCAGTTCGTCGATCAGCTGGCGAATCGCCGGGGAACCCTTCGGCTGCTGATCCTGCCCGTCCTGCCTTTCGTTGTCGCCGTCCTTGTTTTCGTCCTTTTTGTCCTGATCCTGTTTGTCGTCCTGGTTCTTGTCCTTCCCGCCCTCGGGTTCGCCGATCGAGAGTCGGTAGAAGCCCTCGTAGCCACCGCCGGCGACGGCGATTGCAAACTGTGCGTCCCCGGTCGATTCCGGCAGCAGGGCAACCTTTTCGGTCCCGGCGTCCCCGACCGACGTCTGCACGTCCACGGGGGTACCGTCCGCTGCCAGGACCGCCAGTTCCATCGGCCCGTCCTGCGCGCTGAACGACAGCTTGACCTGACGGGCGGCGTCCTTTGGAAGGGTATATGCAAAGAAGTCGTCGTCAAGGGGGCACAGGCGCAGATCGAGGTCGCCGTCCGATATCGACGCTGCCGCCGCCATGCCGTCGTTGTCCTCCATCCTGTCATCGCCCCCGGCGGCGCAGGACGGTATCAGGTTCGCGTTGACGACATAGTCGACGCCGTCCTCGACCGCCGGGCCGGTCACGTGCAGCAGCACCGTGGAATCGACCGCGTCGCGCGAAGTGAACCTGGCGGACTTGCCCGCCGCTGCCTGTTCCGTCCCGTCCGGGCCGACAAGCCGGATGTCCACGTCGGCCGGTTCCGGCTTCGCCGCCGGTGCCTGCGCCTGACCCTGAGCGGGCTGCTGCACAGCTGCCTGCTGGCCTGCCGGGGCCGGTTTTTCCACCGACACCGACAGTGTTTCGCCCGGCCTCAGCCGTATGGCAAACCAGTCCTGGTTGTCCGGGCAGAGCAGCATGCGTTCGTTCACGGCACCGGTCTGCGCGTCAGGCGTCAGCATCTTCGCAGCCCCGGCCGACTCGTTGGCCTCGTAGCCGTCATCCAGGCTCGAACACGAGGGAAAGGCCGCGAGTGACACGATTTCAAGGTTTCGGCGGATTTGTTCGCTGGAAGGGTCGAGCAGCAGCGCCGCGGTGAATGCCTCGACGGCCTCCCTGTACACCCTGATAGCCTCCTTCCTGTCGCCGCCGTCCGTCTGGGTCTTCCTGGCTTTTTCGACAAGGATTGACCCCTTGGTGGCAAACAGGGCCGAATCGGACAGCCGCTGCGGCGATGCAGGCGCCAGCCCGCGGTTGAGTTCGACTGCGCGCCCGATCGCGTCCTGGGCGACCTGGAGATCCCCGGCCTTCATGGCCGCGATGGCGGTGTCGTATTCGATGGCCGGCGCGGGCGGGAGTTTTTTCGAAATTTCCTGCAGCAGTTTCAGTGCGTCGCCGTACTTGCCGTCGTCGATCATGCGCGCGGCCTTCCTGATGTCCGGCTGCTGGCGGTTGAAGAGCGCGGCAAGGACCGGATGCTCGAACGGTTCCGCCGATGCCGGCGCCGCCGAAAGGATCACCAGCGCGGCCATGGTTCCGGCGATCCTTCTGCGCCCCCCGGTCCAGAGGAAGGGCAGGGCCAGCAGGATCAGGCCGGCCGCCAGGGGGTACTGGAACCGCTCTTCAAGCAGCCTTTCAACCGCGGTCAGGTACTCGTCCCGCTGCATCGATTCAAGGTCGGCCGCGAGTCCCTGCGACACCGCTGCCACCGATGCCACCGATGACAGAGAGTAGTAGCGGCCGCCGGTCTTTTCCGAGATCTTCCGCAGCAGTTCTTCGTCCAGTTTTGAAATAACGGGCGAAACGCCGTCTTCCTGCAGCGCCAGCCCGGTTATGGTGCCCTTTTCATCAAGTTCCGGAATCGGCCTGCCCTCCGGCGTGCCGACCCCGACCGTGAATATCCGCACGCCCTTGCCGGCCAGGTCGGCCGCCACCTGCTCCGGCTCCCCCTCGTGGTTTTCGCCGTCCGTCAGGACGATGATGGCCTTGCCCGAGGAACCCTTGAAGCCGGGCGAATCGATTCCGAGCGACCGGGCCGCCGTTGAAAGCGCCCTCCCGAGCGCGGTTCCCGGCACCGGCATGTCGGTGACCCGGAGGTCGTTCAGGTATTGCCTGATAATGCCGTAATCAACGGTCAGGGGACTCTGTATGAATGCGATTCCGGCGAAAGGAACCAGCGAGAACCTGTTTCCCGCTGCCGCCTCAAGAACGTGCGACACGGTGATCACCGACATGCCAAGGCGATCCGGCATGACGTCGGCGGCCTTCATGGAACGGCTTGCATCCACGACGATTGCCACGTCGACCCCCGCTCCGCTTAACGTCACGTCCCTGAGCCCGTATTTCGGGCGCATCGCGGCCACGGACAGCAGTTCGAGCGCGACGAAGACGCATGCGAAGGTGGCAAGCCTGCGTCCGAATCCGGCGCCGCCGATCATCCGGCCGACCAGTCTGCGGCCCCCGAAGGACCTGGCGACCCGCCGATGGAAGAGTTCGTAGGAAATCCAGGCGGGAACAAGTGCGAGCGGCAGCAGAAGCAGCCACCACATATCGCCGTTTCCCCAGTGAATGGCTTCGAAATTGAACACGTTTCACCCCTGCGGTTACGGCCAGCGGCGGAGCACCGTCATCGACAGCACGGCACCGGAAAGGCAGAAGATGATCGCCAGTCCGAGCGGCCACGTGAACGCTTCCTTCCAGTTGCTGACTGCCGGCGCCGAGAATTCGGTCCTTTCAAGATCCTTGAAATCCTTTTCAAAATCCTTAGCGGACGGGGCCACGTACAGCTTTCCTTTCGTGACCTCCGCGATCTCCTTGAGCAGGTCCGGGTTGACGTTCGCCTGGTCGTTGATCGGCTGGTAGAGCTTCAGGCCGTCAGGCCCGACCATCTGCTGTCCCGTCATAGGGTGGATGGCGGGCCAGAACGTGTCCACGTTGTCGCCGATCAGGAAAGGGAACACCCGGACCGGGCGATCCGCCGATTCCGTGGCGATGAAATCGGCGATGCTGGCGGGGGCCGCCGCCCCGGAGTTGTTGTTGCCGTCCGTGATCAGGATGATGTTCCGGCTTTTCGTCTTTGAATCCTCAAGGCGCTTGAAGGACCTGGCGAGCGCGTCGCCGATCGCCGTGGAATCGCCCATGATCGTGCAGCCGTTCGTGCACTGGCCGGCCTCGTTCCGCAGGCCGTTGTCCAGTATCAGGCCGTCAAGCATGCGGGCGACCGTCTGGCGATCCAGGGTCAGCGGGAACTTAACCCAGGCCTGCGACGCGAAAACGACCAGCCCGATCCGGTCGAATTCCCTGGTCGAGATGAATTCCTTCAGGATTTTCCTGGCGGTCTCGAACCTGTTGGGCGGTTCCTGTCCGACCAGCTGGAGCGCCTTGATCTTTTCCAGCGGTATGTCCACGGCGTTCATGGACGACGACATGTCCAGGGCAATAACGAAATCGACGCCTTCGCCGTTCAGGTTTTCATGGTCGCGGACCTGGGGCCGCGCAAGGGCGAAGACGCCGGCCACCATGCCGGCGAGGATGAGTGCGACCGGCATGATGGCCAGCTTCGCGCGGATTCCGCGACCGGCCACCGTTGCATGGGAGGTGGTCGGGAACCGCAGGTGCGAAGGCCGTCGCAGCATCCGCAGCAGTCCGAAGACGGCGACGGCTGCCACGGGAATGAGCAGCAGGAACATAAGCGGGGAATCAAACCGCATCTTCGCCTCCCCGATCTTCGGCGGTGATCGTGGCCACGGCGGGCGCGTCGTCGGCATTCATCACTCGATCCACGATTCCGCGGCCTCTTTTCAGGAGGGCCGCCCCGTCGGCCACGGTCGGCTGGAACTTCGCGAACTTGATGAGATCGCACAGGCTGAGGAAGTCCTCGAGTTCCGCGGGATCGAGCCGTCCTGACGCGCCACCCGGTCCGGCAGCCTTGACGAAATCAAGGGTTTCCCAGGTCGTCGAGTCGGAGCCCGGGAAGCCGAGCCTGGCGCCCAGGAATTCCCTGACGACCTCCGAAAGCAGCAGTGCGAGCTCCTTGAAGCGGAAAGCATCGATGAGCCCCATCGCCTCGATTTCGGCCAGCCTGCGGTATGCAGTTACGTGGGCCGGTTCGGGCGGAGGCGGCGGGGTATGCGCAAGCACCCATGCGCGGTACCGACGGTAGCCGAGAATGCCCGCGGCCGCGGCGACGGCGGCGACCAGCACTGCGCCGAGAATCCACAGCAGCAGGTCGTTCCTGACGATCAGCGGCGCCGGTGTCGCGAACTGCGCGACCTGTGGATCGTTTTCATTGCCGATGGTGGAAACCACTTCGATGGCCGCCGCTGGCGTCCTTACCATGCCGGTCGTTCCGTCGGCCAGCACGACTGGTACGTCGAACGGCGCCATTTCGGCCGAACCCGCCTTGACCGCCATCAGAGTGATGGAATGGCTTTCGGAGGTCCCGGTGCCGAGTACACCGGGGCGATCGGCCGATGACGTCACGAAGACGAACGGCGCGGTGACGGGGCGGTCGGGGAAGTACAGCTTCGTGCCCTGTTCGTAACCGAACCGGTACGTCAGCGTGAACTGCTGCCCGACCTTGACAGGCTGAACCGGATCCACGGCCACGGTGACACCGCCAGGCTGCGGTTCCTGGGCAGCGGCCGCCAATGGAATCGCGGCGAGCATCAGCACGGCACAAATCAGCAGGCGTTTCATCAAAGCCCCCGGATCACAAAGCCTTGCCCTTCAGGCGGGCGAAGTGGCCGGACAGCGTCCGGTCCCACGGCTCGGCCGTCGAAAACCTGGACACGGGCAGGCGGAGTCGCCGGAACACCATTTCGGTCCCGTCGATGTGGCGCCGCACGTCTTCCCTGTACCTTTCGAGGAACGCGCGATCGGTGCTGACCGGGAGGAAGGCCCCTGTTTCCTGGTCGCGCAGCGTCACGATGCCGCCCTCGAAAAGTTCGTCTTCGAAGCGGTCGCGCACGATCATTCCGTGAATGTCGTGCCGTCTGGCCGCCACGCGCAGTTCCTTTTCAAACGGCGGCACCTCGAAGTCCGAAAGGATGAACACCGCCGTGCGCCTCTTGACGACCTTTCCAAGGTACCCCAGTGCGGCAGCCAGGTCCGTCGTGCCGCCGCCGGCCTCCATCGAAAGCACTTCCCGGATGACGTGGAGCGCGTGCCTGCGGCCCTTGCGCGGCGGGATGAAATTCGTTACCTGGCCGCCGAACGTGATGAGCCCGACCCGGTCGTTGTTCATCTGGGCAGAAAGTGCGATCGCCGCCGCGATCTGTGCGGCGAGTTCGCGCTTGGTGTCCTGGATCTCGACAGTCCCGCGCCGTTCCTTGAACGGGAAGCTGGAAAGGCCGAAGTCCATCGAAAGCGAGGCGTCCGCGAGGATCATTATGGTCAGCTCGCGTTCCTCGACGAAGCGCTTGATGTAAGGATCGCCGGTCCTGGCCGTGACGTTCCAGTCGATCATCCGGACTTCGTCGCCGGGCGAGTAGGGGCGGACCTCGTCGAAGCTCATGCCCCTGCCCTTGAAGACCGAATGGTAGCGGCCCGAAAGCTGTTCGTTGACCAGCCGCTGGGCCGTTATCTCGATTCGACGGACTCTCGACAGCAGGGTGCGCAGATCCTTGTCAGCGTTCATTTCCAAGCCCCGTTACCGGCTAGGGAACCTGTACCGAATCGAAGATCCTGGTCAGCAGGTCCTCGGCCGTCAGGTTTTCGGCCTCGGCCTCGTACGACAGGATCACCCTGTGGCGCAGCACGTCGAGTCCGACGGCCTTGACGTCTTCGGGGATGACGTAACCCCGGTGACGCAGGAAGGCGTGCGCCCTCGCGGCCTCGGACAGTGCGATGGTCGCGCGCGGCGACGCCCCGTACCTGACGTAGTCGGCCACGTTGTCCACGCCGGCGGCCTCCGGGTCGCGCGTCGCGAAAACCAGGTCGACGATGTACTGCTTGACCTTCTGATCCATGTAGATTTCGGACATCATCGACCGCGCCCGCTGCAGCTCGGCGATGGAAAGCACCTTTTCGACCTTTGTCGGCGCCGACAGGGCCATGCGATCCATAATCTGCAGTTCTTCTTCCTTGGACGGGTACGTGACGCGGACCATCAGCATGAACCTGTCGATCTGGGCTTCAGGAAGCGGGTAGGTTCCTTCCTGCTCGATCGGGTTCTGCGTTGCCAGGACAAGGAACGGGTCGGGCAGCGGGAAAGCCTTGTCGCCGATGGTCACCTGGCGTTCCTGCATCGCCTCCAGCAGGGCGCTCTGCACCTTGGCCGGGGCGCGGTTGATTTCGTCGGCAAGGACGATGCCCGCGAAGATCGGTCCCTTCCGCACCGAGAACGTGCCGGCCGCCTGGTTGTAAATCTGGGTGCCCGTGAGGTCGGCGGGCAGAAGGTCCGGCGTGAACTGCACGCGCGAGAACGACGAGTCCAGCGCGTCGGCGATGGTTTTGACCGTCAGCGTCTTCGCCAGTCCGGGAACGCCCTCGATCAGGACGTGGCCGCGGCAGAGAAGGGCGATCAGTATCCGGTCGACCAGGTCCCTCTGGCCGACGATCACGCGTCCGATTTCGCTGGTCAGGCGGTCGACGAAGGCGCTTTCCTGCCGGACCATTTCCGTAAGAACACGAACATCCTGTTCCATTTAGGGCCTCCAGAATTCGTTTCATCGGGCAGCGGCCCGGGCCGGGCCCGGGCGCCGCATCGTCTGCCGCGGACATGGCAGCGTTCAACGGGTGCAAGTCTGTTCACCCGCATGCCCCAAGTCAAGGGGGCGGCGGCGGCGGGATGCTAACTTTTACCGGCGTTTAACCGCTTTTACGTTTTGTAAACATTTCGGTCGGGGCAACGGCCTTTGCAGCCTTCGACCGGCGCCGGGGAACACCATGTCCTGAACCGGCCGGCTTCCTTGCAAATTCTGCCCAACCCGTTAAAATTCGCCCGATTTGAGGCTTTGAGGTTCAGGTTTCATCATGATGGAAGACGCCCCGGTCACGTCGGTTTCGCCTTTGCTGTGCACCGAATTCAACGATATACCGACGCGGGCGCCGCTTCGGCGCGAGTGGCTCGTCAGGACCGCCGTCTTCCTTGCCGCCGCCCTGCTGTTCTTCATCGGCGCCGGCTCTTTCGGGCTGTGGGACTGCTGGGAAACGCATTACGGCGAGACTGCCCGGTACATGTTCGAAAACCACGACACGCTTTCGCCGTGGTGGGGATACAAGGACAAGATCGGCGGCGAATCGCCCACCGGCGAATGGTTCTTTTCGAAGCCCGTGCTGATCATGTACGGCGACATCATCGGCATGCACCTGCTCGGGTTCGGCGACTGGGCCATCAGGATTTCGTGGGCGTTCCTGGGGGCGCTGGTCGTCCTGTTCGCGTATGTGAATTTCTCGCTCATCTTCAACCGGCGCACGGGCCTGGCCGCCGCCGGCCTGCTGATGACCGCGCCGATGTTCTTCTTCCTGTCGCGCCAGGCGATTACCGATCTCCCTTACGCCGGCACGATGTCGATCGGCATGCTTTTCCTTGCCGGCGCCATCTTCGCGCCCCGCTTCGAGGCTTCGAACAGGGGGTTCCTCGTCAGGTTCCTGGGCGTGCTGGCGCTGTTCCTGATCACCGCCGTGCCGCAGTTCGTCAACGTCGGCCTCGATCTCTTCCCGGAGGGCAACCTGTCCAGGTACACCGGGATCAACCGGGTGCTTTTCCTTTTCCAGAAAAGCGGCTGGATCCACGCGATCATGTATGCGGTGGCTACCGTCGCGCTGCTGGCGGCCGTCCTGGTGCCGATGTACAGGGAATGGCGCGCCGGCCGGCTGCTGACCCCGGAAGGCCGGGACAGGTGGATACGCCGCTTCATCCTGTGGACCGCCTACATGTTCTTCGGATACGCCACGCTCGGGAAGGGGCTGCTCGGTTTCTGCCTGCCCGGCGCGATTGTGGTCTTCTATCTTCTGCTGACCGGTGAATGGCGCCTGCTCAGGAAGCTGGACCTGGGGCGCGGCCTGTCATTCTTCGGGCTGGTCATGGTGCCCTGGTACGCCGGCATGTTCTGCCGTCACGGCATGGGCTTCTACAACCGCTTCCTGGTGCACGATCACTTCAACAGGCTCGGCGCCGGCGTCCACCAGATCGACACCGGGACCTTCGAACATTTCATGCGCTGGCTGTCTATCGGCACGTTCCCCTGGATCGCCTTCATGCCGCTCGTCCTGCTCGGCCTCTTCAGGCTGCGCCTGCGCGACACCGATCCGAAAGCCAGGATGCGTCTGCTCCTGTACGTCTGGGCGTTTTTCTCGTATGTGCTTTTCACGCTGTCGGCCACGAAGTATCACCACTACATCTTCCCGGCGGTGTTCCCGACGATCTTCATCGTCGCCCTGCTCCTGAAGGACTTCCTCGAGGATCGCACATGGATCGCCAGGCTCGTCGCGGTCGCGGGGCTCGGCATCATGCTTTCCGTCGGTCTTTTCATACGTTCGGACATGCAGGTGTTCAGGCAGATGTTCACCTACAAGTACGACAGGCCGATGCCTTCGCATCTTCCGAACGACCCGGAGGCGGCGGTCGCGGAGGGCACCGACATCAAGTGGAAGGATTCCACTTTCTATGAATTCATCAGCCCGTCCGTCAAGAAGATCATCACGGCGCCGGCGCTGCAGTACAAGACGTTCCTGACCGCCTGGCTGGTGGTTGGCGGACTCTGTTTCGTGGCCATGATCTTCGCCGGACGCCTGCGGAAAGGGGGCCTGGCCGCGCTCTGGGGGATATCGCTGGCCCTTGCCTGGTGGTGCCTGAATTTCTACATGCCCACGCTGTCGCCGTCGTGGTCCCAGAAATACCTTTTTGAAGACTATTTCAGGCGATGCGAACTGATGCCGAACACCCCCGAGGTCGAGGACACGTATACGCCCCTCCTCAAGAAGGCCGGCCTCGGGTTCATTCCGGACGCGCTGGGTTACAACACCAAGCGGGTGTGCCGGGAGGATGTCGTCGCGTGGCTGATCACCTGGCGTGGCGAAACGTACTTCACGCACAGCGAAATCAAGCCGCTGATGAAGGCGACGCAGCTCAAGGCGTATCTCGAGGAATTGAACCACGGGAAACGGTTCTTCGCGCTGACCCAGCCGAACCGCGCTTCAAGCCTCAAGTCCTCGCTGGACAAGGAAACCAGGGCGCTGCGCGACGGCGGCGTCGACGGGTTCGGCAATATCCGTTCGTGGAAGGTCGAAACCGTTCACTGGGAAAGCGACTATTTCAGCCTTGTGATGGCGACTCCGATCACGGACGACAGCCCGGAATTGGACGAACCGGAGCCTAAGCCGGTCGCGCCCCCCGAGGAAGCCGAAACGGCCGGCCTCGGCATGTGAGCCGCGGATTACCGCCCCGACGCGCGGAAGTCGCCGGTTTTCATCCCTCCCGAATCCTTCGCAGTTCATCGCACAGAACGATGCCGTTTTCACGCCACCGCGCCGGGGGATCCTGCAGACGGCCGTGCGGGCAGGTGTAGTTCGGCCGGAAGAGCGGGTTGGCGGCGAAAAGCGCCGCCGCACGATCGTCGCCGCCGGACAGGGACATGCCCTGGACCCGGCCGCGAAGGTGCGGGACCATGGCGTCGAGGTCCGGGAGCGAGTGCGCGGGCCCGAAGGGGACGACCTGCAGCGTTCGGCTGCCCGGGCCCGGCCTGACCCGGTCGCACAACACGACCAGCGGCGGGCAGGCCCTGCTGCCCCTCATCACCGATTCGTGGCCGTGCATCACGGACGCTTCCCGTTCGAACATGCGCACTGCGGCCAGCGTTTCGATGTTCGCAACGCCCGGTTCGAACGGGCTGGACAGAAGCGCGGCCAGCAGGAGTTCGGCGAATTTTGCGGATGTAACCGCACCACCTTCCGAAACCAGGACCGCGATCGGCGACAGGCACCCGTCCTGGTCGTAAATCGCCGTGTCCGCGGCGATTGAAGCCGCCACGCTGCCTGCCGCAGTGACGGAAGCGATCGATTCCACGAATACCACCGACAGCGATTCCATGTGGGGGCCGACCAGGGTTGGAAGCCCCGGCCTCGCTTCACGGATGCGCCGCACGGTGGCGTCGGAACCGTACGCGACGCAGGCCGGCGCCGAAGCCACGAGTCCGGCCAGTCCGGGACCGTCGTTCGGCGCGATCGAAACGCCGGCGTCCGGATCGCAGGCAACCGCCGATCGCCGAAGCAGCTCCGCGAACACCGGCTCGGCGGACGAGGGCTTGACGGACACGTCCATGCCTGCCGCCATCCCGTGGAATACCACGCGGGCCGCCAGTGCGGGCACGCGTCCGGCCGTTATGGCCAGCAGCAGCGGCCGCTTGCGCGCCCGGGGCGTCTTCCCGCACATCAGGGCGAGTTCCGGGTCACCGTAAGGCGAGAAGGCACGCCTGACCGCCTCTGCCAGGTGGAGGCCCGTCCAGCCTGTGGATGCCGAAAGGAGGGCAATTTCGCCGGACGTCAGGAAGGGGCCCGGCACGAGGGCGCGATCGCCGACGGACTGCATCCAGCCGTCACGCATTTCGCGTAGCAGGTCAAAGGGTTCCTTCATGGTTTGCCGTCCCGCATGTCAACGCCGGAGGCCGCCTCGCTGGAACATCCCCGCGCGGGGGCGCCGACGGAACGTTTTATGTCGCAGAATCCGCCGTCCTTCCTGACTGCCGTGTCCGCCGCCATGAGCGCGACGCACGTCCAGGCGGCGGCCAGGTCATAATGGACCAGGATTCCACGTTCGCCGTCCGCCACGTCGGCGAGCGTCCCGGGATTGAGAACACGCGTCCTCATCCAGGGCACCGGCACCAGCCGCCTGGGACCCGGGGTGACCGCCGGCGAGTCATAGGCCTGGGAAAACAGTTCGGTCATCCCGAATTCCTCGATCACGTCATCCGGGGCAGCGCCAAGGAGACGGCCGGCCGCCGAGATCAGTTCGGGCCTGGTTATTTCGCGGCCGGATGCCTTGGCCCCGCCCGTATGCATGATGCGCGTTCCAGCGGCCGGAATGGGGCGCGCGGGCGTTGAGACGAGGAATTCGTAGAGCGTCATGAAGTCAAGGGAGGTGCCCAGGATGAACAGCGGCTGACCCGAAAGTCCCGATTCGGACAGGGTTTCAATGACCGCACCGCCGTCCAGTCGCCCGCCGTCACCTGCGAAAACGCCGCGGCCTTCGTCGAATTCATCCATCAGGAAGGATGCCATCCATGACAGCGAGGAGCCGGGACGGGCAGGCCCGGACGGGATCAGGCTCAGGAAACGGCGGGGCGCGTTGCCGTACATGCAGAACATCCTGAAACCCGCCACCACCGACTGCCTGTACAGATCAATGTCGCGGACGAGCAGCCTTCCGGGCCGGCCCGTGGTCGTTCCCGACGTCACGAATTCTGCCGCCGCCGCGGACGGTGGGAATGACGCGACCGTCATCATCTTGAAGGCGGTTTCCGGCATCGGGTCGATGACATCCAGGCCGCACCGATCGCCGGTCAGGGGACGGCCTTCCACGACCAGGCCCTGTTCACGCGCGATGTCGACGGCGAGCCGCACGAAGTCGCGATCGGGTATTTCCGCGCCGCCGACCGCAGAGGCAATCAGGTCCCTGACGGCCTCAATCAAAACTGGATCCATCATCCGCACACCTTTTCCAGCGCCTTTTCCAGGATGGTTAGCGCCCCGTCAAGGTCGGCGCCAATCGACAACGGCGGCGTCAGTGAAATCACGCACGGTTCCGGTCCCTCCGGCAGCACCAGGAGGCCGAGGCGCAGAGATTCGCGCACGACCGCAATCACCGTTTCACCCCTGGCGGGACCTGCAAATTCAAGGCCAAGCATGGCCCCCCGCCCCCGAACCCCGGCCACTGCCGGGAAGCGCCGCGTCCAGCCTTCCGCCGCCGCCCTGACGGCGCGTTCGATGCGCGCCGCGCCGGCGGCCGGGTCGAGCCGCCGCAGTTGCCGGATGTTGGCTGTCGCGGCAGCGCAGGCGACCGGCCATCCCATGAACGTGGACGTGTGGACCGCCTCGCCCCGGTCGCGGGCAACCGCATCGGCGAGCCATGGCCGCATCATGGCCGCCGACAACGGGAATCCCCCGCCAAGCGCCTTTCCGAGGCAGACCGCATCGGGCGCGACACCGTCGAAGTCGCCGGCCAGGAACCGGCCCGTCCTGAAGGTTCCGGAAAAAATTTCGTCGGTTATGAAGACGATGCCGTTGTCGCGGCATATCCCCGCCAGTCCGCGCAGGAACCCGGGGGGAGGCACCCGCATGCCGCCTCGGCCCTGAATCGGTTCGACGATGAGGGCGCCCGGCCTTCCGATATCGACGCCCCATCTGTTGACGACAGGCGCGCGGGCCATGCCGTAAACGATTTCAAGCACGCGGTCAGCGTCGGAGCCGTCCTGCGCGGGCCAGGGCGCGAAAACCGCCCGGCCGGACATCGAGGATTCGAAAGGCGTCCTGAACGTGTCGCGGCTGGTTACTTCCAGCGCGTTTCCAGACAGGCCGTGGTAGGACCCCTGAAATGCGACGGCCCCGCCCCTGCCGGTCGCCGCAGCGGCGAATTTCAGGGCGGTTTCCACAGCGTCCGAACCGTTCAGCGAAAGGAGCCCGCGGTAGTCGCCGGCCGGCATCAGGCCGCAGACCAATTCAAGCAGTTTTGCACGTGTTTCGTCCGGATAGACGTCGCCCATCCCGTGGACGAGATGCCCGATCGCGCGCCTGGCCGCGGTTGTAACGGCCGGGTTCCGGTGCCCGGCCAGGCAGGCGCCGAAGAACGACGTCATGTCGATGTAGCGGTTGCCGTCCGCGTCCCGCACCCTGGCGCCGGAGGCACCCGAAATCACTATCGGGAAGGCGTCCGCGCCGGCCGTCACGCCGGGCGCCTCGCGCCTGCCGAGCGCCCCGAGCGCCGCCGAGGTCCGCCGCGTGCCACCCTTCTGTCCGAAAGCGCCACCCATCAGTTCCTCGCGGAATGAACATGCCGATGATACCACTTGTGCCGCGGCATCCTCACGGCCGGATCCGGGGTATGCGTCTTTCCCACGCCGGCGTGTAGTATTCGGCGTCGTCCTGGAAGACCGGCCTGGCGCCCGAACCGTCGGCGTTCATGATGTAAAGCATCTTGCGGCCGCCGCGTGTCGACGTGTAGACGATGAACCTTCCGTCCGAGGACCATGACGGTTCCTCGTTGTTATGGGCGTCCCTGCTGATCTTCCGTGCCTGCCCCGTCTGCACGTCGTAAGTCCAGATCGAGAAGCGCGACTTCGCGCCGCGGCTCTGCCAGGCGATCCTGGTTCCGTCCGGCGACCAGTCCGGCCCGGTGTTGTAGTTGCCCGGGAGCGGGAGCTGTTCCTGTTCCGTTCCGTCGCGGTTCATGACGAATATGCTGGGGTAGCCGAAGCGGTCGGAGACAAATGCGATCCTGCCGGAATCCGGCGACCAGGCCGGGCTCATGTCGTCGCCGTGG
This sequence comes from uncultured Anaeromyxobacteraceae bacterium, assembly GCA_964470365.1. Classification (GTDB taxonomy): domain Bacteria; phylum Myxococcota_A; class UBA9042; order DTJE01; family DTJE01; genus JAGOFO01. The sequence goes on along the minus strand of CAYYCO010000002.1, from coordinate 123,345 downwards.
GACGTCGTCAGGCGCGCGACCTCGCCACCGTCGCCGGGATCCACGAGGTAGATGTCGGACGACGCCTCGCGCGCCCAGGTGACGGCAGCGAACTTACCGTCGGGTGAGAAGGCGATTCCGGTGCTCATGCCCTCCCGATCCCCGAAGCGGCGACCGTCGAGGTACACGTCGGGATTCCCGGCAGCGTATCCGGTCCAGGCCACCGTGCCCCCGGGACCCCACGCCGGCAGCACGGCCAGCACCCCGTCGGAACTGACCTGTTTCTGTCCTCCCGATCCGATGTCGGAAACCCAGATTTCCTTTACGCCGCCAGCCTTTTTCCTGGCATATGCCACCCTGGTGTCGAGCATGCCCGGGACGCCGGTGACGCAGGCCGCGACCGCCTCGACGAACCTGGACGCGAACAGGGCGATGTCGGCCGGCGGAATCACTGCCGTCCGGCCGGATATCCGAAGGCTGTTGCCTTCTTCGGTGAGCCAGGCGGCGAGTTCGACGCTGACGAGGCCGCCGTCGGCCGGGGCGATGGTTCCCGTCACGACCATCCAGCACCCGGCCTGCCGCCAGCCCAGGTAGTCGAATGCGAGCGGTGAAATCCAGGTTATCGCGCCGCCGGTCGGGGCGACGTCGCGCCCGAGAACCTCGAAGGCGCCGGTCAGGGAAAGGTAACCGGCCGCCGCGTCCGCGAGCCTGACCGCCTCCTGTTCAAGCGCGCCCGCCGGGGACAGGTCGAGAATGAGCGGCCAGGCGACCGGGACCGATGCCTGCACCGCCGGGTTCCAGCCGAATTCGCCGCATCTGTCGTCCGCCGGGGCGGGATTTTCGAATGCCGCCGGCAACCCGGTCGATACGTCACCGGGAGCTGCCCCGGCGCCCGCCGGTAACAGCGCGGACAGGATGATTGAGAGGGCGGCCGCGGCCGGCATGGATGCGGAACCGGTCAATTCATCTCCTGAACAGGGCGCCGTTCAGATCCACCCTGATTCCGCGCCGGTTGACGAAGTCGAGCGTCTTCATGTCGGGTGCCGGAAGGAACGCGCTGCCGCCGTCCTTCTGTGAAAATCGTTTGATGGCGTACAGTGCCGCGTTGTTGAAGTTGTTGTCGGACGACGTGCTGACAACCTTGTATTCAATGATCTGGCCGGCCGCGCTGATCTTTGAAATCTGGATGCTGACGCTGAGCCTCTTGAGCTGGGCATCGGTCAGGTAAGGAGGAATGGTGAACTGCGCCCTGATGGCTTCGCCCACCCTGGCGCCGTATTCGCTGCCTTCCTTCGCCTCGGTGCCGAAACCGTTGACGGAACCGTTTTCCGAACCGAGTATCTTGTCGAGCGCCGTCGCCCTGGCGCGCGGGTCATCGTTGTCCGGCACGTCGTCGAGGATGTCGCCGAGGTCCTTTTTCTTGCGGCGGCGATCCAGTTCAGCATCCTTCGCCTTGACGTCCTTGTTTTTGATTTCCCTGGTGTCCTGGTTTTTCTTCGATATGTTGACGGCCTCGTCCGTGCGCGCCGCCTGCTCGTATTTCTGGAAACGCGGAAGCTGGCCGGGCATCTTTTTCGCCATGCCCAGCATCGGCACCACCGACGCCTCGACAATCCCGGCGTCCATCACGTCCATCGCGTCGGGGCCGCGCCGCAGGGACATGAACGGCGGTTCTGGACACCTGGCGTCGCCGCACATGCGCTGCGGTCCGGCCATCAGCGATGCCAGCGGATCGCCCTGTCCGCCGCCGGCAGTGGCCAGCGCGACGACGATAACGATGTGGACGGCAATCGTCAGTACCACGCCGAACAGGAGGTGTTTCCTGTCGGGAAGTCCCAGGCCCGCGGCCGTCCTGTCCAGAAACGCCATCGTAAAGCCCCGTGCCGCGCCGTCAGGCGGGCAGATTCAACCCGTCAACCGCCGTCGCCGGCATCCGGTTCCGAGTCCGACACCAGTCCGAACTTCCCGACCCCCGCCGCCCTGATCCGGGCCATCACCTTGAGCGTCAGGCCGTACGGCAGGCTGCGGTCGGCACGCAGGTACAATTCCTTGTCGGTCTGGAGCTTCGCGTTCGGTTCCAGCTTCTTGACCAGGGAGTCCAGGCAGGGCACGAATGCCGCGTCATCTCCCTCGCCCCACGAGCGCCGCGAATCGGTCGCGACCGCCGGCCTGATGCCCGGAGCGACCGCCAGGCAGTCGAGGATCATGGTTTCGCCCAGGAAGAATTTCACGTCCGGCGTTATCGACAGAACCAGTTTCTGTTCCTCGGCCAGGTTGACCGGCTCGGCGTTGGTCTTCGGCAGGTTGACCGGCACGTTCCGGTCCAGGTTCTGCTGCTCCGCCGTCTTTTCGATGCGCTGCTTTTCCTGCTGGACCTGCATCGTCTCAATCGACGAGGAGATCATGAAGATGATCAGCAGCACCAGCATCACGTCGACCAGCGGGGTGACGTTGATGTCGGCCATCATTCCGCGGTGGCTGCCGCCGCTTCCTCCCATACCCATCGGACCCTCCCGGGACGCCTGTCCGGGGCCGCGAAGGCCCCCGCGCCCTCACCGTTCCCTGAAAAAGTGGCGCTTCAGGATGTTCAGGAAGTCGATTGAGAAGTTTTCCATCTCGACCACCAGCACCCGGATCTTCGAATTGAAGAAGTTGAACGCCATTACCGCCGGGATGGCGGCCAGCAGGCCGATCGCGGTGGCGACCAGGGCCTGGGCGATGTGCGGCGTGACGGTTTCGAGAACGGGGCGGTCGGGCGATATGTACGCGAAGGCGTTCATGATTCCCCAGACGGTGCCGAACAGCCCGATGAAGGGCGCGGCGGATCCGGTGGTCGCCAGGAACGGCGTCAGCTTCTCAAGGCGCGTGGTTTCCTCCTGGACCGTCCTGCGGAGGGTGCGTTCGACGTTTTCAAACCCGAAGTCCGAGTCCACACTGATGGGGCCGCTGCTGCCATGGCCCTCCTTGTTTCGTTTCATTTCGGTGTAGGCGGCCGAAAAGATGCGCGACACAGGCGAGTCCGCCAGGCGCCGTGCCGATTCGCGTACTTCGTCCAGGTTCTGTGCCGCCCAGAACGCCTTGATGAATTCTTCGGTCTGCCGGCGCATCCTGCGGAAGGACCAGGCCTTCACGCCGATGATGAACCAGCACACCAGAGACATGGCGATGAGCAGCAGCAGGACGAAAAGGACCATGCCCCGCGAGGCCACGACCTGCTCGAACACGTTGATTCCAAAAGATTCCGGAACGCCGGCATCCATGAGACCCTCCGAATCGGCTTGTGCCGCGGCGGATTATAGCATTTATGCACCGGCCACCCGAAGCCGGCGCCAGGCGCCGTGACAACGGGCGTCCACACGCCCCGGTGCGTTGACTTGGGGCGGTTAGGCTGTCATCATTCGGCCGGTTTCGAGGTGGGACTCCGCATGGCAAGGGGATCTGCTGACAGGGCGCGCGGGACGGCATCGGTCGTGGAAGCGGTCGATTCGCTGCGGCTGGGCGGAATGGTCATCATCGTCGATGATCGCGAACGCGGCGACGAGGGCGACCTGGTCTTCGCGGCCGACACGGTGACGCCGGAATCGGTGAACCGCATGACCAAGATTGCCAGCGGACTGGTCTGCGTGGCGATGACGCATGAAATGGTCGATCGCGCGGGCATCCCGATGATGTCCAGCCGCAATACGGCGCATTTCGGTTCGGCATTCACCGTGTCCGTCGATTCCCGTGCCGGGACGACGACGGGCATTTCGGCTTTCGACCGCGCGAGGACCATCGAGGACCTGTGCAGCGACCATGCGTCGATGGCGGATTTTGTCGTTCCCGGACACGTATTCCCGCTGCGGGCGGTGCCGGGCGGCGTGCTGAACCGCGCCGGCCAGACTGAGGCGTCGGTGGACCTGTGCCGCATGGCCGGACGTACGCCGGCGGCCGTGATCAGCCAGATCCTTTCCGAGGACGGTTCGGCCGCCACGTTCGACGAACTGATGGAAATCGGCCGCCGCAACGGAATTCCCGTCGTGACGGTCGCCGACGTCATCGCCTGGCGCATGCAGAAGGAACTTCTTGTCCACGCAGTCGGTTCGGCGATGGTCCGGACGGAATGGGGCCCCTTCCGGGCGGTCGTCTACGAAGACACCCTGCGGGGCGGGGCCCACGTGGCGATGGTCCGCGGGGACATCGGTCCCGGCCCGACCCTGGTCCGTGTCCATTCCGAATGCCTGACCGGCGACGTGTTCCATTCGCAGCGCTGCGACTGCGGGCTCCAGCTTGAATATTCCATCAGGCGCATCGCCGCAGAAGGCGGGGTCATTCTTTACCTCAGGCAGGAAGGGCGCGGCATCGGGATCGCCAACAAGATCAAGGCGTACGCGCTCCAGGACTCAGGGCTGGACACTGTCGATGCAAACACCAGCCTCGGCTTCGCGCCCGATCTCCGCGATTACGGCACGGGCGCCCAGATACTTGCACACCTCGGCCTCCGGAAACTGCGGCTGCTCACCAACAATCCGCGCAAGATAGTAGGCCTGTCCGGATTCGGTCTTGAGGTGGTCGAGCGCGTGCAGATAGAGGTTCCGCCCCGCGGCAGTCGCGACAAGGCCTACCTGGAAACCAAGAAATCACGGATGGGGCACCTGCTCGAAAAGGTTTGAAGACCCTTTTTCCTGCTGTTGCGCAGGGCACTTACTTGAAGTAAACTCCTGCCGCTTTTGTCTTTTTGATCCCAGGAGCCATTGAATGCTTGCAGAGCTCAGGAAACACTCCAAATCCGTAATCATTTACGTGCTTTTTGGCGTCATCATCGTCGTCTTCGTGCTGTCGTTCAACATGGCCGGTTCGCGGCGCCGCGGGAATGCCGGCGCTGCCGGACCCAAGGCTGAAGCGGCCGCCGAACTGATCAAGGTCGGCGACGGCGTCATCGACACCCAGGACCTGGAAATGGGCCTGCGCCTGACGATCGATCCTCCCCGTCCGGGTCAGGAACCGTCGGAAGACATGATCCGCCAGGCCATGGCGTACATGCGCGGCCGTTTCCAGCGTTTCCCCGGCGACCAGCGCTTCATGGCGTTCGGTTCGGATCCGCGCAGGGTTTCGATGACTAAGTACCGCAAGGTCGCGGACGATCTCATCGAAACGTGGCTCGTGTCCGAAGAGGCCAGGAAGAACGGCTTCATCGCCAGCCCCGAAGAGGTGCGGGAACGCATCGTGTCTCAGTTCAGGGACCCGTCGACCGGCGAATTCAAGTCCAGGTACTACCAGAACTGGGTTCGCTGGGAACTGCACGCCACGTTCCAGGAATTCGAGGATTTCGTGGCGCGCGAAATCGAGCGCGAAAAGATGATCGGGCTGGTCACCGCCGGCCAGGTCGTCCCGGAGCGCGAGGCCCGCTTCGTCGCCGCGCAGCGCAAGAACGTCCGTTCGTACGAATATCTTGAAATCTCCCCGGCGCTCCTGGCTGCCGCCCTCGTCGGCGATCAGCGGGAAGTGACGGCCTGGATGAAGGCCAACAGGGAAAAGGCGCGCGCCTACTTCGAACAGCACCAGGCCGACTTCGCGGTCGAGGCCGGGTTCGACTTCCACGTCGTGAAATACTCCGACGCGGCCAGGGCGAACGCCGCCGCGGAAGGGCTGAAGGGGCGGGTCGGCAGCGATCTGCGCGACGCGATCGAGGCGCTGGCGAAGGCCGAATCCGAAGATGCCGACACCCGTACGCTGGGTGGCCGCGCAATGACGGCGCTCTCCCCGGAAGCGGTTTCGACGCTCTACGGCGCCGAGGTGGCCGCGGCGCTGGACGGCCTTGTCGAAATGCAGGCGTCACCGGTCATCAAGTCCGACAAGGGCTTCTTCATCGTGATGCTCGATTCGCGGCGTCCGAAGTCCGAACCGGACTTCGATCGTTCCTTCGAGGTGATTGCCCGCAAGCTTCTCGGCGAAGAAAAGTCCGCCGTCGAACTCGACGCGCTGGCGACCCGCGCCATCGCCGCGCTGCAGTCCGCGCCGGACGCCGCCTTGATTGACGTCGCCACGCAGCTGAACGCGCAGTACGCGCCCCACACGCCGGTTCACGTCGGCGAAACGGGCGACATCGCGGCGGTTCCCGAAAACATCGGGGCCATGATGGATTACAACCCCGGGATCATTCCAGGGCTCGGGAAGGCCGAAGGACTGACCGATGATCTCGCGTCCCTGACTCCCGCGGCCCGCGTTCTTGCCAAGCCGGTCCGGCCCGAGGGCAGCGCAAGCGTTTTTGCAGTCAGGCTGAAGGGTGAAATTTCGAACGTCGAGCCGACCGAGGCGGAAATCCAGCAGGTCACGGCGGAACTCGGCCTGTTCAAGCGGCTCGCCATGTGGCGCGACTGGTACGACACGCTGCGCGCCAATGCCGCCGCGGCGGGCGAACTGGTGGAACTCGAGATTCTCGCGAAGAAGATCGCCGACGAGGAACGCGCCCGCGACGAAGCGGCCGCCCCCTCGGAACCGGTTCCCACACCCGCGCAGCCCGAAGAACCCGTTACCCCCGAATCTGGAAATAACTGATCCCACCCCGGAGGATCGTATGTCGCAGCCTGGCTTCAGGATTCACTGCAATGATCCCATCGCCCCGTCCGTGTTCAGGATGGTGGTCGAGGCCCCGCACATCGCCGGGCACCGCAAGGCCGGCCAGTTCGTCATAGTCCGGCCGGGCGCGGGCGGGGAAAGGATACCCCTGACGATTGCCGACGCGTCGCCGGACGCCGGGACCATCACACTGGTTTACCAGGTCGTCGGCCGAACCACCGCGGAAATGGCACTCATCGAGGCAGGCGGCGAACTCGCCGATATCGCGGGGCCGCTCGGGCGGCCCACCCACATCGAAAAATTCGGTCATGTGGTGTGCGTTGGCGGCGGGATCGGGGTCGCCCCGTCACACCCGATTGCGCAGGCCATGAAGAAGGCCGGCAACCATGTCACTTCCATAATCGGGGCGCGCACCCGCGAACTTCTGATCATGGAAGCCGAGATGCGTGCGGCCTCTGACGACGTCATCTGCGTCACCGACGACGGTTCCTACGGCAGGAAGGGGTTCGTAACCGACGCGCTGCGGGACATGCTGGCGGCTCCCGGCGCCGGGATCGATCTCGTCGTGGCGATCGGCCCGCCGATCATGATGAAGGCGGTCTCGCAGCTTACGCGGGAATTCGGGGTCCGGACGCTGGTCAGCCTGAACACCGTCATGATCGATGGAACCGGCATGTGCGGCGGCTGCCGCGTCAACGTGAACGGTGAAACGAAATTCGTGTGCGTGGACGGGCCCGAATTCGACGGCCACGGGGTCGACTTCGACGCCATGATGCGCAGGCAGCGGATGTACGTGTCCGATGAGAAGGAATCTTACGAAGCGTTCAGGAAGGATCACGCCTGCAGGCTCGACGCCAGGATCAGGGAGCTGAAACGTGGCTGAAAAACTGACACCCCGCGAAAGACTCGCCATCGAACCGGTGCCGATGAGGGAACAGGATCCGGAAGTGCGCCGCCGCAATATCCGCGAAGTGCCGCTCGGATACTCACCGGATGAGGCAATGCAGGAGGCGCGGCGATGTCTTCTGTGCAGGACCAGACCGTGCGTCGCCGGGTGCCCCGTTGCCGTCGACATCCCGGGATTCATTGAAATGGTCTCCGAAGGCAGGTTCCACGATGCCGCCGAACGCATCAGGGAAACCAACTGCCTGCCAGCCGTCTGCGGCCGTGTCTGTCCCCAGGAGGAACAGTGTCAGGCGGTCTGTACCGTCGCCAAATCCCGCAAGGATCCGGCGAAGAGCGTCCAGATCGGCAAGCTGGAACGGTTCGTCGCCGACTGGGACCGGGAAAACGGGGCCGGCGGTGACAATCCCGCCGCTGCCGCGCCGACCGGCCGCCGGGTCGCCGTGATCGGCTCCGGTCCAGGCGGGTTGACCGCGGCCGGCGACCTGAACGCACTCGGTTACGACGTCACCATTTTCGAGGCGCTCCACCGCACCGGCGGGGTACTCGTCTACGGCATCCCGGAATTCCGCCTCCCGAAGGCCATTGTGGACTTCGAGGTCGATGCCCTGAGGTCGCGGGGCGTGAAAATCGTCAGGAACATGGCCATCGGCAAGTCCACGTCGATTCAGGAACTGTTCGACGACGGTTTCGAGGCGATCTTTATCGCGACCGGCGCCGGGCTTCCATGGTTCAAGAAGATTCCGGGCGAGGACTCCCTCGGGGTCTACTCGGCCAACGAATACCTGACCAGGGCCAACCTGATGGACGCGTACAACTTCGGCGCGTCGTCCGGCACGCCGGTGATGCGGGGCAGGCGGGTCGTGACGTTCGGCGGCGGCAACGTCGCGATGGACGCCGCCCGCACGGCGCTCCGCCTGGGGGCGGAAGAATCGATCATCGTCTACCGGCGCGGCGAAAGCGAAATGCCGGCGAGGATCGAGGAAATCCATCACGCCAGGGAAGAGGGCGTCCGTTTCGAGCTGCTGCAGGACGGCATCGAGATACTCGCCGACGAAAACGGCTGGGTGACGGGCGTGAAGTGCCTCAAGATGGCGCTCGGCGAACCGGACCGAAGCGGCCGGCCAAGGCCGGTGCCGATCGAGGGCAGCGAATTCGTAATCCCCGCCGACGTCGTGATTGTCGCAATCGGAAACGGCGCGAACCCGATCATCACGGAGGCCACGCCCGCGATATCGACGAACAAGTGGGGCAACATCGTCGCCGACGCCGAAACGGGCAGGACGTCCATGCGGGGCGTGTTTGCGGGCGGCGACATCGTAAGGGGCGGCGCCACGGTCATCCTTGCGATGGGCGACGGTCGCCGGGCCGCACGGTCAATCGACCTGTACCTTCGGACCGGCGTCTGGTGACGGCGCCTGGCCGCCACCGGCTGGCGGCATAACCGGCGCGGGGGTGCTTTGGAACTGCTTTTCGGAATCACCTGCCTCGTCCTCGGGACAGCGGCCCTTGTCTGGGCCATCCGCTATGGTCGTCGCGCGGCAGACTGGCTCCTGCTGATCGCGGTGGCGGTCCAGCTTGTATTCGTGGCCCTGCTGTTCGTCGACTGGGGGCACTCGTGGGTCGAAACCAGCGGCATATCGATCGCGCTGGACCGTTTCGCCTGGCTCGCCTTTCCCCACATGCTGGCCGTGATTTCGATCGCCGGAATCCTCATCCACGGAGACAGGTTCCGCGGGTGGGCAGGTTGCCTGGCGACGGTCCAGACCGGACTGCTCATCGTCGTGATGCTGATGGCCGAGCGCAAGATCGATCTCAGCTTCCTGGCGCCCGTTCCTCTCATATCCCTTTTCGCGTCGGCGCTCGCGGCATTTGCCTTCTTCGGCTCGAGCCTCGTCGTACTGCCTGCGCACGGTTCATTCTGGTATCGCTTCGTCTTTCGTCCGCGCGAAAATCTTCTGACGGAAATCAGGGCCCTGGAATCCCTGGGACTTGACGTGTTCGAACCGCCAACGCTTTTCGAGTGCGGTTCAGCGTCCGGGTGGCTGCAGGGGGCCCGCGTCGAGGTAACGACGAATCCAACGGTTTTTCCGCCGCGGTACGGGCTTCAGGTCAGGGTTTCGGTGCAGGGCACCTGGCATGGCCAGCGGCTGCCGGGATTCGCGCCGGTCGAAAAATGGATACCCCGCGCCGGCTGGGTCGAATACCACGGCCTTTCGGAAAAGGGCTTCGCGATGGAACCGGGCGCACTCTGCAGGTTCGTTCGGGAACTTGCGGGCGTGTGACCTGTCGGACGCAGGGGGAACCGATGACAGACGGCGGCGGCGCGGGCGCGTCATCCACGAAGCTGGGCGTAGTGGTCGAAGACATCATGTGGCGGCGCTTCGTCCGTGTGAGGTCGTCGGAAACCGTCGATGACGGCCTGCAGGCAATACTCGTCCCCCGGTTCGACGGCGCGCTGCTGTCCCGCATCCTGATGCCGCGGCTGAAAAATCCGTTTTTCAGAATCAGGCTCGACGCGTTCGGGTCGTTCGTATGGGCCGCTCTGGACGGCGAATCGACCGTGGCCGACGTGGCCGAAAGGTTCGCCGCCGCGAACCCCGATCAGTCGATGGCCCTTGAAAGGGTTGCCGTTTTCGTGCGCACCCTGGCTGTCCAGGGGCACGTGGCCGAGGTCGACGGGCCACCCGCCGCTTGTGCGCCGGGGCGGGCGGAGGCATAATTCTCGACCTGTTTTCGAGCAGCACACGGGAAATGGAGGGCAATATGGACGTCAAGGTCATTCAGAAGGCGGTCAGGGATGCCGGGTTCGACGGCTGGCTGTTCTGCGATTTCCACAACAGGGACGCGATTGCCTACCGCATCCTCGGTCTGGACTTCGAAAAATTTACTTCCCGGCGCTGGTTCTACCTGGTGCCTGCGTCCGGCGATCCCGTGCGCCTCGTCAGCAGGGTCGAACCTTCCCGTCTCGACGCGCTTCCCGGGGAAAAACGTTTCTACCTGTCATGGCGCGACCTGGCCGAGGAACTGGAAAAACTGGTCCACGGCAGGTTTGTTGCGATGCAGTACTCCCCGGACGATGCAATACCCTACGTCAGCCTGGTCGACGCGGGCATGCTGGATCTGGTCAGGGGCGCCGGCGCCCGCGTGGGTTCTTCGGCCGACCTGGTACAGATCTTCGAGGCCATCATCGACGACGGCGGGTATGAAAGCCACGTCGAGGCGGGCCGGCTGATTCACGCCATCAAGGACGAGGCCTTCGCGCTCATCCGCGATTCGATCGATAACGGCCGTGAAATCACCGAATACGACGTACAGCGGTTCATCATCCGCCGTTTCGGCGAGGACGGACTCGACTGCATGGGCGAATTCCCGATCGTCGGCGTCAACGGCCATCCTTCCGACCCGCATTTCGAACCGACGCCGTCGAACACGGTCGCAATCCGCGATGGCGACACTGTCCTTATCGACCTCTGGGCCAAGCTGGCCCGGCCGGGCGCGATCTTCTACGACATCACGTGGGTCGGCTTCGTCGGAACCAACCCGCCGGAAGAATATGAAAGGATCTTCCGTGTCGTGCGCGACGCCAGGAAGGCCGCGGTCGAATTCGTCCGCGAACGGTTCGCGCGTCGCCAGCAGTGCTTCGGATACGAGGTTGACGATGCGTGCAGGTCGGTCGTGCAGGCGGCCGGTTACGGTGAATTTTTCATCCACCGGACAGGCCATTCGATCGGCGTGAACGTCCACGGCAACGGCGTGAACATCGACAACCTTGAAACCAGGGATCTCCGCCGCCTGGTTCCGTGTATCTGCTTTTCGGTCGAGCCCGGGATCTACCTGCCCGGCCGCATGGCGGTCAGGACCGAAATCGACGTGTTCATCAAGAAGGACGGCAGCGTAGAGGTGAGCGGCCCGCAGCAGGAAGAACTGATTCTGGTCTGACCGGTCAGGCCCTGTTCCGCCCGAACCTTATCCGCCACGGGATTCCCAGGCTTTCCCAGAATATTCCGCCGACCAGCTTCGATTCGCCCTTCGTGCGATCCGGGAAGACGATCGGGATTTCCTTGAGCCTGAAGCCCTTTTTAAGCGACCGGAACGTCATTTCCATCTGGAAGGCATATCCGGCCGCGGCGATGGTGTCCAGGTCGATCCCCTCCAGCACCTCGCGCCGCCAGCACTTGAAGCCGCCTGTCAGATCGGACACGGGCACGCCCAGGATGATTCGCGCGTACAGGTTTCCGCCGCGGGACAGGAATTTACGGTGGAATCCCCAGTCGGTGGTCGCGCCGCCCGGCATGTACCTGGAACCGATCACGAAATCGAAGTCGTCGATCTGCGCCATGAAATCCCGGAGGTGCGACGGCTGGTGCGAGAAATCGCAGTCCATCTGGAAGATGACGTCGTAGCCTTCCGCGAGGCAGCGCTTGAACCCGGCGATGTAGGCCTTCCCCAGTCCCTCCTTGCCCTTCCGGGACAGCAGCCGGATCCTGGGTTCCCCGAGGGCCATTTCCTTCACGATGTCGCCGGTGCCGTCGGGCGAGGAGTCGTCGACGATCAGCACGTCGGCGCCAGGCAGGGCCTCAAGCACCTGCGGGACGATGAGGCGCACGTTTTCGGCCTCGTTGTATGTCGGAATCACGACGATTGTTCGATGATCTGGCATGATGTTTCCTCCGGTTCCTGTTCAGCTTTCCGGTTCGAAGACTATCACGCCCCGGCCGTACCTTCCAGACCGGCCGATCCGGGATCTGTCGATAATCCCGCCGATTTCTTGACAGTTACCGGCAGCATCAATACCGTTATCGTTGCGTGCGCGCAACCCCGATTTCAGGAGCGCGCGCGGATGTGACCCGGTTTTCCCCCTCTGGCTGGCGGTTGTCGACATGAAGCCGGTTATCAGTGTTTCCGCATGTTTGCTGGCGGCCTTCATGCTTCTTCCAGGCCCCGCGTCCGCCAGAACCGACGGTTCGACGGCGAGGGCGCTGGCAATGGGCGACGCCGTCCGGGCGGTGGGCATGGGTGCGGACGGACTTTTCTTCAATCCCGCGTCGATACCCCAGATCAACCAGTATTCGGTGAACATGGGATATGCCTATTCCCACTGGACCCAGTGGCACCAGGCTTCGGCTTCGTTCGTCGACTCCACGACCAACAAATGGGTTTCGGGCGGCCTGTCGTATACGTTCGGTTATGCCGATCTCGGCGACGACACGATGACGCACGACATCAGATCCGCTCTTGCCACCAAATACGCGAACGACAAGATATTCTTCGGCGCCGGGCTGACCATGCGGGTGATGAACCTGCGCTCGGACGTCACCGATTCCACCTGGTACACCGACATGGATATCGGGCTGGTTCTGGGAATCATGAACGTGTTCTACATCGGCGTGACCGGTCAGAACCTGATCCAGAACCTTGCCCAGGACAAGAACCTCGCCGAGGTCGAAATCAAGAATACGACGGGATTCGGACGCCGGACCTGGACGCTCGCTCCCAGGAAGCTGGGCGTGGGCATAGGCTTTTCGTATTCGATCGTCAATTTCGGCCTCGACTGCGACATCGACTTCTCAACATTCGGGACCGCCACTCCCAGTCTGATGGGCGGCCTTGAGGTCATCGCCGGCAACGTGGTCGCCATCCGGGCGGGCTTCAACTGGGACCGGGTGGGCCATTTCGGCACCGACGGCAAGGCGGTCGAGGAAATGCGCGTCTCCCTGGGAATCGGTTACGTTTCAAAGATAGTGGCGGTCGATGTCGGTTATGCGCACGACGTGTGGGACGCGGGCGGTTTCTATCTTCAGACCACCGTTCGAGTGTTCTTGCCCTGAAAGCCCGATTAGAATAAACTTTTCGACGGCATTATACGTTTGGCCCGTGGCTGTGCCGGGGGCGGTCGTCCGACTTAACGGATGCTTCAGGGGGATCAGATGTCCAGAAAATCATTCCTGTTCTTAATAATGGCGGCCGCAGCGACCTTCGCTATCGCGTGCGGGGATGACGGTCCGCCGCAGGACATCGTGAACGACCCGGGGCAGGAAGACACGATCACTCCCGACACCGGCCGCGACACGGCGACCCCCGACATCGTCCAGGACGTTCCGGTGGACACGAACGTGACGCCCGACGAGGGTGTGGACACCAACGTGACGCCCGACGTGGCCGATGTCAACGTTCCGGATGTGGCGCCGGACGTTCCCCCGGACGTGGTCGACATCGTTGAAGACGAATTCGTCAAGCCGATGTGTCCCTGCGACCAGAACGTCAATGAACCGGTCTGCGGCGTTGACGAGGTGACGTACGCAAGCGCCAACTGCGCCGCCTGCGAACTGTGCGCCGACGCGCCGGACTGCCCCGGCTGCGGTGGCGAAATCGACTGCGACACTTCCGGCGACACCAACTTCCTGCTCCGCAGGACCAGTTGCGACGAATGTCCGTGCATTCTCGCCGACGAATGCGAGGCGCAGGTCCAGCCGATCGAATCCTGCGGCGTCGTCTGCGGAATCGACGGCGAAACCGAATACACGGATCTCTGCGACCTGAAGGCGAAAAACCATTGCGCCGCCGTCCTCGACGACCTCATCGGATATTTCGGCGAATGCGCCGAACCGATCTGCGTTCCGTGCGAAGCCGTTCCGGATGCGGCCGTATGCGGTTCCGACGGCAAGGACTACCGGAACAAGTGCGAACTGCTGAACTGCCCCGCCGCCGGCGAACCCGGCAGCGTCACCCAGGCGTGCGCCCAGAAGTGCCCCTGCCCGGCATGACACCACCCGTTCCTCCCCCCTTCCGCGTTCCCTTCGTTCAAGGTTGACGAATCGTCGCGGTCGTGCGATTGATTGCGCGTTCTTTCCGGGTGGACACGACGGCGTCCCGGAGAGGGAAGCGGGTGTGATTCCCGCGCGGTCCCGCCACTGTAACGGGGGGGGAATGATTTCCGGGGTCTTTCCGGTATGCCACTGGCACCTGCCGGGAAGGCGGAAAGACCTTCGGCCACGGCCGATCCCCCGAAGCCAGGAGACCTGCCCGGAACAGATGGACTGAACTCCTCGGGGACAGGGGCATGTCTGCGCGGTTACCACCTTCCTTTCTGTTTCTTCTGCTGCTGTCTTCGGCCTGCCCGCTTCCTTCCCGGGCGCAGGATGCCGCCACCGCCGTGGAGGTCCCCGAAATCGACGTGACCGGCGACCCGGTCCCGGCCGATCCGACGGCCAGGGAAAGCAGCCAGGCGTCCACAATCGAAGGTGGCGGGGCGGTCGACTCGCCGGCCGGGCCTGCCGCCGCCGTCAGGGCCGTTCCCGCAGTGCTTGTGCGCGAGAGCGGCGGCGCCGGCCAGTCGGTTTCCGTTTCCATCCGCGGATCCGACCCGAGGTCGACGCTCGTGACGCTTGACGGAATCCCGCTCAACTCCCCGTTCATGGGAGGGGCGGACCTCAATTCGCTCGGTCTGGTTTCCCTGGGATCCATCGACATCGTGCGCGGCGGACAGGGCGCGGCCAGGGGAAACGACGCGGCAGGCGGGGCAGTGGATGCCCGGACGCCGTCGGTCATGGAGTCGGGCACCCTGACGCGTGCCGTCGTCTCGGGCGGTTCCTCGGGCACGTTCAAGCTGAAGGCTTCGCATTCACACCTGTTCGATGCCGCCGCCGGCGCCACCGGCGTGATGGCGTCGGCCGGCGTGCTCCATTCGGGCGGCGGTTTCAGATACACGGATTCGAACGGGGTCGGGCGCGACAGGGAACACAACGCGTCGACGGCCTGCGAGGCGTTGATCAAGGTCGAGTCGGAAGCGGGCGCGGATCACCGCGTCGATGCGCTGGTCGAATTCTGGCGCGACGACCGCGAGGTGGCCGGAATGGACCAGTTCCCGTCGGCCACGGCCGTCCAGGACGACACCAGGGTGCTTGCCAGGGTCGGCTGGCGCGGCCCGCGTCTTTTCGGCCTGCGCGGCGCGACTTCGGCCTGGGTGTGGGGCAGGTTCCTGATGTTCAATTTCAGCGATCCGGTTCCCTACATGGGACCGCCGCAGGACACCGGACTGGTTTCCGGCGGCATCGGCGCCGGTTTTTCGACGATCGACGCACCGATCGAGCGGCTGGCGCTCCGACTCGGGATTGACGGCGGTTACGAGGGCGGACGGGTCAGGAGGGTCGGCCAGCCGCCATACTCTCCCGGCCGTGGCGCCTTCGCCGGGACGGTCGGTCTCGTCGCTGGCGCGCCCGCCGATCCGTGGCAGGTCAGTGCCGATGTAAGGCTTGAATATGATTCCGGCTCTGGCTTCCGGGCCGTGCCCGCGCTGGGCGTATGGTACGAACCGCACCCGCTGGTGAGGCTGTCCGCGAACGCCGGGAGGTCATTCCGCCTGCCCACGCTGGAAGAGCTGTATTTCGACACCGGGTTCGTCCAGGGAAATCCTGCGCTGGAGCCGGAGGACTCGATCGCCTGGGACGTCGGGATCGAGGTGGGGCGGGGCCGCTGGTTCAACGTGAAGGCAGCGTACTTCGAGAATTACGGTTTCAACCTGATCACCTTCCAGCCGGTTTCCGCCTTCGTCATCCGGGCCGCGAATTCGGGTTCGGCCGTGCTGCGGGGCGTCGAGGCGTCGGGTTCGGTCCAGTGGCGCTGGTTCAAGGCAGGACTCGCATACACCTGGCTGTTTTCGGAGGTCACGGCCACCGGAAACGCCATGCCTGCCAGGCCGGAACACGTGATTGCCGGCGAACTGGCTTTTTCGGGCGGCCCCTTCAGGCTGGCCCTGATGCCGTCGTGGCAGTCCGGTTTCTTCCTGGACGCATTCGAGTCGGTCGGCGAGGAGGGCAGGTTCCGCCTTGACGTCAGGCTGGAGGTCAGGCCGAAGCCATTCCTGAAGCTGGCGCTGGACTTGTTGAACATCACGGACAAATCCGATTCCGTGGACTCCCTGCAGCAGCCTCTCCCGGGCTTCTCGGCGTTCGGGTCGGTGGTGGTTGAATTATGATGACGCGCATCGTTCATTCCCTTCAATGCGGGCGGATCCCGGTGTTCTTCCTGGCCGCCGGACTGGCGTGCCTCGCCGGGTGTGCCACGGAGCCCTGGGTCGGGGCCGATTCGGGAGACGTCGTCGAAGTCGACCTGCCAGGCATTCCCCCGGATCGCAGCTTCTCGGCGCCTGAAGGCATAACAATATGGAATAACAGGGTTCTGGTTACCAACGCAAACTTTGCGTATCAGGGATCCCGCCTTTCGTACGGAAAGGGTTTCCTGACGGTGATCGACCGGGAGACTGGCGCGGTGGTCAACATCATTCCGCTTCCGTTCGAGAATCCGCAGGAGGTTGTCGTTTCTGGCGATATGGCGTGGGTACTCTGCTCCGGAACCACGGAGTGGAACCAGGCCGACTCGACGGTGGTGTCCAGTACCTCCGGCGGTCTTGCGGGAATCGAGCTCGAGGGTATCGATTCCGCGGTCGCCGTGTCGGTCGCGATCCCGATTGCCACGGCGCCCGGGTCGCTGGTCGGGTACCCGTCCGGGATGTTTATCGATGGTGATCTGGCGTGGATCGCCAGCGGCACCACGGCGGCGCTGTTCCTGGTAGACCTCGTTTCCGGCACCGTTCTGCGGGATGGTTCGGAACCCGTGAATCTGTCGGTTGAGACCACACAGAACACTACGGTCGTGGGGCCGGGACCCGGCGGACTCATGACCCTGGGCCTGTTCAACGACGACACGCTGCTGCTTTTCGACCCGGCCGCGCGGATCCGGGTCGACGTCCCGTGGGCGCCGTCGGTCGTCGGTCAGCAGGGGATGATGGACGGCATCATCGACATCGAGCAGGACGCGACGCGCACCTATGTCCTGCTGAACCTTGCGAACCAGGTAATCGATTTCGACACCGGGGCCGGACCAGCGGCGGGGGTCAGGAAACTGG
Source organism: uncultured Anaeromyxobacteraceae bacterium (assembly GCA_964470365.1). Taxonomy (GTDB): domain Bacteria; phylum Myxococcota_A; class UBA9042; order DTJE01; family DTJE01; genus JAGOFO01. The sequence goes on along the minus strand of CAYYCO010000002.1, from coordinate 105,998 downwards.
CCGGCGGCCTGCTTTCGCCGAACAGGATGAAACTTCTGTATGGATCCCTGTACGTCGTCAATTCCGGCGACAACAGCCTGGCCGTCATCGACACCGCGACGGGCGCGCGGCGGGATTTCGGCCTGCCGGTGAACTGCAATCCCTGGGATCTCGCAGTGGGGCCTGATGAAGCTGCCGTCACGGTCTGGGTGACCTGCCTGAAGAACGACAGCGTCGTCAGGCTCGAAACCGGCGACGGTTCACTGCTGGAGGTCGAGTGAGCATGCGCTGGACCGCAGGCGCGATGATGGTGCTGTGCGCCCTGACCCTGGCTGCGTGCGGAAGCGGCGGCACGGGGCCGGTTACACATGGCAGGGGGCGCGAAGCCCGGGTGGTTTCGCTCGTGCCCGGGGTCACGCTGATCCTGTTCGAGCTCGGCGCCGGGGGACAGATTGTCGGGGCCACGCGATACTGCGAAAGACCGGCGGCCGCCCGCGCCATACCGCGCGTCGGCGGCATCCTCGACGTCTCGGTGGAGGCGGTGGCGGCGGCCAGGCCGGATATCGTCATCGGCTCACCGGCCGTACTGAAAGGCAGGCTGGTCGAGATCCTCGCTCCGGCCGGGGTCCGGTTTCTGCCGCTCGCGTTTGAGGATTTCGATGACGTGCGGACGGGAATCAAAGCAATCGGCGCGGCGGTGGGGCGTCCCGCAGAGGCTTCGAGCCTGGTGGCGGAATTCGATCGTGGCCTGTCCGAACTGGGAAACGGGATGCCGGGAATGAAGGCCATGTTCGTGGTTGGAACCAGGCCGCTGGTGGTCGCGGGACCATCGTCCTTCCAGGGCCAGCTCATGTCGGCCATGGGGCTCGACAACGTGGTCGGGCCGTCCTCTACCGGATTTCCCACATGGTCGCTTGAACAGGTGATAAAGTCCGGGCCGGACTTGATAATCGACGGGATTGCGGGGGGCGAGCCGTCCGCGGCGATTCTGTCGGATGCGGGCGTGAAAGCCCCCGTGATTCACATCCCGGACGACGGGATACTTCTTCCGGGACCCGGCGCCGTCGTCGCGGCTGCGGCCCTGGCGGAAAAAATCAGGGCGCTTGCCCCGCAGGGGGATGATTGATGGCGGGCGGGAAAGCCGGAAGGGCCGCAATTCTGGTCATCATGGCGCTGGCCGCCGCCGGCGCGGCGCTGCTGTCCATCCTGCTTGGCGCGACCAGGATGGATTTTTTGGGCGCGATTACCGGCGACTCCCCGGTCGATCGGGCCATCCTCCTGCGTGAAAGACTTCCCCGCACCGTCATAGGCGGTTCGGTCGGGGCGTCGCTGGCCGCGGCCGGACTGGCTTTCCAGGCAATCCTCAAGAACCCTCTGGCCGATCCGTACGTCATCGGTGTCGCGGGCGGTGCGGCGGTCGGCGGCACCCTCGCCATGATCCTGCCGGTCGCCGCGTTTCTCGGGCAGGCCGGCGTTTCCATTTTCGCCTTCGTATTCGGGCTCCTGGCCATCGCCTGCACGTCCTGGCTGTCGAGGGATTCGCGGGGGCGTCTGAACGTCTGGGAGGTGCTGCTGGTCGGCGTGATATTCAACACCTTCGCGTCGGCTGTGATCATGTTTCTGAAATCGGTGGTGCGCGCCCAGAAGGCCCAGGAAATGCTGATGTGGCTCATGGGAACCCTTTCGTCCGACGTGCGCGGGCCATGGGCGGTCATCCTGACCGTCGTGATGACCATGGCCGGCGGTCTGGTCCTGTTCAGGCTGTCGCCGGATCTGAACGCTCTGACCGTCGGCGAGGAAGACGCGGCCTCGGTCGGCGTCGACACGCAGCGGACCACGCGCATCGTGCTGGCGGCGGGGTCGCTGCTGGTGGCCTCGGCGGTTTCCGTGTCGGGGATGATCGGGTTCGTCGGCCTGATCGTGCCCCACGGGGTCCGGGCGCTGGTCGGTTCGGATCACAGGTTCACCGTTCCGGCCTCGATGCTTGCGGGCGCGGCCTTCCTCGTGCTTGCCGACGTCGCCACCAGGGTGCTTTTCCCGGTCTTCCAGACGGAGGCCCCCGTGGGCGTCCTTACCGCGCTGGTGGGCGGACCGGTGTTCGTCTGGCTGCTCAAGAGGGGTAACCGATGACGCCGATCCCGCTCGTGATGGAAGACGTGTCTTTCAGATGGCCAGGTGCCCCGGTGCCTGCCGCCGACGGCGTATCGGGAATCTTCGAGCCGGGGACCTTCACCGGCATCCTCGGGCCGAACGGGGCCGGGAAATCGACGATACTCAGGCTTGCCGCCGGCCTCATCAGTCCATGCGGTGGTTCGGTCAGGGTTTTCGGCAGGGATCCCGCAACGATCCCGCGCAGGCAGGCGGCCAGGCTTGCCGCGTTCCTGCCGTCGAGCCTTCACGTGGGCTTTCCGCTGACGGTCGCCGAACTGGTCGCGCTTGGTAGAATCAGCCACCTCAGGGGTGTCTTCGAGTCGTCCGGGGACCGTGCCGCGGTCCGGGAAGCGATGGAATTCGCCGACGTTTCGGATTTTGCCGCCAGGCAGTACATGGAACTGTCGGCCGGCGAACAGAGGCGCGTGCTGCTTGCAAGGGCGGTTGCCCAGGGCTCGCGTCTGCTGCTGCTGGACGAACCGACCGCCAACCTGGACGCATCCCACTCCGTCCGGATGCTCGACGGGCTTGCCGCCCGTGCATCGTCGGAGGGAGTCTGCGTCGTCGCCGCCATCCACGACCTGAATGTGGCGCTGCTGGTCTGCGACAGGCTCGTGCTTGTGAACGGCGGTCGCGTCGTGGCCGCGGGCAGGCCCGACGAGGTAATGCTTTACCCCGTCCTGAAAAAGGTCTTCGGCTGTGATTTTTACGTCGGAAGGAACGAGGTCAATACGAAGCTGTTCGTGGTGCCGATGAAGCCGTCGGACGTCGCGGAAAGGAAGTGAAGGGATCCGGGTTCACTTGCACTTCGAAGCGGCATCGTGGGCGACCTTCGTGACCCAACCGGTATCCTTCGCAGCTTCCATCCACATCGAAATGAAATCTTCGGGCTTTTCAAAGCCGTAGTTCTTGTAAATGTCCAGAATCTTTTCCATTTCGTTCTTTTTCTGGGCGCAGTAGACCTCTTCGTAGGCCTTCGCCAGCTTGTCGCGATCCACGACCGTGCCGTCGCCGCCCCAGGATTCGTCGTCCGGGTCCTCGGCGCCCTCGGGTTCGGCTGCGGCCGGCTGGGCTGCAGCTGCCTCCGGAGCCGGTTTTGCCGCCTCGACGGGCGCGGCGGGTTGAGGCGCCGGGGCCGGCTGGGCCTGTTCGGCCGCGGGCTGGGCCTGTTCCGGCGTCGCGGGTTCCTTGCCGCCACCGGAACCGCATGCAGCGAAAGCGGTCAGGAAGGTCGCGGCGACTATGATGAAGATGGCGCGTTTCATTTGTTCCTCCAGCGAACCGGCGAAGCCGTCAACACCGTCCGGCGGATTCCGGCCGGCAACCGCGGGCATTATAACGCCAGTTTTTCAGAATCAGGAAGCGCCCTCCGCACGATCGAGAATTGCACCGGAAGGAGACTGCATTGGCACGAAACCTGCTGTCGAGAAAACCCGGTGTTTTATTCCGCTGTGGCGGAACCGCCGGCAATATGGGCAGACTGCCCGGATTTGTTGGGCTTTTGTCGATAATTGCGTCGATGGTGTTGCCACAGGTGTGCAATGTTTGCGTGACGGGTGCTATCACCGGTCAAGGAGGCGCCATGAAGCTCCATCCTTTCTGTCTTGCGGTTCTGGCGGTTTTTTCGGCCGGGGCCATCGCCGGTTGCTCTGAAGGCGGCCATGACAACCTCGCCCTTGCGGGTGCCCTGACGGCGTCCGACCAGGTCGTCACGGACGTTGCGGCGGTCGATGCCGCCGTGGAAGAGGAACCAGTCGAATCGGCCGTTGCCACGCGGGAACTCCAGACCCGCGATGCCAAGACGTGCACTCCGACGGTCAACCACGTCGTCATCAACGAACTGATGATCGACCCGGTTGCCGTCGGTGACGCAAACGGCGAATGGATAGAGCTGTACAACCCGACGGCAGCCGCGGTCGACCTGGCCGGCTGGTACATCGCCGAAGACGGGCCCGGCATCCATCAGATCGTCGGCAGCCTCGTCATTCCTTCAGGGGGGTACCTGGTGCTTTGCCGCAACAGTAATGCCAGCCTGAACGGCGGCGTTACCTGTGCCTACCAGCTGACCAACTTCGCGCTCGTCAACGGCGGCGACTCGGTCCTCCTCCTGGACCCGCAGGCCGCTGAAATCGACCGCGTCGTCTACGGCCCGGATGCGGGCTTCACGACTTCGGCGCCGGCCGCGGCATCGGTCGGACTCAAGCACCCGTATCTCGACAACGCCGCGATGGTCATACCGGAACTCCCGAATGACCCGACGTCCTGGGAAGACTCCAATTTCGTGGTTTCCACCAAGGTGTTCGGGACCGGCGACAAGGGTACGCCAGGCGCCAGGAACGACGGGTATGTCGAACAGAACCATGCGGCCTGCTACGACGGGAACGTCTGCACGTTCGACGCCTGCACGGCCGGCGTATGCACCAATCCGCGCCAGCCCGAATGCTGCCTCGTGAATGCCGACTGCAACGACAGCGAGGTCTGCACGCAGGACGTCTGCAACCTGAACACGCTCAGGTGCACCAACGACAAAATCCCGATGTGCTGCCACGACGTTTCGGAATGCTTCGACGGCAACCCGTGCAACGCCGACTACTGCACCAGCAACCGCTGCGTCTACTCGGCGTACAACATCAACCCGGGCTGCTGCTACGCGCCGGCGGACAAGAACCCGAAGACGGGCCTGCCGTGGGCAAGCGAACTGGAACGTACCGCTTTCGCCAACGCCCAGTGCGACGACAAGAAATTCTGCACCCCCGACTTCTGCGACATGGGCACCAACATCTGCTCGGCGGGCGCACCCCTCGAAAACTGCTGCAACCTGAATTCCGACTGCGACGACGGAAACGCGTGCACCTACGACATGTGCTGGGGCCATGTCTGCACCAGGGAAAAAATGCAGGCCGACTGCTGCGTGACGGCCGCCGACTGCGAAGACAACGATCCCTGCACGACCGATACCTGCTTCCTCAGCAGCTGCCGCCATTCGTGGTCGACCACGGACTGCTGCTGGGACAAAGAATGGTGCAAGGAACACGCCGACGACGGCAACCCCTGCACCGCCGAAAACTGCCTGCTGGAACCGATTTCCGGCAGATTCACCTGTCAGCATCCTTACGATGCGTCTTGCACCCTTGAACTGCCCTACGTCGAACCGTTCGACGGCGTCTCCGTCCTGCCCGAGATCGGCTGGACGACCCGCGACTTCCAGACCGCTTCAGTCGATCACTGGAAACTGAATTCGGCCGTCGGTGACCTCGGTCCCGACACGCACCTGGCGTTCACGTGGGACCCGCTGCCGACGATCGTCGTCAAGACGGTCGCCATATCGCCGCAGCTTGACGGCACCACCGCCGCACGCGACATGTTCAACAACCTCGGCAAGACGACCCTGCAGTGGCGCATGTCATACAAACACGCGGCTCCCGGCCAGTCCATCAAACTGAAGGTCGTCGCGACCGACAACAACGATTTCCTCAACGGCGCCGTCGTCTGGGAAACCACGGTAAACCATGACCTGGAATATCAGCTCGCGACAGCCGAACTGCCCGAAGCGATCAAATATTCGCCGTCGCTCAAAATCGGCTTCCTGCTCGACACCGCCCCGGGTTCGACATACATGATGAATTCCTGGGAAATCGACGACGTCAAGGTCGCGGCCGGCGTGACCAACCAATTCATCAAGGCCAAGGCTTACCGATGCCCGCAGGGCGGCAGTGCGTGCAGCGTATACAACGCCACGCTGATCGCCCAGTCGCCGGCCGAAAAGGAAATGCCCGCCCTGACGGTCGGCTCCTGCGACTGGGTCAGGATCTTCATGTGCTACCGGGATCCGGACGCCAGCAACTCGACCTGGCAGTTCTTCGGATTCCCCCTGTCCCGCCTGGACGGCGAACCGCTCGACCAGCCCCCGTTCACGGCCGGCGCGCCGGACGTCGGTCAGGGCGGCTCCTGCGATACGCTCCCCGGCATGGTCCAGCTTGTCTGCGGCGTGCCCGCAATGGCGGTCGACGGTTACTACTACTGCGGCGTTGACGTGAAGCCGTCCTGTAACGAGGACTACGCGGGTTCGTACCGCATGGGGCTCGTTTCCCAGGACGAATACGACAAGACCGGCAAATACAGACTGCACGCCCCGTTTGAATCGCTGACCAAATTCGATCTCACGGTGCTCCTGGAGGACGGCTACATCGTGTGGTCGCCGCTCGGCGTGACCGACCCCAGCGCCGTCGCGATCAAGCAGGCGATCATCGATTCCGGCCGCAAGGCCCAGATCATCACCGACCTGTCGATGGTTCCCGATCTCACGAAATACACCGGCGTCTTCGCCGTACTCGGCGTGAAGGGCCGCTACGCTCCGTTGTCCCCGATGAACGCCGCGCGCCTGCGTCTGTACCTTGATCAGGGCGGCAAGGTCTACCTCGAGGGCGGCGACTTCTTCTACACGACGTCCGGTTCGCAGGCATCCACCGTCCTGCATCCGTACTTCAAGACGGAGGCCACTTCGGACGGCGGCGTCATGCGCATGGCCGGCCCGGTTTCCGGTTACAACTTCCTGCACGGCGCCTCCTTCAACGTGTCCCAGACCGGTACGGTCAACGCGTGGATCGACAAGCTGCGCCACGTGTCGGAGGGTGGCGGCCGTGAAATCGTCCGAAACGCTGCCGTGAACGATCCGTTCGCCGTCGCGGTTTCATACGAAGAACAGGTCGGCGTCGACGTCGACAACAACCCGCTCTACCGGCGCACGATCGGTTCATCGCTGCCGTTCGGCGCCCTCGGGTACAACGGGGCCATGTCGACGAACCAGTTGATGACCATGTACCTGAACTTCCTCGAATACGGCTATCCGTCCTGCACGGTGGTCGAAAACTGCCAGGACTTCGAGGTCTGCACCACCGATTACTGCAACGTCGGGGAATGCATCAATCTGCAGGTCAACCCGTGTGTTCCGTGTGAAAACGACAAGTTCCGCCCGGATGGAACCCCGTCGTGCGGCATCAACCAGGCCTGTGACACCTCCCTGGGCTACTGCGTCGACATTCCCGGGTTCCGTTTCGACGCCGACTGCCAGGCCGACTTCGGCGCCGCGCCCGTCATGGCCTCCTGCGCAGTTAACGTGCCGGCAAACGGCGTGGTCGCGAATTCGAACTTCAAGGTCGGCCTCCAGCACGAATACCGCGGCGACGTCAAACTTACCGTCACCAGCCCGGCCGGCACCTCCGCGATACTCCGCAACAGCAGCTTCGCCGACCCGAAAACCAGCATCTATGAAACCTATGACATCGGTGTTCCGTCGTTCCAGCCGGTCACCGCTTTCGACGGCGAGGGCTCCGTCGGCACATGGACCGTCGTTGCCGAAGACACCGATCCAAGTTTCTCGGACGGTACGTTTGAAGAATGGCATTTCTTCGCCGAACTGGCCGACGTTTCGTGCAGCGATGCGGACGAATGCCCGGCTTCCCTCTGCCAGGTCGCTTCCTGCCCGGCGGGCGTATGCGTGTTCACTCCGAGGGGCTGCGACGACGGCCTGACGTGTACCGTCGATTCATGCGATCCCGCAACCGGCGAATGCGTGAATGAAGTCATTCAGGCCTGCGGCGGCCCGTGCTCCACCCATGACGACTGCTTCCGGAACGAGGTCTGTCTTATCGGCGGCACGGAAGATCGCGTCTGCGACCCCGCTGTCGACATCGACCCGGGCACCGGCGAATCCCTTTGCGTGTGCCGCACGATCGAGGGCACGCCCTACGAATACGACTGGGTCAACGACCTTCCGGCCGACATTCCCGACAACGACCCGGCCGGTCTGACCAAGGTTCTCAAAATCAACGCCAACGGCTACGTGTCGAAGGTCAAGGTCAAGATCCGGACGATCCACCCGGCCGCCGGCGACCTCCGCGCCGAACTCTGCCACGAGGACGTGTGCGTACGCCTCCGCGACGCCAAGGGTGGCACCAACGCGGGCTTCCACGACGTGTACGACTGGGATCCCGTTGCCGGCCCCGGCCAGATGCTTGATTTCAAGCGTTTGCCCATCGCAGGCGACTGGACCCTCAAGGTCTGGGATAACGTAACCGGGATGACGGGGCAACTCGTGTACTTCACGATTTATGTCGTCAGTGCGGGCTGCTTCCGCAATGCGGAATGCGACGACGGCAACCTCTGCACCCTTGATTCGTGCACCAACGTATCGGCCGGCGGCGTGTGCGTACATTCGCTCAAGCAGTGCAGGCCGCTCGACAATCCCTGCATGGAAAACACCTGCCAGCCCGACACCGGCGAGTGCGTCGAAACCGCGGCGACCAACGGTTCTCCGTGCGATGACGGCTCCTTCTGCACCGAGGACGACTTCTGTCAGGCGGGCAGTTGCATGGCCGGCGATCCGATGGATTGCGGCTACCTGTCCGGCACCTGCACGGTGGGTACATGTTCGGAGGACCTGGATCAGTGCACGATCGTCCAGGCCGCCGATGAAACCCCCTGCAATGACGGTGAATTGTGCAATGGCGGCGACTTCTGCCAGGGCGGCCTCTGCATGCCCGGGCCGACGCTCCTCTGCGGCTGTCCGAGCGGCCTCGATTCGGCCTGCGGGGACGACGGCAACAAGTGCAACGGTACGACCTGGGTCTGCAACGACGACAGGATGTGCGAACTGGCCGACGCCCCGGTCGTCTGTGCCGAACCCGGCGTCGCGTGCCGTTCAAACGTCTGCGACCCGTTCGACGGCGTGTGCAAGATGCGCAACGCTTTGAACTACACCCCGTGCGAAGACGGCATGTTCTGCACGATCCAGGATTACTGCCTTGTCGGCGAGGATTCGATCAGCGCCTGCACCGGCGGTGGCCCGCGCGACTGCGCGGTCACCGATATCGACTGCACCGACGGGCACTGTGCTTCCTGCGTGGAAGGCTACTGCGACGAGGGTGCCGACGCGTGCTCGGAATGGAAGAGGGACAATGGCACCCCGTGCGAATTCGACGGCCTCGGCTGTTCGAACGACGTGTGCAATAACGGCATGTGCGGCTTCGGCACCATGGTCGACTGTTCGGACACCGGCGACGACTGCAACGAGGGCATCTGCCAGAACATCGAATGGGGTGATTACCTCTGCGTGCGCGGCGCCTTCCCGGACGGGACCGAATGTACCGACGAACCGAACCCGTGCACCGACGACGTCTGCCTGGCCGGTTACTGCCAACATGAACGCAAGACCAACTGCAACGGCCAGTGTGGCGGTGAACATCCCTTCGACGCCGGTGACGACGACTGCGGATTTGAGGATTCGTGCGTCGGCGGTATCGACGGCTACCCGCGCGGCGGCTGCAACCCGACCTGCCCGGACGGCATGTGCTACAAGGCCAGCAGCGGCACCGTGGATCTGGCGATTAACGAACGCGTCAACGGAAACGGCTGCACCAACGTCATGGTGCCTGTCACCACCGGCTTCGCGTACGTCCTGAACGCCGAACTGAAAATGAAGATCAGTCACGAGGCAATCGGCGAACTGCAGATCGACGTTATCGACCCGCAGGGCGCGAGGCACCGCGTCTGGAACAACCTCGGGGCGGAAAACGACGGCTTCGCGAACACCTTCGACGTGTCGTTCCCGATCACATACCCGGGGAACGAAACTTCCGGCCAGCCCATGTGCGCCCTGAAGGGCGAGGCTATGGACGGCATATGGACTGTCCAGGTGTGCGACGGTGCTACCGGAAATTCCGGTACCCTGCACGAATTTTCGTTGTACATGAAGGGTTCGGACGACCCGACGCTGAACCTCGGCAGCCGCTGCGAAACGCCGATCGACCTCGGGAACCAGGACCAGAACCCGGCAATCAACGTCGACGGCACCCTCGCGTGCGCGATCAACTCCGTGAACGATTCGGGCTGCGGCGGCCTGGATGGCCCCGACCGCATCTACAAGTTCAGCCTGGGCGTGGCCAAGCGCGTGACCGTCAGGCTCCTGCCGGTTCCGGGCAACCGGCTGATCCTTTTCCTGAAGGGCGCGGACGGCGCCACCTGCGCCGCTGGTTCGATACGGTGCGCCGAATCGACCGACACCGAACCGGCCGAAATCGATGTCCAGCTCCAGCCCGGCGAATACTACGTCGGCGTCGACACCAACAGCGGCATGTTCGCGTACACGCCCTTCAGGTTTGAACTGCGCGTCAAGACGCTGGTCGAAAACGGCGGCGACTGCACCGACCTGGTGCTCGGCGAACAGCATCTGGACTGCGTCAGCCTGCACTGCCAGAACGGATTCTGCTGCGGCTCCGGCGACTGCTGCCCGGCCGCGGCCTGGGACGTCCCGCAGGACGGCGAGGACCCGAACCAGCTTTGGGCCGACCCGGACTGGATGACGACCGACCTGGTATGCAACCGCGTCGGCGCCGGCGTCTACAGCGAAGACCCGATCTGCAATGACCCGGACACCACCGACCCGCTCAACCCGATCAGCTTCTGCCAGGGAAAGCGGTGGGATGCCAGGTGCGTCAATTTCGAGTGCGTGAAAACCGAGGTTCCGGACGACACGGCCTGTGACGACACGGTTGAATCGGACCGGTGCGGCTACTACTACTCCATGTTCTGCGGCGACTACGGCCCGTTCGATTCCGTCCTGGTCCCGCAGGTACAGTCCAAGCCGGACTGTCTGACGTACTGTACGTCGAACACCGACTGCGACGCGAACGCCCACTGCGATCCGGTCGTGGCCACGGATGTGGATCCGGATCCGTCCCTGCGGGCCATGTTCTGTGTCGCCGACCTGCCGAACGGCGCCGCATCCAACGAGGACTCGGACTGCATCTCCGGCCACAGCAAGAACGGCTTCTGCTGTTCGGAGGGCGATTGCTGTCCGACAGCCGACGCGGCTGGCGCTGCGGAATGCCCGGCAATCTATACGACGCCGGCTTCCTGCGACACGGTGGCCGATCCGATCACCGGCGACCTGGTCTGCGAAGGCCACAGGAAGGACCCGATCTGCGTCGACAACAAGTGCGGCGACCAGCTCGTCCGCGACGACTGCCGGTGCGGCGGTTCCATCGCCGATAACTGCGGCGCCTACATACCGGCGCGGTGTCCGGTCTCTTCGTTCTCGACCCCGGCCGTCTGCCCCGGCGCCGGCTGGCTTGCACCGTGGGACGGCGGCGGAACCGAGTGCCTGACCTCCTGCCTTACCGCCGGCGTGCCGGACGACAGCAAGTGCGACGACGATGCCAGGTGCGACTGGGACGAAGACAATCCGACAAACGCCATCTGCATCCCGCTCGTACCCAACGGCGGTCCCTGCGAGAATGACTTCGAATGCCTGAACCAGCAGTGGCTCCCGGGTGGCATCGGTCACTGCCAGAACGATTTCTGCTGTGATTTCGGCGACTGCTGCGCCCGCAACACCGACTGCCCGACCGTCGATCCGCGCGAAGGATACTGGGCGCCGGCGAACTGCGATGACTGGAAGACCTGCCAGGGTACCGAACAGCGGGCGACCTGCGTCGACGCGCGGTGCGGTTCGGAATACCTGCCGGAAGACTCCGACTGCGTGTACGACCCCGGCCATATCTCGGATGACTGCGGCTACTATCTGCCGGTGTTCTGCAACGGCGGCATCGACCAGATCGACCCGCCGTGTCCGACAACCTGCTACGATGGCGGCACGAAGATCGAAAACGACGACGTCTGCGACCCGAACGCCCACTGCGACCCGGTGGCGCCGACTTACTCGAATGCCGTCTGCATGGCCAACCTCGCCAATAACCAGCCTTGCGACGAAAACTCGGACTGCGTCTCGGGATTCTGTCAGACCGGTTACTGCTGCGACGTCGGCGGATGCTGCGCCGGCTGCAAGGTCACGAACGCGACGCCGTCGTTCGGCAACGCTGGTTATCCCAATCCGCCCGCGACTGGTCCGAGCGGTCCTGGCCCGCTGTCGACCGAATCCGGATTCATCCAGTTCGCGCCGACAGTGCCAACGGCCAGCAGGCCGGCCACCGGCGGCAGGACCGTCGGCACGTCTCTCGGCACCTTCGAGGGCGTGACCGTCGTGACCTCCTGCTGGAACTTCGTCAAGGACCAGTCGGAAACCGACGTCGACTGTGGCGGCCGCGTCTGCAAGGACTGCGCTGCCGGGAAGCACTGCGTGTACGGCACCGACTGCGTGTCGGGAACCTGCCTTAACGGTCTCTGCCAGTAATTGAAATGCCGCCTCCGGGGAACCTTACCGGGGGCGGCATGTTAACCCCCCCACACCGTTCCAATGCCATTTGTCCCATTGACACGGACTGCGCGCGGCCTGTAAAATCCCTTTTGCTTTTGGGCTGGCGCCATAGCCAAGTGGTAAGGCAGAGGTCTGCAAAATCTCCACCCCCGGTTCAAATCCGGGTGGCGCCTCCGATCCCGGACATCATCGGATACGATTCAACTGAAGTGCTTTGACACATGCCGGTGTCGGCAATATAGTGCACGCAGGCTGGCGGAAAAACGGGGGAAGCCATGAACGACAGGTTTGGCGGTATGGGGCGCTGGCAGGGCCGCGACTGCGAATGCAGGGATGAACGGCGCGGCGACTGGCCTGGACGGCCTATGAGAGACTCACGCGACGACTGGCCCGGAAGGCCGGCAAAGGAAGATGAAATGGAAGAAAAGGGATGCCCCGAGTTTGGTTTCAGGAGACAGTTCTTCAATCGCGCCGAGATGCTGGAAGCTCTCAACAAGTACCTCGAGGAACTGGAAAACGAGGCCGAGGGCGTGCGCGAGGCAATCGACGAACTGCTCGATGAAATGCTGGAATGTGGCGACATCGATGAAGACGACCTCGAGGACGAGGAATGCTGCTGTTGCGGTTGCGACGATGAAGAAGATGGGTCCGAAGAACCCGCCGACAAGTAACCGACGTCCCTGCCTTTAGAATTTCAGGAAAAACTGCCCGGCGAACACGGCTGCGATTGCGACCGGCGTCACGAATTTAAGCAGGATGTCCCAGGTGCGGTAAACGCCCGAAGGCATGGAAGAAAGTTCCGCGCGTTTTTCGTCCCGTTTCATGACCCACCCGACGAATATTGCGATCAGGATGCCGCCGGCGGGAAGGGCAATGTTTGAACAGAAGTAGTCGAGTATGTCGAAAGCCGTTCTGCCGGCCAGGGTGGCCCCGGACAGCACGTTGAAGGACAGCGCGCACACCAGGCCGAGCGCGGTGATGCCGGAGGCGGCGATCAGCACCGCACGCCGCCGCGACATCTTTTTTTCGTCAATCAGGTATGACGCAACGACCTCCAGCAGCGAAATCGTGGATGTCAGGGCCGCCAGCAGCACAAGCAGATAGAAGAGTATGACCAGCCATCGCCCCCCCGGCATGCTGTGGAAGATGACCGGGATGGCGGTGAAGACGTTTCCGGTGCCGGATCCGGTCATCACCAGTCCGAACACGAAGATTGAACCGCAGACGACCACGCTGGCCAGAAGCGCCACCGAGGTGTCGATTATCGGAATCGCGTACGCAGCGGTGTCGATGCGGTCATCGGGACCCAGGTAGCTGCCGTATGTCAGCAGCGCGCCCATGCCGACCGAAAGTGAAAAGAACGCCTGTCCCATTGCCGCCAGGACCAGTTCCCAGCCGATTTGCGAAAAGTCCGGCTTGAACAGGTATCCGACAATCCGGGTGCCGCCCTCCAGGGTCAGCGCCCGGATCGCCAGCACCACCAGCATCAGCAGCAGCAGGGGCATCATGATCTTGTTTCCGCGTTCGATGCCGCCCGAGACGCCGCCAAGCACCAGCCCTACCGTCATTGCCATGAACACGAGATACCAGACGACCTGCTTGACGGGGCTGCCCAGGAAGTCGTTGAACAGTTGCTGGGGATGGACTTCGTTCTTCTTCTTGTCAACCAGGGTCCGGAAGGCCGCGTCGTCGGCAACGCCCGCGCGGATTGCGGCGATCGCGGCCGCGTCGTCGACCCGCGATCCCGTCCTGTTGCGGAAGTCTTCCGCCATGCCGGCGATGGCCGATGCGTCGCTGACGGCCGTCGTTGCGCGCCCGAATTCGTTTACGGCCGATTTCCAGGTGTATTCGATGGTCCAGCCGGCAACGACGGTGTAATACGAAAGTATCAGGAACCCCGTCAGGATTCCCAGGTATCCGACAAGGTTCCAGCGCGTGCCGGGCCTGATGGCGTTGAACGAGCCGACCGGGTTGCGTCTGCCCCGCCGCCCGATAAGGATTTCACCGATCATGACCGGCAGGCACACCAGGACGATGCACAGCAGGTAGATCATGACGAAGGTTCCGGCGCCGGCCTTGTCGCCCGCCCCGCCCCCGAATTTGTATGTCAGGTACGGGAAGCGCCAGAGGTTCCCGAGTCCGACGGCGCTGCCCGCCGCCGCAAGGATGAAACCAAGCCGGCTGTTGAAAGCGCCGCGTCCTGCCTGCCCTTTCGGTTTTTCCGTTGAATTGTCAGTCATCCTGTGCCCCCGTGATCCCTTGTTTCAGCGAACGCAGTTCATCTGCGGCCATCCTTGAGAAGTAGTCTTTCGAGTCCCTGGCGACCGAACCGGAAAGAGCCAGCACGGCGATCAGGTTCGGTATCGCCATCAGCCCGAGCGCGGCATCACCGAAAGACCACACCATTTCCAGCGAGACCGTGGCGCCGATGAACTGTACCGCGGTGTACAGCACCTTGTACGGAATCGTCGCCTTCCGGCCGAACAGGTAGAGGATCGCCCGATCGCCGTAATAGAACCAGGAAATTGCGGTGGAGATGGCGAACAGGAACACGCTGATGGTGACGATGAAGTTACCCCAGGGGAAGATCCCGGACAGCCCTTTCTGGAACGATTTGGCGGTCAGCGGCGACCCGTTCAGGAGGTTTTTTCCGGCCACGTATACCCTGAACGCCGGGACCCCCGTTCCCGATGCATCCTTGATGGTCTGCATGTCGCCATCGATCGTCAGGGTGCCGTCGAACGGCCTGCCGTCAAGCGTGAACAGCGCGTCGTCCACGATCGAGTGGTTCCTGACGACGCGGGCGCCGGACATCCTTCCCGCAGATATGGCGGCGGTACCCTCGAAGGCCTGTTCCGCGCCGATCTTCCCGCGAGGCTGCACGACTGCCGCGGCCTTGATGTACGACAGGCCGCTGCCGGCGGCAAGGTTGTATCTGTCGGGGAATTTTTCGTTCCAGGTACCCATCAGGACCACGACCAGGCCCGTCATGAAACAGACCACCACGGTATCGATGAACGGTTCGAGCAGGGCGACGGCGCCCTCACGGACCGGTTCGTCGGTCCTGGCCGCCGCGTGCGCAATCGGGGCGCTGCCCTGCCCGGCCTCGTTCGAGAAGAGGCCACGCTTGACGCCCCATGTCAGCGTGAAGATGAACGTGGAACCGGCGAAGCCGCCGATCATGCCGGGCGGCGAAAATGCGCCGGAGACGATGGCGGCGACTGCGTCGGGCAGATTCGAGATGTGCAGGATCACGACCAGGAGGGCGCTGCTGACATAGAGGATGCCCATGAACGGCACCAGCCGACCGGTGACGCTGCCGATGCGCTTGATCCCGCCAACGATTACCAGGCCGACGAGCGTCGCCGAAACCAGACCGGTGATCCACGTCGGAATCCCCATGTCCGAACGCAGGCTGTCGGCCATCGTGAAGGCCTGTATCGAATTGCCGGTGGCAAGGGCGCCCGTGGCGGCGCAGGCGGCGAACAGGACCGCGACCCATTTCCATCGACGGCCCAGCCCCTTTTCGATGTAATACATCGGGCCGCCCGAAACGGAACCGTCTTCGTGAACAACCCTGTACTTCTGTGCGAGCGTGCATTCCGCGAATTTGGTGGCCATGCCCAGGAACCCGGTCAGCCACAGCCAGAAGACGGCCCCGGGTCCACCGTAATGGACCGCCGTCGCGACCCCGGCGATGTTGCCGATTCCGACGGTGGCGGACAGGGCCGACGACAGCGCCTGGTAATGGGAAACGTCGCCGGCATGGTTCGGATCGTCGTATTTCCCGGCCACTGCCCTGATGGCATGTCCAAGACGCCGGAACTGCACGAATCCGAGCCGTATCGTCAGGTAGACGCCTGTGCACAGCAGCAGGACGACCATTGCCGGCAGCACCTTCGGTGTGTTCCATACAAGGTCGGCCGCGAAGCGCAGCGCGGCGTCAAGAGCGTCCAGGATGGCGTTCATGTGTTCCCCGCTTCAGTCGGTTCTGGTCGGTATCTGAACCAGCATTATGCATTATGTTTCCGTGCAGTCCAGTGGTTAGGCACAGGACGGGCGCGCGACCCTGAATGCGTTCCCTGGTCGGCACAGGGAGTGCAATGCCCTGCGTTTTCATTATGTTGACAGCAGGCGCGGGGTGGATAACCATTGTGATCCTTTGTAATCTGGAGGCTTCATGTTTTCCACCGTTCGCGAACTGCTTGCATTCATTCGTAAAGAAGACGTCAGGACAGTCGATTTCAAATTCACGTCGCTGAAGGGCAAGGCGCACCACGTGACGCTGCCGGCCCGCCGGATGGACGAATCGATCTGGGAGACCGGCATCGGTTTCGACGGGTCGAACATGCCGGGTTTCAAAACGGTCGAGTCCGGCGACATGGTCATCGTGCCCGATATCGAAACCGCGTTCATCGATCCGTTTTTCGATGAAAAAACCCTGTCGCTGCTTTGCGACGTGCGCGAGGCCGGGACCCTGGAACCCTTCCCCCGCGACCCGCGCGGCATCCTGAAGCATGCCTGCGAATTCATGACGTCCACCGGGATCGCCGACGACTGCCATTTCGGTCCCGAATACGAATTCTATCTGGCCGACGACGTGCAGGTGCGTAACGGGTGCGCCGAGGCTTCGTCGAAGATCATCTGCCGCGAGGGTGCTCTTTCGGCCGTCGAGGGTCACCGCGAACCGGTCACCATTGCACATCACCGCGGGTACCATGCCTGCCCGCCGCAGGACGCGTTCTTCAACATCAGGAATGAGATGGTCGTCCTGCTGGAGGAGGCCGGCGTCGGGGTCAAGTACCATCATCACGAAGTCGGTTCGGTGGGCCAGCAGGAAATCGAGGTCGACATGACCAGCCCTGTCCGGGCGGGCGACGTCGCGTTCCTGGTCAAGTATTTCGTCAAGATGACCGCCAGGAAGCACGGCATGGTGGCGACATTCATGCCGAAGCCGTTCCACGGCGAGGCCGGCAGCGGGATGCATTTCCACCAGCATCTTTTCAAGGGCGGCCGCCCGGTCTTCTACGATGAAAATGGATACGCCGGGCTGTCGGAAACCGCGCTTGCGTATATCGCCGGCCTGCTGCACCACGCCCCGTCGCTGCTTGCAATCACCAATCCTTCCACGAACTCCTACCGCCGGCTGGTGCCGGGGTTCGAGGCGCCGGTGAACGCGTTCTTCTCGCTCGGAAACCGCAGCGCGGCCATCCGCATCCCGAAGTACGCCACGCAGCCCGGCAAGAAGCGAATGGAATTCCGGACCCCCGACGCGACCTGCAACGTGTACCTCAGCGAGGCCGCGATGCTGCTGGCCGGCCTGGACGGCGTTCTGAAGAAGATGGACCCGACGGCGATGGGATATGGCCCCTACGACATGAACGTATTTGCGATGGACCCGAAGGAACGTTCGGAAAAGATCAAGCCGCTCCCGGGAAGCCTGGAAGAGGCGATCAGGGCGTTCGAACAGGATCACGACTACCTGCTGCAGGGTGGCGTGTTCACGGAGTCGCTGATTGCGGACTGGATTTCGATTCACACGAAGTCCGAAATCGAGGAACTCAGGGGGCGCCCGCATCCGTGGGAGATTGAAACGCACCTGGACTGCTGACGGGGGATCCCCGGGGGGGTGAAAATGCAGGCTCTGGAATTCTGGTTCAAGGACAATTCCGGCGTTGATGTCCACGTCCACAAATGGTCTCCGGACGGCGATGCAAGGGCGGTCATCCAGGTGGTTCACGGAATGCAGGAAACTGCATACCGGTACGCCGCTTTCGCCGGCGACATCACGGCGGCTGGCTACATCGTGTACGCGGCCGACGCGCGGGGCCACGGCAGCACGCTGATTGACGGCATGAGGGGCAAGCTGGGTGCCGGGGGATGGGAATCGGTGCTGGCCGCCACGACCCACCTCACCGGCATCATCAGGCAGGAAAATCCAGGCCTCAAGGTTTTCCTGATGGGACATTCCTGGGGTTCGTTCCTGTCGCAGGCTTACATGCAGTCGTTCGGGGACAGGGTCGACGGCGTTGTCCTTTCGGGCACCAACGGCACCAATCCGCTGGTCGGCATCGGTCTTCTTGTGGCCAGGGCGGTCGTCGCGCTGAAGGGGGCCGACACGAAGGCCGACCTGCTTCACCAGCTCTCGCTCGGGCCGTACAACAAGGGCCTGCACGACACCGACACCGGCCTTGACTGGCTGTCCCGCGACACGAAGGTCGTTCGTGATTACTTCAACGACCCGGAATGCGGCGCCGATTTCCCGAACAGCTTCTATCTGGAACTGCTGAGGCTCCTGAAGACAATCTGGACGCCGGTTCACGAACGCCGGATTCCGACCGGACTGCCCATTTACATCTTTGCCGGCGCGGCGGATCCGGTCGGCGGTTACGGAAAGGGCGTGCGGGCGCTTTACGGACGCTACAGGAAATACGGCATCCAGGACGTCACCATGCGGCTGTTCCCCGGGGGACGTCACGAAATGCTCAACGAAATCAACAGGGACGAGGTCATCGCCGAACTGCGGACGTGGCTCGACGCCCACGTCTGATCCGGCCCCGGCCCGGTCATTCCGGCTGCGCAATGAAAATCGGCTTCATACAGACCATGCCCCGGCGCCTCGACCGCGGGGCAAACCTTGAAATGGTTCAGGACTCCCTGCGCGGGGCTGCCAGCGGCTCGGATCTCTGGGTGCTGCCGGAGCTGTTTTCCAGCGGGTACCTTTTCTGCGGCAGGGACGAACTTGCCGCCGCCGCGGAGCCTGCCGACGGCCCGGTCTGCGCCCGCCTGACGGAACTTGCGCGCCGATTCGGGACGGCGTTCGTCGCAGGGATCCCCGAAACCGACGGCGGCGCGATCTTCAATTCGGCAATCGCGGTCGACGCCGGCGGCCTTCGCGGCGTCTATCGAAAGACCCATCTCTTCGACAGCGAAAAGGCATGGTTCGACCCTGGCGACAGCGGTTTCAAAGTGATTGACATGGCCGGCACGCAGGTCGGGATCATGATCTGCTTCGACTGGCGTTTTCCTGAAGCAGCACGAACCCTTGCGCTTGCGGGCGCCCGGGTAATCGCCCATCCTTCCAACCTCGTTCTGAAGACCTGCCAGGACGCGATGGTGACGAGGGCCCTGGAAAACGGCGTGTTCACGGTGACCGCCAACAGAATCGGTTCCGAATCGGTTGCCGGGCTTTCGGCAGCTTTCACCGGCCGATCAAGGATAGTCGGTCCGGACGGCGCAGTCCTTGCCGACGGGCCGGGCGATCGCCCCGCGGTCGTGTCGGTCGAGATCGATCCCGCCCGGGCGGACGACAAGTCCGTGACCGCGCGCAATGATCTTTTTTCCGACAGGCGGCCCGGGATGTACCGGCTTGACTGACTTTTCGCGGCAACGGGCCGCGCGCGCGGGCAAGGCCTATTCCGCGTTCGAAATCGCCCATCCGAGCGTATCGATCGAAACAGTGCCGAACCTGTCCGGAACGATGGCGACGCCCGCAATACCGGCGATCGTGCCGTCGGGGCTGGTTGCGACCTGGCGGAAACCGGTGTACGGCTGCGCATCAACCCCCGGTGGGTCCTGCGTGAACACGGTCAGATGGTTCCACTTGCTGATCCGCCTCCAGGCATACCTCAACTGGCCGTTTGAAATCGTCTGGTCGGTTCCGTCGGTCCTGACCGCGAGGTCTGAATACAGGATGTGCGGGCGGCCGGTGCCGTCGATCGTCAGCACGGGCCGCGAACCGGTGAATCTTGTACCGCTGCCGGCGTATCCGTCGTTCTCAACGGTAACCGTTTCGGTCCGGAATTTGTCGTCGGTGTCCCTGAATGTGTACTTGAGAGATGCCGACAACAACAGGCCGTCGTCGGAATAGACCGCTGCGGTCCAGGCCAGGCCTTCCCTGTCGTAGCTGCCGATGGCGAAGGAGGCGCCGAGGTCGGACGGCGTGACGCCCGTGACCTGTTCCCGGTCCCAGGATGTTCCGTTCCACGACGCGACCCATGCTTCCTGCGAGTCAATGCCTGCCTTCCGGTAACCGATGACAAGGTTGCCGTCGCCGTTTGCTGCCGCGCCAAGCGGTGAAATCATTGCCGGATCCGGGTTGGGGAACAGGCGCACGTCGAAGCCGTTTCCGTTGAAGGCCGCGTCCATCCATTGCGTTGTCCCGCCGTTCGGCCTGGCCCGGAAGAACAGATGAACCTTGTGGTCCCGGCCGGTGGCGGCGCCCATGGACAGGATTTCGGAGTATGTCCGGGCCTGGTCTACCGCTGCCCACACCGGTTCGCCTTCCCCGATTGCGGCCCAGTCCCAGCCGGTGTCGGTCTGGACGAAAACGATCGGGACGCACTGGTCCCAGGCGACAGTGGCGGTCATTGCAGGGGGGGCGTCCGGCGATGCCCTGGCGAGCAGAACCCTCCGGGGCACGAGGTCGTCGATTCCGGGAGGTGTTTCGAGGTTCACCAGCGCCAGGGCAAGCGACGCATTGAAGCCGTTGTCCCGGTACCTGTCGATGAACACGGTCGCCATCGTGTTACATCTGCTGACCGCCACGGTTCCGCGGTCGCTGTCCGTCAGTGTCAGGAATCGGTCAAGCTGGTCGGTCGCGGTTTCGACAAAATCGAACCTGAACGCCCCGGAGGTTTCGACGACCGGGATATCGGGTTCCGCGATGTCCGCTTCATCCGCCGCATCCGTTTCCGGGGTACCGGTCGCGTCGGTCGTTTCGGGCGTGACCGTGTCGTCGGGGGCCATCGTTTCGGGCGCGTCGGCGGCCCCCTCGTCCGGGGCCGTGTCGGCCGCCAGACCGTCCTGCACATCACCGGCCACGGGTTCCGCTGAGCATCCCGCGCCGGCGGCGGCAAACAAGGCGCAGAAAAGGGCACAACGCACGCGATTCATCTGGTACCCCCGGAACAACCTGAAACTGCGCGATTACGGTATCATTACGCGCCGCTTGCGGCAAGGCGCGGCCTGGCCGGATCAAGGAGTTTGCCAATGGAGTACGAATCGACCTCGGGCATATCGGAGGTCCTGACATCGATACTGCGGGGCGCGGCCAAGCTGCTCGGCTGCACGTCGGCCAACATGGTCCTGATGGACGAGAAGTCGGAGACCGCCCGCGTCGTGGTCGCGACGATGGCGTCCATCCGCAGCCAGATAGGCGAAGTCGAAAGCATGGTCGGCGCGGTTCAGAACGTCGCGTTTCCGCTGCGCGCCATCTCATCGTCGGCCCTTGCGTACAGGTCCTGGAAGGAGCGGGTCAGCCTCGAAACGTCATCGCTGGCCGAAATCATCGGGCCTGAACTGATGCCGGACGCCGGGGTCGAGGCGGCGATGGACTTCCTGGGCGACCACAGGTTCTTCCTGGTGCCGGTCATGTCCGGGAGCCTTTCGTTCGGGGTCCTGATATTCGAGAAACCTGGGAAGAATCCGTTCAGCCCGCAGCAGCGGGAACTTCTGATTCGGTACGCGCAGCGGGTCGGCGAAATCGTGGATCTGCATATGAGGGCCGTCACCATCCCGGGATGGGCCGGGCTCGGCGATTCCCGGGCGGAAACCGGCATGGTCAGGTTTCTTTTCGATTCGGGCGGGGGCGTGCGCGGGATGAACCGCGGCATGAGGGCGATGGATGGCGGCGGCCTGGTGTTTGAATACGGGGGAAGCCTCCCCGGACTTGAACTGACGGGCCCGTTCATTGATGAACTGGGGCGCAGGGCGTCGGAGTTCCTCGAATCGGGCGATCCTGGGGTCGTTCCGGTGAAGTACGTTCCGGACGTGTTCCTGAATCTCGTGGGCACCGGTTTCAAGATCCAGGTCGAAGTGTCCATGACCAGGCTCTGTGTGGGGGGCGGCGACGACCTGGCAGTGACGACGCTGCACGAATTGCGCGCGCCGCAGCAGCTTGCCACCCACCAGCTCGTGAGGATGGCGCTGGGCGAGGCCTCGCCGGTCGTCCTGGTCGGGCCCGACCTGTGCATCACGTCGGAAAACGAGGCCGCCGACAGGCTGTTCGGGTACGAGGATGGCGGCATGGCGGGGCTGACCGTGAACGCCATATTCAGGGACGCGCAGGACATCGGCGACCTGATGGACAGCGAGATCATGTACCTGACCAGCGGTTACTACGAGGAGTGCGCGCTGCTGCGGCGCAAGGACGGCGAGTGCTTCCCCGGATACGTCGAGGCGCTGCTGCTGGTCGATGCCGACGAAAACAGGATCGGATACCTCGTCAGGATCAGGGAACAATGGGCGCCGGTGGAAAAGGGCGCCGGCGAGGAACATCTCGTCAGGCGTGAACGGCTGGCCACGATGGGTGAACTCGGGGCCCAGGTCGCCCACGAAATCCGGAACCCGATACTGGCGATCGGCGCGACGCTGGAATCACTCGCGGCGGATCGCAGCGACCCGGAAGAACTGGAAACGTTCGAGAGCCTTCGCTGCGAAATAAACCGCCTCGACATGCTGTTGCGGGACTACCTGTCCATGGCGGCACGCCACAACGCGGCCGTGGCGCCGGTCGACCTTGCGACGGTCGTGAACGACGTCGGCAGGCTGATGCGGGGTGGGTCCAAATGGGGGGCGCGCCGGCTGGTGTCGTCGGTGCCGTCGGGCGCGCTGGTTCTGGCGGACCCTGACGCCATCCGCCATGTCATGTTCAACCTGATCCTGAATGCGGTCGAGGCGACGTCGGCTTCCGGCACGATTACGGTGTCGGTCGACACCGGCGAACGCGACATCGCCATATACGTCGATGATGACGGACCGGGCCTCACGGTAGGCCCGCGCGAGGTCTTTGAACCATTCTTCACCACCAAGGCGCATGGCACCGGGCTCGGGCTGACCGTCTGCCGCAGGATAGTGCAGACCCTCGGGGGCGCGGTGTCACTGCGAAACCGCGAGGAAGGCGGCTGCAGGGCCGCCGTGGTGCTTCCCGTTCCGGCGCCTTCAGGGGCGCGGGGGAAATAGATGCAGGACGACAGGGACCCACGGCCGGCGCGGCCGGTTGAACCTTTCCGGGTGCTCGTGGTCGACGACGAGGTGCTGTACGCCAGGGCGATCGCCCGTTCCCTCGCCAGGCAGGGGTTCGAAGCCGGTGTCGCGAATTCGGCCTCGGATGCCTTGAAGATGGTGGATCAGGGACAGTGGGACGTGATCCTGCTCGACCACAAGCTGCCCGACGGCGACGGTATCGAGATGATCCCGTCGATGCTCGGCCGGCAGAAGGCCGCCTCGATAATCGTGATGACCGCCTTCGAGGCCATCCCGAACGCAATCCAGGCCATCAGGAACGGCGCCGAGGATTACCGGGTGAAGCAGACCAGCATCCAGCCTCTTGTCGATGCGGTGACCGAAATCCATGTCCGCAGGCTCTCATACCGGAGCGGCCGCGAGACGGCCGGCGGGCTCGTGGGCGAATCGCCGCCGATGCGGCAGGTCGCCCTGGAAATCGAAAGGGTTGCGCCATCGGGGGCCACGGTCCTGCTGACCGGCGAGACCGGGTCGGGCAAGGAGGTCGCGGCGCGCGAGATCCACAGGCTGTCCGGCAGGGGCCGGTGCCCGTTCGTGGCAGTGGACTGTGCATCGCTGCCGGCCCATCTCGTCGAAAGCCTGCTCTTCGGGCACGAGAAGGGCGCGTTTACCGGCGCCGACCAGACCCGGACCGGCGCCTTCCAGGATGCGGGCGACGGCACGATATTCCTGGACGAAATCGGAGAGATGCCGCAGGACCTCCAGACCAGGCTGCTGCGCGTGATTGAATCGCGCACTTTCAAGCGCGTCGGGTCCAACAGGGAACTGCCGATGGAGGCGAGGGTGATCGCGGCCACGAACCGTGATCTTGCGGCCGAGGTCGGCGCGGGCCGTTTCAGGCTGGATCTGTTCCAGCGGCTGTCGGTTTTTCCGATCAACCTTCCGCCGCTGCGCAAGCGTGGGTCGGATGTGCTGATTCTTGCGGGCATATTCATCGCCGACGTCTGCCGCGCGATGGGCACGCAGCTCCGCCGGTTTTCGCCGCAGACCGAAGCGTGCCTGCTGTCCTACGACTATCCGGGCAATGTCCGCGAGTTGAAGAACATCATCGAACGCGCCGTCATCCTGACCGATTCGGTGGTAATCGAACCCGGCCACCTGCCGGATCGCGTCCGCAACCCGTATCGTCCCGCCGCCGCGCCGCAGGACCTTCCGCCGGCAACGGCAGGGCGCGCCGGGGTCGTCGATCTTGGATTCGTTCCCGGTGTTGATACACTTGATGCGTTCGAAGAAAGGTTGATCCGCGAAGTTCTGGATCGCGCGGGCGGGAACCGTTCCGAGGCGGCGCGCATGCTCGGCATCAGCCGGTTCGCCCTGCTCAGAAGGCTCGAGAAGCTCGAAAGGGATGCCTGACGGTATCAGCCTGACGGGCGGCGGAGGTGGGTCGTATGAAACACCTGCTCAGGGTCGTGGCGGTACTTGTCGTGGTAATCGTGATTGCCGCGATACTGCTGTTCGCCTGGGCTTCGGCCGGGATGAACCGCAACGAACTGAGGCAGGCTTCGGTCATGGATCTGCCGGGTCAGGGTCCCGCGCCCGCCCCGCGTCCAGTACTGAAGGTCATGTCCTGGAACATAGGGTTCGGCGGCGGGCTTGCGGGCGGCCCGACCGATCGGCATCCCGCGGCGGAGGTCAGGGACAACCTGGCGGCGATTGCGGCGTTCATCAGGGAACAGTCGCCCGACATCGTTTTCCTGCAGGAGGTCGACAGGCCTTCTTCGAGGACCGGCAGGATTGACCAGGCCGAGTACCTGCTGAAGAATTCGGGGCTGGCTCACGCGTGCTTCGTGTCCACATGGCGCAACAGGTACGTGCCGTTCCCCTATTTCCCTTTCTCGTCGCAGATCGGCGGCGTGCACTCCGGCCAGATGATCCTCAGCAGGTACCCGATCGCGGAATGCCGCCGGATCCCGCTGCCGCAGCCATCGGAAAACTCATGGTGGTATAACAGGTTCTTCCTGAACAGGGCGATTCAGCACGCCATCATCGAGGCCGGCCCCGACGGCGGCCTTGCGATCGACGCGGTCAACGTCCATCTGGAGGCGTTTTCAAGGTCCAACCGTGTCGAGCAGGCCGGGATTCTCGCGGATTATGTGTCGGAACTCCCCGCGGGCCGGCCGCTGGTGATGGCGGGCGACTTCAATGCGTTGCCCCCGTTCGCGGTCCAGACCAGGGGTTTCGACGACGAGGACACCGATTTTACCGGGGACACGACGATCGACACGATTCGCGGAATCCGGGGCATGAGGGAGGTCTTCATCGACGACGGCCACGGCTGGTCGGAGGTGGCCTTCCACACCTTCCCGGCAGGGAGGCCGACAAGACGGCTCGATTATGTGTTTTATCGTGGTTTGAACTGGTCCGCCGGTTCGGTGCCACGTACGGCGCGCAACTCGGATCACCTTCCGGTCACTGCCGAATTCAGGCCCTGACCGGCTTGAAGTAGATGCGGCGCACGGCCGCGTACAGGGCGACCGTGATCGTCAACGACAGGCAAAGCGCCCCGCCGATTCGCACGATCGGCATGACACCGAACATGACCATCGACGCGGCCCCGGCCGAAAGGGCAAGCGCGAAGAAGGTCGGGAAGCGGCTGGTCGCGCCCGATTCGTCGTTCAGGAAGTCGGCAAGGAATATCCACGCGAGCGGTGCGATGAGGTATATCGATGCGGAGTTCGGGTCGGCGTTCAGACCGAGTCCGCCCGACGCCGCAAAGGTGGCGGCCGTCGCCGCGGCGCCGATCGGCAGCACCAGCAGGCGATGCGGCCGTCCGAATCCAAGCAGCATCACGTAAACCGACACGGACAGGAAAAGCAGCAGCGCCGCCATCTGGAGTCCGCCAAGGAGCCTTTCTTCGGAGGCCTTAGTGAAGGCGGGATAGCCGCTGATGGAGAAGTCGAGGTCCTGGGATCCCTCGGGAAGGCCGGCCACCGCGCTGGACAGTATTCCACGCGCCCGCATCCTGAAATTCTTCGGGGCCTCGACCCCGGCGGCCAGTTCGTCGACCAGGCGTGTGGCGCGGTTTTCGATGGCCATGCTTTCAAGACGGACGCCAATCGATTCGGCCACCTTCAGGGCCATGTCCTGGCTGTTGCCGTCGGCCTGCCACGACGGCTGCGCCCCGATCGCGGCTGCCAGGGCGCCGGCGCCACCGTGGACGAACGGTTCGATCGCGGTCCATTCTTCCGGCGACGGGTTCCATGGGGAGTCCTCGGAGTCGATCCACTCCCTGATTGAGCCGGTCATGACTGTCTTTTCTTCCGCGGTCACCGGGGCGGCCGCCATCGTGACGACATGGTCGATGCGGCCGTCTGGCAGCGTGACGCCGTATATCCTGGCGATGGCTGCCAGCCGCAGCGCGGCCCCGTCCGGGCCGGCCTTCGCGGAATCGTTTGCCGCGGCCCGCACCGTTTCGATCAGTTCGACGTAACGTCCGCGCGAGCCGGTGGGCATCCTGATGGCGAGCATCGCTTCCTGCCGATCGGCCGACACCAGGGCTTTGACGTCCTCGATTCCCTCAAGGTAGAAGAAAACGTCGGAAAGCTGGTCGTCCTTCGGCGGGATCCAGTATGTACCGGTCATCCCGTCGGCCAGGTATGCGACAATCTGCGTGATGCAGCGGACGTCCGCGAATTCACCGGTGCCCTCGACCAGGTCGGCGAAACGCATCAGGCGGTTCAGCGCGGCCGCGGTCGTGAAGTCGCCCTTCACGCTTACCTGCATGATTTCGTTCCCGCCGATCTTGCGGTCGAAGAAATCCAGTCCGCGCCCCACGTCCTCCCTCGAAGAGAACATGTCTTCGAGCGCGACGGCGAACCTGAAGTTGCCGATGGCCGAGGCCGACAGGGCGAACACGGCAACCGGGATGAGCAGTGCTGCCATGCGCCTGGCAAACGGCGCAGGGAGCCTGGCCGGAACCGGGTGGCAGGCCTCGGGCGCCGGGGTCAGGATGGTCATCAGCGGAATGACCATGATGAGGGAGGCGACGGCAAGAACCGCGAAGCCGATCGACATGGCGGCCGCGAATCCGTCCAGGAAAGGTACCGACAGCTTAACTTGTCCCTGCCAGGCCGTCAGGACGCCGAAGGCGCCGGCGACAGCGACCAGCGACATGAAAGGCAGGAACCCGAAGAACGTTTCGTTCCCCCTCGTCCGGCCTTCGGCGGCCCTGGAATACACCAGGGCGCCGAAGGTCAGAAGGAGGAGAGCCCCGTTGAGCACCGGCATCGTGACCGGCATGCCGAGAAGGTGAAGCGTGCCGAGCCACCAGGGCAGGGGCATCACGGCGCACAAAAGGGTCATCAGTATCGCGGACGGGCGCCTGAGTCCCGCGAACAGGACCAGGAACAGGCCCGCGGCGAATACGGGGATGACCCATCGAAGACCGTCGATTATCTTTCTGGACACCTGGAACGTGGCGAATGCCGAACCGAAGTAGTAAGCGGACAACGGGCCCCGTTCGCGTTCGACGACCTTTATGATCCTGTCGGCCATGACGGCGCCGTCCGCCTTTTCGCCCAGCTTCACCATCACGACGTAAGCCTTCTGATCCTTCGAGATGAAGGCGCCGGGAACCTGCACGTTCGACATGATCTTGGCCGACAGGGCGTCCAGACCTTCCTTGTCCATCGGAATCGACGGAACGGTGTTGTCGACGTGAACGGTGCCCTCGTCATCGACCTCGGTCGATTCGACGTTGATAACGCTGCGGACGGAAACGATTCCGTCCTTCTTCATGTCTTCCAGCGCGCGGGTGATGTTCGCGACGCGCGTCAGGCCGTCGGAAGTCAGGGGCTTGCCCGGTTCCTCCAGCCCGATCATCAGGTTGTTCAGGGCGCCGAACCGCTTGTTCAGGTTCTGCCAGAACACGACTTCGTCGATGTCCTGCGGCAGGAAACCCGTCGGTCCGTTGTCGTCGGCCTGGACCGGCGGGAACTGGCTCAGGAAGATGCCGGTCAGGATGACCGCCACAATCAGCATGGGCAGGCGGTGCCTGACCAGGAACGCGTGAAGTTTCGCCCAGGGGCCAAAGTCGTTGTTATTCATCTGTTCTCCGGCAACATCCGCAAGTCGCGTTGATTCTATTTGGAATTCCTGTCGCTTTGAATACCGGGGATCACGGGGCTTCAGGGCGCGTCCTGGAACATGCCCCCGTTGTTCGCGACCAGCGCGGCACAGTCCATCAGGTCATCGACACGCCTGAACTGGTAGAAGGTGCCATCGGCAAGGGGCGCCACCGCCGCGCCGTTGTTCAGCAGTGCCTGGTCGGCCCCGAGGACCACTTCGTCGACCGCGAACGTCATTGCCCCGGTAATCCACCTGCCGTCTTCGGACATCGCGCCTTCGGCCAGCGAGAATTTAACCCTTTTGGCCATGTAGCGTTCGCCGACGGTGGGTGAGTTCCAGAGGCTGAGCGAGACGTCGATCGTGACGCCGGGATGCGAATCCGAGTCGATGTCGGGGTAGTTCTGGAAATTGACGTCTTCGTTGTCCTTGTCGGCTGCCGGAAGGGCTGTTTCGTCCGCAATGGAATCGGACACCGCCCACTTCCACACGACGTCCTGGGGCAAGACGGCGTTGCCGGCCGTCGCCAGCACCAGCGGGTTTGACGCGAGTGCGTCGCGAAGCGCCTGCTTGGTCGTTGTGGAGTTGTTGAAATCGGCCGTCGGTTCGACCGCGATCAATTCATCGCAGAAGGTGAGTTCAAGCGAGGAACCGGAACCGGTGGCCAGGAAGAGGTCGGTCGTGCGCATCGGGCGCTCGCCGACGATCGGGACGGTCATCACGCCGCTGGAAACCAGCCTGACGGCCCACAGGCCCTCGATGCCCTCGTAGGACACGTCGGGCCACACGTTGGCGTCGGTACCCTCGACGGTGTCGCCCGCGACCGCGTCATCGGCCACTTCCGCCACTGCGGTGTCCGTGATGATGTCCTGTTCGGCCATGTCGTCCGTGGCCGCGTCGCCGATCACGTCCACGGCGTCGGTTTCCGCGTCCTTCGGGTACTTTTCATCCATCCTGTCGAGGCCGTTTACGCCCCAGCCGCAACCCTGGATGGCGATGGCTGCCACGATTGCGAGGGTGGCGGCGCCGTATCTGAAAATCGTCTTCATGCTGTCACCAACTCGCCTTTACCTTGAAGAAGACCACGTTGCGGCCGCTGGCAAGCTGCCCGAACCGCGACTTTTCGGCATATGCCGGCATGATGGCCGAAATCGCCTCGTCAAGGTTGTTCAGGTCCAGTTCTGCCGGGGCCTTCGGCTGCGTTTCGCCGACGAAGCCCATGTACCCGGCTGTCAATTCGATGCCCGGATAGGCGATCCACGTGAAACTGGGGAAGATCATCATCGACAGGTCGTCGCAGTTCAGCGCCGTGGTGAACGAGAACTGGACCTCGTTGTCCTTCAGCATCAGATTCACGGTCGGCACGAAGTAGTTGTGCAGTCCGTACATGTCGTTGAATTCGTCATAGAAACCGCGGACATACTGGAAGTTGAAGTACAGGTCCAGGTTTGTCTTGCCCACGTCCCACTTGTGTCCCCAGTCCACGCCGACCGTCGCCTTGACGAACGGGGTGGTCGGCACGTTGACGTTCGACGATTCCAGCAGCAGCTTGCCGTCGAGGTACGTACGGAACCCGAAATCGACGCGTTCCGGGAAGAACACGCCCATTTCCGCGAATACGCCCGGCGCCCAGGCGTTGTCGGACGAGTAGTTGAAGTCCGCGCCCAGGACGTGCATCCGCGGGTAGTACGTTTCGGCAAGGACATTGACGTTGTACTTGTCCTGCACCCACGGGTCGTCGTCAGTGACCCCTGCCGTGGGGGCGGGGACCTTGCCGGGGCTGACCACGTCGACCAGGCCCCAGTACGCGACCGGGAACTGGAAGCGGCCGTAGAAGTACGACAGCGAGAACGTGACCGGGTCGACGTTGAACTGGAACTTCAGGGCGGCCTGGGTGTTGGCGATGTCCCAGTCCGGCTTCCACACCGAAACCTGCGGGTCGTTGATCTGC
Organism: uncultured Anaeromyxobacteraceae bacterium; assembly: GCA_964470365.1. Taxonomy (GTDB): domain Bacteria; phylum Myxococcota_A; class UBA9042; order DTJE01; family DTJE01; genus JAGOFO01. The sequence continues at coordinate 75,615 of CAYYCO010000002.1, read as the reverse complement.
GCGTACCTGTTTAACAGCGTGATGAGCTGCTGGCGCGAGATCTTGCCCGAGTTCATCAGTTCCATGGCGTCGCCCATCAGGGCGGTCTTCAGGTCATCCTTGCCCTCGAGTCCTTCCATGACCGCGGCCAGCGCGGTGTCGCCGATCGACGGGTCGATGTTTTCCATCATCGCCTTCGTGTCCATCGGCATGGCCGGGAAGCCGGTCACGTTGCCGGCGGTGTCACGCGGCAGCGCGAAGGCGTTTTTCGCGGATCCCGGAAGCTGGGCCGGCTTGAAGATCGGTTCCCAGACGGCGGTGATGGTCAGCCAGTCGGTCGGGTAGAAGATCAACTGGATCATTTCGTTCGGGACCTTGGAAAAGAAGTCCAGGGGGTCGGAGAAGTCGCGGGCGTTCAGGTTGTCGGTCGGGTTGAACATGTCCGCGGTTCCCCACGTTTCGATCATCCGGCCGATCTTGAAGTCCATCCACGGCGCGGGGACGCCCTTGACCATCACGTACGCTTCGTTCAACTGGAAATCCCAGGGGTCGATCGGGCCGCGCTGCGACAGTTCGACGAGGTCGACGCCGTCGTACAGGCCGTAGAACCTGAAACGCATGTCCGTGACGATGGCCACCTTGCGGTTCGGTTCGATGCGCAGCTTCATGTTCACGTCGTTGCGGTTGGTCTGGAATTCGTACCCCTGTCCGGGGACCGGTCCGCGCCAGTCGTCGACGATGAAGCTGATGTCGCTGCTGACCGATCCGGAAAAGGTCAGCATGTCGGTCCAGTTCGCGTATGCAGGCGCCCCGGCCAGCGCCACCGCGAGCGCCGGCAGAATGAAGGCAGGTATTTTTTTCATGGTTAGCGACCCCACTCGAGCTCGCGCTTGGTGAACATGTCGTCGTCGTAGCCCTGGTTGATCTTGAACGCCTTCAGGTCAAGGGTGGTCTTGTGGCCGGTCGCGACCGTGGTGACCGTGACCTTTTCGGCGCGGATATAACCGCCCCAGTCCTTCAGGTTCGTATTGCTGAAGATTTTGACCGTTTCGCCCTTTTCGTTCAGGAATTTGTATTCGATCGGCTGGTAGCCGTCCTTGGTGATGGTGATCATCGCCGTCGGGTATGGCGCCACGCCCTTGGCGGTCGCCCTGACGATCCAGGTGTCGGCCGTTTCGCTTTCGAGCTTGGGTGAATATGCGGCGACCCAGCTTGCGAAGGCCATGTCGTCGTTCGTCATGTCGGAACCGGCCAGCGACTGGCCCATCTTGTGGGCTGCGACGCGGCGGATCTTGCGCTGCGCCGGCAGGTAGGCGTAAACCTCGGACGGGCTGCGGACCAGCGTCGCCATTCCCTTAAGTTCGCCGGAAAGGAACTTAATCAGGCGCTTTTCGCCCTTCTGGTAAAGGTCGTAGTCGTAAGTCTTTTTGGAACCGTCCAGGTCGATGACGGTCATGTGGATCGACATCATCAGGTCGTCGTATCCGTTGGTGACCTTGTCCATCTTCGCGAAGATGCTGTTGACGTCCTCGGCCAGAGCGGAGGCGGGAACGATCGCTGCAATCAGTGCCACGGCTGCAATCAGCTTCTGAAATTTCATAGTAACCCTCCAATAGTGGATCAGAAAGAACGGACGTGAAAAGCACTAGCCAGAATCGGGCCAGATTGTAGCTTCGTTGGGTATATTTTGCAAAGTTCAGGTATATCAATGGGTTGCCTGCTGGTGCGGTGCGTTTATGCGATTTTGGTCTTTGTGAAAGACTCATCATCGATGTGCGATTGCGCACAGTGCGCGGCGGCCGAGGCCTTCCTTGTGCGGCTTCGCACGCGCACCACGAGGCAATCAGCAGTCTCTATTGAATAGTTGACGGCATCATGGGTAGAATCCCGTGTTCGTTTCTGGCCGGTAATTCAATGGATGAAAGGCGTCGGGTGACGCGTCGGGTCCAGGATTTCGACGTGACCTGTTACATCGACGGGGCGAAACTGGAAGCCCATGTGCTCGACATCAGCCGGGGCGGCGTTTTCGTCCGGACCGACAGTCCGCGTCCCGTGCCGGTCGGCGCGCTGGCCGGAATCGTGTTCGTATCCGACAAGGTCAAGATTGCCACGACCTTCCTGTTCGGGCGGGTGGTCAGGCGCCAGGATATTCCCGTCAGGGGATTTGCGGTGCGCTGGGAAAAGGCCGTGTCAGCCGGCCGGCCCGACGAACTCTCGGCTTTCCTGAAAACGCTTCTCGAAATGCCGGATGTCGTGGTTGAACAGGAGGTCGTCGGCAGTTCCAATTCCGGCGGCGCGATTTCCCGCTGCGTCTACCGTTTTTCCGAACCCGCGATTCCGGGCGCAGGCGCGGGTGATGCCGTACTCCCGGACGGCACCGGCGCGGTGGCATTGTCCGACGCGCAGGCGGGGGCCAGCGATCCGGCCGACAACGAAACCACGTCCGGTCCGGTCGAATCCGGAATCGACATCGCCGTGGTCGACGCACCGGTTGACGCACCGGTTAAACAGCCGCCTTCCGTCACGCCGCCCCGTGCCCGGCGGCCCGGGCGCGGCGGTCCATCGTCCACCGTCCTGCCGGTGGAACCCGTCAGCGATATCGTTTCGTGTTTCAGGACTCTCGACGTCAGCGACGAAGAGGTATCGGCCGTCCGCATCACCACCGGTTCAGTACGCCAGAAGAAGGCGCCGGCGACCGTGGATGGCTGGACCACCGTGGAGGTGCCGATACCGCCTCCCGCCCCGGTTCAGTCTGCATCGCCCTTCAGGGGGCGTGACGAAGTCCTGATTCCCTGCCGGCTCGACGGTTCGATATTTGTCATCGACTCCAGCGTGCCGGTGGTCGTCACCTCGCTCGGCCAGGCGTCCGCCGTCGTCCGTTCCCGCTTCGTTCCCGTCGACGACACGGGGGAAATCACACTCGTGCTGATCATCGGAACCAGGCGCGGCGACGTCCCGGTCCGGTGCCACGGTCGCGTGACGGTTATCGAGCGCGGGCATGAACCCGGGTTCAGGATGGCGTTTTCAGGCATTGAGGAGGGGGATTCCCCCGGTGTGCTGGAACGTTATCTGAAGTGGCTGGAATTCAACGGGGGATCCGCGAGCTGACCATCGGGAATACGATTACTTCTTCTTCGCCTGGTTTGCGACAGCCTCGATCTTGCCGGCGATTGCGTCCTGGTCGCCAAGGTACCTTTTCGATATCGGCCGCAGGTTTTCGTCCAGTTCGTACAGCAAAGGAATTCCGGTAGGGATGTTCAGTTCGACGATCTCGTCGTCGGAAATCCCGTCGAGGTACTTGACCAGCGCCCGAAGACTGTTGCCGTGCGCGGCGATAATCACGCGCTTTCCGGACCTGATCATCGGCGCGATGGTGCCCTCGAAGTACGGTACGAACCGATCGACCGTCAGTTTCAGGCTTTCCGTCCGCGGCAGCTCGGCATCGGTCAGGTCAGCATAGCGGCGGTCCAGGCCGGGGAAACGCGGGTCGTCGTCTTCAAGCGCGGGCGGGGGCACGTCGTAGCTGCGCCGCCACACCTTGACCATCTCCAGGCCGTGCTTTTCGGCCGTCTCGGCCTTGTTCAGGCCCTGGAGCGCGCCGTAGTGACGTTCGTTGAGCCGCCAGTGGTTCACGACGGGAATCCACATCTGATCCATCTGTTCCAGCGCCAGCCACAGCGTCTTGACAGCCCTCTTCAGTACCGACGTGTATGCGATGTCGAATTCGAACCCTTCGCGTTTGAGGGTCCGGCCCGCCTCGATCGCTTCCCTGACACCGGTCTCCGACAGATCGACGTCGGTCCACCCGGTAAAACGGTTTTCAAGGTTCCACTGGCTTTCGCCGTGCCGCAGAAGTACGAGTTTGTACATGGCAATTCCCTTTCCCGGGCTTTCCGGGACCGCGAGTCGGGCGGTATGTTACCAAAGGTCGAAAGACGCACCAAGAAATTCACTGCGGCCCTTGATGCTTCAATATTTTCGTGTGGTTTTCACCAGGGACGATGTCGAATCCGTCGCCGGCCGACGTGAACACGCTCCCGCCCCGCATTCCGGTCACGCGGGATACCGCCGCAAAACCGCCCGCCGTCAGTTCCGAGTCGGCGCGCATGAATTCCGGCGTCATGGACGTCAGCTGCCCGAGAATCGCCGCCGCCAGGCACGAAAGCGAAGCCTTCCATTCCACCTCGAATGATGCCGCCAGTTCGCGCCGCGCCGCCTTCAGAGCCGTCGGGTTCACATACAGGCCAGGCGCGACGGAATATGTCGTATCGCCGAAGTACTTCGTGAGCCTGGAGGCATCCAGGGAGGCTCCCGTCGCCGGTTCGGACCGGATGGCAGCCGCGGCTGAAGAAGCGCAGCGCCCCAGAACCATGGCAGCCGTCACCGAATCGGCGTCAACGGTCACCTTTTCCCATGCGGGTGAAGGCATGGTCGAATCCACGACGGACGCGGGCACGTGGTATTCCACCTTCCTGTACCGGGCCCGGACCGAATCGGCCGAGTGGATGGCCACGCCGCGCACGTCCATGCCGGCGGTTTCGTCGGGCAGCGGCACCCTGATCTCATGGCCCGTGGCGATCCTGATGGCGTTGCGGCCGCGCCCGTCGATCAGCGTCCTGATCCCGATCGGCACGAACGAGAATCCGCCTGGAACGGCGGGGTCCGCAATTTTCAGCAGCAGACCGTCACGGATGTTTATATCCACCGGGGTTGCGAAAGAAACGGTCGCGCCGACGTGGTCGCGCCTGTACCTGAACTGTCCAACATCGAGTCCCATGTGGGTCTGGTTATCGACAGAAAGCAGTTCGTCGGCGGAGGTGACCCCGCGGAAGTACGCGTCCGTCCTGGGCCGCGAGTACATAACCGACACTTCGCGGTTGAACCGGTCGTATTCGTCGGCGGTAAGGCCGGGTGCCGGCCTGTCCACCGCGGTCTTGAGCCAGCGGGTGACGCATCCGACCCATGAAGGCGTCTTCAGGCGGCCCTCGATCTTGAAAGAATCGACGCCGAGCGCGGCCAGTTCGGCCACATGCGGCACCAGGTCGAGGTCCTTCATGCTGAAAACGTATCCAAGCGGCCGTCCGTCGCCGTCGAAGTACGGCAGGCGGCACGACTGGCAGCACGACCCGTGGTTGCCGCTGCGGCCGGAAACCACGTGTCCCATCATGCACAGTCCGGACACCCCGAAACACATGGCGCCGAATACGAAGACCTCGATTTCGATGTCCGGGAGCGCGGCGCGGATTTCGGCGATGTCATCCCGCGAGCATTCCCTTGCCAGGATGATTCGTCGACAGCCAAGATCGGCCATCCTGCGGGCCGTCTCGACAGAATGCACACCCGCCTGGGTGCTGGCGTGGACGGGCAGGTCGGGTACGACCCTGGCAGCCGCCTTCATCAGGACGGGATCCCGGACAATCACCGCGTCGGCCCCGGCCTGGTGGCACAGGGCCAGCACGCGAGCGGTTTCCGACATGTTCAGTGTCGTGACGGGGATGTTGAGCGTCACATGGACCCTGGTGCCTGCGGCGTGGCAGTACCTGACCATTCCGGCCAGCTGGTCTTCGCCCAGGTTTCCGGCCCGGGCCCGGGCATTGAGATTGCCCACGCCAAGATAAACCGCGTCCGCGCCGTTGTTGACGGCCGCCTCTATCGATTCGATCGAGCCCCCCGGGGCGAGTATTTCGGGCCTTTTCAAAGCTTTTTCCGCGGCGAAAAACCGCCGTATTGTACAGGATATTCCACCTCCGGCGAGGTGTAAGGTACCTGCGCCCGCCGGGCACGTTCATCCGGTGTAGAATCGAACTCCGCGGACTCGTGCCGGGAAAGGAACGCAGATGTCGGAAGGTCCACTCGTACTGGCTGCACTGGCTTGCTGCGCAACGGCGTGCGTGGCCTGCGACAAGCCATCTGTCCCGGCTCCGGTGCATCCCGTAGACGCCGTCGCCGACATTGCCGCATACGTGGCCCCGGTGGCAGCCGCCCTTGATGTCGTTGCGCCCGGTGGCATGGTCGGGATACCGGCGGGCCCCTTCTTCCGGGGATGTTCGGCAGGATTTGGCGGAATTGTCGACGACAGGTGCGCGCCTTCCGAAAGGCCGGCCGGGATCGTGAACACCCGGGCGTTTTTCATTGACCGGGACGAGGTCACGGTCGACCGTTACGCGGGGTGTGTCGACGCCGGCACCTGTCCGGTCCCGCTGGACGTCGGTGAATGCAACTGGGGCACGCCGGGACGTGGTTCGTACCCGATCAACTGCGTGACATGGTCAGACGCCGATCGTTTCTGCAGGTGGGCGGGCGGGCGCCTGCCGACTGAGGCTGAATGGGAAAAGGCGGCCCGTGGCACCGACGGTCGTCTTTATCCGTGGGGAAACGACGAACCGGACGCGGGTGGCGTGTACCGCGCCAACTACGGTGAAGGGCTGGCGAAGATACTGTGGATGCGCGATACCTGGGAATACGACGCGCCGGTGGGCAGCTTCGCGGCATGGTCGTCTCCTTACGGATGCAACGACATGGCGGGCAACGTCGCCGAATGGGTCGCCGACAGATGGGCCGATTCATACGCCGGCGCCGGGCTTGACGACCCGCGGGGACCGGAATCGGGCGACCAGCATGTTGTCAGGGGCGGTTCGTTCCGCGAATATCGCCAGCGGATCCGCACGTCGGCGCGCGGATATCACTACGACGGCTTTCTCGACGGCAACGTCGGTTTCAGGTGCGCGGCGGATATTGGGCAGCCATGAGCAACGAAGCGCGGGAAAAGGTCGCCGAACTGCTGAAACGCAAGCTTGACGAAATCAGCAGGCGTGACGGCGACCTGTCAGCGCGGCATCCGTCGCCGAAACGCCGGCCCGCGGCGCCGGCCTCCCCGCCACGGACCGTCCCGGTGCAGTTCGGGGATTCATTCGAGCCGGCCGGCCGGCTTTCGGCCGTTTCCGCGTCCGCCCGGCCGGTCACCGGCGAATCCGGGCTTGATCCATACGTCGAACTCGATCGATGGCGCATGATGTATCCGGGCAGCGGCGTGGCGGACATCGTCGCGCGGGCCATCGGGCAGGCCGGGTTCTGCGCCCGGCCGGACCTGCTTGAGGTGGTCAGGCGCCTTGAGGTTTGCGTTCCGGTGCCGACGGTCGAGCAGGCGACGGCAGCCCTGCGTTCAGCCCTGTGGCTGGTTCCCGGCGTCCGCGACAGGGTTTCGGCGGCGCTTCGCGACGACGGCGCGTCGGCCATCGGGGGCCTTTGCGCGCACCCCAGGTTCGGCAGGCACGCAACCAGGATTGATCGCCTGATCGACCGTGGCGATACCGCGCGCCTGCTGGCGACCGTGTCCGACCGCGGCGGCGCCGCCCATCCGTTGAACCTCGCGGTGGCCGCCTGGTTCGCCCCCTCGGACCTGCTGTTTGTCGACATCGAGACCGGCGGCCTGTTCGGGGGCAGCCCGGTGATTGTCTCCGGCATGGCGTATGCACCCCGGGACGGGGCGGACGGACTGGAGGTACGCATTCTCGTGGCGTCGACACCGGACGCCGAAGAGGAACTGATCGCGCAGACGGTCCAGGCAATAGCGGATCACCCTGTTCTGGTGTCGTTCAACGGCAGGTCGTTCGACTATCCCTACATCTGCCAGCGCGCTGCGTACTACGGGGCCCCGGTTCTGTCGGACCCGCTCCACCTCGATCTTCTGGGGTTTTCGCGGCGGGTCTGGCGCGGCGGCGTCACCTGCTGCAGGCTGTCCGTCCTGGCAGCGGAAGTGCTGGGAATGACGCGCGATCACGACATTCCAGGTTCCCTTGTTCCATGGTTCTACGAAATGTACCTCAGGGATCCGGAAAGAAACGCGGGCCTGCTGGCCGCCATCGCCATCCACAACTTCCTGGACATGGAACAGACGGTGCGCCTGTACGCCGAACATGTGCGGCTGCTGACCGCGGCTGCCGCGGTGCCGCCCGAGCCGGAGGTCCTTTCATGAATCCGCTGGAAGTTGCGGCTGCCGTGCGCGGGCTCGCGGACCCGGAAGTACCGGACGGCCCGTTGGTCCTGACCCACGTTCGGCCGCCGCGCGATGCCGTGTCTGCCCCGGCGCCCGCTGGACTTGCGGCCGAGGCGGCGGACTACCTGGAACACCTCGGCATTGCGGATCTGTATTCGCACCAGGCGGAGGCGTGCCGCATCGCGCTGGGCGGCGGCAGCGTGATTCTCTCGACGGCCACCGCATCCGGCAAGACGCTTGCGTTCACCCTGCCCGTGCTGCACGAACTGGCGACGGACCCCGACGCCTGCGCGCTGTTCCTTTACCCGCTCAAGGCGCTCACGAACGACCAGCTTGACGTGTTCGATTTCGCGGAAACGTCGTCCGGAGTGCAGATCGATGCGGCGATATACGATGGCGACACGCCAAGGGCCCGGCGGCCCCGCATCCGCCAGATGTCGCGGGTCGTCCTTTCGAACCCCTACGAGATCCACGAGATTCTTCCGTACCACCACATGTGGCGGCGTTTTTTCGCAAACCTGAAATATGTGGTCATCGACGAGGCGCACAGGTACACCGGCGTGTTCGGGTCGAACGTGGCCCAGGTGATCCGGCGCCTGACCAGGGTGGCCGCGGCGTACGGTGCGAAACCGCGGTTCATACTGGCCTCGGCGTCGATCGCCAACCCTGGGGAACACGCGTCGGCACTGACCGGGGTCGAATGCACGGTTGTCGACCGCGACGGTTCGCCCGGCGGCGAACGCACGCTGGTGTTTTTCGACGGCATCAGCGGCGGCAGATCTGCGCATACCAGTACCAGGGACATCGTCGCCGGCCTGCTGCGGCGCGGGGTCAAGACGCTGTGTTTCACCAGATCCAGGCGCACCGCGGAACTGGTGGCCAGCCTCGCCGGCGGTTCGGGACTTCCGGTCGCGCCCTATCGCGCCGGGTACCTGCCGGACGAACGCCGCCGCCTCGAAAGGGCTTTCCGCGACGGGGAACTCAAGGGCGTGGTCAGCACCAACGCGCTTGAACTCGGCATCGACATCGGCGACCTGGATGCCGTCGTGCTGTCCGGATACCCGGGGTCGATTTCCGGATTCTGGCAGCAGGTCGGCCGGGCCGGTCGCCGCGGCGCCCCCAGCCTGGCAGTGTTCGTCGCGTTCGAGGACATCCTGGACAGGTACCTTCTTTCACATCCGGACGTGCTGCTCGAACGCGGGTGGGAAAGGGCGACCATCGACCTTGAAAACGAACACATCCTTGCCGGACACATGCTGTGCGCGGCATCGGAACTGCCCCTGAAAATTGACAAATCCGACGCCCATCCTTACGGCATCGCCAGCGGACTCGCCGCGGGCGGACTGCTGCGTGAAACGGCCCAGGGGTTCATATACGGGGGGAACGTCAGGCCCCAGGAAGCGGTCAAGCTGGACGGGATCGGCGAGCGTACCGTGGCCCTCATGGACAAAGCTTCCGGCGAACTCCTTGAAACGCTGGATTTTTCCAGGGCGCTGAGGGATGCGTTCACGGGCGCCGTGTATATGCACCAGGCGAAAACCTGGGTCGTCGAGGATCTGGACCTGGACGCGCTGCGTGCGACAGCGGTGCGCCGCGACGTGGATTACTACACGATCGCCCACCAGGAACGTGGGATCGAAATCACCGGCCAGATCGGTCATGGCGGGTACGCGGCCCCCGGCGAGGGTGGTGCGTACGGCCTCGGGAACCTCAGGATAACGCACAGGATCACCCGGTACGTCATGAAAAGGTTCGACCGGATTATCGGTTCCGTCCCCCTGGAAATGCCGGAACAGGTCCTGTCGACCACCGGATTCTGGATTGATTTCGGCACGACCGTCCCCGCTGGCGTCACCGACATGTTCGGCGCCATTCACGCGCTGGAACACGCGATGGTCGGCATCGCGCCGCTTGCCCTGTCGTGCGACCCTGACGATCTTGCCGGGTTTTCGGTGATGATGGCGCCCCACTCCGGGGCCCCGGCGCTGTTCATATACGACGGATACGACGGCGGCATCGGGCTGTGTGCCCGCGCGTTCAAGGACCTTGACCGCCTGATCCGGACCGCGTCGGAAATATTGTCGGGCTGCCCGTGCGAGACGGGCTGTCCGGCCTGCTGTCTTTCGCCCAGGTGCGGGAACGACAACCAGCCGATGGACAAGGCCGGCGGAGCGGCGCTGGCCCGCATGCTGCTTGGTCGCTGAGCGATTCAACCGTGGATGCTCCGGTCAGAATTATGTTGACGACAGGCCGAAGGTGTTCTATTTCCGGCCGTTAATCCGGCGCGCGGTCCATCGGGGACGCGACCGGCTCGCGACACGATTCGATACCCGGAGGTGCTCATGCTCACGGTTGTCACGGGCGGTACAGGACACATTGGCGGGAACCTGGTGCGGATGCTCCTGGCCGAGGGCCAGGCCGGTCCGCTGCATGATCTGGAAGGACGACCCGGATACCGCGGCGCTGGACGGTCTTGACGTCGAGAGGGTGTACGGGGATGTCCGCGACCTGGAAAGCCTGAAGGCCGCATTCGCCGGCGCGGACGTGGTTTACCACCTTGCGTCCAGGATATCGATCATCGGTCCGGAGGGCGGCCTGGTCCGCGCCATCAACGTCGAAGGTGCGGCCAACGTTGCCGAGGCCTGCCTGCAGTGCGGGGTCCGCAGGCTGGTCCACTTCAGCTCGATCCACGCCCGGAACATCAACACCGACCTGGACAAGCCGGTCGACGAAACGCGCGAGCGGTCGTGGGGCAAGGGCACCCCGGCATACGATATCTCGAAGGGTGACGGCGAACTGAAGATCCTTGACGCCGTGAAAAGGGGACTGGACGCGGTCGTGGTCTGCCCGACCGGTGTCATCGGGCCGCTTGATTACAAGCTGTCGCGTATGGGCACCGTTTTCCTGTCGCTGGCGCGCGGCACTCTTCCCGGCGGGGTCGTCGGAGGATTCGACTGGGTGGATGTCCGCGACGTGGCGGCCGGCGCCATCGCGGCCGAAAAGAAGGGCCGGACCGGCGAGCTTTACCTGCTCGGCGGGCACTACATCCCTTTCAGGGAACTGGCTCAGCGCTTCGAAAAGGTGTGTGGAAGGCCGGCGCCGAAGTTCCTGTGCCCCATGTGGCTGGCGCGCGCGGTCGCCCCGGCGGCCCTGTTCATTTCGATGCACACCAGCATCCCGCCGCTGTTCACTCCGGAATCGCTGAACGCCCTGCGCGCCAACCACGACATCCGTCACGACAAGGCGGCGCGCGAACTGGGGTACGATCCCAGGCCGTTCGACGAGACGATCAAGGACATTTACGCCTGGTTCAAGGAAGCCGGGCTGCTTGAAAAGAGGTGACAAAAATGGAATGGTTCCTGGCACATGAGGCCCAGTTCCACCTGTACCTGATGATCGGTTTCCTGGCGCTCGGGGCCATCGTGTTCGCGGCGCTGCTGTTCGTGTCGGCGCCGTACGGCCGCACGACACGCAAGGGCTGGGGGCCGCGCATGAACGACACCCTGGGCTGGGTCCTCATGGAATTCCCGGCGCCGGTGCTGTTCGCCGTCCTGTTTTTCATGGGTGAACGGACGTCCAGTGTCCTGCCGATTGTGTTCCTGTGCATCTGGGAACTGCACTACATCAACCGGACGTTCATCTTCCCGTTCCGCCTTCGCGGAAACCGCAGGGACATGCCGCTGTCGATCGCGCTGTTCGGGTTCATTTTCAACCTGCTCAACGCGTACATCGTCAGCCGCTGGATCAACACGCTGGGGCCGACGTACGACGTTTCCTGGCTGTGGGATCCCCGCTTCATCATCGGCGTCGTCGTGTTTTTCATCGGGTTCTTCATCAACCAGCAGTCCGATTCGATCCTGCGCAACCTGCTGAAACCGGGCGAAACCGGGTACAAGATTCCGCACGGCGGCATGTTCAGGTTCGTTTCCTGCCCGAATTACCTGGGCGAACTGCTTGAATGGACGGGGTATGCGATTGCGACGTGGTGTTTCCCGGGTTTCGTGTTCGTGATGTGGACGACCGCGAACCTGGCGCCGCGCGCGATTTCGTCGCACAAGTGGTACCAGGACAGTTTCCCGGATTACCCGAAGGACCGCAAGGCCCTGATCCCGTTCATCGTGTGACCGGGACTTCGTTCCCGCGCCCGCCAGCCGGTTTCCACGTTGTTCCGCCCTGCATTCACCAGGTTTTCATGTGATAACGTTCGGCCAGTTCACGGCGCCTGTCGTCGGGCAGGGACGCCATGTATTTTTTCCAGCCGGGGCACCATCCGGCATGCCAGCGCCAGATCCTGCCCAGCAGTGATGCGGGGTTGTTGTCGTATTTCGCCCTGAACCCGCAGTTTTCACAGGGCATCGGGCCTTTCACGCTGTCGGCCATGACGTCACCGCCATTCATATGGGATGACCGAGTATTGTCCCGTTGCCATCCGGATGCAACGTCCGGCCCGACCGCCTCGTAGGGGCGAATGACATTCGCCCTCCCGGATCGCACGCGCCGACATGGACGCAGTTGTGCCTGAACCGCCTCCGCCAGGGCTTCGGCGTGTCAGGCCGGCACGTTGGCGGGCAGCGCAATCCTCCGCATTCGCTCCGGATTGGCAGTCCCGCCTTAAACGCCCCGCCATCGTCCCGGACGGCCCGACCGGAGGGAGGCCCGCCATTCAGAGCCCGGGGTGTCAACCCCGGGAAAACGGGGGGTGATAACCCCGGGGCCACGTGGCGCGCCACCCGGCGCCGAATCGAACGACGTCATGCCGCGTCTTCGTCGGCCTCGGGGGAAGCGGGGACGGGGCAGGCGCCGGCGGTGACGGACGGCACGGGACCGTTGCGTACCGCTTCCATCATCCTGGCACGCAGGGCATCGTCGGTCCGCAGGCGTTTTTCCGCCTGGTCGCGTCCCTGCCCGAGCTGTTCGCCCATGAAGGAAAGCCACGACCCCGATTTTTCGATCAGTCCCATCGATTCGGCCGCCTCCACAAGGTCGAGCGTGCGGTTTATGCCCTCGCCGAACACGATGTCGAATTCGGCCTCCAGGAATGGCGGGGCCATCTTGTTTTTCGCGACCTTGACCCTGACCCTGTTGGCGGTCACGACGTTGCCGTCCTTCTGGGAGCCCTTGCGCCTGACGTCCAGCCTGATGGAGGAATAGAATTTCAGGGCGTTACCGCCGGTCGTCGTTTCGGGATTCCCGAACATAACGCCAATCTTCTGGCGCAGCTGGTTGATGAAAATCACGGTGCAGTCCTGTTTGTAACAGAGCCCGACCAGCTTGCGCAGAGCCTGGGACATGAGACGGGCCTGGAGCCCGACGTGGCTGTCGCCCATTTCGCCCTCGATTTCCGCCTTCGGAACAAGCGCGGCGACCGAATCGATGACGATGAGGTCGATCGAGCCGCTGCGCACCAGGGTTTCGGCGATGTCCAGGGCCTGTTCGCCGTAGTCGGGCTGGCTGACCAGGAGGTCTTCGACCCTGATTCCCAGGTTGCGCGCGTAGGTGATGTCGAAGGCGTGTTCGGCGTCGATGAATGCGGCAACCGCCCCGGATTTCTGCGCCTGGGCAATCACCTCCATGGTCAGTGTCGTCTTGCCGGACGATTCCGGTCCATACACCTCGATGATGCGTCCCTTGGGGATGCCGCCGATACCAAGCGCCCTGTCCAGCGAGATGCTGCCGGTGGAAAAGGCGGGAACCCGTTCGACCGGGCCGTCGCCGTAACGCATGACCGCGCCCTTGCCGAACTGTCTGTCCATCGTTGCGATGAGCCTGTCAAGGTCGTCCATCAGTTCTTCGTGCTTCTTTCCCATGGTTCCTCCTTGTGGGTTTCACTGGTCCGCGATCGAGCGGTCCATAAGCCTGTACTGCACCGCCTCCGCGACATGCTCGGTCCGTACCGGGCCGCCGCCGTCAAGGTCCGCGATGGTGCGGGCCACCTTCAGTATCCTGTCCAGCGCCCGCGCCGAAAGTCCGAGCCTGTCCATCGAGTGTTCAAGGATCCTCAAGGCGTCCTCGGGTACCTGGCAGTGGCGGCGAACCTGGTTCGAATCCATTCTTCCGTTGAACCTGGTCGCGGTTCCGGCGAACCTGTCACGCTGGCTGGCAGCCGCCGCCTCGACGCGTTTTCCAGCGGCCGCCGAGCCGCCCCCGGTCGGGGGCGCGGACGACAGTTCCCTGAACGGCACGGGGGACACTTCCACCTGGATGTCCATGCGGTCGAGCAGCGGCCCCGACACTTTTGCCCGGTACCGCGATATTTCGCCGGACGTGCAGGAACATTCGTGGCGCGGGTCGCCCAGATAACCGCACGGACACGGGTTCATCGCCGCGATGAGCAGGAAATCGGCGGGGAACGCGACGGCCTGCCTGACCCGAGTGATGACGACGTGGCGCTCCTCGACCGGCTGGCGCAGCACTTCCAGCACTTCCCGGCGCCATTCCGGCAGTTCGTCCAGGAACAGCACGCCGTTGTGCGCCAGCGACACCTCGCCGGGCCTGGGATTGGAGCCGCCGCCGACGATTGATGCCGCGGAGCCGGTGTGGTGCGGCGTCCTGAACGGGCGTTCAGATATCAGGCCGCCCCGGTGGCGCAGGAGTCCGGCAACGCTGTACACGCGACTGGTTTCGAGGCTTTCGTCGTAGGTCATGCCGGGAAGGATCGACACGATCCGCCTGGCGAGCATCGTTTTGCCGCATCCGGGCGGCCCGATCATGATCATGTTGTGACGGCCGGCCGCGGCGATTTCCAGGGCGCGTTTAACCTGGGCCTGGCCGCGGACGTCGGCGAGGTCGATTCCCGTCCCGGCGCACGGGGATGCCGTCGGGCCGGGGCTGGGGGCGATCGGTGCCGTGCCGGCGAGGTGGGCGATGAGGTCGGACAGCGACCCTGCCGGTATGCAGCGGATCCCCTGGACGACGGCGGCCTCGCACGCGTTTTCGACCGGCACGACCGCCTCGGCAAGGCCGGCGTCGCGGGCCGCGGAGACCATCGGGAGCACGCCCGGAACCGGCCGCACCTGGCCGTCCAGGGACAGTTCGCCGACCACGAGGCGTCCGTCGAGGGAAGCAGGCGGTATCTGGTCCATACAGGCAAGCGCCCCGACCGCGATCGGCAGGTCATACAGGGTGCCCGATTTCCGGACGTCCGCCGGGGCCAGGTTCACCGTGATCCAGCGGCTGGTTATCCGGTGTCCGAGATTGCGCATCGCCGACGTGACCCGCACGCGGCTTTCCCTGACCGCTGCTTCCGGCAGGCCGACGATGTCGAAGTGTCCGACGCCCGGGTGGATGTCGACCTCGACGTCGACCATCAACCCGTCGATGCCGCACAACACGGCCGAAGATACCCGAACGTTCATCGTCCATAACCTGGTACGGGGTCCCGGCCATTGCAGCAATCGGCGTGCCTGATGCGTAACCGATTGATATTAAAGTGTTCTCGTTTGGCATCGATTCGGCGCCGGCTGGATATCCGGTGGCTCGGGCGCCATCGTGTGCGCGTTTTGTCCAGGCTGCCCGAAAGACTCCGGCGATGCGGGTTACGGCGCCCCGGCGGACGCGCCTGCCCCACGCGGACGCGCGTGAAAAGGTCGTTAACTGTGTATTTATCCACACGTCTGCTAAATTGTTGTACCCGTGGGAGTGTGCGCCCGCAGCGCGGATGCGCCGCACGGCCCGCAGGCATGGAGAACCCGGATGGCGGTGACCCTCGGAAAGGTTGTCAGGGCCGTTGGCGTCGGCCTGTACATCTTTGTGACGAGGACGCTCCTTACCGTCGCCGTGGTGTTCACCGCCCTGTTTTTCGTGCTGAATTCCAGCGGTTTCCCGGACCTGCTGTTCAAGGCCCTGACGGGCGTGATTCCCGGCAGCTTCGAGGCCGGCCGGATCCAGATCAGCCCGATACCGTGGATTGTCGACGTCACCGATTTCGCCATCAAGACACCGGCCGGCAAGCCGATAATCAAGGCGGGGCTGGTACGGGTCCGCGTGAAGCTGCTTCCCCTGGTCAATTCCGTGCTGAACCTGGACCAGCGCAAGCTGCGGCTCGAATTTTCGTCGGTCAGGCTGTACGACTACCAGGTTCTGCTTCAGTTTGACGACAAGGGCCACCTCGAACTGGTCGATGCCTTCGATTTTCCGGGCCAGAAACCCAGGAGCCCGAATCCCCTTCAGATACTGATGGGCATCGAGCATGTATCCGGCACCAACGGCCAGGCGTACCTGGAATTCCCCGAATGGGACCTCCGGATTGACGGGATCGACATGAAGACCGACTTCAGTCTCCAGACCTTCCCGACGCACATCAGGGTCGATGCGGAGCGTTTCAATTACCTGTCGGGCATCGCCCACGTCAGGGTCGGCGGGGCCATGGGGGTTCCCGGGGAAACCATCCTCAGGCAGGGCCTGATCGACGGCCTGGTGTACGACTGGGACGAGGTTCGGTTCGACCGGTTCCGCGCCGGGTTCGACTTCGGGGCGCTGGACGCATCCGGCGGGTATCTGTCGTGGGGCGACAACCTGAAATACACGCTTTCGGCCCGTATCGACCTGCCCGAAGGGAGCCCGGTAGTGGACTCGGCGGGGCGAGGGCTGGTGAAGGGGCCGGTGTCACTGACGGTCACCGGGCGCGGCGACCGCGCGAATCCGGAGTTCGCCGCACAGCTTGATTCGCCGGCCATGAAACTGGGCGGGGTCGATCTTGGCATCGTGCATGTCGAGGCGTCCGGGGGGCGCGACGACGGCGGCGAATACCGGATTTTCGACGTGGCCGCCACCGCGAAGGCCGGTGTTTCATCGGTCTACCTGTCCGACGGGTTGTTCGAACCGTTCCCTTCGGATCCCGAACTGAAGTGGAACAGTTCCGCCACGCTGTACTTCACGAGGGTCAATGTCGCCGCGATTCTGCGTACGCTCGGCAGGAAGATAAGGCCGGCGGCCATCCCGATCCCCGGCGGCAGTTCCGGCGAACTGAAGCTGGGAGCGTCTTCCGTCAGGGGGCCCGAGGGACCAGGGCCGGTCGACACCACTTCGGAGATGCGCCTGTCCGCCAGCGGCTCGGTATCCGGAAGGATTAGCCGTTACGGGGTGCTGCAGGGCAAGACGTACAAGTTCGACATATCGGCGGCGATGTCCGGCAGGAACCTTATGCGCCCGGCGATTTCCGTTTCCGGTTTCCGCCTGACGTGCGGCACCGACACGATGGACCTTCGCGGGTCGATCGATCTGGAACGGGACAGGCTGCTCGCGACAGGCAGGATCGCCAAGGACCTCGGTTCCCTGATGAAGCCGTTCAAGGTTCCCATGGCCGGCTCGGTCGCCCTGGAAGACCTTCGTCTGTCGGGAAGGGCGTCGTCGCCATCGGGAAGCGCCGCTGTTGCGGTTGCCGGATTCGATTACGCCGGCTGGATCGTGTCGTCGGCTTCGGCCATCGCCTCCCTCGATGCCGGAAGGCTGACGCTCGCGAATTTCCGCGCGGTCGCACCGTTCGCCCGCGTGGAGGCCCGCGACGCGGCAATCGAGCTTCCTTCGCCGGCGCGTAACGGCCGTGCCGGCGAGGTCGTCCTTGACGGCGTCAAGCTGGCCGCCGTGGACGTCGGCCGGCTGCCTTTCATGAAGGGTGTCCAGGGCACCGGGCATGGCGCTTCCGGCCACATAGGCTTCTCGCTTTCAAACCCGGCCGGAACCGTTTCGGGTGATGCCGTGATCCACCTGGACAGGCTCGAGGCATTCGACAGGGCCCTGGAATTCGTCACCCTCAAGGCGTCGGCGACCGGTGGAAACCTGGAAATGCTTGCGGCCGACGCCCTCGTGCGCGGGGGTGGTTCCGTTGCGGTCAGGGGTGGCTGGAACCTGAACGACGACGTGCTGGACCTGACGGGTGATCTCAAGGGCGTTCCGTTAAGGACACTCCTTGCGCTGCAGCCCGATTCGGTCCTGTCGGGGAACGTTTCGGCAACGGCCCGGGTTTCGGGCAGCCTGTCCGACCCGGCGATGGAAGCGGTGGTGGATCTGCCGGATTTCGAATACGGAAGTTACAGTTTCGCCCCGGTAAGCGCCTCCGCGAAAAGGATTCCCGGCGGGGATCTTCAGCTGTCCTCCGACCACCTGTTCCGGGCCATGAGACTGGGACAGGGTTCAAGGGTGTTCTGGAGGGACGGCACCTTCAGCGGCATGAATCTCGATATCGAAATACGCGATCTGAAGCCGCAGGACGTGATCCCGTCGATACCGGAAAGGAAGGTCGCCGGCGCCCTGACGGCCCATCTGTACGTTGGAATGCCATCTTTTTCGGACGGTGCGATAACCGGTCGTCTCGAATCCCCGCCGGGCGGCCTCTGGGTCGAACTGATGAACCTCCAGTCGCGGATCGAAAACCGTGATTTCCTGCATGTGACTTTTGAATCGGACGGGCATGTCCAGCTTTCCGGACTGACCCTGGACGACGGCGTGTCGAGCCTGTCAGTATGCGGGGAACACGATTCGTCGGGCCTGAAGGCGATGGTTCGCGGAACGGTCGGCACGCACTGGCTGAGGGCCATCAAGGGAGTGTTTTCCAATGCCGACGGCGAACTGGGGATCTCCGGCAGGGGCGGGGCGCAGCGCGCGGCGCCGGGTGGCTGCGATCAGGCAATGGCGTCCGGCGAGGGCGGACTTTTCGTGTCGGGCACCCTGAGAAACCCGGTTCTGGACGGAATCATCAGAACCGGCAGGATCGGCATGGGGATCAGGGGTTTCGGGGATTCGATATCGATCGACGGCGGCGGCGAGATCGTCCTGGAACCATGGGTCGGCCCGTCGGGCAGAACCTACACGACCGTGAAAATTCCCGACGAACACTGGATTTCGGGAACCGTCGGGGATGGTACGTTCAACCTGGCCGGGGGCGCCATGCTCCGTGAGGGCCGACTGGAAAACGGCGAATTGCGCCTGAACGGGTCGCAGGTCAGGTATGTTTCGACCGGCGAATTTTTCGTGGTGGCCGAACCCAGGCTGACCGCGACATTCGAGAAGATTGGCCTCCTGCCGGGGGCCCTGGCCGATCCGGCGGACGCGGGAATTGCGGTTTCCGGCCAGATAGACGTGACGGACGGTTCGTACCATAAGGACTTCAACATCGTTCGGAACGCGTTTTCCAGCATCACGGGCGACCGTGTCGCAAGGAGGACGGGCGCGGGTCTCCTGAAGTCGGTGCCCTGGCTGGCCGACGCCAGGCTGGATATCGCGCTCAGGGCGTCGTCGTTCGGCGTCAGGACGAAGCTGGGCGTGGGCGAGACGAACCTCGATCTCGGCGTGAACCTGAACCTGCGCGGAACATTGAAATACCCGGAGGTCTGGAACCGCGTCGAGGTCATTCCCGGCGGCACGTTCACGTACAACGTGGTCCGGCGCGAGTTCGAGGTTTACCGGGGCACGCTCGACTTCGACGGCGAGGCGGGGCACCCGGAACTGGACGTCATGGCCAGGACTTACATCGAATACAGCGGCTTTTCCGGCGGCATGGTGGCCGCTTCGCGGTTTTCGGCAGATGAGGGCAACGATGCCTTCTACGGCGACATGATCCAGGTGAATCTTGCGCTTTCGGGCAGGTACCCGGACCTCGACATCGAGATCACCTCGCCGAACCGCGGGATCAGCCAGGCCGATCTCCAGGTGCTGCTGCTGACCGGGATTGCGCCGGGGCAGTCGGTGACGTCCGGCACGGGTTCCTTCGTGAACATGAACCTGCTGACCGGCAGCGTCACCGATTCGCTGGTCAAGGTGATGCTGGCCGACCTCGTCGACTCCGTCAGCGTCGGCGTTTCCGCGAGCGGGGACGTCAACCTCGACGTGTCGGCGCACATCGGGCGCAGGCTCAAGTTCCAGACCCAGGTCCAGCAGGGGGCCGGCACCAGCCAGTACAGTACCGGTTTCAAGATCAGGCTGACCGAGGGACTTTCGCTGGAGGGCAGGCTCAAGGCCGTCGAGTATTCGACCGACCAGGAAGACATCGGCCGTAATTACGACACCAGGTTGAGGTACAGGATTCCGATTGAATAGGAGTATCGCCATAACGGCCCTGGCGGCCGCCCTGCTGCAGACCGTACCGGCGTGGCCCGCGAACGCGCAGTACGCGTCGGAATACGAGTCCTGCGGCGAAGGCCCCGTCCTTTCGGTGTCCATCGTCGATTGCGCCACCAGGGAGTGCAGGGAACCGGACTTCGTTTCGCGCCTGATAAGCCTTGTTGACGTGAGGGTCGGCGGTTACCTGGATCCGGGAAAGATCCCCGTGGCTCTGGCCCGTGTCGCGAAACTGGGTTTCTTCACGCACGCCGACATCGAATGCGTCAACGCCGGCAGCGGCGTCGACGTCAGGTTGAGCGTCATCCCGGTGAAACGCATTGCGAAGATAAAGTTCAAGGGCAACAAGCATTTCTGGGATTCGTACCTGGCCGAGAAGTTGTCCTTGAGGGTCGGGGATCCGTTCGACGCATCCAATGTCAGCGATATCAAGTTCCTGCACAGTCAGGAAAACGTGCTGCGCAAGGAGTACCAGAAGGACGGCTACACCGGGACGACGGTGACAATCGAGATCCTGCCGGTCGACGACTATTCGGTATCGCTGCGCGTCGATATCAGGGAAGGGCCGCGCATCAGACTCAAGGATGTCCGTGTGGCGATGCGGCGGTCCATGGCGGTGGCGGCGCCCGCGCGTACGGACGGCAGCCTCCAGTCAGGTGTCGAGCCGGTCGAGGAGTGTCCAGCCATCCGTGAGGCCGACCTCGTTTCGTGGTCCGGCATCAGGCGCGGCAGCCCGCTTACCGAAAAGACGAATCCTGAAATCGCCAGGGCGCTGGTCAGGCGGCTGCGTCAGGTCGGTTATGCCGGCGTCAAGGTCAAGTCCGAATACATCCAGGCCACCGGAACGATGAATGTGGATGTGACGTGGGATTCCTGCTGGCTCATCAGGATATACCGCCGGGACGATCCGGAAGACGCCAGGAACGGTTTCAAGCCCGTCGACAACCCGGACCTCCTCGAATCGCTGTCGTTCGACGAGTCGGGCATATTCGACCTGTCGGAGGCCTCCCGCGGGCGCGCCGGCCTGCAGCAGTGGTTCGAGGATCGCGGTTACCTCTTCGCCGACGTCGTACTGGATTACAGGTCAAGGCCCAGATCCGGGCCGGCGACCGGGTTCGGGCAGGGCGTCGCCGGGAGGATTTCGTACTTCATCACGGCCGGCGGGAAGGCGGAAATCAGGGATATCCGGATAAGGGGCAACAAGTCCGTGAAGAAGGCCGATATCGTCGCCGTGATGGGGACGAAGCCTTATGACTTCTTCGGAGGCACGGGCGCGGTGATGCCTGGACAGATTGCCATCGACCTTGACAAGGTCAGGACCCTCTATCGGGAGCGCGGTTTCCCGGACATGAAGTTCGTCGGGACGATAGACAAGGGATACAGCGTCACCACACGCAAGGATGACGAAGGAAACGAGGTCCTGTCGTATTCGGGCGTCCAGAGCGCGTTCGAGGTGGTCGTCATCGGCGAAACCGAGGGCGTTTATCTGGACATATCGATCGACGAGGGTGTCCGGACCTCCATCGGAACAGTTCTCATCAGCGGCAACAAGTTCCTTTCGACCAGGCAGATCCAGGACATAATGAGGCTGGTCAAGGGGCGGGCGTTTTCGCCGGTCACGCTGGACAAGGCGCTGCGCGAACTGGGCAGGCGGTACGCCAGGGAAGGATTCCTGAACGCCCGCGTCAACATTTCCTGCGAAGGCACCGCGCCAGACATCGATCGGGAATCGTGCAGGCCGACCGACGTGAAGTCCGAAATGGTCGACCTGTTTCTGGAGATCGACGAGGGGCCGCGCACCATCGTCGGTGAGGTGTTCGTGGAGGGCGCCGTCAAGACGAAGACTTCGGTCATACTGAAGGACTTCCCCAGGACCGGCGATCCCTACGACGTGGAGAAGGTGTCGGCGGCGGTCAGGTACCTGAACAATCTCGGGATATTCGAGTCCGTGCGTGTCGACGTCGTCGGGGCCGACGAAAAGCCGGCGAGGGAACGGGTCGGCCTTGTCGTCCGGGTACGCGAGGCGAAATCGAAGTTCGTCGATATCGCCGTCGGGATCGAGAAGCTCGATTCGACCAGGTCGGCCAGCATGCCGGCCGCGGTGTCGTCCATCCTGACGAACACCGTCGCGATCAACGACATAACCACGACCGGCTTCGGGCGGAGCCTCGGCCTGAACCTGCCCGATATCCTGATGACGCTCGAAGTGAGGTACTCGGACACCAATTTCCTGGGCTACGGGAAGCGGCTGTACCTGCCGGTCAAGTACGGGCTTTCGTTTACCGCCTGGGACCGCTACGCATCGTTCACGCCGACGTACCTCGACCCGAACTTCTTCGCGAAGGGCCTTTCGTTCCGCGTCACGCCGTATGCCGAATACGACCGGGCGACCAAGGCGCTGGACCGGATCCAGTTCGGCGCCGAGATTGCGATTTCCAAGGAATTCGTGCCGCACCTGTTCGGTTCGCTGTCGTTCGACACCGGCGTCATCAAGACCCGCGACCCGTCAATGTCGTCCGCTTACGACCCGTGGCGTTACGAAAACAAGCTTATGCCCTCGATCACATACGACGGCCTGGACCATCCGATCAACCCGACCAAGGGGTTCTTCGCCCAGGCCAGCCTTGCGTACATCAACGATGTTTCGCAGGGCAACTACCTGAAATACGAATTCACCGGCAAGGCATTCTTCAGTGTCCGCAAGATTGTCACGTTCGGGCTGTTCGCCCGGATCGGCGGCTCCCAATCGTTCTCTTCGTCAGGCGACCTGCCGATCGAGGAACGGTACACGCTCGGCGGAAACCGTGGGCTGCGGGGATTTTCGACCGACGGGGTCGGGCAGTACAAACCGGACAAGTCGCTGCGACTTCGGTCATATGACGAACCGATGGTGGATGAAAACGGGGACCCGGTCCTGGACGATCAGGGAAACCAGGCGATGAAGACGACCTGGTACAAGCCGTTCGGCGGCGACGTCGTCGTTTCGGGTTCGTTTGAGATCCGGTTCCCGATCATCCGGAAGATCGACCTGTACGGCGCCGCCTTCTACGATTTCGGGGCGCTGGCGGAATCGTTTGACGAACTGAGCGGTGCGAGTTTCAGGCACTCGGTCGGTGTCGGACTCCGGTACATGCTGGCAGGCGTGGTCCCGATCAGGCTTGATTACGGCATCATACTTGACAGGCGCTGCAAGACAATCGACCCGGATACGGGCCAGTGCCAGTCGAACGACGAATTCGGGAACATCCACTTCGGGATTCTTTACACTTTCTGACGCGTGGCCGCGGTGCGGGGTCTGGCGTTTCCGGTGCCGGTCTTCGGCGATCTTGAGGAGGACGAACCGGGGCGGGGCTTCTTTTCCTTTGACACTGCCCAGCCCTTTTCGCGTTTTTTCTGTTCCGACAGGTGCTTCCTGCGTACCTCCCCGGGTTTCGGCAGCGGGGTCGAGCGGCCTGACTTCAGCGCCATCACCTCTTCATCGGTCAGATCCCTGACCCGCCCGATCGGCAGGTCGCCGAGCTGGATCGGCCCGAAGCGGACGCGTTTCAGTTTCAGGACGTTGTAGCCGACCGCCTCGAACATGCGCCTGACCTCGCGGTACCGGCCCTCGGCCAGGGTGATCGTCAGCCATTCGTTCGTGCGCGCCATCCTCAGACGGGACACGCGCAGCGCCCGCGCCATCCCGTCGTTGAGCTGGACCCCGCTGGCCAGGCGGCCCAGGACCCAGTCGCGCACCGGCCCCTGCAGCTTGACCTCGTATTCCCTTTCCAGGCCGCCCGACGGGTGCGTCAGTTTCCGGGTGAGGTCGCCGTCGTTCGTGAAAAGCAGCACGCCTTCGCTCATGAAATCGAGCCGGCCGACCGAATGGACCCTGGACGGAAGATCAGGCAGCAGATCGTACACGGTGCGGCGGCCATTGGCGTCCGCGGCGGTGCAGAGGACCTCGCGCGGCTTGTTCATGATCATGTAAACGCGCGCCGGCATCTTGCGGATGCCGGAACCGTCGATCATTACGCGGTCCCTTTCCGGATCGATCGATTGGCCGATGGTCGCCGTGTTGCCGTTAACGGTCACACGGCCTTCGGCGATCATCTGTTCTGCCTGCCTGCGCGAGGCCATCCCGGCGTCTGCGATAAATTTGTTAAGTCTGATCATGATAGGGAACCCTGAAGGAGGGATTGCCACGAAACATGTGCGGAAGGTATCATGTCGGCCAGTCGCGTTCAAGGAAACCGGCATGAAATTCAAGTACGAACACGATTTCCCGTGTGACCGTCGCCGCCTGGTGGAGGCAATCTTCGAAAACGGCGTCACGGAACGGCTGAAAGGTTCCATGATCACGGTGCTGGACGCGGAAACGCTCGAATGGTCCCGCGACGGCGACCGGATCCGCCGCAGGGTCAGGTATCTTCCTGTTCCGCTGATCGGCGACGTCGGTGGAAAGAAGGTCGAGCCGCAGTGGATGGAATGGGTCGAGGAATCGGAAATCGATCTTGCCGCCTGCCGGGCGTCGTTCGAAAACGTGCCTACGACCGCGGGCATCGTGCCCCTGCTTGAAAACACCGGCACGATGGAATTCGTCGATCTGGGCGGCGGCCGCACGCGCCGCATCATCTCCGGTGAACTGAAGATCAAGGTGTTCCTGGTGGGGAAGATTGCCGAGTTGATAATTGCCGACACCGCGCGCAAGATACTCGACGACGAGGCGGCGGCCATGAAATCGCTGCTGGAAAAGGGCGCGGACAGATGATCCTGGGCAAGGTAATCGGAACGGTTTGGGGCGCGCGGCAGTCAGACGGGCTGGTATCCCGGCGCGTGGTCGAGATCCGGCGCATCAGTCTGGACGGCGCTGGTCCCGGAACCACGATCAGGGCCGACATCGACGGGCCGATGCTGTCCGGTTCGACCCTGCTGGCGGTCGACCCGCTGGGCGCCGATGTGGGTCAGATCGTCGTCGTCGCGATCGGCAGCCGCGTGCGGGACCTTGCCCTGGGGCCGGAAGTGACTACGAAGAACGCGGTCATCGCGATTGTCGACGCGGCATCGATCGACTGCTGAACGGGAACCGGAATGATTCTTGGGCGTGTCATAGGCCAGCTCTGGGCCACCAGAAAATGCGAACGGCTTGGCGGCACGAAGCTGCTGATCATCCAGCCGCTGTGCTGGCACCGTCCCGACCATGACGGCGACAACCTGATTGCCGTGGACCCGGTCGGCGCCGAGGTCGGCCAGGACGTGGTCGTCTGCATGGGACTGCCGGCCAGGTGGGCGATGGGCGACACCAGGTACCCGGTCGAGGCGTCGGTCGCGGCCATCGTCGACGGCGTGGAAATTTATGAGGGTCTGCCTGTCCGTGGCCAGGGGGTGAACATATGATCCGTGGCCGCGTCGTCGGGGAGGTCTGGGCCACGAAGAAGGCACCCCGCATATCGGGCATGAAACTGCTGCTGGTTGCTGAACTGCGCGCCCTGGGCGGCGGCGGGTACGAAACCACGGGCCGGCTGGTTGTCGCCACCGACAATCTCGACGCATCGGTCGGCCAGGACGTCGTTATCGCGTTCGGAAGCGGGGCCCGAAACGCCGTTGAACCGCGCAGCCGCGACGTTCTGACCGATGCCGCGGTGGTTTCGGTCATCGACGGCAGCTCCTCCTGATTCCCCGGTTTAATAAAATTCCGCATCATGCCTGATTGATCGCCCACCCGCATCCCGGGCCGTTTTCTTGACGCTGTATGGCCCATCCGTGACAATATGGCGGGATTTCATGGGGTTCAGCATGCTAAATAAAACCATGTTGCTGACGGGATTTTGCGTTCTGGCGTCCGGGTTGCTGGTCGGCGGGTGCGGCGACGGCCCGGAGACGAACGATCTCGGGCCGGCCGACATTGGACAGGAAGAGGACGTGGCCGTCCCGACGCAGACCGTGTCGTTCATCGCGCCCGATCCGGCAGCAAGGCCCGTGATTTCCGGCACGTACAAGGCTCAATTCCGTTATGAGGATTCGCTGGATCTTCCGGCGTCCGTGACGGTTTCGATGGTCAGGAACACGTCGTTTGAGCCCATCGTGATGGGTATCGACGGCTCCGGCACATATACCGTCGACATCGACACCAGGAAGCTGCTCGAGGGCAACGAATCCATCAGGATCGTGGCCGTTTCGCAGGACAACCGCGAGGTCTCGGTCAAGGGTAAGATACTTGTCGACAACAAGGCCCCGCTGGTCGAAATCCTGGACCCGACCCCGCTTGCGGATTCCAATTTCATCGGCGGCCTGACGATCCGCGTAAAGGTGTCCGACGAAGGCAACAAGGTCCACAACGTGGGCATCTCGGTCAACGGGTTCGAATGGTCGTGGCCCGAACAGGCCGGGGCAACGGCCGAGGTCGTGGACACGAGGGTCGTCGACGGGGAAAACGTCACTGATCTGGTCGTTCCGATCGCCGGATGGCTGGGTGGGCCTGTTACAATGACCGTTACGGCCGACGACGGCGTTGCGGGGCACGATGTTCTGGTCGAACATTCGATGAACCTCGTCGAGGTTCCGGGGTTCGTGGGCGGTGAAAACGTGGCTTTCCCGCTCGGAACGGTCGGCACCACCATCGCCGGTATCAGGCTCGGGCCTGCCGACGACGGCATCTGGGGGATCGCGGTCGCGGAGGCCGACGGCCTGTCCATCCAGCAGCGAATCAGGTTCGGAATCGCCGAACCAGTGGCCGACGTTCTGGCGGACGGCTGCCAGCGCATCGCCGTCGTCGACATGAACGTCGACGGCATGGACGACATCGTCGCCTTCTGCGGCGCGCAGGAAACCCGCCGCATCGTCATCATCGCGCAGTCGGACAATCTTGAATTCGTGGAGATCGGCACGATTCCTTTGTCGGTCGACGTAATCGGCATGGCGGTCGACAAGCTCAACTCCGACAACTTCCCCGACATCGCCTTCGTCGACGATGACGAACTCGATTCGACGGGGATCATCCTTTCGCTGGTCGATGAATACGGCGACCTTGAAACCTGGGGTGCGGCAGATTTCTATTCCGGGGCGATTATGCCGCAACAGGTCACCATCGGCAGGTTCAGCGCCAACGGGCGCAACGCAGTGGTGGTCGGCAGGCCGGCCAGCGGCATGGTCACGGTGTTCCCGGTCAACCAGGACGGTGTCGTGACCAGCGGTGAAAACAGCACACTTACTCCCGAAGACGGGCAGATTGACGACGTCTCGGCCCTGGCAGCGGTCAATTTCGCATCTATGACTGCCGCACCGGACTCATTGATTGTGCTTGATTCGTCCGGCGACGGCCTGTTCAGCATCGCCGGCCTGGTTGACACGTCCTTCAGGGTCGAGTCCCGCAAGGCATGGCCCACTGGTCTCAATCCCAGAGACATCGCGATTGGCGACATCGACGGCAACAACGTCGTCGACCTGGCGGTCCTGTGCGCGGGCGCGAACATGGTTCAGCTCTTCATGGGAAACAGCGATTTCACGGGCTACGAATACGTCCGCAGCGACATATCGCTTCTTTCGGGCGCTGCCCGCGACGTGGCGATGGCCGATATGGACGCCGACGGTCTTATGGACGTGGTGCTTCTGAACCGCGACGGCGACGCCCTCACGGTGATCTACTATCGCGAGCAGGAGGATGGACGGCGCTTCATGGGGTCGTACCAGGCGCTGCTCGGCGACGTGCCACTGTCCCTGGCCACAGGCCACTTCACGCAGCCGCTGTCGGGCGCCAAGGCCGATTTCGTCGATGCCGCCGTCCTGTTGCCGCCCGTGGCCAACAAAAGCAGGATCGGCGTCTTCGCGTCCGATTCCGTCGTCGGTATGCCAATCATTCCGTCCGGCGAGATCGAACTTGGACTGGGAACCGCGAAGCGGATCGTCGCGGGCAACCTGGACCTTCACCTCTACCTGGGGTCGACCGAAGCCGCGGAAAGGCCGGATGACCTGATCGTCACGTCCTCCGAAGCGCAGAACGCCCCTGATCACGCGACATCGGCGGCGGTCCTTTTCAACGAGACTTCGCACATGTCGGTCGGGGCGTCGGTACGGCCGATAGTGGCCGGCAACCTGCCTTCGCTGGCCGCGGTCGCCGATTTTGACGAGCTGAGCAGCGTCGGTTACGACGTGACGGACGTGGCGTTCATCTATCACGTCGAGGGGGAAAATGCGATGTGGATGCTCCAGCCGATGCTTGGCAACATGGACGGGTCGTTCAAGTTCACGACGTCGAGCGGGAGCCTGATTGCACCGCTTGAGATTGAGGAGGACCGCCAGCCCTCCACGATAATTGCTTTCCCGATGCGGCGCATCCTCGGAAACTACGCCCTGGGAAAGGCCGGCAGCAACGACCTGATTGTCGCCAATGCGGGAACGGGCGACTTCACGGTGTTCCTCGCCAAGGGGCTCGGCATCTTCCGTACCAAGGCCGAGGGCAGCCGCGATTTCGCGGTCGGCGGCGCGCCTGTCGACATAAAGGCCGGATATCTGCGCAGCCCGATTGACGGCACGGCGCCGATTGCCGACGCGAACAACGGATATCCCGACGTCGTGGCGCTGCTGAGCCGGAACATCGTCATATCGTATTCGCTCGACAAGGACGGAGTGGGCATGATCGGTGAAGACATCGGCTTCGAACCCCCGGTCGCGGTTCCGTTTCCCGGATCGGCGCCGGTGGCGCTGGAACTGGCCGACATGAACGGCGACGGATACATGGATATCGTCGTCCTGGACAAGGATTCGTCGATGGCCTGGATCTACGTCAACCTCGGGAACCGCCATTTCAGCGAACCCTACGGCTTCGACACCGGCACGGCACCGATCGACATGTCGGTCGTTGACGTTGACGCCGACGGGTGTCTCGACATCGTCACTGCCGATTCGCAGGGCAAGACGCTGACCAGTCTCCGCAACACCACTTCCGCCTGCATGAAGTAGGCGAAAACGCTTTTCGACATCGGCGGACGTTCACCGGGACGAAGCTGTCGCGGAGTGACGGCGGCGTTCAGTCTTCTGCGGATTCCTTGATTTCCACGAACACGAAGCGGTTGCAGTAGGGGCAGGTGTGCAGGGAATCGTTACGCAGCAGGGTGTTGTAAAGCTGGGGCGGAAGGCGCCGGTGGCACCCGCCGCAGCTGCCCTTCGTGTCGACCGGAACGACCGCCATGCCCAGCCAGGCCTTCTGGATGCGTTTGTAACGCCGCAGGGTTTCGGCGGGGATGTTGGCTTCGTAATCCTTGTACGTCGATGCAAGGTCGTGGATCCTGCGATCCAGTTCCTGGACGCGTTCGACCGATGATGCCTGCTCGCGCGCGAGATCTTCACGCATTTCTTCGAGCAGTTTTTCTTCTTCGTCCACGGCGGCCTTGAATTCGCTCATCACGGTCTGCAGCTTCTGGATTTCCTCTTCACGAAGCTGGTTGCCATGGCGCAGGCTTTCGATTTCGCGCTGCACCGCGGCGTGTTCCTTCTGCTTGCTGAGCGCGTTAAGGCGCATCTGCGCCCGGCGGATCTTTTCGTTGTCTTCCTTCAGTTCCTTGTCGCGTTCCAGGTACCATTTTTCGGCTTCGCGCAGCTTGTCGCGCTTTTCCGACTGTTCCCTTTCGAGGTCGGCGACGCGGGCCGAAAGGCTCTGGACACGTTCCATGATGGCCTGGCGTTCCTTTTCTGCATCGATCCTGTGCTGATCGACATCCTGCAGCGCGCGCAGGGCGGATATGACTTCTTTCAAGACGGCGCCTCCTGGTAGTTAATGGGTGCAAAAAGGAAAGGTGTCGTGCGGATTGCGAAAACGGCCGGATACAAAAAAGGCGCCCGTACTGGAGCGCCCTTCATCCCGTCCACATGGCCCCCGGCTGCACGCATTGGTGCGGGCCGTCCCGGAGCCATTGATTTCATCGAGGGTTTTGTTGCCAACCCCATCGCCACCACACGGTTTCTGGTGGGCCCACCTGGGCTCGAACCAGGGACCAACCGGTTATGAGCCGGTGGCTCTACCAACTGAGCTATAGGCCCATAGGGCACAAAAGCGCGGTGAGTATATGCGATTGGCCCGTTGCTTGCAATGGAATTGTAAGCACGAATCGATCAAAGCCGCGAGATGCGCCTTTTGTTCCAGCCGGACCTGGAACCCCTGCCGCGCATGGTTGCCGACCACACGTCGAAGAAGGATTTGTTGATTCTTCTGCAGGTGGTTTCGATGTCTTCGTCGGTGATCAGTTTCAGCGGGATCTGGAAGCCGCCGGAGAATGTCCTGCCACCGCAGTCGATCGGGAACGGGAAGATTATTGAAAGTGATTTGTCGATAAATACGAAGGGGTCGAGGTCGGCATCGATGGCCCTCATGGAACCGACGATGTAATTGTCGACGACCCCGTAAACGATAATCGCGACCGTCTTGTCGCCGCGGATCAGGAAATCGGCGGTCTGGCCGATCGTGTCACGCGCGCTTTTCGCGACGTTTCCGGCGTACGCAATCGTGAGGCCGATATGACTTTCCCGGGAATCAAGCGCGACCGCAAGCGTATTGATGAAGGGGCGGCCGACAGGGGTGTTCACCATCGTGCGGACCAGTTCGGTCGACGCCAGCGGTGCAAGTATCGCCGATGCCTCGTAATCCTGGGATTTTGCCGTCAGGAAGTTCTGGGTGTCGGTCCTGATGCCGAACATCAGCGCAGTCGCAATCCGGCAGACTTCCGAAGGATCGAGTTCGAAGTTGGCCAGCATGTGTTTCATGTGGTGCGCCATCACGCTGCTGGTGCTGCCGAACGCCGGCGCCTGCTGTGCGAACATGGCGCCCGTCGGAATTTCGACGTGGTGGTCGATGTGTGCGACCAGCGGGAGCTTGCGCGTGTATCCGATCGGAAGCCGCGCGTTCTGCCGATCCACGACGCAGTATCCCGCGTAGCCGACCCTGGGCAGTCTGTCGACGTATTTGAAGGGAATTTCGAGCATCTGGCAGAACGCGATGTTATCGGGGCGCGACAG
The DNA here is from genome assembly GCA_964470365.1 of uncultured Anaeromyxobacteraceae bacterium. Lineage (GTDB taxonomy): Bacteria > Myxococcota_A > UBA9042 > DTJE01 > DTJE01 > JAGOFO01. The sequence goes on along the minus strand of CAYYCO010000002.1, from coordinate 44,600 downwards.
GATTTCAAACGTCAGGATGTCCATCGTCACGCCGACACACCTGGCCATCATCCGGAGCGACCATGCGGAAGCGAGTCCGTCGGGATCCGGAGAGCCGATCACCGCCACGAACAGTCGCTTGCCGGCGTATCTGGACAGCGTTTCCAGCAGTTCCGGCGTCCTGGCGTCGAAGTCACCCATTCTGTTCCCCCCGCGGATCGGCACCGTGTCGAATTCAACCGATTCTATCATGTGTGGCGCCAAACACGTTACCAGCGATTGTCGCCGGCGCGCAGGGGCAGGCGCGGCGAGAGGCAGGACGACATGGGGGCTGGCCGGAGGAACGTCAGTTCTGGGGGGGGCGCGCCTGGGGTTCGCGGGCGACGACGACGAGCGCGGCGCGAAGCACGCGCCCGTTGAGCAGGTATCCCTTGAGTACCTCTGCGGCGACCGTGCCCGGTTCGAATTCCGATGTTTCGATCTGTTGCAGGGCATCCTGGTGCGAAGGGTCGAAGGGCTTGCCCACCGATTCAACCGGGACGACGCCCTCCCGGGCCATCACGTTGAGGAATTCATGTATGACCAGTTCCAGTCCGGCGACGATAGCCTGGCCCTGTCCGCTCTGCCGCGCCGATTCGAGAGCCCTTTCAAGGTTGTCCACGACCGGCAGAAAATCCTTGAGCAGCCGTTCGTTTGCGAATTTGAGATGCTCTTCACGTTCCCTGATGCGACGTTTCTTGAAGTTTTCGAATTCGGCAGCCAGGCGCAGCAGGCGCTCCTTGGTTTCCGACAGTTCGACCGAGGTCGGATCTTCGCCGATCCGGGCCAGTGAAGCGGCCGCCGGCGGTTCGACATCATGAATCACGTCGAATACCATCCGATCGGTCACGGTGTTTTCGTCGCTTCCAACGGTCTCCGCGGGATCAAATTCATGTCCGTCGCCGGCATCCCCGGCCGTTCCCGCGGAACCCGAGGCCTTTGAGTCGTCCCGAGCCTGTTCAGAGCCGACCGGCCCCCCTTGAGGAACCGTTGCCGCGTCACCGCCGTTCGCACCGAATTCGTCCATGAGATCCTGCTTTTCCTGGGAATCCATCGTCGCCCCCGTACCGTTTGCCGCCCTTTGCGGACGGTCGCAGATATTTGTAGGTGCTGAACCAGTGTTTGTCAATGCGCGCATGGTCAAAGGACTGCAATCGGCCCGTCATTCGAGTATCGTTCGTGATCCCCGGTTGTCGGGTATTCCGGCATTGTTGTATCTGCGGTCGTCACGGTCCGCCCCCCGTTCACGTCGCGGCGCGCATTCCGTCGATCTGCCCGGGAAGGCCGGTCCCCGTTATGCTAGAATTTTTCAGTCACTTTTTTCGTGAGGTGTTCGACATGATTGCGCCAGTTTTCCGGTCGATGGCGGCGGCGCTGCCTGTCACAGCGGTCGTTTTGGCGGCCTGCCTGGCGCCGGTTCCGGCCACGGCGCAGGGCGACGGTTTCAAGGAGCTGCGGCGCACGAAGGATGGAATAACGATCAGCCGCAAGCCCGGCCGCACGAAGGGGTTTTATGTGACCAGGTTCGACACGAAATCCCCGGTGGCTCCGGATCAACTCGTCGAAAGACTGTGGGAAAGCTTCTTCACTTATCAGCCGCCCGTGCAGGAAAGAAGGTTCTTCAAGCGGGAATCCAGGGAAATCGTCTTTTACGACCGCGTGAAAACGCCCGTCGTGTCTGACCGCGACTATACGATGCGCATCCGTCGTGTCGATTCGGAAGGGGCACTGCGGATTGAGTTCCAGACGACCACGGAATTCGGGCCCCCGGTGGATCCCGGCTACGTCAGGATGCCGCTGGTCAAGGGATTCTGGCAGGTGACGCCCGACCCTGCCGGCGGCAGCGTCGTCCAGTACCAGGTTTACAGCGAGCCGGGCGGTTCCATCCCGGCGATGATCGTCCGCGACGCCCAGGTCAACGAGGCACTCGGCGACTTCCGACGGTCGCTCGAGGACGCCAGGAAATAGCATTTTCAATCATCGATCCGAAATCAATGAGGGCTTGAACTGGCTGATGCGGGGTGGGGAGGCCAGGTTAACGAGGTGATCCGCCTTCGTCGCGCCTGCGGCGCGACTTCGGCGTGATGACCCGGACCGGTGGTCCGGGTCAGATGATGCCCTGTTCAACCATGGCGGTGGCGACCTTCATGAAGCCGGCGACGTTGGCGCCCTTCACGTAGTCGACCGTGCCGTCTTCGCGCTTGCCGTGGGTGACGCAGGCTTCGTGGATCGAATTCATGATCCCGTGCAGCTTTTCATCGACCTCGGCCGGCGCCCAGGACATGCGGATGCTGTTCTGGGTCATTTCCAGTCCGGACGTGGCGACGCCGCCGGCGTTCGCGGCCTTTCCGGGCGCGAACATGATCTTCGCCTGCTGGAACACGTGGACGGCGTCGGGCGTGCAGGGCATGTTGGCGCCCTCGACGACGCAGGTGCATCCGTTGTTCAGCAGGTTTTTCGCGTCTTCGGCGCCGAGTTCGTTCTGGGTCGCGCACGGCAGGGCCACGTCGACCTTGCGTTCCCACGGCCTGCGGCCGGCCACGAATTCGCAGCCGAAACGCTTCGCGTAGTCTTCGACGCGGTCGTTGTTCGAGGCGCGCAGTTCAACCAGGTAGTCCCACTTTTCCTGTGTGCCGACGCCGTCCCTGTCGTAGATGTAGCCGTCCGGGCCGGAAACCGTGACGACCTTGCCGCCAAGGTGCGTGACCTTCTGGCAGGCGCCCCAGGCCACGTTGCCGAAGCCCGATACCGCGACGTTCTTGCCTTCGAAGGACTGGCCGTTCCTGTTGAGTATCGCGTCGGCCATGTAGGTGACGCCGAAGCCGGTGGCTTCCGGACGGATCAGCGAGCCGCCCCAGGTCCTGCCCTTGCCGGTCAGGACGCCGGTGAACTCGTGCGTGAGCTTCCTGTACTGCCCGAACATGTAACCGATTTCACGGCCGCCGACCCCGATGTCGCCGGCGGGAACGTCGGTATCAGGACCGATGTACTGGAAGAGTTCGGTCATGAACGCCTGGCAGAAGCGCATGATTTCGCCGTCGGAGCGACCGCGGGCGTTGAAGTCCGCGCCGCCCTTGCCGCCGCCCATCGGGAGGGTCGTCAGGGCGTTCTTGAAGATCTGCTCGAATCCAAGGAATTTGAGGATGGACAGGTTCACGGACGGATGGAAGCGGATGCCGCCCTTGTACGGTCCGATGGCGCTGTTGAACTGGATGCGGTATCCACGGTTCACTTCCACTTCGCCGCGATCGTTGACCCAGGCCACGCGGAACGTGTGCACGCGTTCCGGCTCCACGATCCTTCCGAGGACGTTCGAGCTCTTGAACGCGGGGTTCGCCTCGACGATATCCCAGATATTGTCGACGACTTCGGCCACCGCCTGCAGGAACTCCGGCTGAGCCGGGTTCTTCGCTGCGACCTGATCCAAGAATTCCTGACGAGTCATTTGGAAACCTCCAGAGGCGAGTACGGGAAACCCCGGGGGGCAGGGCGTGATTTTCGGGGCGAACGCCACAAAATCGATCAGAGGCCGCCGGCCCGGTCAAGGCGGATCCACACCATGTGAATCGCCTCGCAGCCGTAACGTACCTAGCCCAATACCCGCATTTAGTCAATACCGTGCAGAATCGATGTGTGCGACACTCGTTGCCGACCCCGGTCCGAGGTGATTCGCCATGTTCGACGCAGAAATCCGATCGTCTCTACAGAGGCTGAAAGCCATCGAGGATCGCGGCCACGAACTGACCAGGTGGCGCGTCAATGAAATCCTTCTGTGCTCAAGCTACTACGATGCGTTCATCTTCGAGCAGGACGGCGTGCTGACTGAGCAGCTGTACGGCGAATACAGCGGACTGAACCTCAGCTTCCCCCCGCATGTGCGCCATGCCGCGTCCCCGGCAGAGGCCATGTCGGCACTTGCCGAGCGCCAGTTCGACATGGTCATCATCATGCCCCGGGTGGGGGACAAGACATTTGCCGAGGTGGCGTCGGACATCAAGACGGGCCGTCCTGACCTGCCCGTCCTGCTGCTGCTGAACAACCTTTCCGACAGGACCTGGGTTGAAGCGGCCGCCCGCGGGGTCGTGGACGACATCTTCCTCTGGAGCGGCGACAGCAAAGTGTTCCTCGCGATGATCAAATCGACGGAGGATCGTCATAACATCCGGCACGACACGTCTGTCGGAAACGTGCGCGTCATCCTGGTGGTCGAGGATTCGATACAGCATTATTCGTACTTCCTGCCGATTCTGTATTCCCAGATCGTCAAGCAGACCCAGATGCTGATCAACGAGGGGGCGTCGGAAAGCGTGCGGCGCGCGCGAATGCGATCCCGACCCAAGGTCATCGCCGTCCACGATTTCGATGCCGCAGCGCAGGCGTTCGCCGAATACAAGGATTACCTGATAGGAATCATTTCTGACGTCCAGTACCGCAGGAACGGAAAGATGGACGACCAGGCCGGTGTCAGTTTCCTGGAGATGATCCGGCGCGAGCGGGCCACGCTTCCGGTGCTGCTGCAGTCGGCGGACCCTGCGAACAGGGCGAAGGCGGAACGGCTTGGCGCTTACTTCGCGGACAAGAATTCGTCCTGGCTGACCGTCGCGCTGAAGGATTTCATCGTCACCCAGCTCGGGTTCGGCGATTTCGTGTTCAGGCTTCCGGACAACAGTGAAGTCGAAGCCGTGTCCAGCATCGACGAATTCATCGATGCCCTTGCAAGGGTTCCCGTCGAAAGCGTGGCCTGGCACTCGCGGTACAACCATTTTTCCGGCTGGCTGATGGCACATGGCGAAATCGATTTCGCACGCAGGATCCAGCCGCTCAGCGTGTCCAATTTCGATTCGCTTGAAGATGTGCGTCAGTACCTGCTGAAGGTCTTCGGGGAGGTCAGGCGTGCCGCGAACAGGGGCAATGTCGTCGACGTTGTCGACTGGGAAAGGACCCAGCGGGCCGAGATAGTCAGGCTGTGCCCGGGATCCATGGGTGGAAAGGGCCGCGGGCTGGCCTTCCTGAATTCGTCCCTGAACATGATGGCGATGATCGAACGGTATCCGGACGTCGACATATCCCTTCCGCTGACGGCGTTCGTCGGAACGTCGGAATATGATGATTTTATTGAAATAAATCAGATTGAGGGTGAGCTTGACGATCTGTCGGACGACGAAATCCGGGAAAGGTTCCTGGCCGGCAGCCTGTCGTCCAACCTGAAAAGAAGTCTGCTGGAACTGGTGCAGACAATCGACGTTCCGCTGGCGGTTCGGTCGTCGAGCCTCCTTGAGGATTCCCAGGCGTGCCCGCTGGCCGGGGTGTACAGGACCGTCATGGTCCCGAATTCATCGCCCGAGATCGGCACGCGTTACCACGAGCTGTGCAGGGCGTTGAAACTCGTCTTTTCAAGCGTCTATGAAAGACGGGCCAGGCAATTTCTGGCGGGCAGCGGGTTCAAGCCGCGTGACGAAAAGATGGCCGTCATCATCCAGGAAATGGTGGGTCGCCGTCACGGGGAATATTTTTATCCGGACATTTCAGGTGTCGCGCAGTCGTACAACTTCTATCCGACCGGGTCCCTGCGGTCGTCGGACGGCGTCGCAGGCATCGCGCTCGGCCTGGGCCGCACCATCGTGGACGGCGGACGGATCTTCAGGTTCTGCCCGGCCTTTCCGAGGACGGACATCCTGACGGCGCGGGATCTCATGAGCAACGTGCAGAAGGATTTCTGGGCTTTGAGGCTGGATGCGCCCGTTGCCGGCATTGTCGATGGCGAGGTCGACACGATGGTACGCCTGCCCCTGGCGGAGGCCGAAAAGCACGGCGTGCTGAATTCGCTGGCGTCCAGGTGGGACATGTCGAGCGAAATGATGGTGACCGATCTGGACGGCCCGGGCCCGAGGGTGCTCGATTTTGCGAAGGTCCTGAAGTACGGCGGCTTCCCGCTGCCTTCCATCGTGCGGGACGTGATGGCACTCGGCGAGGAGGCTTTCGGGCTGCCCGTCGAGGTGGAATTCGCGACGAACATCAGTCCGGGTCCCTCCGGCCAACGCGAATTCTTCGTGCTGCAGATAAGGCCGCTGGCGGTCAACAAGGCTTTCATGGACGTGCCGCTGATGACCCGCGAATCGGCCGGGCCCGGGATATTCCTTTATTCCGCCGAGGCTCTCGGTAATGGCGAAGTCCGCGGGGTCGTGGACGTCGTGGTCGTCGATCCGGCAACGTTCGTAACCACGGAAACGGCTGCGATCAAGGACGAAATCGCGGCCATCAACGCGGCGATGCGTGAAGCTGGACGCGGTTACGTGCTGGTGGGGCCGGGCCGGTGGGGGTCCAGCGACCGGTTCCTCGGCGTGCCGGTAATGTGGGGCGACATCAGCCAGGCGGTCGCCATCGTCGAAATGGATCTTGCCGGCTTCCGGGTCGAATCCTCCCAGGGCACGCACTTTTTCCACAACATCGTGGCCCGCAATGCCGGTTACATGAAGATCCGGCACCGGCATCCCGAATCGTGGGTGAACCTGGAAATGACCGCCGGATGGGAGGTGGCCGCGCGAACGGCGCACTGCGTCCATTACAGGCCGCCCGAGCCCCTGACCATCACCATGGACGGCAGGAACGGCCGCGTGATGATCTCGACCGCGGGATCGCCCGACTGACGAAGGCGTATCAGGCCGGGACGCCCCTTTTACGGAAATACAGGAAGAAGGGGATGCCGGGCAGCACCAGCAGCAGGCCCATCAAGGCGTTCCTGGTGTTGGCCACCACGGAAAACACCAGGTAGGCCAGTGAAAACGCGATGAAGATGGCCGGCAGCCAGGGGTATCCGGGGGTTCGGAAGGGCCTTGCTGCGTCGGGGAAGCGTTTCCGGCCGACGATCACCGCGAGGGCCAGCAGCGCGTAAAAGCCCCAGGAAACGAAGATCAGCATGTCCGTGACCTGGTCGAACGTCCCCGAAAAGACGAGCAGGGACGACCACGCGGCCTGAACCAGAAGCGCCACGTGCGGCGTGCGCCTTTCCGGGTGCACGTCCGCAAGTGCCCTGAAAAACAGGCCGTCACGCGAAAGCGCGTGGTACACCCGGGCCGACGACATCGCCGTGCCGTTGATGGTGCCGAACGTCGACAGGACCACGGCCGCCGCGACGAAAGCCCCGGCCGCGGGCAGCACCCTGCCGAGCGCGTCCGACGCCACCAGCGTCGAGGTCCGGATTTCCGTCACCGAAAGAAGATGGAAGTATGCCGCGTTGACCAGGATGTAACACACGGTCGCAGCGCCCATGCCCAGCAGCAGCGCCCTTGGCATGTTGCGCTGCGGTTCGCGTACTTCTGCCGCCATGTACGTCGCGCAGATCCATGCGTCATATGCCCAGAAAGCGCCCGAAAGTGCGATGGCGACCGCCCCGGGCAAGGCGGTCCACGATGCGCTGCCGCCCAGGGAGGGCGGGCTGATTTCAGGGGGGAACAGCGGTCCCCCGAGGGCATGCATCAGGTGTCCGGCGCCGAAAGCCGCGACCACCACGATACCGGCCATTATCAGGAACTTCAGGTACATGAAGACGTCCTGGACGAAAGCCCCCGGCCGGACCCCGACGATGTTGATGATGGACAGGACCCAGATGCATGCGATGGCCACGGCCTTGGTCCCGAGGTCGCGCAGCGGATAGAGATCGAACACCCCGCCGAAGTTGACGCCCCACCCGGCAAGTTCCGGAGGCACGTCGCCCCACGGAATGAAATATCGGAGGTACTGCGCGAAGACGTAGGCGATCGACGCGATGGAACCGGTCTGAATCACCGAAAGCGTCGACCACCCGTAAAGGAACCCCCAGAACGGCCCGAGGATCCTCTTCAGGTGTGCGTAAAGGCCGCCGGCGTCGGGCCACGCCGCCGAAAGCTCGGCTGCGCAGAAGGCCCCGACCAGCGAAACCGCGCCGGCCAGCACCCACACGGCCAGCACCAGCGCCGGCGAAGGCAATGCGTCGGTCATGGCCGCCGTCTTTTTGAAGATGCCTGAACCGATGACCGAGCCGACCACGATGGCGGTCGCCGTGGTCAGACCGATGGTTCGCGGAAGATCCCGAATCGTCATGTCGTTGTCCAGAAGGGGATTTTTCCCCCTTGGGAGGGCGAATCGTCGTTCGTCCCTACATAATTATCAGGCCGTCAATCACGCGTTTGACATCCGGGACACCCAGGCCGCAGTAGTGCGGAACGACCCTCGTGGCGTTGAGTCGCTGCTGCGGCAGGATCGTGTCGTTTTCGATCAGTATCGATTTCATTCCGGCCGCCCTGGCGGCGCGCAGGCCGGAATCCGCATCCTCGAATACCACGCACTGACGCGGCGGTACGTCCAGCCTGCCGGCTGCGGCCAGGAATATTTCAGGATCCGGTTTGTGGCGCGTCACGTCGTCGCCCGACAGGACCGTGTCGAAAAAGCCGTTCATCCCGGTCACCTCAAGGATGAGCCGGACGTAGGGCGCCGGCGACGACGAGGCGACAGCCATGCCGAATCCTGCGGTCTTGAGGGTTTCGCAGAATTCGAAGACGCCAGGGATGAGCATCACGCCCTGTCCGCGGACAAGCGATTCGACCAGTTCCATCCGTTTGGCGACCAGGAATTCGGGCGCCCAGGGCAGATCGAATTTCGAACAGTAGAAACGCATGTTTTCCAGTGCGGATCTGCCCGGAATCGCTGCCTTTTCGGCTGGGGATAGTTCGTCCAGCGAGCGGCCGGCCTTCTTCAGGATCCAGGACGTGGCCCGCTGGTAAAGAACCTCCGACGCCACGAGAGTTCCATCGAGATCGAAGATTGCGCCGTATTTCGAGAGGTTCATTCGCGGATGATAATCGGCACGGGACGGGCGCGTCAATTCAGCGGTTTCGCGGTGCGGATATCGGCCCTCATCCTGCCGGCCACGTGTCGCCAGGGTTCGTCCGGTTCGCCGACCACGATCATCGAATAGACGCGTTCGCCCGCGTTGAAACCCAGAGCGGAATGAATTCGCGGATCATGCCTGGCCGCCTCGACCGCCATGCCGATCAGACAAGTCCCGAAGCCCATCGTGTGCGCCGCCAGCATGATGTTCTGCGACGCCAGCAAAGCGTCCTCGCAGGGGCCGGATCCGCCCGGCTTCGCGCCGATAACGATGGCGGCCGGCGCACCGTGGAAAAGCATGTCACGTTTGCCGGCCTTGAATTCCGCGATACCTTCCGCGACCTGGGCCGCGTATTCACGGTGGTAAAAGCGGAGCTGGCCGGAAAACGCCCTGAGGAGAGGATTCGCGGACATCCGGTTCAGCTTTTCGAAAAATTCCATGGCCAGGCGGCCGACCGCAAGCAGGTGCGCGCGAGAAGGCAGTATTGAATACGTCCAGACCTGGCTGTTCGTGCTGGACGGTGCCAGGCAGCCGATCTTGACGAGGTCTTCCAGCGCCCCGGCCGGCACGTCCCTGTCGGTGTAATGGCGTGTGGAGCGCCGCGATGCCATCAGGCGTGCCAGTTCCGCGGTGCCGCCGCAGCCGTATTCGCGCCAGTCCCGGTTCATCGTGAAGCCGTTGAATTCCTGCATCCAGGGATCCAGGCTGCCGACCACCACCGCGCCGGTGGGACATATTGCCGCGCAGTGGCCGCAGTTCAGGGATCGCCGGCCGGTCACGGCCGCGCGCCCGTCAACCATGGAAATCGTGTCCTGCGGACATACGCGGACGCATTCGCCGCACCCGATGCACAGATCCGTGTCGATCCTGGTGGTGACGCCGGTGTTCATCGCCAAGCCTCCTGGTGTGGGTCAGTCCGGACAGTGTCCTGGAACTAGTCGACTGCAGGCGCGTCCACGGCTTCCGGGGAACCAACCTCGACGATGTCGTCGATCGGCTGCACGTGCTTTTTCGGTTTGTGCGTGTAGCTGAGGCCGATGGTGAAGACGTCGATGCTGCTTTCGTAATGGCCGTTGTTAACCACGTAGCCCTTGCGGATGACGGTGCCGGGCTGACCGTCGACGCTTGTGATGTCCATGATCTGCTGGGTAATACCGCCGTCCGTCACGTCGCGGGGCATCTGGAAGATGTGGTTGTAAGAGAATCCGATTTCGAAACCGTAGATGTTGGTCGACGCGCCGACCGCGATGCCGAACCGTTCCCACGAGGGCAGGTCAAGGTTGGTCCATGCGTACGGCTGCGCGGCGGATTCCCACCAGGTCCCGAGACGGACGGTCAGCCACGGATCGATGGCATTGTACTGGCCGCCAAGCCTGACGCTGTGCGTGTCGACGTTGTTTCGCGGAATCGTGACGTCCATGGCGGACAGGGTTACGCCGGGTCCGGCGACCTCGTCGAGCATCTTCATGTAGAAGTTGTCCATCGCCGCCCAGTTTTCCCAGACGTAGTCGACCTCGATATCGAACAGTTCCCGCCCTTCCCAGTCGTACGCGTACCTGATGCCGGTCTGGATGTGGCACGGGAACGTGAAGCTGAGTTCGCCCGGGATCGTCGATTTGTAGTTGTAGTAGACCGACTGTTCGTTGCCGGAAATCGTGATGTCGCCGGTTGCCTTGACATCGTACGGCACGACGCGGGCGTTGAAGCCGATCTCGAATTTTTTCATGCCCTTGAACATCTGGAACGGGCGGACCCAGAAACCGGCCAGCATCGAGAACGAGCCCCAGTCGGACACGTTGACGTCGGTAACGATGTCGTTCGAGTTGTTTACCGGGGTGTTCTGGTTGATGTAGGCGGCGGGACCCATGATGGCCATCTGGTACTTCAGGTAGGGCACCATGACATACTGGAACGTCACGCCCAGGCCGAACCATTCCTTGTATTTCCAGGCGGCGCTGAAATCCACGTAACCGACGATCGTGTCCATGCCGCTGAACATGTATTTGTTGGCGGCGTCGAACGCGTTCGGGAACGTGACCTTGCCGTTGGCGGTCGGCGCATGGAACCCGATTCCGAAGCCCCAGTCCTCCAGTCCGAAGTCGCTGACCAGGAAGATCGAAGCCCCGAGCGGGAAGAGCTTGTCCGAGTTTTCAACCGTGTCGAAGCTGTGAGGGTATCCCTTCGCCGCCTGGGTCGCCGCGTCGTAGTAGTCGCCGTAGACGACCTGGCCGGTCGCGGGATCTCGTGACACATGCCGGAGACTGGCGTCGGCCCGCTTGAAGGACATGTCGAGGTACGACATGTTCAGGCTGACGTAGGCCTGGGTGCCGTTGAACAACGCGAGCCGGGACGGGTTCCAGTACACGGCCGACGCGTCGTCCGCCGCGACCGTGAACGCGCCGCCGCGCCCGACGGCGTGAAGCCCCTGCGGCCCGTATTCGAATCCGGCCGACACGGCGCCCGCTGGAATGGCAAGCGCCGCGACCGCCGCCAGCGCCGGAATGATCCTGACCATCTTCGAAATCATTGATGCACCACGCAAATCAGGGAATAAAACTGTGACGACTTTCACCGCTTCGGGAAGTTACCAGCACGCGCCCGCGAGGTCAAGGTTCATCCTCGGGGCGGAATCGATGGTTTCCGAACCGTCGTTAAAACCGGATGTTGCCCCGCGAAACCATAAATGTATAATCCCCGCATCACTTTGCGAGGTGCCTCGTGAAAGCATTCCGGATTCTGGTTCTTGCTGGTTGCGTGGCGGCGTTCGCCGCTGCCTGTAACGATGACGAAAATCCCGATGACACCGGTAATCCGCAGGATGTCGTGCAGGTCGAGGACACCCAGGTTCAGGAAGACACCGCCGTCCGGGACACGACCCAGTCGAATGCCTGCCTGTCGTGCCTTGCCGCCGGCCAGACCTACCTGTTCAGGCAGCTCGACGTGACCGAACCGTCGACACCGATGGAACTGCCCAACCTGCTCAACGGCATCTGGGCGCCGGACATCGTGGACTACCGCCTAAACATCATGCTGAAGATCGAGGAAGTGACCCAGGACGGCGACGGCCTGCTGCTGAAGGCGACGGCCGGTTCCGCCTGGCACAATCTTCCGTTCGACGAAGTCGTGGCCATCGATCATGGCAAGGTGCCGGAATCATTCTTTTTCAACGTCATGGAGTACACGTCGACCGTCTACATCAGGGTCGATGCCCAGTGCAATTTCGAAACGATCAACAGCCCGGTCGACAATTCGAAGCCCTACTTGAACTTCCGTCCGGGCCCGGTTGAAAAGTGGCTCATCTGCTCCGGCGGCAACGAGGCGCTCGACCTGCCGCAGAACACCGTACCCATCCGCATGCTGCACGCGGCCGGCCGCTTCAACGACACGTGCACCGGCATGGTTGACGGGGAACTTGACGGCTGCATCAGCAAGGACGCCGCCTGCGAAATCTGCGACTTCCTCACGGCACCCGATTACAGCCTGTGGGACAGCGTGACGCCCGATCCGTCGGTCACCCCCGTTCCCTGCGAGGCGTCTTACTGTGAACACCACTGCGGCGCCATGCCGTGGACCAATTTCGGCGGCGTCGTCGTCGGTTTCGGCGTTCCGCTGAACTGCGACATGAACGGCGACTCGGTCAACGAGGGCTTCGCGCTGAAGGGCTCGTTCTACACCCAAACCGTTACCTACGCCGATCCCGAATAATCGTCGGACATTGCCAACCGTTCCCACGTTGCCGCAGTTATAATCCTACCCTGTCCATTTGTTCTCCGGGGGCGCCATGGTTCGTTTCGCGGCGGGATTTCTGCCTGTACTCGTTGTGGTCGTCGCGTCGTCTTCCGCGGGCGCTCAGACGCTTCAGACCGAAATGGTTCCTGTGGACGCCGATACCGCGCTGGCGACCGACGTCTGGCTGCCGGCCGGCGAAATGCCCGAAGGCGGCTGGCCCGTGGTACTGCGACGGACGCCGTACGGCAGGATCGTGCAGGAATCGGACGCTGCCGGATTCAGTTCGCTTGGATATGTTTACGTCACCCAGGACGTCAGGGGACGCGGCGCCAGCGGGGGCGTCTTCCTGCCGTTCCTGACGGACGCCGCCGATGGACGCGCGGCGATCGAGTGGGCGGCTTCGCAGCCCTGGTCTAACGGCCGCGTATGCACGTTCGGCGGCTCGGCTGAAGGGGTCGTGCAGCTCATGGCCGCCGGGGAGGGGCCGCAGGGCCTCGTCGGGATGATCCCGTTCGTCGCGACCGACGACGTGTACGAGGGCATGATCGGCAATGGCGTCTGGCGCCAGGAAATGACCACCGCCTGGCTGGACGGCCTTGTCGCCCCGGAAGTGCTGGCCGGATGGCGTGCAAACGAGGCCCGCGGCCCGTACTGGGATCGCGGGCGCCTTACGCCGGAGGAGCGGGCCAGGATTGATTTCCCGATATTCCACATCGGCGGCTTCTTCGACATTTTCAGTCACAGCCAGCTCAGGATGCACCGCGATATGCAGGACCAGGTCGCGCCCGGTTCACGCGCGGACCAGTTCATCGTGATGGGCCCCTGGACGCACGGCGGCATGGCGTTCGCCGAGGGCAGTCCCGTGATGGAGGGCGAGGTCGAATTCATAAGGGGCGCGTCTTACGACCTGGTCTGGTTCGATATCCTGGAGTTCATGGAATGGACCCTGCTCGAGGGTGAAAGGCCGGCCTGGGCTCCGATACGGTATTTCAGGAGCAGGCTGTCCGACGATGGATTCCACGCGGTCGGGTCCTGGCGGACCGCTGACCGCTGGCCCCCGGCCGGCCGCGAGGTCGTGCTTTCGACCATGCCCGACCGGACCCTTGCCCCCGGCCTGCCCCCGTTCGAGCCGTCGTGGATCGAGATCCCCGTGAATCCGCTGGATCCTGTGCCGTCCAGGGGTGGCGGCAACCTGACGACGCCGGCCGGCATTTTCGACCAGGCGGCCATCGACGCGCGCCAGGACGTCGTCTGGTTCCAGACGGAACCGGTGGCCGCGGACACGCTGGTCGAGGGTGATGTCTCGGCCCGCCTGCGGGTCGTGTTTTCGGGAAATGACGGCGACGTCGTGGCCAGGCTCAGCCAGGTCACGCCGGACGGTGCGGTCATGCTGCTTGCCGACGGTGCGGTTCGAGGTCGGTTCCTCGCAGACAACGCAGCCGCGGCGCCGGTCGTTCCGGGACAGGCTTACGACGTTGAGATCGGACTCGGCCCGGTCGCGGTCGAACTGCCGTCCGGCCACTCGCTGCGGCTGTCGATCGCCGGAAGCAGCTCACCGCGATACGAACCGAACCCAGGGTATTTCGTGCCGCTTTCTTCCGAGGATATCGTGCCCGTTTCCGGCACGCTCACGGTGGCTGCCGGCTTCGGCGGCCTGGTTATCAACTTGACCGGCGGCGATGAATGGGCGCCCGTCGTTGCGGAACCGGCGGAAGACGACCTGCCGTTCGTGGCCGAGCGGATCGAGGTCGATGACGCGGACGCGGTCCAGTCCGTCGACGCGCCGGACGTGGCCGGAACCGACGAAACCGCATGCGAACCCGACCGGACGCCCTGCGAATGCCCGGCGGGCGGATGCTCCGGCGGCCGGGCGGCCCCGCTGCCGGTCGCGGTCATGCTTGCTGCGGCTGCGGTTCTGCTGGGGGTACGGCGTCGCGGCTGCGGTACTCGCCACGGAAAGACATGTAATAAATAGTCGGCACCACGTACAGGGTCAGGATGGTGGACAGGGCCAGCCCGGCCACCATGGCCCAGGCCAGTCCCTCCCACAGCGGTCCGCCGAACAGCCCCAGCGGAATCAGGCCGCCTATGGTCGTTCCGGCCGTCAGCACGATCGGCCTGAAACGTGCGATGCCCGCCTGGACAATCGAATCGCTGAAACGGTGCCCGGCCTTCAGCGACTGGTCGACGAATTCGACCCATACGACAGCGTTTTTGATGACCATGCCGGCCAGCGAAACGATGCCAAGGAATTCCATGAAGCCGATGCTGCTGCCGCTGATGTAAAGGCCGATGACGGCCCCGATTATCGCCAGCGGAACGCTGGACATGATAACGAGGGATTTCTTGATTGACTTGAACTGGATGGTCAGCATGAACATGATGGCCAGGACGATGATGATGAAGATGACGATCAGCTGGTTGAACGCCTTCGTGCGCTCCTTTTCCTCGCCTTCGGACAGTAGCTTGTAACCCGACGGGATCTTTAGTGATTTTATCCGGGGCCAGGCGTCCTTCATCACGTCCGATGCCAATCGGCCGCTGACGTCCGACAGAACCGTGACCACCCTGTGGTTGTCGCGCCGGTGGATCACCCCCGGGGCCCATGCCGGCCTGATGTCGGCGATGGCCGAAAGGGGAACCTTGGCCCCGGTCGCAACCGAAGTGACACGCAGTTCGTCCAGGGTCCGGTTGCCCTGGCGGGCGGCCTCGTCCGATCTCAGGACGACCGGGATTTTCTTTTCCTGCGTCCTTATTTCCGTGACCGGCAGGCCCTCCTGGGCGGTCAGCATCGCCAGGGCGACCTCGGTGTTCGAAATGCCGGCCATCAACGCGGCTTCCGAATCCACGTTGACCGAGAGGCTTTCGATTTCCTGTCCCAGGTCGTCGCGCACCATGTCGGTGCCGGGGATGCTTTTCAGGATTCCCTGTATCTGCTGGCTGACGGATCGCATCACGTCGATGTCGGGCCCCTCGATCTTGATTGCAATCGGGGCCTCGACCGGTATTGCCAGCAGAAGGTTCTGCGGTGTCACCCGCGCGCCCGGAATCGTGGCCCTGAATTCGTCGCGCAACCGCGCAACGAGGGCCCGCGTCACTTCCTTGTCCCTGGTCGTCACCATGAACCTTGCGTAGTTCGGCGCGTTGAATTCGGGCATCACGGCGATCTGGAACCGGGGGCCGCCCTCGCCGACGTAGGCTGCGTAGTTGACGATCTCCGGTTCGGTTGCCAGCCGCGCCTCGACCAGTTCGACTATCTCCGTGGTCTTCGCGACGCCCGCGCCTGCCGGCAGCCTGACGTCAATCGTGAACTGGTCGCGGTCCCAGGTCGGGAAGAACGAAATGCCGACCACCGGGATCATCAGGATCGAGCCGGCAAGGGCCAGCAGCGTCACCGCGACCACGACATACCTGAAACGCAGGCCGCCGCGCATCAGCCGGTTGTAGAAACGGGCCACCGGCCGGTTCTGCCGCGTTTCGACATCGACCTTTTTGACCTTCACGAACCTGGCCGCCAGTATCGGGATAATCGTCGCCGCGATAAGGTAAGAGAAAAGCATTGATATGGTTATGATCCATGGCAGCGACCTGGTGTACGAACCGATTTCCTCCTTCAGCAGCAGCAGAGGAAGGAAGGCGATGCAGGTTGCAAGCGTCCCGGTCAGCGCAGGGATCATCAGTTCGTGCGTGCCGTTGACGGCAGCGTCCACGGGCGAGTCACCGTGTTCCATACGCACGTGGATGTTGTCGATCATGATGATCGAGTTGTCGACCAGCATGCCGAGGGCCACGATGAATGACGCGATGCTGACCATTTCGAGGTCGATTTTCAGGGCCGGCATCAGGGCGATGGTCGCCATGATCGCCAGGGGCAGGCTGACCGCGACGATCAGCGTTGATCTGATGCCCATCAGCGTCAGCATCACCAGGATGACGATCACCAGGCCCTCGAACAGGTTTTCCATGAACAGCCCGACGAATTCATCGACCTCGCGCGGCTGGTCGTGGATCAGCGTAAGCCTGATGTTTTTCGGCAGGTCCTTCTCGAACGCGGCGACGGCCTTTTTGACGTCGCGGCCCATGGCGACGACGTTGTATCCGTCCTTCATCTTGATGTCGACGCCGACCGACGGAAGCCCCATCGTCCGCATCATCGAATTCGGCGGCTCGCGATACGCGCTGCGTACCGAAAAAACGTCCTTGACCTTGAGCGGGGCGCCGGTGTCGCGGGACACGTCGATAACGGCGTTTTCAATCTGTTCCACGGCCCCGAAAGCGCCGGACGTGTCCAGGCGGAGATCCTGTTCGTGGGTCCGGACGTATCCGGCCGGCAGGTTGACGTTGGTGAAGTCGAGAATCTTCGACGCGGTCAGAGGCGAGAAGTTGTACAGGGAGAAGCTCTCCATCGGTCCTTCGATGTAAATCACTTCTTCCTGTTCGCCCAGGAACGACACCTTGCCGACCGACTCGACCGACCTGACCTCGCGCCGGAGCCTGTCGGCCCATTCCTTCAGTTCCGATGGCGTCGCGGTGTCCGAACTCAGCGAATAGACCATGGACGTGACGTCGCCCAGGTCGTCCAGGACGAACGGGCCCATGAGACCGGACGGCAGGTTGGGCCGCGCCTCGTTGACCAGGTTGCGCAGCCGCTGCCATTCCAGTTGTTCATTCGAGTTGTACGTGATGTTTACGAACACCAGCGCGATGTTTTCCCTGGTGATGGAAGACATCGTTTTCAGCGACCCGAGTTTTTCGATTTCGTCCTCGAGCTTGGTCGTGACCATGCGCTCGATGTCCTCGGCGCCCTTGCCCGGCCATATCGCGTACACCAGTGCATACGCGATCTTGACTTCCGGATCCTCCCTGCGGCTGATGGTGTTGTACGTCCACAGCCCCCAGGCCATCATCGCGACGACCAGGATCCAGATGATGACGCGGTTGTTCAGGGCAAACCGGGGAATGTTCATAGCACGGTCACCTTTTCGCCCGGTGACACGAACGCCAGGCCGTCCACAATCACCCGTTCGCCGGCAAGCAGTCCGCCCGTAATCTGTATCTGCTGCCCGAACAGTTCACCTGTCTGCACGATGCGTTCCGCCACCGTGTCGCCCGCCCCGACGACATAGACGACCTTTTCGTGTGCGGAGTTGCGCTTGACGGCGCGGAGCGGCACGAATATGCCCTCGGCCCGGCGGACCGTGGTTTCCACCCTCGCCAGCATGCCGGGACGCAGTTTTTCGTCGGGGTTGTCGATTTCCAGGGTCACCTCGAATAGCCGCGTCGTCAGGTCCGGAACCAGCGCGACGTTCAGGACCCTGGCCGCGACCTGCCCGTCGATGCCGTCGAATGCCACCGATATTTCCGAGCCGCCCTGGAAAAGCTCCAGTTCCTTCTGCGTCACGCCGAACTTGACCTTGATTTTCGAAAGGTTCAGGACGATGACGGCGGGCATGCCCGGGCCGATCACCTGGCCGACGGCCGTGCCGCGGTTCATGACGACGCCGTCGATGGGCGCCCTCAGGCGCGTGTAGCCCACCTGGCGTTCGGCCTGCTTTTTCTGTGTGACCGCCGCCTTGTACATGCCCTCGACTTCGTCGAGTTTGGCCCGGGGCAGCGCGTCTTCGCGAATCAGGCCGACGACGCGTTCGTAATTCGGTTTGATTGCATCGACCTGCGCCTCGGTCAGCTGTTCGATCAGGGCGTAATCGTCCGGGTCGATTGTCGCCAGCAGGTCGCCCTTGCGGACGTGGTCACCCTCCGAGACGTTGATCGAGGTCACGCGGCCCCCGATCAGGAAGCCGACGCCCGCCGCTTCCCACGGGTGCGTGTACCCTGAAAACCGCTTGGTCATGGCCTGCAGGCCCGATTCGACCGCGATGACCCTGACCGGCAGCGGAGGCAGGACCGCCGGCACGTCGGACCGGTTGGAACAGCCAGGCGCGGCCAGCAGGGCCAGAGCGTACGCGATTGCCGGGACAATTATCGATACTGTCCGTCGTGTTGATATGTTCATGCTGTGCTGCCGTGCCATCGGGTGGCCCGGCCGCCGCCGGAGCCGTTTCCGATGTCGAAAAAGGAATCGCGAGGATTATATCCGAAAGCGGAACATCGCGTGAAGGAGCAGGGGCGCCTTTGCGCGTGCTGATGGGACCTTCATCTGCTCCGCGTGCACATGCGTCAGTTCCGCGTGCACATGCGTGACGCGGCATGTCACGCTTGCGTTAATCTAACACCCTGTACTTCCTTTGTTTATTGACAGCCGCGAAGGCAGTTCGTATCCTTCGCCTTAACCTTTGGGGGCCCCGACATGACCCGTACGTTCAACCTTGTTCCGGCGCTGGCAGTCACCGCGGCGCTGGCCTTTGCGGCCTGCGGCGACGAAAACCGGAATCCCGACAACGGGATCGTCATTCCCGACAACGGAATCATCAATTACGACGCCAACAACGGCGACGCGGTGGTCGGCACCGACATCCCGCGTGACCTGACGGGCGTCGACACCGCCGGTATGGACATCGTCGTCGGTCAGGACACGGTCACCCACCAGGATGTGGTGATGCCGTACGACCTTAACCACGGCGATGGCGGGTACACCGATCTCGCCTCATACGACATCCAGCGCGAAGACACGACGTGGTACGACCTCGGCCCGAAGGACGACGGTCCGATTCCGGATTACGGCCAGTGCGCGAATCCGGGGTCGTGCCAGCCCTGCGGGTACGGCTCGATCACCGGCATGACGTGCGCCCCGAACATGACGGAAGTCACCGCGATGCCGTACGTCCACGTGTGGGTCGAAACGGTCGATTGCGACGGCAACCCCGTGAAGATTGAAGACTATTCCGATTACGCGGGATACTACCGCCTGGACAACATCCCCTGCGGCACCCAGACCGTGTACATGGAAAAGGGCAACTTCCAGGGCAACTACACGAAATGGGTCGACAAATGCAAGGTCAACGACTTCACGTCCAGCGACCTCTGCTTCCCGGGCCAGCCGGCGCGCATCGCGGTCGTCACCGGCAAGTGGGACCAGATTGAAAAGCTGCTGATCAAGCTGTGGTTCAAGCACCACCAGTACGACGGCCTGACGGAAGACGGCCAGACCCCGTCGTCGGCAGGTTCGAACCTCCTGCGCGGCCAGGAGGCGAAGACGAACACCGGCAAGGGCCCGTACAAGCTGGTCGACGACTACGACATCCTTTTCCTGAACTGCGGCAACGCGCCGGACCTGATCATGAATTCGTATGGTTCCGAAGTCACTTCGACCCTGCGGGCATTTGTCCAGAAGGGCGGATCCATTTACGCTTCGGACTATGCGCTTGTGTACCTGTATATGGCCTTCCCCGAAATGATCGGCAACCTGTCGTTCCCGCGCGATTTTGCCGGCAGCGCCGGCACCACCCCGCGCGAGGTTATCGGGGAACTGGTCGACGAGGATCTTGCCGCCTACATGCGCAGCACGACCGCCCGGATCGAATACCGCCTGGGGCCGCTGACCTCGATCGTCGGAACCCCGAAGGCGGACGTGCGGGTTCATGTGCGCGGTCCCAATTCCGCTTACGGAAACGCGGTTCAGCCGTTCTTCATTTCGTTTGAACCGTTCGGCGAATCGGGCGGCCGCGTCGTCTACACGAACTTCCACAACGACGAACAGCTTTCCACCGGCGACATGACCGAAGTCCTGCAGTACGTCGTCTTCCTGATGTAACCGTCCGTCATCTGCACACCGCCCGCACGTTCAACCTGTCCGGAAAGTCATCAGATGCATCGATTACGATTCTGCCGCGGCGTGGACATACGTAACCACCGAAATTAGTTTTTCCAGTGATTTCGTGGGGAAGTGGGTGAGCCCAGGCAGAATCGAACTGCCAACCTCCGGATTAAGAGTCCGCTGCTCTACCAATTGAGCTATGGGCCCACAGCCAAAAAGCGGACAGATTATTTGCGAAAGGCGCGGGATTGTCAAGCGGTTTGTGCCGGATGGTGATCGCCCGGTGGGTTCGTCAGCGGTTTTTTGTCGCGATGTCGGCGATGCGCACCCGGTCCGGACCATGACCCGCGGCCGCGTTGACGGCCACGAGTGCGGGGTTCAGTTTTTCAAGATCTAGCACGTTTTCCCTGGCGGCCGGGGCGGTCGTGTAGTTAAGCGGGCAGTGGTCGGCGGCGCCTTCGACGAGCACCGTCAAACCGTGGCTGCGGCAGATCACGGGGCGCGCGTCGTAGACGATGCATCGGCCGTCGGCCGGGTCGATCATGCAGCAGTGGATGCCCGTGGCGGCGCGTTCGGCGGCGGCGGCCCTGATGTCGTCGGGAAGTGCGGCGAACGCCTTTGCGATCAGGGCGGCCTCGACCTGGAAGACCGACAGATCGACGCGGCAGCATTCGACACACCCGGGCCCGCAGGCGAACTGTTCCGGGGCAGCGGCGACCGCCCTGGCGAAAAAAACGTCCACAGTGTCGTGAAGCGTCCTGATCATTCGTAAGCCCCCCGGGCCGGCATCATATCCCCGATCGTCCGGCGTCCGCCCCTTCTTTTTTGTGCGTACGGGGGTAAACTTCACGGCCCCGGGCGCCGGAATCGCCCGGGACTTTCCCGGAGCAGCGGATAGATGGATCCGAAACGCGATCTCGAAAAAGCGCCCATCGGCGGCCTTCTGTTCAGGTTTGCCATCCCGTCGATCGTTGCATTGATGGTCCACGCCGCCTACAACATCGTCGACCGGATCTGGGTCGGACGGATGGTGGGACCGGAAGGCCTTGCGGCGTCGTCGGTCTCTTTCCCTGCCCTGATGGTGCAGTTCGCGTTCATCATCCTCATCTGCGTCGGGTCCGGTTCAATGGTTTCCATCCGAATGGGGGCGAAGGACCTGGACGGCGCGAGGTCGGTGTTCGCCAACGCGGTCTGGATGTCGGCGGTGATGTCGATCCTGCTGGCGATCCTTTCGGTGATCCTGGCCGACCCCGTCCTGAAAGCGTCCGGCGCCGGGCCTTCGATCCTTCCGTCGGCGCGTTCCTACATGCTGGTGATAATGGTGGGCACCGCCTGCCTGGCCGCCAGTTTCGTGCTCAATTTCCACATCCGCGCCGCCGGTCACCCGCGTACTTCAATGGTCCTGATGCTGATCGGTTCTGTCGCGAACATCGTTCTGGACCCGATATTCATCGGCCCGCTCGGGATGGGGGTTGCCGGCGCCGCGGTCGCGACCGTCCTCGCCGAACTGCTTTCCGCCATCGCCGCGATGATCTGGCTGGTCCGGCACCCCGAGGTCCCGTCGATGACGAGGGCCACCAGACGTCTCGATCCGCGCCTG
The DNA here is from genome assembly GCA_964470365.1 of uncultured Anaeromyxobacteraceae bacterium. Taxonomy (GTDB): domain Bacteria; phylum Myxococcota_A; class UBA9042; order DTJE01; family DTJE01; genus JAGOFO01. Next base: position 22,673 of record CAYYCO010000002.1, on the reverse strand, counting down.
TGCGCCGGCATGCTTTATCTCGGGCTGGGCCCGTTTTTCGCCAACATTGTCGGAAGCGTCCAGTTTTCAATCCTGAATTCGCAGGTCGCGCGGTTCGGCGGTGAACTTGCGGTCGGCGTGACCGGCATCACCTTTGCGATGTCGTCGTTCGTTTCGCTTCCCGTATTCGGCATATCCGACGGGATGCAGCCGATCGTCGGTTTCAACCATGGCGCGGGTCGACCCGACAGGGTGCGGCGCGTCGTCTGGCTGTCGCTGTTCTGGGCGACGATCGCCGCCATGGCCGGCACGGTGGTCGTCGAGCTGTTCCCGCACGTCATCGTGGGCCTGTTTTCGAAGGACCCCGAATTTGCGAAGCTTGCCGTGCATGCGGTCAGGATAGTCTTCATAACGGCCCCGATCTTCGGCGTTCATGCCATCGGGACACGGTACTTCCAGTCGGTCGGACGAGGGGGCGTGTCGGCTTTCCTGGCGCTTTCGCGGCAACTGCTGTTCTATGTCCCGCTGCTCCTGCTGATGCCCCGCCTGATGGGACTTGACGGGGTCTGGTGGACGGCCCCCATCGCGGATGTCGTTTCCACGCTGGTCACGGGTGCGATGCTGGTGTGGGCGCTGCGCGGGGTGCGTCGCGTTTAGCCGGTCATGCAGACGCCCAGATCGGAACCCCCGCATATGTAAAAGCAGTACGAAGGCGGTTCGCAGGTCCTTGACAGCGTACAGATCGGCCTGCACGCATCGTTGTAACAGATGCTGCCGTACACGCAGTCGGAATGCGCGTCGCAGCCGCCGCCGCCGCCCGTCTTTCCCGCCACCACGCATGTGCCGGCCGCGCAGTTTGAGAGGCTGTCCGGCACGCAGGTCTGACCGGCCAGACAGAGCCATTTCGGCAGCAGGGGGTTGCAGTCGTTTCCGCCGACCGGGTTGCAGTACCGGATTTTTGTTCCGCACCCCTGGACGCATTCATATGAATCAGGGCAGCCGTCCGAAACGGAACACATTTCGCGACAGGTTCCGTCGGCGCAGTAGCCGCCCCGGGCGCAGGCATCGTATTCGGAACACGGTTCCCCGATCGCCTTGCCGCCTGTTTTTGAGCATGCGAACGATGAACAGGCGGCGTCGGGAACGCAGTTCCAGGCCGTCGGGCAGGTGGCCCCCAGTTTCGACGGGTCGCACGGGGGCGGACCGTCGACGCAGACGCCCCACGCCCCGAGTTCCGACATGGCCACGCAGTGCCGATCCTGGCCGTCTGCGATGCACGCGTCCATGTCGGCCGGGTCGCAGATTTCGTGGCAGGCCGCCTTGTTGTCACCGACCGGTTTCACGCAGGCAAGGCCCTTGTCGCACGAATTGAACCCGGAACATGCGTCGCCGACCGTGAGCTGCCCGACCGGGAAACAGAATATGCACGCGCCGAGCGGCGAGGGCAGGCACGTTTCGTCGATGGTACACCACGAGGCGTCCGTCGGGTCTTCGCACATCCAGCTCATCAAATCGGCGGACACGCACCGCCCCACGCCGTCTATCGGGACGCAGCAGTTCGGGACCGGATTGCCCTGGGTGTCAGTTCCCGCGATGCCGCACTGGCCGTCGGACAGGCATTCGCGGGAACAGAATGCAGGGTCGCCGGACAGCTTGATGCAGTCGGGGAAGGGGGCCCGGCAGACCGCCGGGTCGGATTCGCACCTGACGCCCAGGCCCTCCGACGCGATTGCGCCGCAGCGTCCGTCATCGCATGGCGCGCCAGGCAGGCAGTCGCCGCACCGGGCGCTGCCGCCGCACCCGTCGTCCCATGTACCGCATTCGTAACCGAGCGAAACGCATGAACGGGGCACGCATTCGCCGATGCATTCACGGGTGTTTGCGTCGCAGGTCTGGCCTGTGAGGCTGCAGCGGTCGGGGCAGGAGCCGTCGCACCCGTCGCTGCCCCCGCACCTGCCGGTGCAGTCCGGCACGCAGATTTCACGGCACGCCCCGAAACGGCACGTAAAGCCGGGATCGCAGGTTCCGCAGGAGATCATGCCCCCGCAGCCGTTCGACATCGCGCCGCATTCGCGGTTTTCGTAGTCGCATGTCCGCGGGACGCAAGGCCCGTCGTCGGCGTCGGAATCGGCGACATCGGAACACGCGGCCTGTGCCGCGAGAATTGCAGGCAGCAGGATCGGCGCCATTCGCAGAAATTTCATCGGAGTGCCTTCAGCGACAGATGAGAAGGACTCTGTTCATGGCGTCGGTCGGCTTTGCCATGCCGGTGGCGGGGGATGCACCCTCCCGCTGACCTGGATTCCCCGTGGGCCAGTCTTCGATCATGACCATCAGCGATGCCTCGCATTTCCCTTCGACCGCCAGCTGGGGGCTCAGTTTGTTCATCAGTTCCTTGGCGTCGGACGAGATTCCCAGTGAATCGATATCCTTGTAGCCCAGGAAAAGTGCCTTGCCCTGGTTCATGACGCGTGTCTGGAGGCCCTTTGGAATCTTGACGCTGTCAGGCACCGGCAGGCCGATGAATGCGGATGCCCGTCCCTCCGGGGCGTCGGGGACGAGATCGAGGAACACGATCGGTTTGGTGAATACGGGGATTTTGAGCGCGAAGGCACGCTGGCTGACTTCCTTTACGGAATTGAGGATGTCGGCCCATTTCACGGTTTCAACATTCGACAGTTCCTGCGCCGTGATGACCCTGAAAGGCGGCATGGCAATCGCCGCGTTCTTTTTCGGGAGCCCCTTGTCCTGTTTCGCCTCGGCCGCCCACGCCGGCAGTTCCAGGACCGGGAAAGTGGCATGGGTATCCCGGATCTGCTTCAATTCGTCGATTGTGATGCGGAAGTGCTGGGCCAGCTTGTCATCCGAGGATTGCGGCGTGACCGGGTCCGAAGGCTCATCGACCACGGGGAGTCCGGTGGGCATCGGTTTGTCGGCAGGCGGCTTGACGGCAACTCCGGGTGCGGCATTGTCGACGACTGATTTGGTGTCGCTGGATTTTTTGCAGCCGCCGGCGCCCAGGCACAGAGCTGCCGCCATCAATAAAAACAGTGACTTCGGAATCTGGCACTTCCGGACGGTCATGGTAATAACCCCCATGAAAAAGTGTTTCGATTATGTCACGGTTGCAACGGGACAGTCCACAGTTTCGGTCCGTGGTTTCGACAGGCCATCAGGACTCCATTGAGGCCGCCTGCGGCAGGATTATCGAAATATCGCCGTAACGCCGGAGGTATCGGGATTCATTCACCTGAGCAGGGCCGAATCGATGCGATCCGCCAGGTGCAGCAAACCGTTGAATCCCATCAGAGGGGTCATTGCCGCAAAGGTTTCGGCCACGCACGGATATGCCGCCTCGATCACCGAGAGCCCGGCATTCCGGGCAGCGTCCCGCGTCAACCCGGAGCCGATCATCAGGGTGGCCTGTCCGTTCGAGGCCACCTCATGGAACTTTTCTTCCACGTCATGCTGGGTCGGATTCACCATCACCGTGGTGCCGGGGCCCCTGCACGCTGCCAGGTCTTCCTCGCCCATGCCGGATCGTCGCAGCGCAATCACAAGCGGGGTGAATATCCCCAGGTCGCGAAGCGCCAGCACCAGCCCCCTGGCCCTCGCCGGGTCCGCCACCACGACAGCGCCCAGGCCCGCGAAGGACTTCGTTATCCGCGGAATGAGTATCCTGATCACGCGCATGGTTTCGCGTTCAATCAGTTCTTCGCCGGCGGCGGGATTTCCGGCGATGTCCGCAAGGACCCGAATGAAACGCGCGGTGTCGTCCAGTCCGATCGGCAGCGGCACATCGACGGCCCTCCCGTCCCCGGTCGCAGGCGCATACGGGAACCTGATGCGCGGCGCCGACGGATGCGACGGCGTTCGAAAAGACGTGATTCCGTTAAAAGGCCATATCGGGTCCGGCAGGCCGACCGACCTGGCGAACGCCGCAAGTTCCGCCACGTCCCCCCACTCGTCGCCGCTCTGTCGAAGGAAAGCGTAGCCTTCGAAAACCGGCCTTCCGGGATCGCCGCCGGAAACGGGCATGGCGGCGCGCACGGCTGCCTGGGTGGCAGCAATCCCGTCAATCCAGTCATCGTCCAGAGAATCCTGTTTCACCGTGATGAGCGGGTTGCCGACACGGCTGGACAGATCCGCGACAAGGCCGGGTATGTCGGTGTTCACCAGCAGCGACAGAAAACCGGCGAGGACCATTATTGGTTTGTCGGGGTGTATCGCTGCGGTGGCCATGATGCTTTCGACAAGGCTCTGCTCGACGCCGCTGACGTCGCGTCCGTGGGTCCAGTCCACCGTGAACAGCCGCTTCGTGCCCCTCGCGTAAGGGCCGCCGCCAAGAAGGCTCGCGTGTCCGTCGCTGACGAGATCGAGGGTGTAGGCCCGCTCGAGTTCGCACAGGGGAGAATCGATAACGGACACCAGGTCGGGCATTCCGGCAAGCGTCAGGATGCAGCCGTCAAGGAAGTAAGGGGCGATTTTCAATTACACCACCTCCCCCGGCAAGCCGACCGCGTCCCGGGCGACGGCGTCGAAACGACGCAGCACGGACGATGACCGGGCCATCCGCAGCAACAGCCGTTGCGAACGCAATGCCCCCGCCAGCCCCATCTCAAGCTGCCGCGGCGCGAAACTGAATTTTCCCATTTCCGTGACGCGCGTGTCCGGCGCGAACTCCGACATGACCATCGAAACGTCGTCCGCCGCAAGTCGATCGAGAAGCGCTTCGGCGCCCGACGCCGTTTCGATGACAATGCCGGGATCGACACCCTCGGGATATAGGGAGCGGATCTCCCTGACAACCTGTCGGACGTCTTCGCCATCTTCACGGCGGTAACTGACGATGATCAGGACACGGAAACCCATCTCCCGGATGAGATCCACCACCGGGATCCCGTACAGCACACCGGGTCTGGTGATGCAGGCAGCCGTCCTCATGTCGAGAGGGATGGCCACGGTGCAGCCGGAGGCCAGGGTTTTGTATTCGTCCCAGGCGGCCCTGTGCCGTTCGGCGCTTTCCAGCAGCCCCGGAGCCTCGGCGACCCCCAGGGTTGATGCCACGCTCCTGACGAACTTCAGGCTTCCATCGAGTCCGAAAGGTCTTTGAACCCTCAAAACGGGGGGAGATGTAGTTTCTTCCAGGACCGAACCGAGTTCCAGGCGGACGCTGTCGTCGATCGGAACCACGGAGAGTTCCGCGTTGTTGAACGCGTTAAGAGCGTCGTATTCAAGGCTCGGCACCATCGTGGAATTCACCCTGATGCCTGCTGACCCAAGATCAAGCGCAAGTTCCGCCGTCATGCGGGAATCATTCGGCGCGAACCCGACAAGGTTGACGCCTGAAGGCTTGAATCCGGAACGGGGACGTGGTGCTATGGCAAACACCTGGCGCCAGAAAGCCTCGACCGAAGCGAGACCCCAGGGGCTTGCCCCCCAGAGAATCAGCGGCATTTGCGAATCCCCAAGGCGCTCCCTGACGATACCTTCGACGTCAAGTCCGACAAAATCCGCAACGCAGCAACTGAACACCACCAGGATCCTGACCCCGGGATCCTCCAGCGACTTGTCCAGCACCTGCACGACCTGGCGCTCCATGCTCATCACCAGGTCGATTTCGTCAATCGTGGTGACTGCGGCGACCGCGCGGGAAACCTGCATGGGCAGGCTGGCGTACCGGTGCCACAGATAGGTTGTCGCGTTGAAGCTGGCCGACATCGGCATCTTCAGGCAGGCGCGCGGCGCAACGAAAAGCAGCGCGAATTCAGGCCCGGCATTGTTAAGGGTGCTGAAGACGTCGCCTGCGCCCAGAAGGTTGAAATCCGGAGGCATGAAGAATCTGTCGATCGGGACTTCCTGCCGGGGATCGGGCGGCAAAGCGCAGGAACATCCCTGTGCGACGGTGTCGCGGGCCTCTTTCCCGGAGCCGTCGCCGGCAGCGATCGTGCATCCTTTTCCACCGCCGGCCTCGCCGGCCGCGGCCCCGCCTGGCGGCTGAATGAATGCCCTTGTCACCTGGCCCGGGGCGAAGGTTCGAACAAGGGCATATGACAGATAGTATTCCGGCCGCGCCCTGTAGCCCTCGACATCAAGCCGCGTGTCGGAAGTGACGCGCCAGGCCAGCGGATTCACGACATGCCACTGCGAAAGTTCTAGCGCATCCACCAGCCGAAGCGCGCGGACCTCGCACACGACAACGGCATCGCGGGCCTGGAACGTCACCGCAACCGAGTCGACCCCGAGTTCCTCGACTTTCTGCAGCCTGAATTCACCCCAGGAGCTCACTTCTTCCTGAAGGAAAGGACTGAGGTGGAAATCGACCAGCCACCTGGACAGTTCAATCGGGACATCGGTATTCGTGCGCCACGTCAGAAGCGGCAGTTCTTTTCTCTCGAGCGATTCGCGCAGGCGAAGTGTCGTGTTTTCGAGATCCGCGGGCGCGATCCCGTCGCCGGAAAACCCCCCGGGGATGCCCTTGACCACGATATCCCCGGCCCGCGCCTCGGGAACCCAGAGGAGCCGGCGCCCCGGTTCGACAAGAATGAACAGGGACCCGTCGGGACGGGGGACCATCATTCTGAACCCGAGACGGCGCGCCATGAACGAAAATTCATCAAGGATCGCACGATGCTGCGACTGCTTCATTCGTGCAGGCTCCTGAAGAAACAGTCCAGTTCTTCCTCGCTGTATGGCGTCGGGCAGTCATCGACCCGGCCGGCGTTGATTATCGCATCGGCCAGGCCGCGGAAGGCCCCGGCCGTGGAACAGTCGGGAAATGCCACCAGCAGCGGAAGCGCCATCCTTTCGGCCCTGCGGACCAGAAGGTCATGGCGGAACGCGGCGATGACCGGCGCCCTCAACCCTTCGGCGAAACGTCGAATTTCCTGTTCGTCGTCGTCGTCGCGAAGATTGTTCGCGATTATGCCGGCCAGAAATACCCCGTTTCGGCGGTACCGGACCAGGGCACGTGCGATGTTGTTCGCCGCATACATGGACATGAGGGCATTGGAAACGACGATGACGATCTTTTCCGCGAATCCGCGCTGCATCGGCACGGCGAATCCGCCGCAGACGACGTCGCCCAGGACGTCAAGCACCACGGCGTCGTATCTGTCCAGGAGGTTCCTGGACCTGAAAAACTGGAAAGCGCTGACGATCCCGCGACCCGCGCAGCCGACACCCGGTTCCGGCCCGCCGGTTTCGACGCACGCAACACCTTCAAGTCCCTGGACAACGTCGAATTCCGTGTTGCCGACAAGCCGGCCGGTTTCTTCCATGTACGAAAGCGCGGTCCTGATGGATTTGCCGGAAGTGAGTGACCTGGTCGAATCGTGTTTGGGGTCGCAGCCGATCTGCAGGGTGCTGTAACCATGGCGCGAGAATTCAACGGAAAGGTTGGCGGAAATGAAAGACTTGCCACCCCCTCCCTTGCCGTACACCGCCACCCGTTCGCGCTGCATCTTTATTGCCAGAAAATGAGTCAGAGCAATCGGTTGTCACAATCAGACGAATTGCCGGACAAAAGTTTATTTCATGGAGTCCGGCGAAGTCAAACCGGAACCGGAGATTTGCCTGACACATCCGGAGCGTTCACAGCACCTGCAGCAGCCCGCGCCCGCGACCCGCGTCGACCGAACCGCCCCGACGGATGGGAATATCGGGAGAAGACCGGTTTGACAACCCGGTCAGTATTGGCATACTTTGCCGAATTGGGGTTGTGGGGGTTTCTTCATCCCTTCATCAAGCCGGGCGGCTGCGGTATCGGGATTCGGTAATGAGAGTCACGCGACAACTCAAGGCCAGTCTTTGCCTGCTGAAGGTTCGTCTTGGCGGGCGGCCCGTTCCGGTGGCGGTGCGGTGGAATCTGCTGGATCGCTGTATCAATCGTTGCGCCTACTGCAACATCTGGGGAAATTCGGCAACTTCGGAACTTCCGACCGAGATTATCAAGCGGGGCCTGGCAGAATTGAAATCGCTGGGCACCGTTCACGTTTCATTTTCCGGCGGCGAACCGTTGCTTCGAAAGGATATCGGTGAACTGGTGTCCTGCGCGGCCGAATTGGGGCTGGCGCCGAGCATGAACAGCAGCGGTTACATGCTCCACAAACGGATTGACCAGCTCGCCGGCCTGGAACTGCTGAAGATCAGCCTGGACGGGCCGGAAGAAATTCATGACCTGGTGCGTGGCAGGAAGGGTGCTTTCGCGGCCGCAATTGAAGCCGCAGAACTGGCCTCGCGGCGGCTCAAGAAGATCAGTTTTTCGACCACGATAACGCGCTTCAATGTTCATCACTTGCCGCAAATCCTCGAAATTGCTGAAGGGTTTGGGTGCGTGGTGGCATTTCAACCGGTAAAAGATTTATATCGTGGGGTGGAAAACGTCGGGGAACTGGCCCCGGATGCCATTGATATGCGTGACGCTGTTGCCTGGCTGACCGATCAGAAACGCGGCGGCAACCGGAGCATCCGAAATTCCCTGGCCGAACTGAAATACATCTCCGACTGGCCCAACTATCCTCCCCTGGAATGTTCGGCCGGCAAAGTATTTATAATGATCGATTCGGACGGAACGATTCTGCCCTGCGATCGCGTCTCGTACGCGACGCCGCTGCCGAACATCCGTACCAGCAGCATTGGCGAGGCAATCGGGAAACTTCCGGCCGTATCGTGCAGCGGATGCGGTTTCTGCGGGTCGCTCGAACTTAACATGCTGTATTCACTTGATCCGCGGCCTCTGGCGGACGTTGTGCGGCTGGTGAATTAACGCATGGCTCGCATCGCTTTTGTTTTTGCCCCTTATGAACACAAGCGTTTTTCAGAAAACATCCTGGTAGTGGACAAGGATTTCGGGGTTTTTCCCCCGATCAACCTGGCCTATGCGGCGGCGATTGCGGAAAAGGCCGGCCACGAAGTAATTCTGCTGGACGCAAATGCACTGAAGCTCGGCATCCCGGAAACGATCGCCGCCCTGTCCGAATTTGCCCCGAAATACGTGGGTTTCTATTTTTCGACCTACATGTTTCACGACACCCTTGCCTATGCCGCGGCGATTCGTCAGGCGCTTGGCGCGACGATTCTGGCCGGCGGAATCAACCTGTCCCTCTATCCGCGGGAAACGATGACCCACGAGGCGATTGATTACGCGATTTCCGGCGAGGCACTGCACTCTCTGCCCCTTCTGATCGATGCCCTTGAAAAAGGGACGGAGCCTGACGGCATTCCGGGCGTCTGCTATCGCCGGGAAGGCGGCATCGTGATCTCGCCGCCCGCGACGGAGTCCGAATTCGACGAACTTCCGTTCCCGGCGCGCCATCTGCTGCCCAATGATCGTTATTATTCCATCACGTCCCAGCGCCGCAATTTCACCATCATGCTTACCAGCAAGGGGTGTCCCTACAAGTGCTCATTCTGTGCCATCGCGAAGATCCCGTATTACGCCCGCAGCGTCGGGAGCGTTCTGGAAGAGATCCAGGAGTGTTACGACAAGTACGGCGTGCGGGAAATCGACTTCTTTGACGCCGATTTCCCTCTAAATCGGCGCCGCATCACCGATCTCTGCAACGGGCTTATCGAACGGCAGATGGATCTGGAATGGTCCTGTCGATCGCGCATAGATGCCGTGGATCCGGATCTGCTTGACCTGATGGCCCGTGCCGGCTGCCGAAAGATATATTTCGGAATTGAAACCTCGTCGGAAGACCATCTGAAACTGATGAACAAGAAGGTCGATGCGAAGAAGGTTTCATTGGCGCTGCGTGCGACGCGCCAGGCCGGAATCAAGGCTCTGGGATTCTTCATGACCGGTGTACCGGGCGAGACTCCGATGAGCCTTCTGCGTACCATCGATTATGCCACCGGTCTCGATCTGGATTACGCCCAGTTCTCCCGCACCATCGCCAAGCCCTGCACGGATCTCGATTCGGAAATGATCAAACGCACCGGAAAGGATTTCTGGCGGGATTACATTCTTGGCAACGCGGAGGAGGCGCGCCTGCCGAACCCGTGGACGGAGATGAGCGAGGGCAGCATCGAACTGTGGACTAAGATGGCCTACTACTGGTTCTATTATCGGCCCACGTATGTCCTGCGGGCGCTCTCCCGCGTCCGTTCGAAGGAAGAATTCCGGCGTGGCGCTCGAACCGCCCTTCGGATGCTGGTCTATGCCGTCCATTCGGATACCAGAAAGCGAAAGAAATAACATATGGCTCTGTGACGCGGCCTTGCGTGGCCGGCGGGGTGGGCATGCCGGTTTCTCTCGAACATTCATTCGGTCGACTGACGCCCCGGGCCCGATTCATTTTGAAGCTGGCCCCGGTGCCGGTTCTGTATGGCCTGTGCATCGCGTATCTGATTCACGCCGGGGAGCGGGATGAATTTTCGGTCCTCATGGCAGTTGACCTGCGTGCGCTGGCATTCGCGATACTGGCCAGCGTGCTGGCGAACTTCATCCTGCGGGCCCTGCGCCATCGACTGCTGCTGAACGCAATCGGCGTGCCTGTGGGCTTCGGCCGCCTCATTGATAATCGGGCACTGTTGCTGTTTATCAAGGCGTTCGTTCCATTTTTCCTGGGCGATCCCGGCGCGTACTACGTCGTGGGCAGGCGCCTGGGACTGAACAACGGGCAGTCAATCAGCCTGTGGGGCCTGGACAAACTCCTGGCTCTGCTGGGCCTGCTGCCGCTGGGCATGGGGCTGCTCGGTTACGGCAATCCCCCGCTCCAGTGGACCCTTATCGCGTTGACCATGCTGTCGACATGCCTTGCGCTATGCCTGATCAAAATGCCCGGGGCCGTCAAGCAGGGGCAGGGCGAGCCGGAAAAGTGGAAACTGATTCATCAGTTGAAGGGGGCGCTGGCCGCGATCGCCGGCATGAGGGTGCCCGCGAGGGTCAGCCTGATGGCGCTCGTTTACATTGATGAATTCCTGCGCTTCGCGGTGCTGGTGGCGTTTTTTGCACCGGTGCTCGGGGGCGTTTTCTTCGACAAGCTGCTGTTGTTGCACGTCGTCGGTGCACTGCCGCTTTCTTTTGCCGGGCTTGGAACCAGGGAGGGCGCGGCTCTTCTGATTTTTGCCTCGGACGGGCCGGCGTCGACCATCTTCGCGTCAGCCCTGGCGGTCACCTTGATAATGCGCCTGCTGCCGGCCTCCGTCGGCGCGGTTTCATTGTTTCGTGCGTCGTTGGGTAGTAAAGTGTTATGCAGGAACGGCACAGCCGCAGCCGCAAAAAACGATTGTCATGAAAAAGATTGAAAAGGCCATTAGGGCCCTGCCTCTGATGGGCTCGAAAATCCTCCCTGTGCGCAGGCCTCTGATTGTCGGGTGGGCCATTACCGGACGCTGCAACGAGCAATGCCCGTCCTGCAGCATATGGCAACGCATTCCCGACGAACTGGGCACGGAACAGTGTCTGAATCTGATCGACCAGATGCGTGCCTGCGGCACGATCGCAGTCAGTCTGACCGGGGGCGAGCCGCTCCTGCGCGAGGACCTGCCGGCAATCGTCAGGCGTGCGAGCGGCCATGACATGCTGGTAAAGCTGAACACCAACGGAATACTGCTCGGGGAACGGCTGAACGAAATCGTCGGGCTGTCGCAGATCGCGGTGTCTCTGGAGGGGCTGGCCGATATTCACGACCGGATTCGTCACAGGAGCACGTTTGACAAGGTGATCTCGGCGATTGACGCCGCCAGGGCTCGCGGCCTGCACGTCGTTGCATCGGCCACCATCAATTCATTGAACGCCGAACGCATCGGCGAAGTGGTCACTCTCTGCTCCGAACTCCGCCTTCCCGTTGGTTTTCAGCCTTCCGTTCACCTGCAGCTCGGTTCCGGTCTGGACAACTCGCTCTCCCCGTCAAGACCGGCGTACACCCGCGCCATCGATGAATTGATTGCGCGCAAACGTTCGGATGCCAGGCGGATTATCATCAATTCGCCTGCCGGCCTGCGGCATTTGCGGCGGTGGCCGGATCCGACGGAAATCAAATGTGCCGGGGGACTGGTTTCCTGCAGGATTGACGCGCTCGGCAATGTCTTCCCGTGTGGTCGGTGTCGTGTGCCAAGAGCGGGAATGAATGCTGCCGAAGTCGGGCTGCAGGCGGCCTTCGATTCGATCGGCAAAGTTACCTGTGCGGATTGCTGGTGCGCCAACCGTTTGGAATTCAACCTTTTTTATGCGCTGAACCCTTCTGCTGTGGCGAATGTGGTGCGTCAGAAATTGTTTAATGGCAGATGACGGGGCCAACGACGATGCGTCCTGCGCGTGACCCAACGATACCGGTGATTGTCGCGACCGTGTTCACCGGCTTGTTCCTGCTCGGCGCCAGCCCTGCAAACGGCATGCCCGACACGGGTGACGATGATGCCCGCTACATCGTGCCGGGCTCCGCCGAAAGGCCGGCTGCCGACCTGTTGATCCCGACCGACTTCACCGGCCTGCCATTTGCCAGCGTCGATGTGCGCATCGCCTTCGACAAGTATTTGCTGACGCTGACCACGACGGACACCGGACCGTCCGAAAAGCCCTCGTTCGCGATCTGCCATGCGGGGCAGGCGCCGCCGGATGCCGGCGAATGTCGGGTGCTCGGCAATGAGAGTCTGCTGATCTGCCTTTCCGATGGTGCGGGCGGCATTTCGTCCAACGCAGTATCCATTGCCGGGGTGGATGCCTGGCGATCGTGGTTTCTTCAGGGCGACAAGGCCGAACGGCTGGCGGCATTGTGGGTCAGAACCAGCGCCCGTGACGATGAAAAGCTGCCGACCGAATCCGGACCCGCGCAGGCGGATACGCAACAGATGGAGCCCCCGTCGCCGGACGGGCCGCCGCAGGCCCCCGACGTGTCGAAATACCCCTACGCACCCTTGATTCCTGCCTTGCCCATGGCCGATGTGCCGTGGGGCTTCGGGCTGATCAGCGGTACCATCTGTCTGGTTGTGCTGCTTGTGTTCGGCTGGTTTCTTCTGCCGGTCCGGGCGTACATTTATTATGCGCCGCTTGCGTTGTTCAGCGTGCTCAGCCGGTTTGCGGCGCCGCTGTTTTTCGTGCACTCAAAGTCATGGCTGTTGCAGCAGCTTGTCTGGACAAGGCACGGACAGCATGACGGGGCCTTTTTCGGCTTGCTGCATATATCCATGCAGTTGTTCGGCGATCATTTCGGGGCGCTGTTGCTGCCTGGTCGCGCTTTGGGGGCGCTGTTGCCGGTGCTGGCCTTTCTGCTGGCCTTCAAGCTGTATGGCAGACGGGCCATCGCGTTGATTGCCGCCGCCATCGTGCTGCTGTCGCCCGTGACTACGGGACAGGCCGGCAGCCTGGTGCAGGAACAGCTGGCCACGCCGGTTTTTTATCTGGCCCTGCTGCTGGCCGTGTACGCCGTGCCCAAGGGCCTGCCGCTGCAGTTCGCGGCCTCCGTCGCCATTGCGTTCATGCTGGCGCTGGGCGTCGCGCTCAAGAAAGACTACATGATCCTGCCGCCACTCTATGTCGCCTTTATGGCGACATATTGCCACTACGGGGTCGAGCGCAGGAGGGTGCGTTGGCGGGCCTTCGCCATTGTCGGCCTCTGGGGGGCCGTGGCGGCCATGCTCATTCTGTTATTTTCCGGGAATCTCGACACGCTGGTCGGCGCGTTCCTGCGCAAGGTTGCCAACAAAGGCGGGGACACGGTTTCGTACTGGTACCTGAAATTGCCGATATGGTTCCTGGCAACGGTACTCATCCTGCCGCCTTTTCTTCCGCAGAAGCTGGCTTTCGTCAAATCCCTCAAGGATCCGCAGGTGCCGCGTGCCAGGGCTTACCAGCTCATCGTTATCGTCTGCCTGCTCATATACTCGAATGCCTTGAGCCCCGTGGGCGTGAATTTCTGGCGCTATGCGCTCATGCTGTACGTTCCAATGGCGATTATCAGCGCCCCCTATATACGCGAATGGATTGCGCGACCCCGGAACCACCGCTGGGCCCTGGCCCTTCTGGCTTTCTATCTGGTTTTCGGCTGGGTCCAGTATGCGGGAATCCGCTTGGGGCCGATTGCCGAGGTCTTCAAGAGCGTCTCGACTTTCGATCCGCCTCCGGATTCCCTCGTGATTGCATTTAATCATCGACAGGATCAGGCTGACTGGCCGTATGTCGCCATCATCGGGAAAAGCCCCGTCTACCCCGTGGAAAAGCTCTGGCCCGCGCAATGTCCCGTCAGCACGAGTATTGAATTCGCGCAGAATCTCCTGGTGGACAGATTCAATACCAGCAAGTACTCGAATATTGCGATTACGGATAACGATTCGACCGCAAGACCGCCCGCCGCCGACCTGGTTGCCTGTCGGGAGCAGCTGGAATTGCAGCGGCGTCACCTGTCCAGATTCAAGCATATCTTCCTGCTTGCGGATCACAGTATTGAACCGCTGGAATATCGCTTGAATTACCAGAACAGGCTCATGCCCTGGGGCGACGCATGGGAATTGATCAGGGACCACGTCCATTTGGCGACAGGCGGAAGCCCTGATCGGATCGGCTTGTATCCCATACAGCGGATTGACGGGGGCATGAGCGGCGAGAAGGCGTTGTGGTCAAGTCCGTGAAGGCCACGGATCATCGATTGGATTAACCAAACAGTTTTACATAGAATGACCTTCGCCGAACGCCCGCATAGAGGTAAGTCGTCGTGAAATTCGTTCCAATCGTGGCCATCGCGGCTTTGCTCGCCCTGCTGTCCGCCTGTTCGGGTGGCGACGGCCCGGCCCCGGTCGTCGATCGGCCCGTGCCGGTGGGCTGGATCCACGACGGCCTGCGGCTGTTCAGGTACGATTCGGCCACGGGCGTCCTTCAGCGCGTCCGCCTGCCCGGTTCCAGCCTGCCGCTGGACGACGCGTCGTCCGATGAAACGACCGGCCTGTCGGCGGCCGACGGCCCGACCGGGCTGCGGCACCTGGCTTCATCGCCATCGGGGCGTTACATCGCGTACACGCTGGATGACGGGGACGGACAGCGCCTGCTGGCATACGACGTGGACGCCGGCGTCGAAACCGATCTTGGCGTGGCGGAATTCTGGGGCATGGGATTCGCCACCGGCCGTGACGGCCTGCTGATGGCCTGGCCGCGCAACGGAAACGACTATACGCGCATGACTCTGGCGGACCTGGCCGACGGGGCCGGGGTGCCGATCCCGTTCCCCATCTGCGACAGCATCGAGTCCGGCGGATTCGTGCTGGTGCGGGCGCAGGCGGACGACGGGACGTGTGCCGCCCCCGGCACATGGAAGGTCCTGTCGCTGGTGGCGGGACAGCTGGTCGTCCGGCCCCTGGTTCACGACTGGGCCGGCCGGGAGGCATTTTTCAGCGGCAACGCGCTGGCGCGTGCCGGCGACGGTTCGTTCATCATCGAGGTTTACCTGCGCGACGCGACCACGGACCAGGAAAACCCGGTCGCGCTGTGCCGCCTGGACCTGGCGCGTTGCGAACAGGTCTCGCCGGACGCATGGATCGACCGCTGGTCGGTTTATACCGCAAGGTTCCGTTCCCTGTCGTGGGATGGCCGCACCAGTGCCTTGATGACCTGGGCCGACGGGGGCGTCAAGGTCGATATCACCGAGGATGGCGTGACGCGGACCGTGGATCCGGGGTCAACCGTGGTTCGTGCTCTGGCCCTGGAGGGCGCACGCGGGGTACTGCTGCTGGCCTCGCACGTGTCGGGGGATAACTGGGGCGGCTTCGAGGTGTTCCGCGTCGACCCCGGTCAGGCGCCACGGTCGATCTGGCGTGATGCGGGCCGGCCATACTGGACTCCGGTCGAACTGGACGCGTCCGGCGACGGCGGCCGGCTGATGCTGACCGAATTCCAGGAAGTCACCGGGACCGACGTGATGGAATGGTTTCCGGTGGCCGCGCGCGCACTGGACCCGGCGTCCGGCAACCTGGACGCGCCCATGGCCGGTGGCGGCGCCCCGGTCCTGGCGGCACCGGACCTCGGGCATGTGCTGATTGCCAGGGATCTCGGGCCCGGCGGTTTCGAACTGCTGGACGCCGAACCGGCGACCGGCTCCGCCCGGCTGCTGGCGTCATGGGCGGATCCTTCGGCCGGGGCGTTGCGCCTGGCGTCGAACGACTGCGACAGGTACGAATGCGACCTGCCGGACTGCCTTGCCGAAACGCCGCTGGCCGACCATGCCTCGTTTGTCTGGGACGGGCGGGCCGATACGTTCGAGGTGACGGTGGAAGTGGACGTGACGGGCCAGTCGACCCTGCCGGACGGCACCTCGGAAACGCTGCTGACGGATCCGGACGGCGTCGAACACCGGCTGGTGCTGGATCTGCCGCCGCCGCGGGTGCTGCCGGTCCAGGCGGGCGAACGCCTGACGATTTACCTGAAGCAGGCAATCCCCGACGCCGGCGATCCCGGCCAGTACATGATTGCCTGGGATGCCTCGGACGCGCCCCGGGCGGTGTTCGTCGGTGGAACCCTGGCTGCACTGGATATGCGCGGCGCGTGTGGCGACCGTGAATGTCCCGGCGTATCGGCGGGCACCACCGAATGTGCCCCGGAACCGGTTCCGGGCTGCGGGCGCAGGCTGCATCCTCCGGCCGTCATCTGGTGGCCGTCCCAGGGATTTTCATGGCAGGTGGAACCGGGCGCCGAACCCATGGGCTGGCCCATTCCCGCCCAGGCGCTGGCAACCGACACCCCCCTGGACGGCGGCTGCGCCGAACTGCCCTCCGATCGCGCATGGGTGTGGATGGCGCCGTAACGCCGGAAAGTCGGCGCACGGTATAGGTGAAATCCGCGCCGCAGGCACATAATAGGGGGACTCGTTTCAGGGTATTGCGCATGTTCCCGAATCAATCCGGCTCCCTTCCGGTCGGACGCGGTCACCGGCGGCCGAAGTCCCTCGCGTCGCTGCTGCTGGCCGCGGCACTGCTGTCGTGTTCGGGCGATCCTGCCCCTGTCGATGCCTGCGAACCGTCGGCCTGTGCCGTCAGCCCCTGCGAGCAGGTCGAGTTGACTTCCCGGGCGCCGGTGCTGGCCGACGACGGCAGCCTGGCGACAATCGCGTGGGCGCGGCGCCCGATTTTTGAATACGACCCGTCGAAAATCCCGGAATCGCTGGCGGAACAGGTCAAGGACTGGGATTTCTACTCGGTGCAGTCCCCGGACTGGTACGCGGAGGTCACCATCGCGCGGCTTTCCTGGTTTTCGTTCATCGGCGTCACCCTGCTGAACTATGAAACGGGCGACAAGTATTCGGGCTGGGACCTGGGCGACGACACCAACCCGATCCTGCCGGATTCGCCGTACGCCGACGCCGGCTGGAACCAGGGCGACAACCACATTTCGATTTCGTTCGCCGACGGCGCACGTATCCTGGCGTTCGACATCCCCGGGAAGTTCGGGGACGTCGACCTCAAGGGCGAAATCGTGTTCGGGGACGGTCCTGGTTTCGAGAGTCTTTCGGTGGCCCATCCGCTGCTGGATCCGGGAACTTTTTTCTATGAAGACAAGATCTTCGGATGGCGCACATCCGGCTGGGTGACGGCCGGCGACGTGCGGGCCGACTTTTCACGCGACGACGCGTGGGGCGTGCTGGACTGGGGCAGGGGCGCCTGGCCGCACGAATCGCAGTGGTTCTGGGGCGCGGGCTATGGCGTGATCGACGGGCACGACGTGGCGTTCAACATGGGCGCCGGGCTGGACGCCAACCAGCAGGCCAGCGCGGACGGCATCCTCGTCGACGGCGTCATCCACAAGCTGGGCGCCTTTGACGGCATGACATGGGAAATGGACCCGGACGATCCGTTGAAACCGTGGGTCATCCAGAGCCCCGACGGCCGGATGGACCTCACACTGACCCCGCACACCCATGTCCCGACGGAACTCGACATCGGCGGATATTACATGCACGGCACCAAGGTGTACGGCATGTACAACGGCACGCTTGTCCTTGACGACTGCACGGTCCTGCAGGTGCGCGACATCCCGGGTTTCGCGGAAAAAAGCCTCCAGCGGTGGTGATGGTGGCGCGCCCCGTCGGTCGGCACCCGCGGCGTTGCATGAAAGCGGCCTTGAGTCCCCCATCATTGCGCAACTGCGCGGCTTCCCGGGTGCCATGAATGTTTGAAACTTTCGAAAAATGAAAGTATCATGCATTACATGCAAACCCTCACCGAAAAGTTGATTCAAGCGAAACTGGGCGAACGGGTCATTGGCCAGGCCCAGGTTGCCCGGCTGCTGGAGGGTTCGCCCCAGCGACGGTACAACCTTGTCAACCGGGCGTTGAAGGCGGGTGAACTTGTCCGTTTGCGGCGCGGCATTTACATGTTGTCGCCGATGCTGACGGGGAAGATGCCGCATCCATTCGTCATTGCGCAGGCGCTGGCTCCCGGGTCGTATGTGTCGATGGAAACCGCGCTGGCGTGGCACGGCCTGATCCCTGAGGCCGTCCACGTGACGCTGTCTGTCGTCCCGGGGCGCCGTTCACTGGATGTGCGGCACGAAATCGCGGGTATGTACCAATTCGTTCCGATGGCGTTGCGGCGCGGCTGTTTCCTTGAGGGCGTGGACAGGCAACAGTTTGGCGATCAGTACGCACTTGTCGCCGATCCTGCGCGCGCGATGGCCGACATCGTCTGTGACCGCGGAATGACGCCAGCGGAAATGCCCGTTTTCCTGGCCTCGATGCGAATCGACATCGATGACATGGAACCGATCGGGCCCGATGTCTGGCGCCGCCTGACCGAAACGTACCAGCATTCCCGCATGCGCCAGTGCATCCAGGCTCTTGAAACAGGTTTGAGACGATGATTGAAATCATCCGCAAAAGACTGGCGGGGTACGCGGCCACGGATGCCGCCCATGAACAGCAGGCGCTGAAAGAAACATTACAGTCGATTGTGCTATACGCGCTGTGGCGGGTGGACTTTTTTTCCGTTGCGGCATTCCAGGGCGGCACTTCACTGCGCATCCTGCATGGATTGCCCAGATTTTCCGAAGACCTGGACTTCATCTGCCGGGAACCGCAGCCCGCTTTTGGATGGTCGACGTACTCTTCCGGTCTGCTGGACGTCCTGGCCGAGTACGGGATTCATTGCGAATTCGTGGATCGCAGCCGTGCCGACACCGCCGTCCGGGCGGCATTCATCAAGGACGATTCAATCGCCGGTCAGCTCGAATTTTCCTTTGCGGGGACGGGGCGACGCCAGAATCATAAGGTCAAGCTTGAAATCGACACGAACCCGCCGGCGGGATCGGGGTGGGATTTCCGGCTGGTCGACTTTCCGCTGGATTTTGAAGTCTGCGCCCAGGACCTGCCGTCAAATTTCGCGCTGAAGCTGCACGCTCTGCTGTGCCGGCCGTACCTGAAGGGCAGAGACTGGTTCGATTTCGGATGGTATTGCCGCGAGCGGACGCCGCCGAACCTGGCCCTGCTGGCGAATGCCCTGAATCAGACCGGGCCGTGGTCGGGTCGGAACGTGGCCGTCGACGCCGCCTGGTTGATTGGCGCCCTCGATGACAGAATCCCGTCAATCGACTGGTCCGTGGCCGCCGCCGATGTCGCCCCGTTCCTGCACGTCATCGAACAGCCCGGTTTGAAACTGTGGTCCACCGAATTCTTCCAGGAAAAACTGCGTACTCTCGCCGTAATCCTTGCCGCACGGTAGGGGATTCATGAAAGTCGGCCGGTCAATGGTCGCCCATTCCGGTGGCGCCGCGAGTGTCACACGTGCTGATTGTGGAATCAGGTCATCCTGCCCAATGATGCTTGAATTCAGCGATTTTAGTGACATCTCGAAACGAGGTGAAAAGACCGTTAACGAGTCGAAACCGGTATGATTGCCTATTAAGGCATACTGCTGATATGCATTAAGGAATCTGGGGAAATTAGGCGCGCCTGGAGGGACTCGAACCCCTAACCGTCGGAACCGAAGTCCGATGCTCCTGAAGCCTGCAACGCACCGGTAAGATTACCGAATCAAGACGTTCAAGATCACTCGTTCCCGAGCGCGACGCGCTGACATGGTCAAGGCGTCCGGATGGCGAATTCAGCCACGACCGGGAAATGGTCCGACGTCATCAGGCCAAGGTACGTGGAGGTCAGGACGTCCGCGGAAAAACCGACGAACCCATCGTTGCGGAGCAGCCAGTCGATCCTGCTGGACGGTTTGGCCACTCCCTCCCAGGAATGATAGGTGCCTTCTTCGGGCAAGCCGAGTTCCACCCAGACGTCGGTGAGGTCTCCGGAGACGCCCTTCCATTCAGCCTTCCCAACCATGATGTTGTAGGGAAGCGAGTCGTAAGGGCAGTTGAAGTCCGCGCCGATCAGGGCAGGCCTTCCTTCCGTCAGGATATCCATCTGCTGGATGGTGATGCGCGCCATTTCCTCACGGATACCATCGACCTCCGCGTGGTCCCAGTGAGTCGAGAGGATGTCGAACTGGAACCCGTCGGCGATGCGCAGGAAGCGCCCCCAGGTCGCGGCGCGGGGAAACCTCTGTTCGTCGCTGATCTGGCTCGGCAGGACGTCCGGCGTGTCGCTCAACGCGAAGGTCTTCCAGTCCAGTACCACGAACTTCGAATGGTCGAAAAAGATGGCCGCATATTCGTCGAAGTACACGGTTCCCGAGTTGTCCATGCCGACCCAGTCGAGTCTCGGGATCGCCTTCTCGAGGTCTTCCAACTGTGGGACGAGCAGGGCCTCCTGGACGACCAGGATGTCCGGGGAGTAGTCCTCGATCTGAGCGACCACGGCCTCCTTGCGGTTTTCCCACAGACGGTCTCCCTCGTCGGCGAAAGGCGTGCGCAGGTTGAAGGTCATCATCCTGACGTGTTCGGCGTAGTCGATTGGGACCCCGGCGTAGTCTGGCATCACGAACGCGTCCGAGGCATCACCCCCGGCGTCTTCGAGGATCTCCGGCCCTGAGTCCGAATCCGGGGCGACGTCGAGATCGGAAGTCATGTCGAGCGCCGCATCCGTGCCGACGGCGACGTCGGCCCCCAGGTCCGCATCGGCGTCCGCGTTGCCATCGCTTACGCCGCACGCGGTAACGAAGACGAGAATAGGAACAACTCCCTTCAATCCGTTCACCGAACACCTCATGGTTCGCCTCCCATTGGGGCCGATTGGCCTGGCCAGGCTGGTCTTCTGCCCAAAGTCCGTTCTGCTTCAACGCCGCAGCCCACGCGGAGGCGCCAGAGCACGCGGAGGAGCCAGAGTATATCAGGCCGACGCGGCGGACAAGGCTGCGGTGGATTCCGTTTGGTAACCCGAAGAAGTCGAAACGAGGTGAAAAGACCGTCAACGAGTCGAAACGGGCATGGATGCCAATCGGGGTATACTGCCCGTATTCATTAAGGAATCTTGGGAAATTGGGCGCGCCTGGAGGGACTCGAACCCCCAACCGTCGGATCCGAAGTCCGATGCTCTATCCATTGAGCCACAGGCGCGGGGAATAAAGGCGACGGAATATCAAGCACTTCCGGAAGCGTGGACTTCCGGCCGGTCGATAATATAAAGCCGGGCCGGCAACCCGCGGGTTGCAGCGACCCGGCTTTGAATCGCCCCCGGAGGGGCGCAAGTCACCGGGAAAAATGGCCGACGCATCGACCGTCCCGGTGAAGGGGTGCGTGGAGGGATTCGAACCCACGACCACCGGGGCCACAACCCGGTGCGCTACCACTGCGCTACACGCACCATCGCAAAAGCGAGGCATAACTGACGGCGGAAATGGCGCGCCTGGAGGGAATCGAACCCCCGACCCACGGATTAGAAGTCCGTTGCTCTATCCGACTGAGCTATAGGCGCATGTATTAATTAAGTTTAAACAGAGCTCTAAAGGGCAACTTAACCTAGTCCTACGGAGCAATTAATGGAGCGGGTGAAGGGAATCGAACCCTCGCAACCAGCTTGGAAGGCTGGGGCTCTACCATTGAGCTACACCCGCCAGCAACAACCATTATACTGATTTCATATAGTCATTTCAAGGACAAATTAAATTCTTTTCGTTCCGAAATTGATTTGCCGAATATCGACACAAATAGACGAAAATTAGCATTTAACAGCGAATGTTCCGCAAAACAATAAAAAAAGATTGCATTATCGTCTGCTCTTGTCGATAATAGTGCTATATCCTGCATTATATCATTGTTGAGGGGGAGAGAGTGTGAACAAAGCCGAACTTGTGAAAGCAGTTGCCGCCAGAACGCAGATGTCACAGAAGGATGCTGCTAAAGCCATCGAGGCTGCCATGGTTGCCGTCAAAGATGCGCTGGAATCCCACCAGAAGGTGCAAATCATTGGTTTTGGATGCTTTGAAGTGCAAGACCGCAAGGCGCGGACCGGGAGTAATCCTGCCACGGGCGCCAAGATCAGTATTCCGGCCAAGAGTGTTCCGGTTTTTAAAGCGGGCAAGGGGCTGAAAGAAGCTGTGGCCAAAACGGGCAAGGGGAGCAAAACCGCCAAAAAATAGAGATACAAAAATCGACAAGCCAGACATAATTAGCACCTCGCTAGGGTGCTAATATTTTTGCCTGAATGGAGCAGTCGTTTTCTAGCAGGGGGGTAGATCGAATTCCGGTTCAAGCTGGGTAAGGCTGGAATTCTTGCCGGTTCCGGTAATGCGGTAAATAGCGCTTACTTCGACCCCACCCGTAATCAGGAATTCCTCGTAGGAGGTCTTGTTGTGCGGGTGGAGCTTAACCGAAATGCCACAGC
>CAYYCO010000001.1:138947-166269 GCA_964470365.1 uncultured Anaeromyxobacteraceae bacterium | reverse complement strand
ATATTTCGGCCATCCCGCCGGCATCCAACTTGTCCAGGATTTTGTATCGCTGTCGTTCACCCATTCGTCCACCAGGCAATCGCGGGGAGATTGTCACAAACCCCGAATAATCTAATCCAGATCGCTGCCAAAATAAAAGCTGTATTGTGCGCGGTGTCGATACCGATTGACGTCCGCCGGACATCGTGGATACGATAATCGACGCTCATTCTAACAGACGGTGCATGCCATGGAATTTACCGCTGCCAAAAAAGATTTCGCACTCGCCCTTGCCAAGGCCCAGGGGATTCCGGAACAACGGAACCTGTCCAGCGTAATGGCCAACATATTGCTTGAGTCCGTCGGCGCCGACGCCGTCAGGCTGACCGCCCAGTCGTACGAGGTCACCCTCGTCACGACATTCCCGGCCCGTGTCGCGAAACCGGGACGCATGGCTCTGACCGCCAAGGGCCTGACCGACCGCGCCCGCATGCTCCCCGAGGCGCCGGTCAACCTTGCGCTTATGGAAAATCAGTGGGCAACGCTCAGCGTGGGCCAGCGTTCGTCGACTATCCCGGGCATCCTCCCGGACAACATGCCCGAGGTCACGGCGCCGGTCACGACGGTGGAACTCAGCATCCCGCGCAAGATCCTGATGGAAATGGTGGATCGTGTCGGCTTCGCGATGTCGATGGACGAGGGCCGTCCCAACCTCAACGGCATCAATATCAGCGTCTCCGACGGTGACGGCCGGGCGATCGTCGACGCCGTCGCCACCGACGGTCACCGGCTGTCGTGGCTCAGCAGGCCCGTCGACGTGGAGGGCGCCGTGGAACGCGTCAGCGCGATCCTCCACCGCAAGGGCGTCGCCGATCTCAAGCGCTTCCTCGAGGGCGTCGACGGCGATGTAAAGGTCGGCTTCCTCCGGAACGCAGTGGTCTTCACCATTGATTCCGGCTATCTGCTGGTCAGGCAGATCGAACTGGAATATCCGGAATTCAGGAAGGTGGTGCCCGCCGGGTTCAGGTTCAGCGTGGACATCGATCGCGAGGAACTGGTCTCCGCCGTGAAGTGGGCCCAGCCGTCAATCGCCCAGGAAAAGACGCCCCTCGTGAAACTGCGCTTCGAACCCGGCAAGGTGGTTGTGATGGCCCGCGATCCCGAACGCGGCGACGCCAGCACGTCGGTCGACGTGAATTTCGACGGTGAACCGTTTGAAATCGCGTACAACAACCGTTACCTGCTGGAAGCGCTTTCGGCGATGGATGAACCGATGGTCCGCCTGTCGATCAAGGGCGAGGCCAGTGCATCGCTGCTTACCGCACCCGGCGATGAAGGCCTCCGGCAGGTCATCATGCCGGTCCGCATCTGACGATTCGCCCGCCTGCCCAGGGGGCTGCTGACCTTGAAGGTATCCTCGATCGAAGTCTCCGGTTTCAGGAACATCGTCGGCCAGTCGGTATGTTTCAGCGACGGCGTGAACCTGGTCGTCGGGGCAAACGGGCAGGGGAAGACCAACCTAGTCGAGGCCGTTGCGTTCCTGTCATGGCTCAAGTCGTTCCGATCGCCGCGGACGGCCGACCTCATAATGGCCGGCGGCGAGGTCCAGTGCGCGCGTCTTGCCGCGGTGATCCATGGAATTTCGGGGGTACACGAAATCAGGGCCGAAATCGGCCGGGGCTGGCGAAAGGTCCTGATTGACGGGGCGCCGGCGTCTTCTGCCAGGGATACGATGCAGCTGCTTTCGGTGTCATGCCTCAGTCCCGAGGACCCCGCGATCCTTGAGGGGGGGCCGGATGGACGGCGCGTGCTCGTCGACCGTTTCGCGGCCCAGGTCGACCCGTCCAGGACCGCGTTGTTTTCAACATGGGTGCGCCTGATCCGGGAACGCAATGCTCTCCTGCGGGACGACCGCCGCGACCCGGACATGATGGATGCCGTCGAGGCCAACATGTCCGTCGTCGGCGCCGAATATGGCCGCATCAGGCTTGATGCGGTGGACCGGATTGCCGCAAGCCTTCCATTGATGCTGCGTTCGATGACCGGCGTCGATCTCGACGTCAGGGTGTCGCTTGCCTCCAGGTGGCTCAGGGCGGTGCCGGCGGGCGTCGGGGGCGCGGAATTCACGAAGGCCGCTGCGGCCGCCCTGCGGGCCGAACTTGCGGCCAGGCGGGAACAGGACGCGATACTGGGTTACACTTCGGCAGGCCCGGGGGTTGACGATGTCGAGGTCTCCATGGAGGGCCTCAAGGCACGCGGGCATGCCAGCCGCGGCCAGAAGAAGGTCCTGATGCTCGCCTGGAAGGCGGCGGAGGCGGCCGAAATCGCCCGCCTGAGGGGTGAGGCTCCCGTGCTCGTGCTCGACGACGCGCTGGCGGATCTGGACGCGCAGCGGCAGGAGGGCGTCGTGGCCTTCCTGCGGTCTTACATTGGACAGTCTTTCATCACCAGCGCGGCCGCGGACGCCGCCGCGCTGTCCGGCGCCGCAGTGATAACGGCTTCCGGCGGCAGATATTCGGCCTGTTGAAACGGGGGGTGCGATGGGAAGGTTCATTATCGAGGGTGGACACAGGATTAAGGGCGAAATGACCCCTTCGGGCAACAAGAACGAGGTGCTGCCGGCGATTGCAGCGTGCATCCTGACCGATGAAACAGTCACTCTCGAAAATGTTCCGCGGCTTTGCGACGTCGAGGTCATGCTCGAGATTCTCGAGAGTCTCGGCGGTTCGGTGGAATGGACCGGCCGGAACACTTTGACCGTCTGCATGAAGGATGTCGGTACCCACATGCTTGACAGGGAACTGTGCCGGCGTGTCAGGGCATCGGTCCTGTTTTCGGGGCCCATGACGGCCAGGTGCGGCCGCGTCGTGCTGCCGCCACCCGGCGGCGACGTCATAGGCCGCCGCCGCGTGGACACCCTGTTTTCGGCGCTGGAGTCGCTTGGCGCGAAGGTGACTGTGGGCACCGACTACGTTGTGGACGGGGCCGGCCTGCACGGGGCCGAGATGTTTCTCGACGAGGCGTCGGTGACAGGGACTGAAAACGTGCTGATGGCCGCATGTCTCGCGCCAGGCCATACCGAAATCATGAACGCGGCCTGCGAGCCCCACGTCCAGGGATTGTGCCGGATGCTCAATTCGATGGGCGCCAGTATTCAGGGTATCGGGACGAACCATCTCGTGATCGACGGCGTCGACAGGCTTCACGGAACCCATCACCGCATCGGCACCGACTACCTGGTCGTCGGTTCGATGATCGGACTCGGCGCCATCATGGGCGACGGCCTGACCATCCACGGCGTCAACATGTCCGACATGCGCAAGATCAATCTGGTTTACCAGAAGATGGGCATCGGGATGCAGTTCGGATCGAACTCGGTCTTCGTGCCCGGCGGGCAGCAGCCGGCCATTCAGAAGGACATGAACAACGCCATTCCACAGATCGACGACGCTCCGTGGCCGGCCTTCCCGACCGACCTCATGAGCATCGCGATCGTAACCGCCACGCAGTGCCAGGGCACGCTTCTCTTCTTTGAAAAGATGTTCGAGGGCCGCATGTTCTTCGTCGATTCGCTGATCGGCATGGGCGCGTCAATCATCCTCTGCGACCCGCACCGTGTTGTCGTGGTCGGTCCTTCCAGGCTTTACGGCACCCAGCTCGAAAGTCCTGACGTCCGGGCCGGCATGGCTCTGCTGATTGCCGGCCTGTGCGCCGAGGGGCGGTCGGTCATCCATAACATCCGTCAGATCGATCGGGGTTACGAGCGCATCGACGAGACGCTCAATTTCCTTGGCGCGAAGATCGTCCGCGAGGGTGATTGAGGAGGCGTTTCGGCATCAGGCCGGTTTCGCCCTGCACTTTCAGGCAGGCGGCAACGGTTCCGGATCAGGTACGGCCGCGCGGATTGAGATTGCCTGGATCAGCGCGGCGACGATGGCCGCCTGTCTTGGTTTTCCTGCGATTTCCAGTTTCCTGACGGAATCCTGCAGCAGTTCCTGCGCGCGTTCAGTCATGCGGGAGTGTGCGAGAATGCTCTGGTTGTTGCGGTTTCCGTTCTGCAGCATGAAACGAACGTCCACGCCGTCACGAAGCGCGAGATCCAGAAATGCCGGAATCTCTTCAAGATTGCGTTGCAGTATGACCATGCTGTAGGTAACACCGCTTCGGCATCCGCCGTCCCTGCGCATCTCCAGGATGTGGTCCAGGTTGGATCGCACCCTGGCCCACGGGGTCCCCCGGTTCACGGCAAGATACGTATCAGGCGTTGCGGCGTTGAGGCTGACGGTAAGACCCCTGAAAAGATGAGCCCACCTGTCGAACACGTCGGGCGTCAGCAGTGAACCGTTTGTGATCAGGGACACTGGCGCGGTCCTGATATCCCGGGTCGACAGCCTGTCAAGAAAGGCCCTGAATCGTGGCGCGACCAGTGGTTCGCCGCCGTTCACTTCAATACTTGTCCCGGACAGAACCAACTCCAGAAGTTCATCGTAGAACGAATCGTCGGGCTGCGTATCCTGAGACCCGTCCGCGCCGCACCAGCACATCAGGCAGTCGAAATTGCACCAGGATGTCGCCGAGAAGCAGACCACGGCGGGCGGCGCTGAAGGGACCTCCCGCGCTTCGAAAAGATCGCGGACACGTTCAATGCCGGTCAGAACCACGTTCGGACTGCCCCCGCGCAGAAACATTCCTTCCTGCAGGGCCGGGCCGCCGACCAGGAACGGACAGTTCGTGCGGCAGGTGAGGCGCGGCTCGCCCGTGGATATGGCGCGCCGCACGGACCGCATGAAAGGGCCTTTCCAGATATCCATGATGCGCTTGCCGGGTTCAGAGGCACCAGGGGTCACCAGATTATCCGAACAGCAGGGACCGAAGGTGCCTCCATCGTGAATTTCGAGACGAAGCCAGGGCAGTTCGCATGCCACTCCCGGGCAGGTTCCCCCGGGAAGAATATCGCGGACGGCCAGAATCCCGTACGGCCGGTTAACCAGCAGCCACCAGACCTTGCAGGCCCAGTCGGCATCTTCGGGTTTCGACGGCCCTTTTTCCATCCATGGGGGAGGGCTGAAAGGCCGGAGCCCCGAGAAACCATGAGCGGTTGCATAAGAACGGCTGACGCCGCTGCAAAGTGAACGGAGGGCGCAGTCCGCGCAACCGGGACCGAAATCCATTTCGAGGAAGGTGCCGGAGGCCGGATCCGGCTTCAGGAACAGTTGTGAATGAAGTCTTCTCCAGAACCGGCAGAGCGGATAACCCGCCGTGCTCCTGAGCGGGATCTGCTCATCAATCTGCGAACTGATTGTCCATGGAAAGTCTTCGATGACATCGAACGGTAACGGGTCCGGGTAGTCCATACCGGGATTGACCCATTCGAAGGCAAGGGGCGGGTCCGGATCCCTGCACTGCGAAACCTCGAGCAGGCCGGCCAGTTCAACTATCGAATCCCATGATGACAGATGACTGCGGGTGATCGGGACGATGACCTGAACCCGGATTCCGTTTCGGCGAGCCATTGCAACGCTGCGGGCAATGGATTTCCGAAATTCCGCCGAGTTCAACGAAACAGCAGACGGGACGGCTTCAAGTAATGGGAAAGGTTGTTTTGCCTTCGCCTGAAGAATGTTTTCCAACTCGTCGGCGGGAATCCTCAATCGACCGTTTTCCCCGTCTTCCCGGTTGTCGGCAGGGCCATCGGCCTGAACCCAGTGAGCGGGAAAATGCGAATCAAGTCTTTGCATTACCCCGTCCAGCAGCTTGATGTCGCGATTTTCACCTTCTGTCAGGAGGGATGGATGTGGCGTCCTGACGTGCAACGCGCCCCGGGCGCCGCCGGCGCCGCCTTTCGGCTCGATGACGTATTCCGCTTGAATCTCGCGGTCTTCAATACCCCGAAGACATACCTGTATTGCGGGGCCACGCGCGGTGATTCCCGAAACCGGGAGGCCGGCCCGGCAGAGTATTTCGCGCAATCGGTCAAGAAAAAGTCTGTGGGCGACCCCGATTCCGTACGCCAATGCAGAACCTCGTATCGCGGGAGGTCGGGAAGCCGGCAGGCACTGGCGCGGCCTGTTGCCGCATTTTATTTGATGGTACCGGCGCTGTCCAGCGGATCCCCTGCCGGAGGGATTGGCAAGGCGAAGGCAGTATTGATTTCGGCGAGACCGGGCGATACACTAATGCGCCTTGTGGTTCTTTAAAATGGCGGAGTGGCCGAGTGGTCTAAGGCAGCGGTTTTGAAAACCGTCGAGGGAAACCTCCGTGGGTTCGAATCCTACCTCCGCCGCCTTTGCGGTGAACAGCCGGCTCCGCGTCGTTTTTGTTTCATGGAGAGATGGCCGAGTGGCCGAAGGCGCTCGCCTGCTAAGCGAGTGTAGGTCAAAAGCCTACCGTGGGTTCAAATCCCACTCTCTCCGCCGTGCGGGATTTTGTATTGAAATCCTGCGCAGGGTGCCCTATTATTGGCACCGCTTTTTTGCGCCCGTGGCTCAATTGGATAGAGCAGCAGACTACGGATCTGCGGGTTGGGGGTTCGAATCTCTCCGGGCGCACCAGGTAACAACTATCCGTCTTTCCGCTAATCCCCTGCATTATTGTTCCGTGCATTCGGCGAAAAAGTTCCGGGTCGATTTCCACTAGGTGTTGCGCGCGGGTGCGTTTAAGGGTTACGATGCATCCGGCGTGTTTTGCCCGATCAGGCCGGTCGGCGGCCCCGGGGCCGCGTTTCACACGGAGTGTCTGTATGCTCGCGGAAGGACTTTCGACCAGATATGAGTTCGGCGGCGACGTCGTGGGTGACGCGCTCGTCCGGCGTACCTCCGGCAGGCGGCTCGAGGACGGCCGGGAGGTAACCCTGATAGTGTTCGAGGATGCGGCCGGCGTCGGTCAGGCCCAGGGGCAGAAGGCCGTTGACGCTGCCAATTCGCTTGCGGGCCTCAGGCTTGCTCCGGTGCTCGCCTGTCTCGAGGCGGGCCGCGACGATGACGGCCACGTTTACATGGTATTCGAATCGTCTGACCTGCCTTCGCTCAAGTCGGTCATCAGGGAACGTGGCGGCGTTTCGCCTGCCGAGGCGCTGGATGTCGCCCACGTCGTGGCGCGTGTCCTGGACGTTGCGGCTTCGGTCGGGGTCAGCCACCTCGATCTGACGTCGTCCAACATATTCTGCAACGTCGGTTCCGGTGAACCGCTCAGGGTGAGGATCGGCGGATTTCTGCTTGGCGACATGCTTCCTTCGTACAGCCCCATGAAGAAGACGGCCCCCTATTTCGGGAATGCCGAATACATGGCGCCTGAAGTCTGTTCCGGCAGGCCGGGGAACCCGTCTTCCGATCTCTACGCGCTTGGCATACTTCTGTATGAAATGGTCACGGGCAAGCCCCCGTTCGTTTCCGCCGGCGCTTCGACGACCATCAAACGGCAGGTTTACGAAAAGCCGCTGCCGCTGCACCTCGTGAAGCCCGGGCTTCAACAGCTCGACAGCTTCGAGGCGCTTGTCATGCGCCTGCTCTCCAAGGACCCGACCGGTCGCCCTGCGTCGGCCGGCGAAGTCGTCGCGGCGATTGAAAAATTGCGCGACGCGGCCTTCCCGGGCGTCACCCTTGCGATGGAAGAGCCCCGTGAAGACTTCCCGCGGCCGGTGTCCACATTCCCCGCGGCCCTTCCTCAGCCCGTACAGGTGTCCGGCGCCCCGGGCGAAACGATGGCTTTCGAGGGGCTTTCCGAGGCCGTCGCCAGGATGATTGAGTCGCAGGGGGCGGCTGCGCCCGTGCAGAATCAGGAACCCGCACCCGTCCAGAATCAGGAACCCGAGGCCGGCGCGAAAACCGAGGCGTTCGACGCCTCGTTCATTGCCGCCGTCGTGGAACAGGCCGCTGCCGGCGGCGATATCGGCGAGGCGATTGCGGACGCCAGGGCTGCGTCTGCCGAAGTCTCCGGGCCTGCCCCTGCGGCCAGCCAGGAAAAGGCGGCGCCCAAGCCGAAGGGCACGAAAAAGGCCCCGAAGGCAAAGTTCGAAAAAGCCCACGAACCCGAATCGTCACGCGAAATGCCGGCCCCCGCAGTCAAGCCGCCGAAAAAGCAGACTGAAACCGCCATGCGGAAACCCGCCGGCGGAAAAAAGAAGGGCGGGGCCGTCATCGTGGTGGTCATTCTTGTGCTGGCCGTACTGCTCGCGATTGGCATCGCGTTCTGGTGGAAGAACCGGGCGCCGGCCGCTGTCGTCCCGGCCGTGGAAACCGGCATGGTGACTGCGCCGACCGCCGGTGACCCGGGGAAGGCTGCCGCGGACCGGGCCCACGTTCAGGCGCTTGAAAAGGTCAGGCTTGGCAGGATGATGCTCGACAAGGGTGACTTCGTCGGTGCGGAGGCCGCTGCCGCCGAGGCGGCGGCTATCCAGAGGGGCTGTCCGGAGGCCGAGGCGCTGCGTTCCGACATAGCGGCAAGAAGGCCCGCCGAAAACCCGGCGCCCGTGCAGGCGGCCGCGGCCCCGGCACAGGCTTCCGCCGGCAGTGCGGCGGAGGTTCCGGTCGTCTATCGGACGGCTGCCAGGGGCCCCGCGGAAGTCCAGCCGCCCGCGCAGCCTGCTGCCGAACAGCCCGCGCCGCAGCCGGTGCGTCCGAGGCGCCAGAAGACGCTCAGGACGGACGCAGCGGCCCTTAAGGATGCCGTCGCGGCGGCGCCTGCGCCTGTGACCCAGGAGGCCGGTCAGGCTGCCGGCGACCCGCGGACCGAGGCCAACGCGCTTCGTGCAAAGGCCCGCAAGGCCTACAAATCCGGCGATTGCGCGACGGCTGTCAATCTGCTTGAACGGGTCCGGTCGCTCGGACAGTTCAACGACCTGGACGCCGGTGTGATGAAGAAGTGCGCCGCCAAGGCCGAGTGACCCGTCAACCTGTTGTAATTACAGCGTAAATATCAGCACGAATCCGTCTGCGAACCGTTGCCAAAAGGCTGTTTCCGTAGTACTATCCTGCGACTTTTCAGGAGGTCCCCATGTCTGAAGACATCGGACCCAACGTGGTCCCAGTCAACATCGAAGATCAGATGTGTTCGTCGTACGTCGATTACGCCATGAGCGTCATCATCGGACGAGCGCTCCCTGATGCCCGCGACGGCTTCAAACCGGTTCATCGCCGCGTGCTTTTCACTATGCACGAGACGAAGAATTTTCATAATGCCCCATACAAGAAGTCGGCGCGCATCGTCGGCGACGTCATGGGTAAGTACCATCCCCATGGCGATGCCGCGATTTACGACACCATGGTCCGCATGGCCCAGGACTTCTCCATGCGGTATCTCCTGGTCGACGGGCAGGGCAACTTCGGATCGGTCGACGGCGACTCCGCGGCGGCAATGCGTTACACCGAGGTCCGCATGCAGCGTCTCGCCGAAGAGATGCTGGCCGATATCGAAAAGGAAACGGTCGACATGACGCCGAACTACGACGGGTCCCTGAAGGAACCCGCCGTTCTTCCGTCGCGCATCCCTAACCTGCTGATCAACGGCTCATCCGGCATCGCTGTCGGCATGTCGACCAACATTCCGCCGCACTGTCTTTCGGAGGTGGTCGACGGCACCATCGCGCTGATCAGGGACCCGGACCTGACCGTCGCGGAACTGATGGAATACATCCCGGCCCCGGACTTTCCGACGGGGGGATTCATCCTGGGCACGCGCGGTGTGCGCGAGGCGTACGAAACCGGTCGCGGCACGGTCAAGATGCAGGCGCGGGCGGAGGTCAAGGGCGACAGGAAGGGCGAAAAGCCCATGATCGTCGTGACCGAAATCCCGTACCTCGTGAACAAGGCCAGGCTGATTGAACGAATTGCCGAACTGCACAAGGACAAGCGCATCGAAGGGATCTCAGACCTCCGCGACGAATCCGACCGCGACGGCATGCGGATTGTGATTGAACTCAAGCGCGATGCGGATCCGCAGGTCGTGCTGAACCAGCTTTACGCAATGACGCCGATGCAGAGCACGTTCGGCGTGATCATGCTGGCCATATCCAACGGCCGCCCGCGGATGCTGACGCTCAAGGACGCGCTGAACGAATTCATCGATCACCGCAAGGACGTGGTGACCAGGCGCTGCCTGTTCGAACTGCGCAAGGCACAGGAACGCGAACACATCCTGCTGGGGTTCAAGATCGCCATCGATAATCTCGACGCGGTCATCGAAACGATCCGGCGTTCCGCGAACCCGGAAGAGGCGCGTGCCGGCCTGATGGAAAAATTCGGCCTGTCCGAAATCCAGGCGCGTGCGGTGCTCGATCTGCGGCTTGAACGCCTTACCCGGATGGAACGCGACAAGATCCTGCTTGAACTGGAGGACATCCGCAAACGAATCGAGCGTCTGCGTGAAATACTGGGTTCGGAAGCGGTGCTCATGGACGTCATAGTCGAGGAACTCCAGGAAATACGTGAACTTTACGCGGATTCACGGCGCACGGAGATTGCCGAGGACCTCGGCGAAATAAACCTGGAAGACCTGATTGCCGAAGAGGACATGGTGGTTACCGTGTCCGCGCAGGGGTTCATAAAGCGCACGCCGGTCGCCCAGTACCGCAGCCAGCGCCGTGGCGGCAAGGGCAGCCGGGGCATGGGCACCAGGGAAGAGGACTTCGTCAAGGACATGTTCGTGTCCTCGACGCACACGTGGGTGTTCTTCTTTACCGACAAGGGGCGGGCGTTCCGGATCAGGGTTTTCCAGATACCTGCCGGCCAGCGTTCCGCGAAGGGGCGCGCCCTGGTCAACCTGCTGAACCTGGCGGCCGACGAACACGTCGCGGCGATTCTTCCGGTCGACGACTTCGAAACGCCGTCGTCTTTCGTGTTCGCCACCAAGAAGGGCATCGTCAAGCGTACCGATCTGCCGCTGTTCAAGAACATCCGGCGGACGGGCCTCATCGCCATCAACCTCGACGATGACGACGACCTGATTCAGGTCAGGCTGGCGCGCGAAAGCGACCAGGTCCTGCTGTTCTCCAGCGAGGGCAAGTCGATCCTTTTCAAGATAGACGACCTGCGCAGTATCGGCCGGTCGACCCGCGGCGTGCGCGGCATGACGGTGAAGGCGCCGGATCGCGTTATCGGGATGGAAGTTCTTCAGCCCGGCAGCGAGATTCTCGCGGTTACCGAACGCGGTTACGGAAAACGTACACCGGTCGAGGAATACCGGCTGCAGCGGCGCGGCGGCGCCGGCGTGCTCGCCATGCGCGCCAGCCCGAGGGTCGGTTTCGTCGTCGGCATGCGTGCGGTCAGCCCTGACCAGGAAGTCGTTCTTACCACGGCCAGCGGTACGATAATCAGGACGAAGGTCGGCGACATAAGGTTGATCGGCCGCGTCACGCAGGGCGTCAAGATCATGGATCTGCCGGCGGACGACACTCTCGTCGCGGTTGACGTGGTCATGGAAAGCGACGATGCCGATGCCGATTTCGGCGTGGATGAAGTCGTGGAAGAACCCCGCGTCCCCCGTAAGCCGGCGCCTCTGTTCGCGGATCTGCCCCTGGTCGACGACCCCGGTGACTTCGAGGGCGCCCCTGAAACCGAATCAAGTCAGTCGGAAGACGACTGAACCCGGCCTTCCCATTTCCTGAACATGGCAAGCGCCTGCGCCGCAGTGACGTGCGAGGGCCTGCATCCGGGCTCGACGCCGGCCGATTCAAGCAGGCAGGCGGCCGCCGGGCGGTCGATTCGCAATCCGTTCATCATGGAATTCATGATGGTCTTGCGGGGCTGGGCGAACAGGCCGTGGACGAAGCCGGAAAAATCCGGCCCGGCCACGACGGCATCGTCCCCGGACAGTGCGAGCGGCTCGAAAAGGACGACCCCCGACATCACGGACGGCGGCGGGATGAATTTCGACGGCGGCACGTCGAATAGATACCTGGTACGCGCAAGCAGGCTGACGATCAGGGATACCGCGCCGAAGTCGCGGTCGCCGGGGCGGGCGCAGAGGCGGCGGGCGACCTCCATCTGGAACATGAAGACCAGCCGTTCGAAACGGATCGGTCCGCACAGCATGTTGAACAGGATGCGGCCCCCCGCATTGTACGGAAGGTTGCCGACCGCGACGGCGCGCGCCCCGGCCGGAACCAGTGACGAGACGTCGACCAGGGCGGCGTCGGCCTCGACCACGCGTGCCGACGGGAATGACTGGCGCAGAACCGGAACCAGTTCCGAATCCATTTCAACGAGGACGAGTTCGGCGCCGCGTGCGGCCAGCTCCCTGGTCAGCGCGCCGCGGCCGGGCCCGATTTCGCATACAACCGCGCCCGGTTCAAGCGCCAGGGCGTCCACGATCCGGTTCACCGTGCGTCCGCTGTTCAGGAAATGCTGCCCCAGCGCCTTCTTGCGCCGTGGCGTGGCCGGGGCGGAGCTTTCGTGAACATCGTTCATTCCGGACTCACCCGCCATTCTTCCAGAGGACGTCCGGACTGAACATCCTGCGGCCCAGGCCGTTGGATACCTCGACGCAATCCATGCCGCCGTCGGTCGTGCCGCCAGGTTCGCAGCCGAGCCAGTAGTCGAGACCAAGGCGGATCCTGCGGCCCGCGAGGACCCCGTCATATAAATCGCCCGGGGTCAGGGTCATTACCATTCCGGAGCCCGGCGCAAGCCGGAGCATCACGCGGGTGCTGGCAAGAGTCGCGCATTCGGCGGTCGAGAATCCCCAGGAAAGCGAGGCCCCGTCCCATGCTCCGTCCTTCTGTGCATACACGGGCACCGTGTCGCACGGCAGGATGAATATTCCGACCGGACCACGATTAATCAACAGGATCCGCGAGGTCTGCGACAGCGTGACCTCGCCGGTCGGGGTCTGATCGACGAATTTCAGCGTCAGGCCCTCGCCCGCGGCCGGGGCGGCGCCGCATACGCCGGAATGGAAGCCGGACACGCGGCAGAACGCCCTGGGAGGACAGGCGAGCGATGAACGGCAAACGTTTCCCGACGTCGCGGGGGAGCATTCGCGATCCTCCCAGCACTGGCCGTCGGCCGCCGGCCCGGCCGGCGGCGGAGCGCACCAGCGGCTGCCGTATCCGTCCGCGCCAACGCACCAGTTGCCCCACTCGGAACCGGCGCATTCGCCCTGCCCGCCGTCCGCGGGTTCGCAGCCGGGCGGGTCACCGGCGACGCAGGCGCCCGCGGCCGGGGTGCATGCCGTGTCGCCGGCCATGCAGAGCACGGCGCCGCTGCACCACCCGCCGGCGCACTGGCCGTCGTCCCAGCATCCGTCATCGGCCGTCGCCATGCATATGCCGGGCATCTGCGGGCCATACCCGGGGCTGCCGACATGATTGACAACCTCGCCGGCGCAGGTCTCGCCCGGAACGCAGTCCTGGTTGGACAGGCACAGGCCCTGGTTGCCGATAAACGTACAGATCCCGCTTTGGGAAAATATGCCCTTCACGCAGGTGTAACCGGTTTCGCAGTCGGCTGGTTTCGTGCACGTGCCATCGGTCATCGACGGCAGGCAGAAGCCGGGAATGAAAGCACACCAGGCGCCCCAGCACGGCGCCTCGGCGCATCCCGGGGCATAACCGGCGCATGAATGATCGGGTTGGCACCCCTGGGCGCCGCACATCCAGGTCCTGAGGGTTTCTTCGCAGGACGTGCCCGACGTGTCGGCGCCGCCGTCCGCAACCACGTCCGGAGACGTGTCGAGTATCAGGTCGTTTTCGATCGCGTCGACCGGCGCCAGGATGTCGCCCATGGCGTCGCCACCGGCGTCCTGGAGGACATCAATGTTGATCCGGGGCCCGCCGTTTCCGCACGAAACGAGGATCAGCGGCAGCAGGACAGGCACGGCGCCCTTCATCATCGTCCCCCGCGAGAAACCGGTTCAGCCGACACTGACGTGC
This sequence comes from uncultured Anaeromyxobacteraceae bacterium, assembly GCA_964470365.1. Classification (GTDB taxonomy): domain Bacteria; phylum Myxococcota_A; class UBA9042; order DTJE01; family DTJE01; genus JAGOFO01. The sequence goes on along the minus strand of CAYYCO010000001.1, from coordinate 152,426 downwards.
CGCATGAACGGATCCATATCCAGGCCCCTCGGGCAGGGGGCATCCCTGAGGTTGCCGAACAGGTAGTGCCAGCCAAGTCCGGCGATCATCGCGGCGTTGTCGGTGCAAAGCGACAGCGGAACCGCGATCAGCCTGAGGCCGGCCGCCGAGCAGGCATTTACCATGCGTGCCCGCAGCCTGCTGTTGGCCGCAACGCCGCCCGCGATGACGACATCGTGCACGCGGTTGCCTGTGGCCGCGGCAACGGTCTTATGGACCAGGATGTCCACCACGGCCTCCTGGAATGCCGAAGCGATATCGGCGACCTCATCGCCCGCGGGAACGTGCCCGAGGGTTTCGAGGTAGCGCCTGAGGGCGGTCTTGAGACCCGAAAAACTCATGTTGAGGGTCGGATCCTTGATCATGGGGCGCGGGAATCTGACGCCGTCGACGGGCCGGCTTTTTGATATCCGATCGATCACCACGCCCCCGGGGTAGGACAGGCCAAGCATCGCCGCGGCCTTGTCGAAGGCCTCGCCGGCGGCATCGTCAAGGGTACGCCCGAGCAGTTCGAGACGCCCCCAGTCGGTCACGAGGTAAATGCTGGTGTGACCGCCGGAGACCGCCAGACCGACGAACGGGAATGCCGGCGGTTCGATTCCGTCGATCATGAACGATGCCGAAAGGTGCCCCTCGAGGTGGTTGACGCCGACAATGGGTTTCCCGGTCGCAAGCGCCAGTGCCTTGGCAAACTGCACGCCGACCAGGAGCGAACCCATGAGGCCCGGCCCGATGGTCACGGCGATTCCATCGAGATCGGCGGGCTGAACACCCGCGGCGGCAAGGGCCGAATCAACAACCGGCGTGATGTAACGGAGGTGGTTGCGCGAGGCGATTTCGGGCACGACGCCGCCATAAGGTTCATGAACCTTGATCTGCGACCATACGACGTTCGAAACCACCCGCCGGCCGTCTTCAACGACCGCCGCAGATGTTTCGTCACAGGAGCTTTCTATTCCGAGCACCTTCATGGGCGGATTGTAGCAGAAGGGGCCTGACGAAGGCGATTTTTGGGCACGGGCTTGCCGTCACGCCGAAACCGCGATAGGTTTGAGCCCGGTACGTGTGCTTCAACGCAGGATTCAACATGGGTTCAAGTTCCTCCGGAAACACTCAACTCGACGCGGCCAGGCGCGGGGAAATCACCCGGGCCATGTCCCGCGTGGCATCAAGGGAAGGGCTCGAAGCGGCCATCGTCATGCGGCGGGTCGCGGACGGCACGGTGGTCATCCCCGCCAATCCCGCCCACGTAAACCTTGACCCTGTCGGAATCGGCATGGGCATGAAGGTCAAGGTGAACGTGAACCTCGGCCGTTCCCCGACCAGTTCGTGCCTTTCGGACGAGGTCGCGAAGGTGCGCGCCGCACTGAAATACGGCGCCGATGCGGTGATGGACCTTTCGACCGGTCCCGGAATCGACGACGTGCGGTGCGCGGTTATCGACGCGTCGACGGCGCCGGTTGGCACTGTCCCCGTGTACCAGGCGGCCGAAACGGTCGATCGGTTCGAGGACCTTGACGAAGACGTGTTCATCGATGTCGTCCGGCACCAGGCCCTGCAGGGCGTCGATTTCATGACGATTCACGCCGGCATCCTGTCCGCCCACATTCCGCTCGCCGCCGCCCGAACCGTCGGCATCGTCAGCCGCGGGGGCGCCCTGATGGCGCGGTGGATGGTCAGGAACGGACGTGAAAATCCTTATTACGCCCGTTTTGACGAGATCCTGGAAATCGCCTCGCGTCACGACGTGACGCTGTCGCTGGGTGACGGCTTGCGGCCGGGATGCCTTGCCGACGCCTCCGACGCGGCCCAGTTTTCGGAACTCGACACGCTGGGTGAACTGACCCGCAGGGCCAGGGAACGCGGGGTTCAGGTGATGATTGAGGGGCCGGGGCACATGCCGTTCGATCAGATTGCCGAAAATATGGCACGTCAGAAAAAGGTGTGCGACGGCGCGCCGTTTTATGTGCTGGGACCGCTGGTTACGGACATCGCGCCGGGATACGATCACATCACGGGCGCGATCGGTGCGACCATGGCGGCGGTATCGGGCGCCGATTTCCTGTGTTATGTGACGCCCAAGGAACACCTCGGCCTGCCTGACCTGGAAGACGTGCGCACGGGCCTTGTGGCGTTCAGGATCGCTGCGCATGCGGCCGACATCGCCAGGGGCCATCCGGGCGCCCGCGATCGCGACGACGCCATGTCGCGCGCCCGGGCCGCGTTCGACTGGGAAAGACAGTTCGAAATGGCGCTCGATCCGGACAGGGCACGCGAATACCACGCGATGACCCTGCCGGGTTCCGAACACCTGAAGTCGGAATACTGTTCGATGTGCGGTGAAAAATATTGCGCGATGCGCAATTCGGCGGTCGCCACCGGCAGGAAGCCGGGTTGAACGGCCGGTCTTGTTCGTATCACGGAGGTATCATGATGGATCTTCAGAAGACACTCGTTCAGGCGGACCCGGAAGTCGCGGCGCTTGTGGCCGCCGAGGAAAAGCGGCAGTTCGAGAAGGTACGCCTGATCGCGTCCGAAAACTACACTTCACGGGCGGTGCTCGAGGCGACCGGAAGCGTCTTCACCAACAAGTATTCGGAAGGGTACGCCGGCAAGCGCTACTACGAGGGCCAGCAGAACGTCGATCCGCTTGAACAGCTCGCCATCGAAAGGGCAAAGGCAGTCTTCGGGGCCGACCACGCCAACGTCCAGACCTATTCTGGGTCACCGGCGAACCTCGCCGTGTATTTCGCCACGCTGAAGCCCGGCGAGACGGTCATGGGCATGGCGCTTCCGTCCGGCGGGCACCTGACTCACGGCTGGAAGGTCTCGATCACGGGTTCGTTCTTCCGTTCCGTCCAGTACTCCGTCGACGGGGCGACCGGGCTGATCGATTACGAAAGGGTGCGGGAACTGGCGCGGGCCGAACGGCCGAAACTGCTGATATGCGGCGCGACGGCGTACCCCAGGATTATTGATTTCGCGGCTTTCCGGTCGATTGCCGACGAGGTCGGCGCGGTGATGATGGTCGACATGGCACATATCGCGGGCCTTGTGGCGGGCGGGGCTCATCCCAGCCCGATCCCGTGGGCCGACGTGGTCACGACCACGACTCACAAGACGCTGCGCGGTCCGCGCGGGGCGATGATCCTGTGTCGCGAGGCGATGGCGAAGGACATCGACAAGGCGGTTTTCCCGGGCCTGCAGGGCGGCCCCCACAATCACACGACGGCCGGGATCGCTGTCGCGCTGAAGGAAGCGGCCACGCCGGAGTTCAGGGAATACGCCCATCAGGTCGTCAGGAACGCCAAGGAGCTGGCAGGCCACCTGTCGGCCCACGGCTTCAAGCTGGTCACGGGCGGCACCGACAACCACCTGATACTTATGGACGTCACGCCACGCGGCATGACGGGCAAGGCATACGCCCGCGCGCTGGACAGGGCCGGCCTGGAATGTAACTACAACACGGTGCCGGACGACCCCCGCAAGCCGTTCGATCCGTCGGGGCTGCGCCTGGGAACCGCATCGGTCACGACCCGCGGTATGAAGGAACCTGAAATGAAGTTCATCGCCGACTGCTTCAACCGGGTGGCGGCAATGGTGGAGGATCCGGACGGCCTGGATTCGCTGGCTGCGGAAGTGAAGGAATTCTGCGCGGCGTTCCCGGCCCCAGGCATAATTACCACGCACTGACCCCTGATTGACATTTCCGGCGATATTGCTAGAGTTTTGCGCGATTTTTCCGGCGCCCCGCGGGCGTCGACCGGAGGCATCCATGGCCGAGGAAAAGGATTACAAGGGTACCCTGTGCCTGCCCGGGACATCGTTCCCGATGAAGGCCAACCTGCGTGAAAAGGAACCCGAATTCCTGAAGTTCTGGGAATCGAACGATATATACCGAAGGATGATGGCCGGCGCGTCGGGGGCGGAACCATTCCTGTTCCACGACGGCCCGCCCTACGCGAACGGTCATATCCACCACGGCCATATCCTTAACAAGGTCCTGAAGGACATCGTGGTCAAGGTCGCCAACATGACCGGCCGCCGGTGCGAAAACAGGCCCGGCTGGGACTGTCACGGACTGCCGATCGAACACGCGGTCGAAAAGGTGGTCGGGCGGGAAAAGGCCCGGGCCAATCCCTCCGATCTGCGGCACAAGTGTCGCGACTACGCCCGCGAATGGGTCTCGACCCAGCGTGACGAATTCAAGCGGCTCGGCGTGCTGGCCGAATGGGAAAATCCGTACCTGACCATGACCCATGATTACGAGGCGCGCACGCTCCGCGAATTCGGGAAGTTCGTCGGCCGCGGTTCGGTCGTGCTGGGCCACAAGCCGGTGTTCTGGTGTCACGAATGCGAAACGGCGCTGGCCGACGCCGAGGTCGAATACAGGGAAGCGACCTCGATGTCGATCTACGTGAAATTCCCGTTCGGCCCGTCGGTCGGGGAAAGGATTCCTGCGCTTAAGGGCGTTGACGGCGGTGTCGTCATCTGGACCACCACGCCGTGGACGCTGCCGTCGAACCTGGCGATCGCGCTGGACCCCGCGGCCACGTACATCGCCGAAAGGGTGAACGGTGACGTGTGGGTCATCGCCGAAGCGCTGCGGGAGGACTTCCACGCTCAGACCCGCCAGCCGATGGGCGAGGTCATCGCATCCTTCGAGGGCTCCGCGCTGGAAAAGGCTTCATGCCGGCATCCGTTCATCGATCGCGATTCGCTGCTGATCTGCGGCGAACACGTCACCATGGACAGCGGTACGGGATGCGTCCACACCGCGCCCGGCTTCGGCGAGGACGACTACGTGGTCGGCGCGCGTTACGGCCTTGAACCGTACGCGCCGGTCAACGCGAAGGGATGCTTCACGTCCGAGGTGCCCGAATACGAGGGGCGCATGGTGTTTTCGTGTGACGAGGACATCATCGCGATGCTTGATGCAAAGGGCCTCCTGCTGGGCAAGTCGAAGTTTGCCCACCAGTACCCGCACTGCTGGCGGTCCAAGAACCCGGTCATCTTCCGGGCCACGCCGCAGTGGTTCATCACCGTCGACCGCAGCGGGCTGCGCCAGGACGCGCTCAGGGCGCTCGACACCGTCGAATTCTTCCCGTCCTGGGGCAGGGACCGTATCACCGGCATGCTCAAATCGCGTCCCGACTGGTGCGTTTCGCGGCAGCGCCACTGGGGCGTCCCCATTGCCGGGACCATCTGCAACAGGTGCGGCCAGGTTGACACTTCGCAGGAATTCATCAATCACGTCGCGGATATCTTCGAGATCGAGGGCGCCGACGCCTGGTTCGACCGCGAACTGAAAGACCTGATCCCCGCCGGCTGGATGTGTTCCGCCTGCGGTTCGACGGATCTGAACAAGGTCCGGGACATACTCGACGTGTGGTTCGATTCGGGCGTGTCGTATTCGGCCGTCATGGAAAAACGTTACGGCGACCTGGTCCGCACGGACCTGTACCTCGAGGGCAGCGACCAGCACCGCGGCTGGTTCCAGTCGTCGCTGCTGGCGTCGGTCGGGACCAGGAACCAGGCGCCGTACAAGGCCGTCCTGACCCACGGATTCGTCGTTGACGGGAATGGCCGCAAGCTGTCCAAGTCTGAGGGCAACTACATCGATCCGGCGAAGATCATCGAACGCGACGGCGCCGACATCCTGCGCCTGTGGACCGCCGCGGAAGACTACCGCGACGACATCAGGCTGTCGCAGGAAATCCTGACGCGCCTGGTCGAGGCGTACCGCAAGATCAGGAACACGGTCCGGTTCGAACTGGGCGTCGTTTCCGACTTCGATCCGTCCGCGGACATGATGGCCGACGGCGAACTGCTGGTCCAGGACCGGTGGGCGCTGGCCCGTTTCCGCGAAGTCGTGGCGCGTGTGCGCGAGGCGTATTCCGCGTACGAGTTCCATGCCGTGGTGCGCACGATTCTCGGGTTCATGGTCACCGACCTGTCGCAGTTCTACCTGGACATCACGAAGGACAGGCTGTACTGCGACCTCCCGACCGGCCGCGAACGCAGGTCGGCCCAGACCGCCGTGTACCGCATGCTGGACGCCACGATCAGGCTGCTGGCGCCGGTGCTTTCGTTCACGATGGAGGAAGCCTGGTCGCATCACCGCCGCCTGCCCGGTGCGCCCGACAGCGTCATGCTGACCAGGCTGCCGTCGGCCGATGAATTCCCGGTCGACCAGGCGCTGCTGGACGATATGGCGGCCTTCAGGGCGGTCAGGGAAGTCGTTCTCAAGAACCTTGAAACGGCCCGCACGGCCCGCGAGATCGGGCACCCGCTCGAGGCCTCGCTGGCTCTGAAGGTCAAGGCCGGAAGCGAATTCGACAGGGTCGTGACCCGGTTCGAATCCATCCTGCCCGAACTGTTCGTGGTGTCGCGCGTCGCGGTCGAACGTGTTGCCGCGGTGGCGGACGATGCGCCGGCCGAGGCAGTCGTGACGCCCTTGAAAACGCAGCGGTGCGCCCGCTGCTGGAACTACTTCGAATCGGTCGGGACCGTCGATGGACACCCGGACCTGTGCGCGCGCTGCGCAACGGTCATCGACGCCATCGGGATCGGGGGTGTCGAATGAACAGGCACGTCAAAAGGATCATCCGGGGCGCGGTGATTCTCGCGGTCACCGCGATGTTCTTCGTTCCGGACATGATCACGAAGCGCTGGGCCGAGGACAACCTCGCCAACTGGTCCCACATGCTTGCCATCAAGGGTGGCGACGGGACGATCGGCGATGCGGTGCGCGCCAGGTACCCGGAAATGACCGATCGCGACCTTGAGGGTGTCGTGCTGAGGCTGCCCGAAAAACTTCCGATCAAGCCCGGCGACAAGGTTCATTCGCTGGAGTCGACGGTCGGTTCGACCATCGGCAGCTTTCTGGTGTACGACCGGGATCACCGTTTCCTGCGGCGCATCGATCGCAACGATTCGGCAATCGTGAAAAGGATGGTCGGGCGGGCCGCCCCAGCTTCCAATCCGTCGGAAGTCGCCGAAAAGGTGGCTGGCGAACTGTCTTCCGTGACGGTCAGGCAGTTTATCCTGGACCGGATTCCGGCAGAATCCGAACGCACGGTCGACCAGACGATCAAAACGGGCCTGTTCGTGATACCGGTGGAGGGCCTCGAACCGCTCAACCCGGCGGATCCCGCCGAAAAGGGCGCTACTTACCTGCTGGCCGAGCGGTCTGTCGTGGTCGTGCCAGGCTTCTGGGACTATTCCTATGTCGAAAACCCGGCCGGCGCGTTTTCCATGCTCCTGTGGCTGGACGGGAAGGTCCGGCTCGCCATCTTCCTGACGTTTGGCGCGCTGGCGATGGCGGCGCTCGGCTACATGCTGGTCAAGCCGCCGTCCGAAAGCTGGTTCCTGACGATTTCGCTCGGCGTGGTCCTCGGCGGCGCACTCGGCAACTTCATCGACAGGGCCACGCTCACCTATGTGGTCGATTTCATCCACATGTACTGGAAGGACTACCACTGGCCCCGGTACAACATCGCCGACATCGGGATCACCGGCGGCGTGATATTGCTGCTGCTGTTCACGTTCATATCGTCGCCCTCCGGCAAGGGCGCTTCCAGGAAGCGGGCGGACTGACCCGTCCCCCGCCCGGGTTGACTGGACGCCCGCCGGCGGTTACCGTTGGATGCGGCCCCGGGGGAACGTCGAACAATGAAATTCGCTGACATAATCGGTCATGACAGGGTTGCTGCGGTGCTGCGGCAGTCGGTCGATTCCGGCCGGGTCCCGCCGACGATACTGTTTCACGGCAGGGACGGCGTCGGCAAGCGGGCCATGGCGATGGCGTTCGTGTCCTACCTGGTCTGCCGGGATCGGCGCGCCGGCGATTCGTGCGGCGCCTGCCCGAACTGCCGCAGGATGGACGATGGCGGATACGTCGATCTCGTCACCATCGTCCCCGAAAAGGGGCTGATCAAGATCGACGCCATCCGCGAGGCGATGCCGCGGCTGAATTACGAACCGGTCATAGGCCCCTGGAAGTGCCTGATCATCGACGACGCCCACGCCATGAACATCGAGGCGGCCAACGCCGCGCTGAAGACCCTTGAGGAACCACCGTCAAACACGCTGTTCATCCTGGTCACCTCCAGTCCGGACACGCTGCCGCGGACGGTCCTGTCGCGCAGCCTCCAGATCCCGTTCGGCCCGGTGCCCCCCGCGTCGATTTCCGGATGGCTGGCCGCGCGCGGCGTCGATCCGGCCCTGGCCGCCTCGGCGGCTGCGCTGTCTTCCGGTTGTCCGGGTGCCGCGATCCGGATGCTGGACAGCGACGTGCTCCAGGAAAGACGCGACTTCGTCAGGACCTTCCTGGGGCTGGCGGCCGAGCCGGATCGGATCCGGCTGCAGTTTTCGGACAGTGTTCCATCCGAACGGGACAACGGCGACATGTACAAGCTGCTGATGGAATCGGTGGCCAGGGACGTGCTGCTGGCCGTTTCGGGCGCACCCGCCGACGCCCTGTGCAACATCGACCTGGCGCCCGAAATCATGGCGTTCGCGTCCGCGGCGGGGCCCGACCGCGCGGTGGCCCTGGCGGATGCATGGCTCGACTGGGACGCGGCCAGGGCGTATTTTCCCAGCACCCGCAGCGCGATGGATCGGATGGTGCTTTCGATGCCGTCCAGGAAAGGCGGCGCCTGAGAGGTCAGGACGCCTTCGGTTTCGGCGCGCCCTTCAGGAAGTATGCGAACAGCGCCAGCGGCCTGTAGAAGGCGTGGGCGAATTTCGAGAAGGCGAACAGGATCACCAGTTCCATCGACACGATCGTGTGAATGATGAAAACAGTTTCGTTGACGGTATTCGGGAAATCCCCCATGACGGCGATTTCCATCCAGAACCCCGTCAGTCCTGCCAGGAAAAGCGCGCCCAGCAGCGCCCAGTCCGCCAGTCGCGAATTCCTGTACTGCCGCGCGACGCCGCGGATCCGGTAGACGACCGCGATGGTGGCGCCCCACATCATCGAGATGCCGGCGGCGGTGCCGAGGATGCGCGTAGGCCAGAATGTCGGCACTGCCGGATCCTTCAGCAGGAAATCGATAATCGTGGCCAGGAGCAGGCCGATGAAGCCCCACATGATCGTCCAGTGGACGAACCAGGGCTGGAAAACCACTGGCCGGCCCCTGAAATAGGGTTCCTCGTCATCGAGGCACTTCCGGTACCGCTTCATCAGGGCCGCCTCGGCGATGACCCTCTTGAACGCAACCCAGCCCGCCGCAAGCGGCTTTTCGGGTCTGGGCACGTCCCTGAACACGCGAAGCGCCATGCGGACGACCCCGATCAGGGCCGTCACGCCCATGAACGTGAAGATCACCATCCCCGCGTCGTGAATGACCTCGAAAGACAGCGTTTCGAATATCCAGCGCTTGACGGCGCCCGCCGGGTCAATCCTGTCGGACGCCATCGCCATGAAGATGCCCAGGAACAAGGCCAGGACTGCGGTGAAGACGATCGCGAAGGGGTTGTTCGTGAACAGCAGGCGCGTCAGGCCGGACGGTTCATGCCGGGCGATCGAGTACCTGCGCAGCGCGGCCATGAAGTCGCCCGGGCCGGCGTCGCGGGGGCAGGCGGTCGAACATTCGCCGCAGGCGTAACACAACCACGGCTCAGGCGCGCCAAGCAGGTCGTCCCTGAGGCCAAGCGAACCGTAGCGCAGGAATATGCGCGGGTAGTTCGCGTCTTTCGCGGTCAGCGAGCAGACCGCCGTGCAGTTGCCGCAGTTGTAGCAGGCCGAAAAGTCTTTCGCCCCGTACCTTTGGAGCGTTTCCGGCATCTTCGGATCTATCCTGGCCATCCCGGTCCCCCGTCAGCCCCTGCGCTGATAAAGATGGTACTGTTCGTCGTCGTCCAGGCCCGCCGCCTCCATCACGCGGTAGCGCAGCATCGTCATCACGTGCCTGGTCACCAGGGCCTTGTCCTGCCCGCATCGCCCGGCGATGTCCGGAATCGACAGCGGACCGTCGCCCAGCGTCGCGAGGATCGCATGCCACTCGGCCGGGTATTCCATCATCCTCACACCGGGGGCCTCGGCGCCTTCGCCGCCTGCGGTCTTCGTTTCCGCGATGTTGATGTTCTGGTCCAGGGCGAAGCCGTCGATCATGCCCTCGATTTCGCTGTCGGTGAAACACGCCAGTTCGATCGCGTTCGTCGGGCAGACCGGGGCGCAGACGCCGCATCCCGTGCAGGAAGGTTCGTCGACGATGGCGAAGTTCCTGCCGCCCTTTTCCATTTCGATCAGCGCGCCGTATTCGCAGACCGCCGCGCATTTACCGCACCAGACGCACTTGTCCCTGTCGATGCGGGCCAGCACGGGATCAAGTTCGATCTGGCCCTTCCCGATGACAGCGTTGATCTTCGCGGCCGCGGCCAGCGACGACGCCAGGGTCTCGGTTATGTTTTTCGGCCCCTGGCATGACCCGCCCAGGAACACGCCGTTGATCACCGTTTCGACCGGGCGCAGTTTCGGGTGGATTTCGTTGAAGAAACCGTCAGCCCCGACCGGGATCTTGAAAGCGCCCGCGATCTGCGGGCTGTCGGCCTGGGCCACGGCGCCCGTCACCAGGACCACCAGGTCCACCGGAACCTCGATGTCGCGTTTCTTCGTCAGCAGGTCCTTGACCGAGATTACCGCGCCGTCCGCCGTCGCGTCCACCTTCGGAGGGTCCTTTTCCCCGAACATGAAGTACGTGTCGCCGGCGCGCGAGCTTTCGGCGTACAGGACTTCCTGTTTCCCGTAGGTCCTGATGTCGCGATAGAAGTGGTACGCCCGCACGCCCGGGTAGCGGCGGTGCATGGAAAGCGACGCCTGGATAGCGGCCGTGCAGCAGACGCGGCTGCAGTACCTGTTCTTTCCCTTCGTCTGGCGCATGCCGACGCAGTAGATGAACCCGACGCTGCGGATCCGCCGCCCCTGGTGGACCAGTTCGCCCGTTCCCGATTCGCACAGCTTGACGAAATCGCCGATGGTGATGACCGACGGGCTTCCCGCGCCGTATTCGCCGGGTTCGGGCCGGTACGGGTCGAAACCCGTGGCCACCAGGACCGCGCCGACAGTGAAGTCGAGCTCCTGCGCCGGTTCGCCCACGGCGACCCTGACCCTGAACTGTCCGAGGCTGCCTGCGACGCCGGCCACCGAGGCGTTCGTGAACAGCTTGATGGCCGGCGTGTTCCGGACACGATCCAGCAGCCCGTCCACGATCGCGTTGCCGTCAACGCCGCCCGGGAACAGGTCCGTCCTGCCGGCGACCTTGCCGCCTGCCCGGCCGGTCTTTTCGACCACAACGACCTCGTTACCCATCGACGCCAGCGCGAGGGCTGCCCGGAGGCCAGCCACACCCGCCCCGACCACCAGCACCTCCCTGGCCGCATCCACCCTGACCGGCTGGTGCGGTTCGGCGTGCATGACGCGCCTGATGCCGGCCTCGACGAGGCCTGCGGCCTTTTCGGTCGCGGCCTGCATGTCGTCGTGGTGAGGCCAGGAGCACTGTTCACGCACGTTGACCTGCACATACTGGTACTGGTTCAGCCCGGCGCGCAGGGCAACGTTCCGGAAGGTGTGGAGGTGCAGCTTCGGCGAACAGGACGCGACGACGATCGAATCGAGCCCCTGTTCCCTGATGTCCGCGACCATGTCCTTCTGGTTGCTGTCCGCGCAGGCGAACATGACGTCCTTGGCGACCACGACGAAGTCGTCCTTGCCGGCCAGTTCCCTGATCTGGGCGACGTCGACGTAGTCGGAGATATTTCCCCCGCAGTGGCAGATGTAAACGCCGATCCGCTTTTTCTTTTTTTCTTCCATGTCAGTCCGTCCCCGTCCTGCGGTTCAGATATTCCGCGACCTGCGCCGCCGCCGCGCCCGCGGACAGGATTGAATCGGGTATGTCCATCGGTGCCGCCGCCGTGCCGGCAACAAAGACGCCATCGACCGTGGTGGCCGCCGGGTTCATCATCGCGTCCGCCTGCCTGATGTAACGGAAATCGTCCAGGGCAGGCGCGGTTCCGACGAATTTCCCGACCACGTCGTTCTGCGGTCGCAGGCCGACCGACAGCACGACCAGGTCGTGCCGCACTTCCTTGACCACGCCGTTTTCCACGTCTTCGACCCGCAGGATCATGTCGCCGCGCCCCTTGCCGTCGTCGTATATCTTCGCGACCCGGCCCTTGACGAAGCTGATGCCCATCCCCTTCGACTGCTGGAAGAATTCTTCGTAATTCTTGCCGAAGGCGCGGATGTCCATGTAGTACACGGTGATGTCGGCGAGCGGCAGCGCGCCCATCAGCAACTGCGCCTGCTTGGCCGAATACATGCAGCAGATCTGCGAACAGATTTCACTGTGGCGGGACGCGCCGGGGCATGTCCGGTAATTGTCGAGGCTGACGTCGCGGGAACCGGCGCACAGGACGTACGCGATGTTGTCCGGCACCTTGCCGTCGCCGGGCCGCAGGACCGCGTTGAACGGCCGCGTCGGGGCGATCAGTCGTTCCATCTGCATCGACGTCACGACATTGGGCAATGATTTTGAATGGTAGTGGGGCTTTTCGGCAGGGTCCCACAGGTCGTAGCCGGTAGCCAGGACGACCGCGTCCGACCGCACATCCATCTTTTCCGTCTTCTGGGCGAAGTCGATGGCGTACGCCGGGCAGGCGGTCACGCACTGGTGGCACTCGCGGCAGTTGCTGCAGTCCAGGCAGCGGGAGGCGGCCGCCACGGCCTCGTCCCTGGTGAAGGTGTGTTCGATGTCGTCGAAGTCGGCGATTCGTTCGCGGCCGTCCCTGAATTTTTCGTCGATGGCCGCCGCTGCCGGGATGCCCGGCCGGGACAGGACACGCGCCTTGTCCACTGCGGGAAGCGTGTCGCCGTATTCGGCGCCTGCCAGGTCGAGGCCGGCAACGAAACGGTCAAGGAAGAACGCCGCCCGCCGCCCCTGGCCGACCGCCTCGATGATCGAGGTCGGTCCGGTCACCGTGTCGCCGCCCGCGAATATCCACGGCACCTGCGTCTGGAGCGTCCGCCGGTCAGCCTGTATCGTCCTGTCGCGGTTCAGTTCCAGAACGTCCTTGAAGGCTGCCGTCGACGGCCCGAGACCGATGGCCTCGATGACGAAATCGACGTCGACCCTGTATTCGGATCCCTTCACCTCGACCGGCTGGCGCCTGCCGTCCGGCCCGGGGGCGCCCAGTTCCATCCTGATGAGGGTGGCCGCGGTTACGCGGCCTGCCTCGCCGTGGAAGGCGACCGGGTTGTTCAGCACCTTGAATTCGACGCCCTCGGAAAGTGCCTCGTGCCGTTCCATTTCGAAGGCCGGCATTTCGTCGAGGCTGCGCCGGTAGACGATCGTCACCTTTTCCGCGCCCAGCCTGACGGCCGTGCGGGCCGAGTCCATCGCGGTGTTGCCCCCTCCGACGACGATTACCTTTTTT
>CAYYCO010000001.1:131969-138847 GCA_964470365.1 uncultured Anaeromyxobacteraceae bacterium | reverse complement strand
GGCAGCGTCAGGCGCATCATTCCGCCGGGAAGCGCCGCGGCCTCGAAGATCGTGACGTCGTGGCCCTTCCGGGCAAGGAAGTACGCGGCGGTCAGTCCGGCCGGTCCCGAACCGACGACGGCCACCTTTTTCCCGGTTGCCGCAGCCTTTTCACGCGGCTTCGGTTCCGGGTGCGCGGCGTAGTATTCGTCCGCGAAGAACCGTTTGATGCGGCGCATGTCGACCGGTCCCTCCAGGCCGGCGCGCGTGCATTCCCCCTGGCATGGCGCATAACAGGCGCGGCCGAGGCTGCCCGGCAGCGGCACGTCTTCCAGGTGGAGGTCCATCGCCTCCTCGAACTGCTCGTTCCGGACCAGCGACACGTAGCCGTAGGGTTTCACCCCGCCGGGACAGGCCGCGATGCACGGGGCCGATTCGCCCTTCCGGTCGATGGTGGCGATTCGCGGGTTTGCCAGGTTGAACGGGATGTACGCGACCTTCCGATCCGCCAGGTCTTCGTTGTACGAATCGCTGCGGATTTCGGGGCACGCGACCTCGCATTGCAGGCATCCGGTACAGTTTTCGGCGATGACGAAACGCGGTTCCTTCGTCAGTCCTATCCTGAACCCGTCGGGGGTCTTTTCGATAGAATCCACCGAGGTGTTAAGCGACAGGGTAATCGAGCGGTTACGCGCGGTTTCGGACATCTTGGGCGTCGTGATGCACGCCGCGCAGTCCAGCGTCGGGAATACCTTGCTGAGCTGGATCATGTGCCCGCCGATCGACAGTGCGCGGTCCACGAGCAGCACCCTTCGGCCCGTGGATGCAAGGTTCAGGGCGGTTTCCTGCCCGGCGATGCCGCCGCCGACGACCGTCACGTCAAAGGTGTTTTCATCCGTTGCCGAGCTCATGCTGCCTTCCCGTCAAGTTCGACCAGTATTTTTGTGAAGTTGGCCATGTGCGCCGCAAACTGTTCGGCGCATACCGAGCAGATGGCCGCCATCCTGATGCGCTTGGGGCTGATGCCCTTCGCCTGCATCAACTGCTGGGACGTTTCGATGATTTCGTTGGTCAGTTCCGAACACCTGGGCGTGTACGAGCATTCGTGGCCGTCCGCGGCGATGAACACGCCGTCGAAGCCCTGTTCGAACGCATGCATGATCCAGCGCGGCTTGATGCCGGCCGAACACGGAAGGCTGATTACGTACACCGACGGCGAATAGTGAATCTTTCGCAGTCCTGCCTGGTCGATGCCCGGATCCGAAATCTTTTCGGTTGAAAAAACCAGTATTTTAGGCGGTTTTTTGTCTGCACGCATGCGCACGTTCACCTCGATTGAGACAGGAATCCCGTCCGGACCGCGAACGCCGCCGCCGTGTCAGGATTTCTTCAGGAACATGCGGATGTAGCTGGATTCCTCGACGACGCCGAGGTATTCGTGCCCCATCTTCTGGCACCACTTCGGGATGTCGACCTTCGTGCCCTCGTCGGACGAGTACACTTCCAGGACGTCGCCGGATTCGATGTCGCCCATCGCCTTCTTCGCGGCAAGCAGCGGGCCGGGGCAAGCGGTTCCGCGCGCGTCGACGACGCTGGCGGCCTTCAGGTTCTTCAGTTCATCGGTATTCATTCTGCATCTCCTTGTCAGATGAAAAGCTGGATCTTGCTTTCAGCCGCGTCGCTTAAGAAGGTGGCGACGCCGCATATCCTCAGGTTCGGGTAGTCGATCAGTTCTTCCTTCTTGAAACCCATCAGGTTCATGGACATTTCGCAGACGTTGATCTGCACGCCGAGTTCGCCGGCCGTCTTCAGCAGTTCAGGCAGCGAGGCGACCTTGTTCTTCTTCATGATGCCCTTGATCATGGACGTGCCAATGCCCGCCATGTTCATCTTCGACAGCGCGACCTTGTCCGCGCCCTTCGGGAGCATCCACCCGAACATCTTCGACATGAAGTCCTTGCCGGCGACCTTCTTCGACGGCGCCCGGAGCGCCGCCGTGGCCCAGAAGGTGAAGAAGAGGTTCACCTTCATGTCGTATGCCGCCGCGCCGGTTGCGATGATCATCGCGGCAAGCAGCTTGTCCAGGTCGCCGGAGAAGACGACCATGGAGATTTGTTCGGTTTCGGGGCCGGTGGAAGTGGTGTTGGTGTTTTCAGCCATGATTTCCTGAATGTATCCTCCTTGAAGCCCGCTTCAAAACACCCGTAAAGATTGCCTTGACCTTACGGGCAGTTAAGCCGCTGTTACGCCCCCGGTCCAGTCGCCGGAACCCGCGGTCCACGCTGAATATCAGTCGGTCCCGGCAACGGTTCGATTCGCTGCGCCACGCCGGGGGGCCGTCAAGTGCCGCCCTGCATCTCCCTGCACCGTTTCGCGTTGCGGGCCGCCGCCTTCGCCGATGTCCGCAGCGCATCCATCAGCGCCAGCATCGCCGCCGGATCGGCCAGCTCGTATTCCCTGCAGCGCCCGTCCCGGCTGCATTTAAGCAACCCCGCCGTCCGCAACAGCCCCAGCTGTTTCGACACCACCGCGGGTTCGAGGCCGATCTGCGCGGCGATTTCACCCACCAGCCGAGGCCCTTCGGCAAGGCGTTCAAGGATCGCAAGACGCGTCGCATTGGACAGGGCGCCCGCGAGGGCCACCGCCTCAGTTAAGCATTCCTTCGAGGACAACGGAAAAATCTTCCCGACAACCATGTATGAAAATATATCAAAAACGATACATGTCAAGCGTAAAAATAAAGAATTCAGCAGTGATTCTTTGCGATTGCGGTCCAACAGGTCCGGCAGGGGACGCCGGGACGGAGGGTCAGTCGGCGTCGCGCGCCACGCGGAACCCGAGCGTTCCGAGGCGTTTCGACGGTTCATAGTGCACGCGGACCGATGCGCGGGTCAGGCGGGGTTCGGAATACCACGAACCGCCGCGGCACATCCTGTATTCGTCGTCGCCGATCCACGCCGAGCCGTCGGCCGGTGCGTCGGCGTATCTTTCGTGGTAGGTGTCCTGAACCCATTCCAGCACGTTGCCGGACATGTCACACAGGCCTTCCGGCGTGCTTCCGGGCGCCTTGGAACAGACGGGGAAAGTTCTTTCCCTGCCGCAGCCGTCGCCGCCGTCGCAGATCACGGCGTAACGGCAGGTTGCCTCGTCATCGCCCCACGGCCACCTGCGTGCCATGCTGCCGCGGGCGGCGTATTCCCATTCGGCCTCCGTCGGCAGCCTGCCGCCGACCCAGGCCGCGTACGCGGATGCCTGTTCCCACGACACGCAGTTGACCGGATGGTCGTCGCGGTCGCTTTCCTCCCAGTTGCAGTACTTGTCGGTCGCCGGTTCGGTGCAGGCGCCGGCCTTCACGCACTTGCGGTACTGGGACACGGTGACCTCGTTCCTGGCCAGGTCGAAGGAACGGAGCGAAACGTCGTGAACCGGTTTTTCGTCGGGGTAGGCCTTCTGTTCGTCGGAGCCCATCCGGAAGTTGCCGCCGACGATCCTGACCCAGTCGACGAACTTCGGGTCGACGCATTTTCCACCCTCGAACGACCAGCCTTCCTGGCACTTGACGAAGCACCAGCCGCCCTCGCACCTTCCGTTCAGGCAGGCGTCGTTCGTCGTGCACTTCGCACCGTCCCCGCCCTTCTTCAGGCAGTCGGTTCCGTCGAACCACATATCGCCTGAGCAGTCGGCAGCGCATTTTCCCGCGTCGCAGAAACGGCTGGCGCAGAAGGCGTTTTCAGAGCAGGCCGTGTCGGCCTTGCCGGTGTGGACTTCCTGGCAGACGCCCTTGTCCAGGGCCTTGTTGCACCTGCCCTTCAGGCAGTCTTCATCGGTTCCGCATTTCTTCTGGCATCCGGCGGACCCGATGGCCAGAATGGCGGTGAGCAGCGTCACGAACGTACCCGCAGACTTAAACACGGCGCCTCCTGTCGTGGAAATCGATTCAAGGTCCCTGAAAAGATATCACCGTCTCCCAATCCTTCAATCAAAACTTGCGGATTGAACAGGGAAACCGGCGGTATGGTCACCTGCCGCGGCCGGGGGCGCCGTCGGGACCGTCGGGAAAGTCCCCGCAGGTGCCGTCCGGTGCGCATGTGCAGGGATGCCCCTTTCCGTGGCGGCACATGACGTCGCAGGCGTGTTCCTTCAGCGGGGTCCTGTTTCCGGCAATGACCTTGATGGAAAGGCCGGCGACGGCGGCGCCGAACACGACCGCGGCGAGGATTATGGTGATTAGAACGTTCATCCAATTCCTGCAGGGGCGAATGATATCCGCCCTTCCTCATCCAAAATCGTCGAACCTGATGTTGCCGGGTTCGACGCCCAGCGAATCGAGCATCCTCGTGCATGCGGACAGCATCTGCGGCGGCCCGCACAGGTAGTATTCAATTTCTTCCGGCGCCGGGTGCTTCGAAAGGTATTCGTCCAGCAGCACCTTGTGGATGAATCCCCTGTATCCGGTCCAGGCGTCCTCCGGCAGCGGTTCCGACAGCGCGAGGTGCCAGGAGAAATTCGGGTTTGCCGCCTGGATGCGATCGAAATCGTCGTTGTAGAACGATTCGCGCAGGCTTCGCGCGCCATACCAGAACGTGACCCTGCGGTCCGTGTGCAGGCGCAGGAACTGGTCGAAGATGTGCGACCGCATCGGGGCCATACCCGCGCCGCCGCCGATGAAGCACATTTCCGCCCGGGTGTCCGTCGCGAAGAATTCGCCGTACGGCCCGGATATCGTCACCTCGTCACCCGGTTTCAGGTTGAAGATGTACGAAGACATCATCCCGGGCGGGGCCTTCGGCTTGTCGGGCGGCGGGGTCGCGATGCGGACGTTGAGCATTATGATCCCGCGTTCGCCCGGGT
Organism: uncultured Anaeromyxobacteraceae bacterium; assembly: GCA_964470365.1. Classification (GTDB taxonomy): domain Bacteria; phylum Myxococcota_A; class UBA9042; order DTJE01; family DTJE01; genus JAGOFO01. The sequence goes on along the minus strand of CAYYCO010000001.1, from coordinate 134,017 downwards.
AGTTGGCCATCGAATAGCCGCGTGTCACCGGTTCCGTCACCTTCGACACGTAACGCCACATGTTGAAGCGGTCCCAGTCGCCCCTGTATTCGGGGCCGATGTCGAAGTCCGAGTATTTGACGATGTACGGCGGGCACTCGATCTGGATGTAGCCTCCGGCCCTGAACGGGACGTCCTCGCCCGGCGGCAGTTCCAGCACGAGTTCCTTGATGAAAGTCGCCACGTTTCGGTTCGAACGGACCCTACAGCGCCACTGCCTGACCGCGAACACTTCCGCCGGAAGTTCGATGGCGATGTCGTCGCGGACCTTGACCTGGCAACCGAGGCGCATCCCTTCCCGCGCCTCCCTGCGGGTTATCAGGCTGGCTTCCGTCGGAAGCAGCGAGCCGCCGCCCGAGACGACTCTGCACCGGCATGTGCCGCACGTGCCCTTGCCGCCGCAGGCCGACGGAAGGAATATCCCGTTCGATATCAGGGTTCCCAGCAGCGTGCCGCCGGCATCGACCTGGATGCGGTTGGCCGGGTCGTCGTTGATGTCGATGTTGACCTTGCGCTGGCTGACCAGCCGTGCCCGCACGAGGGAAAGAACGACGACGAGAGCCACGATCACCAGCACGAAAACCGCGACCCCGAGTGTGATTACCAGCGCCATCGGTCAGCCCCTGAAACCCGATCCCGGCCCGGCCGGAACCAGCCCCGAATCAAAGTGAAACCCCGGAAAACGACATGAAACCAATCGCCATCAGGCCGGCGATGATGAACGCGATCCCGAGTCCGCGAAGTCCCGGCGGCACGTCGCTGTACCGCATCTTTTCGCGGATCGCGGCCAGGGCCAGTATCGCCAGGGCCCAGCCGATGCCCGAGCCGGTACCGAAAACCGCGCTTTCCGCCACGGTCAGGTGGCGCTCCACAAGGAAAAGCGACGCGCCGAGGATGGCGCAGTTGACCGCGATCAGCGGCAGGAAGACGCCAAGGCGGTTGTAAAGCGCGGGTGAGAACTTTTCGATCACCATTTCCGTGATCTGCGTCAGCGCGGCGATGGTCGCGATGAAGGTGAGGAACGACAGGAAATCGAGATCGATGCCGGCCAGCGACGGATGCAGCCAGGCGAGCGCGCCAGGTGCGGTCACATATCGGTACAGTGCGGCGTTGAGCGGTGTGGCCACCGCCATTACGGTTATCACCGCCGCCCCGAGCCCCAGCGCGGTTTCGACCTTCCTGGATACGGCCAGGAAGCTGCACATGCCGAGGAAGAACGCCAGCGCCATGTTTTCGATGAAGACCGACTTGAACAGTATGCTGAGGTAATGTTCCATCGTCAGTCCTTTTCCCGCAGTTCGGGCCTGACCGTGCGGTGCGCCCACACCAGCAGGCCGATGATGAAGAACGCGGCCGGCGAAAGGACCATCAGCCCGTTTGGAACGTACCAGCCGCCTTCGCTCGCCAGCGGCAGTATCTGGACCCCGAAGAGGCGTCCGCCGCCAAGCAGTTCGCGGATGAAGGCGACGGTCATCAGGATGACGCTGTATCCGGCGCCGTTGCCGATGCCGTCCACGAAGCTCGCAATCGGGCCGTTCTGCATGGCGTACGCTTCGGCGCGGCCCATGACGATGCAGTTGGTGATGATCAGCCCCACGAATACCGAAAGCTGGCGGCTGATGTCGAATACGAACGCCTTGAGGATCTGGTCGGTGACGATGACCAGGGATGCGATGACGACCAGTTGTATGATGATCCGGACCTGCGGCGGGATCCATCTGCGGATCAGCGACACCGACATGCTGGAAAATGCGGTGACCAGGGTGACGGCGATGGACATGACCAGGGCCGTGTCCATCTTGGTCGTGACTGCCAGCGCGCTGCATATCCCAAGAATCTGCACCGATATCGGGTTGTTCGCGAATATCGGGGTCAAAAGCGCCTTCGTGGTGTTGCCAGCCATGCCTTCAATCCCTGCCGGGCGAGCCGCCCGCGGCCGCGAGTTTTTTCAGGAACGGGCCGTAGCCGCGTTCACCGAGCCAGAAATCGATCATGCGCGTGACGCCCTG
>CAYYCO010000001.1:129887-131869 GCA_964470365.1 uncultured Anaeromyxobacteraceae bacterium | reverse complement strand
TTCGCCCCTTCCTTTGCGAGGCCGGCCACGACGAGGACGTTTTTCATGCGGTCCAGCCGGCGGTTTTCTTCCTGGCGATCCTTCAGCAGGACCGCTGACCCGGTGACAAGGACCGCGAACACCCCGCACACCGCGGCGGAAAACAGGATTGTGTACCGCTTACCGTACTGCATGCGGTTCACCCCCGTTTTTTGCGGATGCAAGGCGCCGCGCCCGGCGTCTCACGTTCGCCCGCGTGAAGGCCCAGTCGATAAGCGGGGCGAACATGTTCATGAACAGGATGGAAAGCATCATGCCTTCCGGATACGCCGGGTTGAGGACACGGATCATCACGACCATCACGCCGATCAGGAAGCCGTAGATGTACTGGCCCCGCGGGGTGAAAGCGCCGCTGACCGGGTCGGTGACCATGAAGACCGTTCCGAACGCCCAGCCGCCCAGGACCATGTGCCACCAGAACGGCGTGGCAAAGGCCGGGTTGGTTTCGGAACCGATCAGGTTGAACATGCCTGAAAAGAGGATGGTGCCGGCCACCACGCCGATCATGGTCCGGCCGGACGCGACGCGGGTGACGAGCAGTATCGCGGCCCCGATAAGGCACGCGAGGACGGATGTCTCGCCAATGGATCCTGGAACAAGCCCGATGAATGCGTCGAACCAGTCGAATCCGTTGCGGGCCAGGGCCTGGACGCCCTCCTGTTTCAGCACGGCAAGGGCAGTCGCCCCGCTGACGCCGTCCGCCGACATTCCGCGCGCGGCAATCCAGACGGCGTCGCCGGATATCTGGGCCGGATATGCGAAGAAAAGGAAGGCGCGGCCGACCAGCGCCGGGTTGAAGATGTTCTTTCCGACGCCGCCGAAGACTTCCTTGCCGAAAACGACGCCGAAACTGACGCCCAGCGCGACCTGCCAGAGCGGGATCGCGGGCGGCAGTATCATCGGGAACAGGAAGCCGGTGACAAGGAAGCCCTCATTGATTTCGTGACGCCTGACCGTGGCGAAAAGAACTTCCCATGCCCCGCCCGCGACGAAGGTCACCACGAGGATCGGCAGGTAATACAGAAGCCCGTGGACGAAGCAGCCGGCGATCCCGGCCGGGTCGAACCCGAAGCCCATCGCGACGTAGAGCGAGGTCCGCCAGTTGTCCAGCGAAAACGCCGCGGCATCGCCACCCGCCGCCAGGCGCCCGATCGTCAGGTTGGCCTGGTAGCCGGTGTTGTATATCCCCCACAGGATAGCCGGGACAAGGGCGGCCACGACCGTGATCATCAGCCGTTTCAGGTCCATGCCGTCGCGGACGTGCGTGCTGCCCCGTGTGACTTTTCCCGGCGTGAAGGTGAACGTGTCGACCGCCTCGAACAGCGGGTACAGGCGATGCAGGCGGCGCCCCTCGCCGAACGGGACCGCCATCCTGTCGAGCATCCGGCGAACAGCCTTCATCACCCGTCCTTCCTTATGTTGTCGAGGACCGCGCGCAGTGCCGGCCCGTAGTCGTTTTTTCCCGGACAGACCAGCGTGAAGAGCGCCAGGTCTTCCTCGACCAGTTCCAGCACGCCCAGTTCGGCGGCCCATTCCGCGTCGCCGGCCATCAGCGCGCGGCAGAGCTGCGTTGCCATGATGTCGAGCGGCATCACGCGTTCCATGACGCCGAAAGGCATCACGGCGCGGGGGCTGCCGTGCGTGGCGGTCGTGATGTCGAAACGTCCGCGCCCGAGCAGCCGCGAAAGGTAGAGCGGAAGGACGCTGAACCTGTGCAGGCCGGCCTCCATCCATCCGAGGAACCGTCTTTCGCGGTCCTCGGGGATGACGGTCACCTGGTTATGGAAAGGGCCGACAAATGCAGAGGGCTGATCGAAGACACCCCTCCCGTACAACGCCGAACCGGAAACGACCCTGTTTTCGCCGGGCCTGACGCGTCCTTCGACCAGGGGCGCGATCGCGGCGCCGGTCCTGGTCCTGAGTATCGCCGGCCGTTCGACGCC
>CAYYCO010000001.1:37435-129787 GCA_964470365.1 uncultured Anaeromyxobacteraceae bacterium | reverse complement strand
GGGGCGCGATCGCGGCGCCGGTCCTGGTCCTGAGTATCGCCGGCCGTTCGACGCCGGGTCCGGCCACGGAGATGATTTTTTCCAGGAACGGCCTGCCGGTCAGCACCAGCGCGCCCAGCGCGATGACGTCCTGGTAACCGATGTGCCAGCGGGGACCATGCGGCGACGCCGGGTTGATGAAATGCATGTGGGTGCCGGGAAGGCCGGCCGGATGCGGACCGGCAAAGCGGTGGACGGTCACGCCAGGGACGTCGGTCGCCCCGCTGACGTCGAAACCGCGTTCGACGCAGGCGTAAAGCGGCAGGCCGTCCGCGAGCACCACCAGCGATTCAAGGCCTGCGCGGAATTCTTCAACGCGTCCCGAAATCGCGATCGCCGGATCCGGAGCCAGCGGGTTTGTGTCAATCGCGGTGACGAAAATCGGGCAGGAAGGCGAATCGATGCGCGGAACGGTGCCGAAAGGCCTTTGGCGAAGGGCTGTCCAGAGACCGGCCTCGACCATGAGGGCGCGGATCCCGGCGGCCTGGTACCGCCCGGGCCCGCCATCGCGCCACGCCTGGAAATTCGTCGGTTCATCGGAGCCGTCCAGATCGACGACGATGGACGACACGGCACGCTTTTCGCCCCTGTTGACGGCCGCAACCGTGCCCGACCCGGGCGATACGAACCTGACGCCCGGGTTGCGCCGGTCCTCGAAAAGAAGGTCGCCGGCGCGGACGCGGACGCCGGCCTCGACGACCGGGCGCGCCGCGACGTCGACCCAGTCGCCGGGGATCACCGCCGCCTGCGTGATCGCGGGCCCGTCGATTGACAACCCGGAGGCGCCGCCCGATATGGGCAGGTCGAGTCCGCGGCGGATGACATGGACGGTGGATTCGTCCGGACGTCTGATCAAGGCGGCACCATCCTTCACGATTTGGCCCCCGGAAAGGGGGGAGCTCGGCTTCAATGTGGTCAATTCTGCACGAATCGTTCCGGTGGACAAGGCCGTGCGTGGAAGCCCGCGCCAACACGGGGAAATTTTGGTCAGTCAGCGTGCAAGGCCGCGCTTTTCCAGAAGCGGGCCGACCAACGGATCCCGGCCTCTGAAAGCCCGGTACATGCTGGATGCCTCGTCGGTCCCGCCGCGTTCGAGTATGTTCTTCCTGAACGATTCGGCCGTCCGGCGGTCGAAGATGTTCCCGGATTCCCGGAACGCCTCGAAGGCGTCCGCATCGAGGACCTCGGACCAGATGTAACTGTAGTACCCGGCCGAGTAGCTGCCGCCGCCGCCGAATATGTGGTTGAAATAGGCGCTTCGGTAACGAGGGATGATTTCGGAAGGCATGCCGATCCGCTCAAGCACCGAAGCCTCGAAAGCCATGGCGTCACCGAAGTCGCCAGACGTGGCGCGGTGCCATTCCATGTCCAGCTTCGACGCGGCCAGGTATTCGACCGTGGCGAAACCCTGGTTGTGCCTGCTGGCCGCCTGGATCTTTTCCACCAGGTCGGCGGGGATGACTTCGCCGGTACGGTAGTGGCGTGCGTACAGGGCGAGCATCTCCGGCTCGAAAACCCAGTTTTCCATGATCTGGGACGGGAGTTCGACGAAGTCGCGCGGAACGCCGGCCAGGAATCGGTGCGGGACCTTCGCCAGCAGCGAATGGATGCCGTGGCCGAGTTCATGGAACAGCGTCTCGACCTCGTCCGGCGAAAGCAGCGCGGGGGTATCGCCGGCGGGCCGGGTGAAATTGCAGACATTGACCACGATCGGCCTTATGTCGACGCCGTCCACGACCTCCTGCGAACGGTAGCGGCTTGACCACGCCCCGACCCTCTTTCCGGGACGCGGATGGTAATCGCCGAGGAAGAGTCCCAGGAATGACCCGTCGGCGTCGCGGACCTCCCACGCCATGACGTCGGGATGGTAGAGCTTCAGTCCCGGAACCGGGATGAACGTGATGCCGTACAGCCTGCCGGCCAGTTCGAACGCGCCCGCAAGCACGTTTTCAAGCGTGAAGTACTGGCGCAGGATGCCGGTGTCCAGTCCGTACCTGTCGTTTCTGACCCTTTCAGCCCAGTAATGCCAGTCCCAAGGCATGAACGGCCCCGTGAGTCCCGCCTTCCTCGCGGCATCCTCGTATTCACGCGCCTCGCGCGCCGCCACCTCGAGGGCCGGTTTCCACAACTGGTCAAGCAGCGCGTCGACACCGGCCGGAGACCCGGCCATCCGTTCCTCCAGAACGAAATCCGCCCAGGATCGGTAACCGAGAAGGTTGGCCTTCTCAAGGCGGAGCCGGGCAATCCGCGACACGATTTCCGTGTTGTCGAATTCGTTGCCGCGGCTGCACCGGCCGGCGTAGGCATCGATTACCTTCTGCCGGAGGTCCCGCCTGGTGGACTGCTGCACGAACGGCCACATGCTGGGATAGGAGAGGTTCACCAGCCATTTGCCGGGCAGTCCGGCCTGTGTTGCGGCGGCGGCCGCCGCGTCGATGGTCGCGGGCGCAAGGCCAGCCAGGTCGTCGGCCGTTTCAAGCACCAGCGCGAAGGAGTTCGTCTCGGCCAGGAGGTTGTCGCCGAACCTGAGACCGAGGATGGCCAGTTCCTGGTTGATCCGGCGCAGGCCGTCCTGGGCAGTGTCGTCAAGCTGCGCGCCCGCCCGCACGAATGCCTTGCGCATCTCATCGACAAGCCTGATCGAAACCGGATCCAGCCCGGAATCGTTGCGGGCCTTCCATACGGCCTCGACCCGCTCGAAAAGCCTGCGGTCCAGGTAGATGTCGTCGTCCAGCGCCGTCGTCAGCGGCGCGACGTCGCGCATGACGGCCTGGAGTCCCGGCGTGGTCTCCGCGGACGAAAGGTTGTACAGGACCATTTCGACCTTTTCGAGGAGTCGCCCGGACATGTCGAGCGCCTTGATGGTGTTCGCAAACGAAGGCGGGGACGGGTTGTCCCTGATCGCCGCGATCTCGGCGCGCTGAGCGTCGATTCCGGCCATTACGGCAGGCAGGAAGTGTTCCTCGCGGATTTCCCCGAACGGCGGGAGGCCGTATGGGGCATCCCAGTCGGCGAGCAGCGGGTTCTGCGCGGCGACGGACGCGACGGGCTGTTTCAAAGGTTCCTCCTTCACCTGCGCCGGCGCGCACGACAGGATGAATGAAGCAGAAAGGATGATGGCGGCGGGCATCGGGCGGCACTTCATATTGAACCTCCAGGTCAGCAGCCGGGCCGCCGGCAGTATATCAGATGGATTTTATCCGGAAAAAGGGGATTCTTCGGCCGCCGGGCCCGAACCACGTGACTGCGGTTGAAATGGCCCCGGATTAGCTATTATCATCCTGCGGTCTTTCCGGCCCGGATCGCCCGCGGAGGCCCAGTCCACGATGGCCGACTATTCGTCAGCAGCGATTCCCGTCCCTGGGCGGCTTAGGTCGTCAGGACTGTTTGAACCTTGCCAGAGGCTGGCCTGGGACAACCCGCCCTGGGCCGATGCCGCGGGGCGCTACCTTGTCGTCCGTCTTTCACCCCTTCGCGACATGGTTTCATCTTCCGGACATCTCTTCCTGCACCGCCTGATCAGGGCCGCGCTCGGCCCCGCCGTCTTCATCGATTTCGCCTTCCTGCCCGCGGCGTCCGACCGCCGTGAACTTTCGTCGGCCGGAATACCTTTCATGACGGGCGTGTGCGGACTCCACGGACCGGAGGACTATTCGGCGATACTGGTTTCCTGCTCCTACGCGCCCGAGATGATGAACCTGCCGCTGATGCTGCTGAATTCCGGCATCCCCGCCAGGTCTTCGATGCGGCAGGGCGTGCGTCCCGACGGCCGGCGCTGGCCGTTAATCGTGCTTGGCGGGTCCAATGCACTGGCCTCGCAGGCGCTGATCTTCCCGGACGGGGATTCGTTCGTTGACGGGATATTCTTCGGCGAGGGTGAGGACGGGGGGCTCGAACTTGTTTCCGCGATTGCGGCCACGGATGGCCTGGCGCCGCAGGAAAGGGCCGCCAGGGCGGCCGCGGCGACCTCGTCCTTCCGTCCGGCCGGTTCCCCGGAGTCGGCGAGGACGCCCGTCGCCCGCTGCGGAAACGGCAGCGCCTCCCCGATCAGCGTCGACAGGTATCCGCTCCTCAACACCGGGGACGCTTCCACCGCGCGCTTGCAGATATCGTGGGGATGCCCCTCGACATGCTCGTTCTGCTTCGAGGGCTGGGAACACAAACCCTATCGCGAGGCGCCCGCTTCACAGGTTCTTGAAACGGCCCGTTCGCTTGCACGCGAAACGGGGACCCGCACGCTGGAAATCTATTCGTTCAACTTCAACGCGCATTCGGCCGCCGGCGAACTGATCGTCGCGCTGAACGGCATTTTCGACCGCGTGAACATGATGAGCCAGAGGGCCGACCTCCTGGAGGCCACGCCCGGGATGCTGAGCCTGGAACTTGCTGCGGGCAAGACGTCTTTCACAATCGGTGTCGAGGGAATTTCGGCAGGCATGCGAGCCTGGTACTCGAAGGGTCTTTCCAACGATGCCCTGCGGCGCCTGCTCGAACGGCTGGTCCGTGAAAAGATCCGTGAAATCAAGCTGTTCTTCATTCTCGCCGGGATCGAGGACGACAGCGACTTCGACGATTTCGAGGCTTTCTGTTCGTTTCTTCGCGGCGCTCTGCACCAGACCGATCACGGCCCGAGGGTCGTATTTTCCTTCGGCTGGCTTGTCCGGATGCCATTCACGCCCCTCGGTGGCGCCGGACTCTGCCTGGACAGGAAACTGCTTGAAACGCTGGCCGGCCGGGCCGGAGGGATCGTCACGAGGGCGGGCTTCGAGTTCCGGATGGCCGTCGAATGGGACGAATACCTGCTCGACCAGCTTCTGGTGATCGGTCCGCGGGAAATGGCTTTTGCGCTTGAAAAGACGGCAGCGGAAGGCGCCGTGTTCGACCTTTCGCCCGGTGGCGGGCCGGGCGCCGCGCTTCTGGAAACGCTCCGGGCCTGCGGCGCGATCGACCGGGACCGGATGACCGGGCCGCTGGCCGGGCGGCGGGATGGCGACTTCGGATGGCCGCTCGGTTTCCTGGATCCGGGGGTGGATTCGCGGTACCTCATGTCCAGGCTTGGAATGGCGGATCGGCGCGAAGACGGTTCTTCCTGCATGCAGGGGCTCGGGGACGGAAGGTGCACGGCGTGCGGCGCGTGCAGGACGCCGGCTGAACGCGGGGCGCTTGCCGCGCACCGAATCGAGCCGGCGGCACCGGCGCAGGTGCGCGTGCTTGCGGCCCTGGTGAGGGCGAAACGAAGGATGCTTCCAAGGTACGTCGGGGCGCGGCTGCCCGAATCGCTGTCGGGCGCAACGCCCGAATTCCTGGAGGCATGGCTGATGCGCGCGGTCCTTTCGCGCTGCCCGGAACTCATCGGCCGTCTGTTCCGGGTCGGGGAGGCCTTGTGGTCGTCACCCGAAAACCGGGACAGGTTCGTAACCGGGATGACCGGTTATTGCGTGCTTGCCCTCCACGGCCTGGACGAAGCCGTCGGCGACGAACCGCCGCGCCTGTCGGGCGAATCATTTGCGAAGGCTGTCGCGGCCCTTGGCGCGGCGCTCGGCAGCCCCGTCCATGAAATCGACGCCCTGCCGGAACCGGCCGGGATGGTGGTCAGGATCGTCCTGCCCGGCGCGCCGGATCAGCAGGATCTCCTGAAGAGGGTCCGTGCATACCTGACCGACCTCCGGCTGAACGCGGTCGAACGCAGGACGGATGGCGGCCGCCTGTTCGAAATCGCCCCGAAGGATCAGAAGAAGCGCATCCTGAAGTCGGTGGCGGTCGTTTCCGGCCAGGTGGACGGCGCGTCGGCGTCCCCGGTCGTGCTGGATGGCGGGCCCAGGCTCGACGTGTCGAAGTTTTTCCGCAACCCGGCCGACCGCGCGCTGACGCTGGTGCATGTGGACCGCGTTGACGGATTTGAGGGGTGATCATGGAAAAGTGGGCCGACGGCGTGAATTTCGCGATCACGGTTTGCGATTCGGATGGCCGGATCGTTGAAATGAACGACAAATCGGCGGCGACGTTCGCGAAATACGGCGGCCGCGACCTGATTGGGCACAGCCTGCTGGACTGCCACCCCGAGCCGTCCAGGACCAAGCTGGCCGGCATGCTGGCCGAACCGTACACCAACGCGTACACCATCGAAAAAAACGGCGTGAAGAAGCTGATATTCCAGACGCCCTGGATGAAAGACGGCAAGCCCGCCGGCCTGGTCGAGATTTCCCTGGAAATCCCCTTCGAGATGCCGCATTTCGTGCGCAAGGGCTGAGACTAAAGAGGCTTCCTGCTGGCTGCTACGATGTCGGAAACGGGGATGTCGAACAGGTTCTTGACGGACAGGTTCGCGCCGCCGGTGGCGCCGATGCGGACGGCCTGGACGCCGGCTTCTTCGGCCATCAGGGTCAGGCAGGACACGTCGGCTTCCTTCACGGTGACGAAGGCCATCGAAGGCGCCTCGCCGAAAAGGTCGGCGGCGTCATGGCCCACGTTGTCCAGCGTCGCGCCAACGCCGTGGCCGGCGACGCTTTCCGCCACCGCCCACAGCAGTCCGCCCTCGCCGACGTCGTGCGCCGTCGTGACGATGCCCTTTTCGATTCCGGCGACAATCAGTTCACACAGGGCCGCATGCCGTTTCGCGTCGGCCTTGACCACCTGGCCCGCGACCTTGCCCGTCTTGCGGCGCAGGTACAGGGAACCGTCGAACCTGAAGTCCTCGCAGCCCAGCAGCACTATGGCCTCGCCAGGGTTCATGAAGTGGCAGCCCGCGGTCCGCGCCACGTCTTCGACCAGGCCGACCACGCCGACGACCGGCGTCGGCTGGATCGAGGCGCCGGCGGTTTCGTTGTAGAAGCTGACGTTGCCGCCGGTGACCGGTGTGTCGAAGGCGATGCACGCTTCCGACAGGCCGGCCACGACTTCCTTGAATTCCCACATCACGTCAGGGCGTTCCGGGTTGCCGAAATTCAGGCAGTCGGTCAGCGCGATGCCGCGGGCCCCGACGCACGCGAGGTTCAGGCAGGCCTCGGCGATGATGTTGAACGCGCCGTTGTACGGATTCAGCCAGCAGGCAGGGCTGTTGCCGTCGGACGTCATGGCCACCCCGCAGTTCGACGGCGCTTCCAGCAGGCGCATCACGGCCGCGTCGCCGTCGCCGGGCCTGACCACCGTGCGGTCCTGGACCATGTGGTCGTATTTCTGGAACACGGGGGCCTTCGACCTGAACGACGGGTCGTCGATCAGCACCAGGAATTCGGACCGCAGGTCCGTCCCGACCTTGAACGGCGGCAGTTCCCAGCGTTTTTCGAGGTCCGCCGGAACCGCCCACGGGCGGTCGTACAGGGGCGCCTCGTCCGTCAGCAGGTTGATCGGCAGGTCGACGACCTTTTCGCCGTTCCAGTACATTTCCATCTGGCGGCCCTCGGTCACTTCGCCGATGACCGCGCCGGGGATGTCCCACTTGCGGCATATTGCCAGGACGCCTTCCTCGTTCCCGCGCTTGCAGACCAGCAGCATGCGCTCCTGCGACTCGGACAGCAGTATTTCCTGCGGGGTCATGTTGGCCGCCCGCTGCGGAACCTGCGACAGGTCGACCCGCATGCCCATCTTGGCGCGGTCGGCCATTTCAAACGTCGAACACGTGAGGCCCGCGGCACCCATGTCCTGGATGCCCAGCACCAGCCCCGATTTCATCAGTTCAAGCGTGCATTCCAGAACGACCTTTTCCGTGAACGCGTCGCCGACCTGGACGGTCGGGCGCTTTTCCGCGGCCTTTTCGTCAAACGCCGCCGATGCCATGGACGCGCCGCCCATGCCGTCGCGGCCGGTCGCGGCGCCCATGTAGATGACCGGGTTGCCGACGCCGGATGCGTTGCCGTAAAACACGCCGTCCGCGCGCACCACGCCGAGCGTGAAAACGTTGACCAGGCAGTTGCCGTCGTATGTCGGGTCGAAAACCAGTTCGCCGCCCACGGTGGGCACGCCCATGCAGTTGCCGTAATAGCTGATGCCGGCCACGACGCCGTCTATCAGGTACCTGGTGCGCGGGTGCGACAGCGACCCGAAGCGCAGCGAGTCCATGTTGGCGATCGGCCGCGCGCCCATCGTGAAGATGTCGCGCAGGATGCCGCCGACGCCGGTGGCCGCGCCCTGGAACGGTTCGATGTACGAAGGATGGTTGTGCGACTCCATCTTGAACGAAATCGCCCAGCCGTCGCCCACGTCGACGACGCCCGCGTTTTCGCCGGGGCCGACCAGTACGCGCGGCCCGCGGGTCGGGAACGTCTTCAGGTATTTGCGCGAAGACTTGTACGAAACGTGTTCGTTCCACATCGCGGAAAAGGCGGCCATTTCGGCGATGGTCGGGTCGCGGCCGATGAAGCCGAGAATCTTGGCGACTTCTTCGTCGTTCAGTCCACCGGCCCTGGCGAAATCCTTAAGCTGCTGGTTCATATGCGTTACCCCCTGCATCCGCACTTCGGAGTCCTGCCGCCGAACGACTTGATGAGCGATTCGAACAGCACGCGTCCCTGGTCGCTGCCGAGAATGCATTCGCTGGCGCGTTCCGGGTGCGGCATCATGCCGAAGCAGTTCCCGCCACGGTTCATGATCCCCGCAATGTTGTTCGCGGCGCCGTTCGGATTGACTTCGGGCGTCACGTTGCCGTCGACGTCGCAGTACCGGAACAGCACCTGCCCGTTGTCCTCGATTTCCCTGAGCGTTTCGGCCGGGGCGTAGTAGTTGCCCTCGGCATGGGCGATCGGCATTCCCAGCACGGCGCCCTTGCCGGCGTTGCAGGTGAACATCGTTTCGCCGTTTTCAACCTTCAGCCACACGTCCCTGCAGATGAAGTGCCCGCAGGTGTTCAGGCGCATGGCGCCCGGCAGCAGGCCCGCCTCAAGCATGATCTGGAAGCCGTTGCAGATGCCGACGACGATCCCGCCGGCCTGCGCGAACTTGATGACGTCGTCCATGATCGGCGAAAAACGCGCGATGGCGCCCGACCGGAGGTAGTCGCCGTACGAAAACCCGCCGGGCAGCACGACCGCGTCCGTCGCCGGCAGCTTCTTTTCCTTGTGGAACACGAAGAACGCGTCCTGGCCAAGGACGTTGCCGAGCACGTGCAGGCAATCCTTGTCGCAGTTTGAACCTGGGAAAACCGGAATTGCGAATCTCATCTGGACCGTCTCCTGCGAATGAAAGGCGGACGAGGTCCCGTCAGGCCGGGCGCCCCCGGAAAGCCTCGACCCCCGCCGCTACTCGACGATGACCTTGAAGTCTTCCATGACCGGGTTGGACAGCAGGGACTTCGCCATCTGCGTCGCCCTCGCCATGACCGCTTCGCGGCTTTCCCCGGACAGTTTCAGGTGAACCATCTTGCCGATGCGCGCGTCCTGAACTTCCGTGAAATCCAGACTCTTGAGCGCCCCGATGATCGCCTTTCCCTGCGGGTCAAGGATTTCGGCCTTCGGCATCACAACCACGGATACCATGAACACGTTTTCTGCCATTCCAGGTCCCCTGTATCTGGTCGTAAGTGACGGGAATAAAAACCTTTCCGGCGGGCCGGCGGCCGGGTTGCCCCGGGGGCCGTGCTCCGCGCACGGGCGGATTCTAGCCGAAAACAGGACCCGGGTCGCGTATTATTTGGGGCCTTCTGCGGCAGTGGCGGAAACGGTGGTATATTCGAAAAGATTCAATACCGGCCGTTTCGTGTGTATCGCGGGAATCCTTGAAGGGGGCGCCCATGAACATCGACCTTCGCCGCATCGTCTATGTGCTGGCCGATGCACTGGACCTGGTCGGCGTTGACGACGAGGCTCACGGCAAACGCGTGGCCTTCATGGCCGTCAGGGCCGCGGAAGTGCTCGGGCTGGCGCCGGCGGACAGGGACGATCTGCTCCTGGCGGGCCTCCTGCACGACTGCGGCGTATCGTCGACCAGGGAACACGGTAACCTTGCCGGGGGCCTGGACTGGGTCGGCGAGGACGCGCACTGTGAAAGGGGTGCGGCCCTGGTCGCGAAATTCAGGCCGCTTGCGCATCTCGCCCCGGTGATCCGGCGGCACCACACGCACGCGGTCGATCTCGAACCGCTGGATATGGCGGAGCGCGACAAGCTGCTGGCCAACCTGGTCTACGCTGCCGATCGTGTCGACGTGCTCGCGGTCGCGGATGCCGGCGACATCCTGCTGGCGAGGGACGGCATCTGCCGCGTGGTAAGGGAGAACCTCGGCACGCGTTTCCGTCACGACGTCGGGGGCGCGCTCCTTGAGGCCGCCGAGCGGGAGGAATTCTGGCTCACGCGTGAGCCGCGGGCGCTGAGCAGCTGGATCGGACGCCAGTTCCGGGTGGCGCAGCCGCAGGCGCTGTCGCTGGACGACCTGGAGGCGCTCGGCTCGATGTTTGCAACGATCGTCGACGCCAAGAGCCCGTTCACGGCGTCGCACAGCCACGGCGTTGCGGCCGTGGCGCGGGTGCTGGCCGAATCGGCGGGGTTTGATTGGGACAGGGCCCGCCTGGTAGGTGTCGCCGCCCTTCTGCACGACATCGGGAAGCTGAGGGTGCCTGACGCGGTGCTGGACAAAAACGGCGGCCTAGACATCGTGGAACGCTGCTCGATGGTCAGGCACGCCTTTGATACATGGCAGATACTCAGTCGAATCGAGGGGTTCGAGGAAATTGCGAAGTGGGCGGCGTTTCATCATGAATGCATCGACGGCGCTGGCCATCCGTTCGGCATCCGCGGTTTTGAACTGTCGCTGGAATCAAGGGTCATCGCGGTGGCCGACGTGTTCCAGGCCCTTCTTCAGGATCGGCCATACAGGGCCGGCATGCCGATCGAACGCGCCATGACGATAATCGACGGCATGGTCTACAACGGAAAGCTGGACGCCGGCGTGGTTGACCTCCTGCATCTGGATCTTGCGCGATGCGTGGCCGCTGCCCGCAAGGCGGATCCGGCCGTCGGCGTTTCATCATGACCGGCTTGAAGCACGTTTCGCTTTCCGTGGCCCTTCTGGCATTTCTTGCCGGCTGCGGTGGCTGGCACACCGATCATTATCACCTCGACTGCGGCGACGACGGCATGTGCCTGGTGCTGGCCGGCCCTTTCCTGATGGGATGCAACGAGGCCTTTGATTTCTTCTGTGAAACCGATGAATTTCCGTATCACGAGGTGAATCTCGATGCGTTCTACATGGACCGCACTGAGGTGACCAGGAAAGCCTGGGCATCCTGTATGGCCGCAGGCGCCTGCGAACAGCCGGAGTGCGGCCCGGACCTCGCGCTAGATTCCCACATGCCGATCGACTGCGTGACCAGGGATCAGGCGGCAGGTTACTGCGCGTGGGCCGGTCGCCGGCTCCCGACCGAGGCGGAATGGGAAAAGGCGGCGCGGGGAACCGACGGTCGCAGGTACCCGTGGGGCGACAGCGAGGCCAGGTGCTGGATGGTCGTCATGTGGGACGGACATGACGATGAATGCGACTTTGCCGGACCACACGACGTATGCAGCCGGTCGCCGCAGGGCAACAGCCCTTACGGATTGTGCGACATGGCCGGCAACGTCGCCGAGATGGTGTCCGACTGGTACGGCTGGGAATACTACGCACAAAGCCCGGCCGACGACCCGCAGGGACCCGCGACGGGGAACCTGATTGTCATCCGCGGCGGCACCTGGGGAAGTTCGTATTACGACTACCGCACGTCCGCGCGCGACGAACTGCTGCAGGATGGCGGCGTTATCGGTTACGGGTTCAGGTGCGCGCGCGACGCGGACTGATTCCAGCGCTTACGGGCATTGGAGGCCCGGGGCCGCCGATGTCAGTCGACAGTGGCCCAGGGGTCGTTTATTCCGTGCCGCAGAGCCGTCCTGACACAGAACGCAAATGCATCCATGCTGATCGTGTAGGCAGGGGCTTTCGGGATGACCGAATCTCCCCATGTACCTTGCACGCAGTTCCGGAGCGACATTGACGCCCGCCTCGACTGCTCGCGGTCCAGGGCGGTTGGCAGGCGGGACTCGTCAACGCCAAGCATCGACCTGATCTTCGGGCGGGAATTCAGGCATTCCATCATGGTGGTCAAGGTCATGGGACCGATCGCGGAATCCACGAATGAAGCCGGATTCGGTGGCCTGCAGATTTCCAGCAGGCAGGTCTGGAAAAGCGCTGCCGCGTCGGGCGTCGTGGGACAGGACTGATTATTTTTTCTGCCGCAGGTTCCATCGGGCAGGGGCGGCCACTTCATGAGTGAGCAGGGAGTCCTCGGCATGAGCAGATCCGACAACGTCCCGGTTTTGTATGTTCCGGACTCGCCCGAGGGCCTCTGTTGCGGGGGTGTCACCGTTGACCGCGTAACCGCGGCGGACTTCTTTTTCCCGTCGGCGTAGAAGCCCGCCGCTGTCATTGCTGCCAGGACGATAATCATCCCGCCAAGAACCCATGCGACAACCGTCCAGAAGAACGCCCCTGTCCGGCGCAACGGGCGGTAGTCGTCTCTTTTCGAGTCGCTGAATCTTGCCCCGGGAACGGCTCCCGTCGACGAAGCTGCCTTGTTTTTTTCCGCCGGACCTGCCTGGGACGGCTTATGGTCGGCCGTCTTCGCCGTTCCGGGCTGTGGCCGCTGGACGGGCGACGTTGTTTCCGCCCCGCTATTCTCGGTCCGGGCCGACGCCCCGGGGGCTTTTGCGGAACTGGCCCTGGATTCCCGAAGCTCCATCCCCATGGCATGGACCTGGTTACACAACTTGCTGATGACTGCATTGTGCATATCCGCCAGTTCCCTTGCTCGCACGGAATCGGCGCGCAGATCGGCCAGCTCCTTCCGCAAGTCGGAATCCGTTGGTGTCATGACCGACTTCGTCAATTCTTCCAGTCGGCGGAATTCCGCGGTGAATGCCTCCCGGACTTGAGATGCCACCACATCCCCGAGTTCCTTTCTGACCAGTTTTTCCAGTGCGGCCGGTGACTCGAATCGTCCCTGATTGAAGGAGAAACTGCCCGCTTCGCGAATCCTGGTCAATTCGCGCAGCCTGTCGCCGTGATCCCTTATGGCCGTGTCAAGCGTTTCGACTTTCCTGGCAAGTTCGTCCAGTCGCTCGAGGATGCCCGGGTCGGATTGACGTTTGTCCGCCTGGTCCCCCTCAGGGAGTTCGGCAAGGACCTCGATGACGGCCTGGCTGGAACGCAATCCGGGAATCAGGTCGATTTCATCGGTCGGCCTGAAGCCCCGCCGGATCGCTGAAAGCAGCTCCTGGCGCTTGTCCGGCTGAAGTATGGCCCCGTGCGGGATGAAGGGATTGTCGTCACCATGGTCCTGATGTACCGGTACGGCGGCGTGGTCGGCCGTCCTGCCCCGGAATTTCGTTCCAAGATGGATGTCCCGGAGAAGCTCGGCAAGGCCGGCAAGCAGGTTGTCCGGGGCTTCCGAAGGAATCAGGCCGCGCCCCCAGTAATTGAGGACGCGAAGCAGTATCGCGCCGACGTCGTCGTCCTCGCCCTCCCTTGCCAGTGCTGCCGGGGCGCTGCGCGCCAGGTGGCGGCGTTCGAAACCCTGCAAAATGTTTCTGGTCTTCAGCAGAATGGCCAGCTGGCCAGCGTCCGAAAGGCCGGTTCGTACTTCGTCAAGCGATGCAAACTGACGCTCAAGCCGCTCGAGATCCAGTCCGTTCATCAGGTGCAGCAGCGGCCATCCATTGTCCTTCCATACGGACGGGGCCGGCGAGTCCTTTTGATCGCGCCAGGCAAGGGCAAGGCTTGTGCAGATGGCCTTTCTGGCGCCGGAGTCCGCGGCGGCGTCCGGAGCCGCGACACCGATGCCGAGCAGTCCGTCGCGCCCGCCCAGACGAACACCTTCAGGCAACCATTCCATTACGCCAGCGATCACTGCCGCGACATCCTGCAGATGCGGCGTTTCGACCGTTCCGATGCCGCCCCCGAAGACGACATGCCGCGCAAGCCCGGCAGCCCCGGCGTGTTCAAAGCTGATCAGTTCCCAGAATTTTGCACCCCCCGGTGTCGGGGTAATGCCTTCGTCAGGCACGTCGATTGAAATTGTGGCGGAAAAGTCCTTTCTGCCGAAATCGGCCATGTCGATTCCGGGGAGAAGGCGCAGCACGCCCGGCAGGTCTCTTGCGAGCGTGGCGACACCGAATGCGTTTTCGGACTGAATGACCCAGCCACACGCCAGCCCGGCCGGTCGCCCGTCCGTCAGCGAACCCTTGACCTCGCAGATCACAAATCCGGCCTTGTCGGCCGACCAGTGAACGGCACTTTCACCGTCGGCACGAACAATCTTTCCGTGAATCCTGCTGACCAGGCCCTGGGCAGTCCCCTGTCCATCGTCCAATGCGGAAATCCACCTGTGAACCGGTCGGCTGGTCAGGATACCGAGATCTTCACGCAGAGCGAACGCTCTTACCCTGTAGGTACTCACGTCTAAAGCCCCCGCGGCAAGGAGAACACCGGCCGGACAGGCACGTTGCGATTTCATCAGACCTTTCCGGCTGTCTCATAATGCTCCGGAAGCGTGTGACTGATCAAGATGTTATGACAGGACAATTCCCTGTGCATTCGCGTCCGCGCGAATCCGGCGCCACTCAAACCGGTGGGGTATAGTCGGGAATCGTGCATCCCGTATGGTGTTGTCTGAGCATTCCGGTTGTGAAACAATACCGATCAATTAGGTGCTTGATTGCCAGTCGTATTTTCCCGGGGTGCAGGCATCCCGGCCTTGGAGTGAGTCATGGCAAGAGATGGATCAAAACTGATCAAGATTCTCATGATCGTAATGGTTGCCCTGGTTCTTGTCGGCGTCGGCGTGCTTGTGGTGTCCAGCCTTGCCAGGGAAAGGGCGTCTCTCGCAGATGCCCTGGCAGCGGACGCCATCGATACCGAGGCGGGCCCGCCGCCCCGCCAGCCGGAGCCCGCGATCTTCGACGCCGGAAAGATTGCCGGGAAGATATATGCGGATATCAGGGCCAAGGTCGATTCGAGCGTTGCAGAACCGGAAGGCGGTCAAGGTTCATTCAAACTGCTTGTCATGGATGACCCGATGTTTCTGAAAGACAAATTCAGGGTTCAGGTCCGGACCAATTCCGAAGCGCTCAAGTCGGGTTATCCGTCGGGGTCATACCGCGTGCCGCCAGCCCGCGTCGGTGGAATAGGCGATGCGTTGGACAGGCTTAAAAATGCACTGCCGATGATCGACATTGCGTATCACTCTTCCAAACTGACCGAGAAGGACTTTGCGGTCAGGATTGAATTCGTCGGCTTCGTGAATTCTCAAGCCATTTCGAGCTATTACACATATAACGGGAATTGTTCGAGCTCCAGGGTCGTCCCGGAATGCATTTTTGAGGGACAGGCCAGAAAAATCATGACCGGCGAGGCGGTGACCAATCCGGTCCTTGCCTGTCTGCGCGCAATGTGTCTGTGCAGCGACAAGTTTGACGCCCTGGCCGAAAGCGATGCGAAGATCGCATTCGTCGGCAAGGTTCTTCCTGATTCCGACGGAATCAGGGATGCCGGCATCGATCTGGAAATCGCCGGCATCGGTGAGGCGGGTTCGACGAGGCGTGAGGACTTCATGGCGGGATTCCTGGAAACCTCGGGATGGGTTCCACCGGCAATCTGATTGAATTGTGGAGGTAAGACCTGGATGCGGCAACGGCTGTTGATCAATGTCACTAATCTGCTGCTCGTGGCGGTGCTGGCTTTCACCGTATGGGGACTGCTGGACGTCAGGGGATCGCGCGGCGGGGTTTTTCAAAAGGCAATGGCCCGGCTGAGGGACCAGCGCGAGATGCTGGTCAAGAAGGTGCCGGCATCATCGAAGGCCGGAGGGCCATTCCAGGAACTGGTATCGGAAGATCCCGGCAGATGCGTCCAGGGTGTCGATTCGTTTGTGACGGCACTGTCGCGTTCCAACCCGGCCGGCGGAAATGCCGGAATCGATCTCGGCGAGGCCATCCGTCTTTCCAGCCTGGCGGTTCAGAATGAATGGTATGTGGAATCGCTTGGTATGGTTCCCAGTCTGCCCGAAAGATTCGGCGGATCCTCCCGCGTAATCTCCGATGTCGAGGATGTACCAGGGGCCGAATTCCGGGCGCCGCCCGATGCCGACGGACGGGAAATCGCCAGGGGGCGGATGGTCAGGGACGACAGGGAATGGCGGCTTTTCGATGTTCCTGATGCCCCCGACAGGGGAATTCCGGCAGATCGGGACGGAAAGGGAAGACTGTGGTTCCCGGTCAACGCCGAAGTGCGTTGCGGCGACAACGGTTTCGCGCCGTTGATCGCCACTCAGCGTTCTTCTGCCCGGCGCTGACCCGGGGCTCCTATTTTGTCGGCCAATCCAGCCGGTCCACAGGGTCTTCGTTGAAGTAATTGATCACGAGCTGCATCAGGTACTGTGTCGCCTTGACGGCGTACCCGCTGGGGCCCACGCCGGTGTATCCGACCGCCATGGTGAGCGGCACCACCCCGCCCTGATCCGGCTGGACCTGTCCTGAACTACCCGTGTGGACGCCCAGACCGACAACGAAGAGGTTGTCGTCCGGTGCCACACCGCCGGCATCCGCCTTGCCGTTCATTCTGCGCCCCGGCGGACAGCGGTCAATGTAGTATTCGTTGTAGCTGTCGTCCCCCCCGGGAACTGTGTGCTTGATATTGAAGTTGCGGCAGACGTCGCGGTGCTGTGCGAGCGGTCCCAGGGTCTGGGGCGTTCCGGTCTTTCCGCCGTAGATGTCGACGCCCTGCCACGCCGCGGTGAATCCGATGGCGTGGGCCGTCCCGCCCTTGTTTTCCGAAAAGACGCCGCACAGCCCATCGTGAATCGTCTGTCTGTAGGCCAACGGCCTTCCCCGGTCGACATCCCTGCGACAGGCCGTTTCGGGCAGACCGAACGTGGCCGGCCGGGATACCGGGAACCATGAGGCCGCGAGGCCGAATTTGACCGGTTTGAAGCGATTTCCCCCTTCGGATTGCGGCCGGCTCCGGTCAAAGAAAAGTCGGTTGTATGCGTCCGCAAGCTGAATCACCGAAAGAGGCCTGTGCTTGCCGGCGCCGCGAAGGAACTGAAGGTACTCGCGAGCCGACGACACGTGTCTGCTGTCCGGGTTGTACTCAACCCTGCTGTCATCCGAAAAATCGAACATGCCGTGGCCGGTGGCCACCGTGTTGCGCAGCGAATTGCGCGGTTCGGTTATCGGAAGCCCGCGTGCCGCGCACAGGTCCTTGAATTTTGAGGCCTTCAGGCAGTTGACTTTGTCGCCTTCGTTGCACAGCGGCCGCCCCATGAGGTTTTCGAACTGTTGCCAGGCCGGCGCGGTCTTGAGGTTGTCAAGGTTGATTTTGCCGTCGCGACCGAGCACCGACTTGCCGTCCTGGGTAGTCCACAGCGCGTTTTCCTTGTCCCTGTGGACCAGGTTGATCGGTTTCGACAGGAACTCCACGTCCGTTTTTGGCGCGTCCCTCGTCTGATCCCTGATCTCGCCAAGTTTCAGCCGGCCGCCGTTGCCAATACCCGTCAACAGCAGCCCCAGCCCGGCCTGGAAGAAGTTTTCGGACTTGGCGATATACGGGAACATCCCGACATTTCCATGCTGGGAATAGTGCCATGTCGCCTCGGCCGGAACACAGTGCCCCAGCATGCTGCCGTATTTGCACGGTTTGCTGGTTCTTGCGCCCCGGACGCCGAGAACCAGGTTTTTCGCGATGTCGGGTGCAACGATCTCGACCGACCTTCCCAGCAGGGGCTTCATGGCCGATCCAATCGGTGTCGGCTCATTCCATTCGATCTTTTCCCCGCCTTCCTGAATGCGCTTCGTTTCGAGCTCCTTGATCAGCTGCTGCTCCAGCCTGGCGGTTCTCGGTGCCAGCACGCTGCTTTCACGTCCCGGCACGAAGGCGCTCTGGGCGACGATCTCGCCGGTGTCGCCCCTTAAAAGGGCCAGTGCCGACCTGATGGAGGGCTGGCCTGAATAGGGCATGATTTCCGGTCGCTGAGAGGTCAGTTCAAGCATGTGCCGAAGCTGCAGTTCGAGTTCCGGCTGAACGGAAACCCGGCATTCCAGCACCCCGTCCAGCCTGCTGCGCGTGCAGACCGGTTCGAGCTGACGGTAGGGGTCTTCCGTTGCGCTGACTGGTTCCACTGGGGGCTCAAGGGTCCCGCAGAAGTCGCTCTGGAATTTCTTCCGTTGCTCCAGCATCTTGTCGGCGGCCATCTGCAGCGTCAACTGCTTCTCATCCGGGTCGTCGGTGAATTGAATCGGAGCCACGGTGAAATCGGAAACGGCCTTTTTGATCCAGCCATCCAGGCCCAGCCACTGGTAACCTGTCGACCACCCGAGTTCCGGCAGCAGGCTGCCGTAAACGTAGAATCTCCTGCGCCCCTGAACGACGTTTTCAACGTCGTCCGCGATCATCGGATCGACGACCGGCCGTTCGTCCCCGGCGCCCCAGACCGTCCGCGGCCTGATCATCCAGACCATCGGCCCTGTTCCGGCATCGGCAACGACCAGCGTCAGATCGGTCACGGTCACATTTTCAGTCTTGCCCGGCTCCTTGCCGTCGCTGGAGGCAAGGACGCTCCATTTCTGGGTCTCCTGACTGTAATGCCGCATCTGGTCCCTTGGGCGCGCGAGACTGATGAGCTTGATGGCCGTCTTGTATTTGTCCGGTCCTTCGGAAGTCGTTCTCACGACGGCTGAACTGCCGTCTTCCCCGACGGTCAGGGCTATCCTGTCGGACAGCTTGATTTCGTGACCGTGGTGGAACCCGATGGCGGCGGTCGACACGTCGACCATGGACGGGTCCCCGGGGCGGAGCCGTGCCACGAAGCTTGGGCCGATGACCTCGGCCACATCCAGCGCCGAGTCGCCCATGGCCTTTGAGACGACCCTGACGCGGGTGTTCCGGAAAGGATTCGTCGGCTCTATGCCGAGAGTCGAGAACTGGCTTTCGGACTGCGATATCTCGACTTTTTCGACATAAGTGTCCCCATCGCCACGTGCAACGGTCACGACCACCTCGGGCCAGCCGGTCTTGAGCCGGAACTGGCATGCCGGAGAGTCTTCCAGGCTGGCCGTATGCGACGACCAGGCGTGCCCGGAATCGCGCTTCTTGAAAACGCGTTTGACCTTTGACCAAATCCTGCCGACGAACCCCGGCTTTCGCGTTTCTTCAACCGGTATCACGCAGTTGTCGGGCATTGGACTGGCAATGTACTTGCCGATTCGTTCCCGCAGATCGTCAAGGTTAACGTTCCAGGAATCGACCAGTCTGGCGTCGAAATTCCTGAGCATTTCGTTTCCCAGGCCGTCGGTCCTCGGTCTGACGATGTTGGGCACGATGGGGGTTGCTGCGCCGCCGGCGAGCGGGCACTCGACCTGCGTCCGGCCCGCATCGGCGACACACCCCGGATTGGCCGCCACGTCGTGGGCGCTGAACTGGCCGCGAATCCTCAACACGTAATCGAATACGTCATTCAACTGATCGAACGGTTTGTTCCAGCGTTTGCCTTCCGCGTCGTAGGGTGCCGGCCGCTGCGTTGCGAACTGGGCGGAAGTCCGAATCACCGATATCGACAGTATGCAGACCGCTATCAGTCCGATCGCGGACAAGAGGCCGGCAATCCACCTGGCCTTTGACGGGCGTTCGGCGTAATCGTCGTCCATCCGGCAATCCGCAGGGACGTCCGAATTTTCGTCAAGCACCAGCGCAAACAGCAGCATGAGGATCAACGGCCATAGATCGCCGGGGCTGTCGATCCCAAAACCCGGCATCGAGATACCGGTCAGCGGGAGCACCCCGAGCGAAGCCATGGGCTGGTACATCGTCAGAAGGAACAGCATTGCCGCGAACAGCCTTCGCGCCCTGGAACCAGCGCTGCCCGCTTCGAAGCGTCCCGCTCCGATCGCCCCGGCGGCAATCACCAGGAATATCAAGATTACGGTGACACGAACCAGACCTTTGGCCCCGACCTCCTGAATCAGCAAAATCGGGAAATAGTCGTTTTCGATCGAATGCCTGATACCCCCGTTGACAATCTGCGCCCCGAAATACCCGAGCCCGCCGTCACGTTTCCTGGGGTACTGGCCAGCGCTGTTGGTCTTGTCCCTGATGTCGATGGTTGTTGCGTTCCAGGCCCCGACATTTTTTTCAAAGGCCACGTTGTTGAACAGCAGAAGATGTGCGGGTTCAACCACGGAAGAAATTCTGTGGGATGCCGTGTTGTCCTTCTTCATCAGGGCGGCCTTGAAATTGCCGCCGAAGCCAATGGTCAGGCCGAGCGCCAGGAACATCACGACGGTTACTCCGCCGGCGATTAACTTGTGCGGAAGGCCGGTGTGCCCGCGATGACCGGTGTCGGTGCGAATCAGAATGAAGACGAGCACGATCGAGCAGAAGAGGCACAGAACGGTCAATATTAGCGCCGGCATGCTTTCGGTAAGCAGCTTCGGCAGTTCCGCCGTGGCCTTGTCCGCATGGGCGGAGGTGATCAGAAGGATGTGAACCATCACCCCGGCCGCAATCGCGATTCCCCCGACAAGCAGGTATGAATACGAAGAGTTCCAGCCTTTGTGGCTGCCTGAATGAAGGAAGGCCAGATCAAGCCCCAGAAGTACCAGCGCCGCCATTCCCCCGATTCCGATATAGGCGAAAAACACCCCGTTATCGGCGGCAAAGAGCACAACGGGCGTCAGGACGATGGCGGCCAGGAACCATTTCGTCCGCGACCCGAAGCCGCCGGCGGGTTCATTTTCCGCACGGAAGACGAGTCTCCGCGCGAAAAGGTAGAAGAGCACGGGAATCGTCCATCCGAGCAGCAGTTTGAGAAGGGCAGGCGTACGGACCGTTCCGAGATACAGGGTCAGCAGGATGGCGGCACAACACGCGGCAATGCCGGCGATGCCGACAAAACGGTCGAATCGGCCGTTGGGCTTCTGGTCGTCCCCCGGGTTTGCGGCGGTCAACCGGGATCCGCTCAGCCAGGACCACACGTGTTTCCAGTTGTATGCAAGCAGTGTGACGCCGATGCTGAATATGTATTGCCACAATGGTGAAAGCACGGAGGCAATATTGAGGTGGCTGTCCAGATCCGGCCTGAATGTCCAGTGACCGATCAGGGCGGTCAGTCCCCAAGCGGCCGCCGCGCCTGTCGGCCTGATGAGCCTTGAGAACGTCGTGTCCCGGCGCAGCCTGTTTCGTTTGACGATGTTGCCGGCGACAATCCAGCATACCGCTGCAAGCATCGCTGAAATCGCGACAACCGAGGTCTCGTTCTGAAGAGTCCGCAGGCTGACGGGGTCGAAGAACTGCATCATGTCGCTCCGGTGTGCCCACGTCAGGCGCACCGCCATAATCGCCTGCAGCGCAATCGTGAGAACGGCCAGCCCCATGACCTGAACCGTGTTTCCGTTGGTACGCAGGGAGTGCCGTCCGGTCATGAACCACACGAGGAGCAGAAACATCGGAACCAGCATCAGGAAAGACGCGCCGCGCAGCACGCCGTCAAGCAGCGCCTGGTCCGGAACAAGCCTGCGGACCTGGAAAACGAACGGTTCGGAAACAAAAGGAGGACAGACGGACGAACCTTCCGTCAGTTCAAGAGGTTCTTCTTCGGGCACGCCGGAAGGACCGATGAGCCCGAGCCGGCTCCCGGAATTGTTTTCCACCCAGTCGGAACACTCGCCCAGAACATTTTCGGGCGGGAACAGCACCGTCTGGATTCCCGCCGGCGACGGCACCTCCCAGACGATCAGGCCCGGAATCGCCCCCTCGGTTGAACCGATGCCCATCGGCTGGTTGCTGGAAATCGACACCTGGTGTTTGTTCGGCGTGTTGTCCTTGACCAGATAGGGACGAACCAGCACCCACGCATTGGCTGAATCCCCCGTCCCGGCGGCGTTTTCCTTTTCGGCCATCCTCCGACCGGCGTCGAGGTCGATTTCCAGGATTGCCCTCAGTGCGAGCGGGCTGTTCGGATCCGTCTCCGGATTGCACAGAAACACTATCGCCGTCTGAGCCCCTTCCGGCGCCGGATTTGTACCTGCGCCCGAGGCCGCAGCATCGCCTGCCGCCGAATCCGGCCTGCACCGCGACGGTCTTTCGGGATCCATCGCCTTTTTTCGTGCCGCCTGCATCCGCCTGTTCGGATCCCTTGAGTTGAACCCTGATTCGGAATCGTAGACGACGATGACGTTGCTGAGGGCGTCAGGGGCCTTGGACACCGTCATCGTGTCAAGATCCAGCGCACTGATCACCGCGACGTCGCGTTTCTGGATCCTTTCGTCCAGCACATATGAACTTGGAAGCTGCAGCGCGGCAGTGGGCGAAAAACCTATGGTCGCCGATTGTCCCGGTCCCGTGGGAACCGCAAAACGGACAAATTCGAGGAATACGCGGGCAGCCGGTGGAACCCTCTGGTCCGTGTTGTCCGCAACGGCCCTGCCGGCAGAGTCTTCCGCAGCCGGCGCGTCCTTATCGCGCTCGCCCACGTCTGCCGGCTGGCTTGAGCGTCCGCGGAAGTAATCGATTACCCTGTTGAATGTGATTGTCCTGGTGCTGGGCATGGAGTGGGCGCCCCGGAGAAGGTAGGTGCCCTCGCTGCCGACGTTCGAACCCCATACGAAACCGGTCAACGGACCGACCAGCAGCGTCAGGGCGGCGAACGCGATCAGGATTCCGGGGTTGACGCGCGATTCATGACACCGTCGCGCCCGAAGCATCGTGAACGCCCATATGCCCAGCAGCCCCGCGAACAGGATTATCCAGAAAAGTTGCGAGTTTCCCGAGTCGATCATGAGGCGTTCTCCGTTTCAGGTTCGTCGAGTGTCCCGTGGAACCAGCGTCTATTCCTGGGACCAGCACCCATTCAGACACGCGTCGAGGGTTTCAGGCTTGATCGTGAAAGTCCCGTCTGCGTCCGGAGGATCGATTTGGCAGGCCTTGAGGTCTTTTATGCAGTCTTTTTCAACTGCTGCGTCGGGAGTCTTGTTTTCAAGGTATCCGATAAGTTTAACGACTTCCGGATTGGTTCTTGAGCAGTCCTTGACAACGTTGAACGTGTCGACGCCGATACCGCCGTCGATGAATTTCGGTTGCACGCGGCCACAGGTCTTCAGGATACAGTACTGAAGTTGAGCGGCCTTCTCATTAGTAAAACTCGAACACTTTTTGCTGGCGTCACTGCACAGTCCCTGGTCTTCCGGAACAGGAGGCCATTTAAGCCCCTTGCAGGGATTATCCGGAGGTGGCGGCTGTATCCATGCCGAAACCTTTTTGGCGAGAGCTTCCAGGTTGAATATCACATCCGAACCCTGCTGCCCCCCACCCGAACTCAAAGAGAGCAACTCCGCCTTAAGCGTTTGTTGATCGGTATTTTTCACTTTGGCGATGACCTTTTTCACGGCATCTTCATCCAGACCGAGCCCCAGGCTTTTCAGCGAACCGGCTTCGGCCAGTTGTCTCAACAGCAGAGTCTCCGGGGTTTCCCTGCCTTTGGGACAACGGATGCCGTTGTCCCCGACGCGGGTGCATTTCGGGGGTTCGGGGGGCGTCGCTGTGACAGGTTCCTTCACTTTGATGTCGTCCTTGGCGATCCAGCCCCAGCCACCTTTTTGCGCGAAAAGCAGAACCAGCAGGCCCGCCACAAGGATGAAGCCTCCGATGACGGAAATCAGAAGCCAGTTCGGCTTTTTTCCGGGGCCCCGGGGGCTGCGCATCAAGCAGCAGCGACGCGCCGATTTCGGGGTGGGCTTCCCGTTATCGTGACGGCCCTCACGGGGCCGGTCCGGATTCACCGGGTGCGCGTCATCGGAAGGCGTCACCTGTTCCGGCTGATCGTTGTCGCGAGACTTTTTCCGGTGATCATCCCGGTCATCCCGGTCATCCCGGTCATCCCGCCGGCCCGGTTCCACGTCGCCCACGGCGCCCGTCGAGCCCGGCCTCGAATTCAAAAGTCTGATGAGTTCCTCGATCCGGTCGGGGTTGACACCGTTTACGGCCCGGGCCGGCGCCACGTGTGTCTGCCGAATCAGGCCCATAACCTCATTAAGCCTGGTTTCGATGGTGGCGAGACTGGTCTGCCCCTGCCCCCGGACGTCGCGGCCACCCATATAATTGAAGCCGCCCCCGCCCGAAGATCTTGGAGGCAACAGCTGATTCAGTGAAGCCACGGCCTTTTCGAGGGATTCGGACACCGCCTTATTCCTGCTGGCGATATCCTTTTCATCCTGTTGCCGCTTGGCGATTGCAGCCAGGGCGCCTTGTATCTGGCCGGCGAGTTCTTCATTCTTCCTGAGGGTTCCCACCAGTTCGTCCCGCGCACCCCTGAATTCGTCCGCCGTTGTTGCCACCGTCGCAAGGGCTTCCCCGATGGCGTTGCCAACCTCGGTCCGGATGGTCTCCATGAATTCCGCGTTTTCCTGCTTCAACCGTTCGCCAAGGCTGCCGATGTAGTCCTCGGCGCTGCTGAGTCGTTCGGTTTGTTCCTGCACGAGCGAGTCGAGCAAACGGATCGCCTCGATGGCATCTTCAAGCGGAACATTTTTATTGCCGTCCATCCCAAGTACCTCGTGTTGAAATAGTTTTGCACCGGGACCGATCGCCGTCCCGTCCGCACCGCCCCAGGGGGCCAGGTCGAAAAGGGCGGTCAGGGATTCGATCAGTTCAGCCCGTCGGGCCGCGGAAACCAGCGCCTGTACGCCGATTTCGCGTACACGCCTGCGCGGTCCGTTTTTCGGGGCACGCGCCCCGCCGAACAGTTCGTCGGCAAGAATCCTGTCCCGCAGAAGAATGGCCAGGCTCTTTTTCAGGCGTTCGGGATCCTCCGCGGGGATGAAACCGCGCCCCCAGTAATTGAGGAGGCGCCACCACACCGTGTCGCACGAAAACCCGCTGTCGGGTCTGTTCAGCGCGGCCGGGCAGTTGCGGGTGAAATGTCTGCGTTCGTATCCCTTGATGATTCCGCGCGACGTCAGGATTTCAAGCAGCCGGTCGGGAGAATCCCATGCCGCCTGTATGCCGGCGAGATAGGGAAAGAGTCTTTCGAGATCATCCCGCCCGAGGCCCCTGGCCATCTGGATGCCCAGCCATCCCCTGTCCCTGGACAGCGACAGCCCCGGCAGGTCTTCCTGCGCGTCCCAGGCGCGCGCAAGGCGTTTCACCGTCGACAGACGGGGTTCGGCAATCCTTGCGACGTCGAATTCCTTGACCATACCGATCTGGCCGGTTCTGGCATGGAGCCTTGCCGCGGGTGGAAGCCATTCCATCATGGCGGCAAGACCGTACACCGCATCCATGAAGCGGATGCTGCCCGAGGTTCCGAGGGCCTCGCCGTACAGCGAGTGGTATGCGAAAGCCACCGGGTCGTGCCGGGCCGGAACGATCAGCGCCCAGGGTTTGACGTGGGGGGCGATTACCGCCTGCCCCGGTTCGTCCACCGCAATTTCGATGCTGCCGCAGAGTTCGTCGGTCCCGGCCGATCTCGGGGTGAATTCGGGAAACCTGCGCAGAATTTCCGGCAGGTCCCACGCCAGGGTCGCCCTTCCGTCCTTTCCCGCGGAAGGGATGAAAAAGCCTGCGTACCCGTTAATCCTGCGATTGCCGTCGAGTTCGCTGAAGTTGCCGACGATTGCGAAGCCGTCCGGACAGGCCAGCCACTGGACCGTCGAAGGGCTGCCCCGGTAGTATTCGAGCATCGTGAGCATAGGGCCGATGAACGGCGCGCTTTCGGGGTGGATGTGCCAGTGCCATTCGCCATCGCGCCGCGACGGCGTCGCCTTTTCCTGTCGCCAGATGTTCAGCAGCCGGTATGTGCGCAAGCCCCTGACCCCCTTTCAGACCGTGCAGGCGTCACTTGTCGAAGAAACTCCCGCCGGAATCCGCATTCGGCGGATCCACGGGAAGATCGGGCGGATCGTCCTGCATCGCGTATGAAACGCTCGGTTCGGGGTTTCCGCCCATCGGTTCCGTCGGGACGAAGTCGTTTTCCCGAAAGAAGTCCTTTTCCCCTTCGGAAACTTCTGCGGCAACGGGATGGAACGTCATCCTGTTGAAGGCGGACAGCAGCCATTTCTGCAGCACCTCCCAGTTTTCGACACTGAAGCCGTTCTGGCGTTCATGGTATTTGTAAAGGAACCGGGAGTATCCATGGGGACAGGTCCGCGCGTGTTCCGCCCTGACCGGATAATCCGGGTCCTTGAGGTTTTTCGGCATCGTCTGGTCGAGTCCCGACGAGGTCGAGCGACCCGTTTCGCCTGCTTCGTAGAACAGGCACTGCTTGGAAAGGTGATCGAATTCACCCGGCTCCTTGAAGCATTTCATGATACGTGAGGGGCTGACCAGGTATCGGACGTCGCGGCTCGTTTCGTTGTATTCCCCGCCTTTTGTCGGGATGTTAAGTATTTCGATCGGGACCTCGTCCGGGCCGACCGCGACCTTTCCCGAACCGACAAGTGCCTTGACGTAACGCAGCAGGCTGAATCGGTTGAAGACAACCAGTGCGTTGCCGATGTTGCCCTTTTCGAAACGGGGGATCAGGTTGTCGACATATGTGCACAGGCGTTCATGGGAACGGTATTCAACCTGCCTGTCTTCGATTTCGATCGCCGCATACTGCAGCGGATTCACCACTATGACGAAGGCCATGGCGTGGTTCACGCAGGCCTTTCGGCGATGCTCGTCCAGGCGGTCAAAAAGGTTCCCGAGTTGGTCGGCAATACCATCGTTTTCAACGATGTCGCCACCCGGGATGTCCCAGAACACGACCTCGACCGCCTCGTTGAACAGGCGTTTCATCAGAACCGTGACGATCAGCAGCCAGAATGGCACGCTCAGGGCCATGAGCGAGAACCCGACAGGGTATGCGAGTTCGCCGGACACGACGAGATCCCTTTCCGCGACCATCCAGAGCCCGATACCGAACGCCGCAGCCATCAGAAGTGATGAAATGATGAACGTAAGCCGCGTGCTGCGGTCGGTCAGAAGCATGCGCAGCCGCGACCAAGGTGATTTGAATATGAACTTGCGCTGTCCGCGGGTTACGTAGTGCTTGACCAGGCCGGTGGGATCCGGAGCGAGGTTGGTTACCTTTTCTTTCTGCTTGCCGATTTCTTCGTTGAACTTGTATTCAACCTCATCCATTTCGTCACCCGGCCTGTCCTCCTCGGGATTGACATGCACCGGGACCAGACCGAGCCTGTTCATTGCGGCTGCGATGAATTGCGTCTTGCCCGCGCCCTTTTCGCCGACGACCACGAAATCGATAACGCCCGTAACGTCGTTGCCGACCGGGCATGTCACCACGACGGTTGAAGATACGTTGAGCTTCTTGGGAAGTCCGTTTTTATCGAGCTTCGGGTTGCCATCGGCGTCCGTCTCGGTCTTCATGTAATTAAGCCTGAATCTGAAAGGGTTGCCTCGCATCGTTCAATTCCCCCAAATGGATATTGCCGGTTGGCCCGGAATGTGGCGGAACGGATTCGCGACCGCAGCGGACACAACACACCAACCGAAGATTCGATGTATTCTGCATTCAACACGGGGCGTATTTCAAGGTATTTTGCCGAAAAATGATCGACGGGCGGAACAACCCTTATGGATGCATTGAAGCTGTGCCGGTTCCCTATTCAGGCGCCGGTTCGTCGGGCGAATATTGCGTCCACCCAGCGCAGGTGGTGTTCGATGCTGAAGCAGGCGTCGATGTCGCCGGCGGTCAGCAGGGCCGCGACCTCGGGGTCGCCGACGAGGTTGTCGCGGAAAGTCCCTTCACCGCCGAAGTATTTCATGGCGGCCCGCTGGACCAGGCCGTATGCATCCTGGCGTTTCAGGCCGGCCCTGACGAGCGCGAGCAGGACGCCTTCCGAATTGATCACGCCGCCGGAACTTTCAAGGTTTTTCAGCATCCGGTCGTCGTTAACCACCAGGCCGTCAACGATGCCGGCCAGGCGCTTCGCGATGTATTCCAGGGTCGCCGTGGCGTCCGGGCCGATAACGCGTTCCACGCTGGAATGGCTGATGTCGCGTTCGTGCCACAACGCCACGTCCTCGAGGGCGGCGAGCGCGTAGCCGCGCAGCAGCCGCGCCTGTCCGCACACGTTTTCGCACCCGATCGGGTTTTTCTTGTGGGGCATCGCCGAACTGCCGCGCTGCTTTCCGGAAAACGGCTCCTGGGCCTCGCCGACCTCGGTCCGCTGCAGGTGCCTGATATTCAGCGCGATGTGGTCGATCACGCTGCCCGCCACCGCCATTGAGGTGAACAGTGCGGCATACCGGTCACGCGCGACGATCTGGGTCGCGGCCGGCTCCGGTTTCAGCCCGAACCGCGCCAGCACCCGGGTCTCCCTGGCCGGGTCGCCGAAGGCCAGGTTTCCGACGGCGCCGGCCAGTTTGCCGACCCGGATGCCGTCCACCGCCTGGTCGAATCGCGCGATGGCCCGGACCACCATTTCGCGCCAGCCCAGCAGGATCAGCCCGAACGAGGTTGCCTCGGCGTGCATCCCGTGGGTCCGCCCCACCATCGGGGTGCGGCGGTGCCGTTCGGCCTGTTTCATCAGCGCCGATTCCAGTGCGGCCAGTTCCCCCCTGACGTATCCGCACGCCGTGGCCATCTGTATCGCCGACACCGTGTCGAGCATGTCGGATGAGGTCAGGCCGAAATGGACGAACCGCGTAACGTCACCCGCCTGTTCCTCGACATGCGTCAGGAACGCGATCACGTCGTGGCGCAGGGCGGCTTCCAGTTCGTCGATCCGGGCGGGGTCCATTTTTACCGACGCGCGGATGTGCGCGGCGTTCCCGGCCGGGGCGATGCCCTCGTCCTCGAGCGCATCGAGGTAGGCCAGTTCCACGTCAAGGAATTTGTTCCAGCGCCAGCCCGACGACCAGACGTCGCGCATCCTTGCGGTCGAATATCTTTCAATCACGTGGTTTTCTCCGTAGTGTCGATACCGGGGCGGCGGCCGTCCGTCGTTCCCGCGGCCGTATTGTGCCAGATTTTCAGAGTTTGTATTCGGGGGCGCTGCAGCAGCGGGTTCCGTCGGTCGGTTTCGGGGAGAATCGCTTGTCGCTGCTGTTGCAGCCGGCGCCGTCGGCCGCGGAATCACCACCGTGGAGCCTGCCGTCCAATGCCCATTCCCAGTATCCGCCGACCATGTTTTCCAGTCCGGCCTTTCCGCTGGAGCAGGCTTCCGCCCACTGCTTCCCGGAGCAGACCGACTTGCCGGCCTTCCTGCAGAGCGATTTTGCCCTGGCAAGGTTGAGGCCGCCCGCCGTCTTGCCGCCCTCCATGAATTCCTGCCTGTCGATGCAGAACGCCACGTCGGCCGGTTTTTTACCGGAGCCGTTCAGAGCCCTGTCATCGGTGACGACCATGACCTGCGCGGGCGAGCCGCACATCAGCATGTCGGCGAGCTTCTGTGCCTTCGGGGCCACGGGGGCCGCGGGTTCCTGGACGGCGGGTTGCGCCGGGGCCGGTGCCGGGGCCGCTGCCGGCTGGACCGGCGGCGTCGGCTGGACCGGTACCGGTGCAGGGGCCGTGGCCGGTGCCGGTGCCGGGGCCGGAGCCGGCTGGACCGCAACCGCGGGCGCCTTCAGTCCGACCGCCTCGACCGCCGCAGGCTTGTTCTGCGCGGCCAGTTGTTCATTCCGGTCACGTGTCATGACCACGGCGATCACTGCAATCAGTGCGACGATGAGCATGCCCAGGATTATCAGACCCCAGGGCTTTTTACGTTCGGGGCCCGACGGCGGCGCCGGCGGCGGCGCGGCCCTGAAGGACTGCGATGTCCGCGGCGGCTGGACCGGACGCTGTGGCTGCGTCACCGTCCGGGGGGGCGGCGGCGGCGTGGGCGCCGGCCTGGGCGCCGGCTGCGGTTCAGGCTGCCTGTGCCCCTTCTTTCCCTTCTGGGAGGGTCTGGTCTTCTGCATTCCCGCGGCCGGTGGCGGCGTCGTTTCCACTCGGCTGGTAACGGATTCGAAAGTCACGACGTTTTCGTCGTCGGCCTCCGGCATCGCCGGTTCCGGTATTTCCGGCATTTCCACAGGCGGCGGCGCGTACTGTTCGGCGTCGTATTCCCCCGGTTCGACCGTATCGGCCGGTTCCTGTTCCGGTATGTCCATCAGGTCGCCGGCTGACGGCGCCGGTTCACGTGCGGCGTCGACCAGGGATTCGACGGGCATTTCGGCCAGCGGTTCGACTTCGGGCGCGTCGGCCGCCGGAAGCCTGATTGCCCTGAAGGAGCCTGTTTCGTGCATCCTCCGTACCCAGAGGCCTTCCTTCTGCACGCTGGAAAACGCCTCGCGCATGCAGGTTGCGAACGATTCCACCGAGTCGAAACGTGCGTTCGGGTCCAGCGCGGTCGCCGTGACGAACAGTTCGTCGAATCGTTTGGTGAGCCGGGGCACCTGGGTGGAGAGGGCGAGACCGGGCTTCACGGGGCTGATGGCGATCAGTTCGCCGAGTATCAGCCCGATCGCGTACAGGTCGCTCTGGGGAATTTCCAGTTTGGGGTCGGTCAGCTGTTCCGGGGCGCGGTAGTAGTCGGATACCGGTATGTGTTCGCCATCGCGCAGCATTCGGTCAACCAGGTGCCAAGGGTCGGACAGCGCAAGTCTGTCCGGAAGCACGAAGAAGTTTTCCGGTTTGATGTTGCCGTGAACGAGCCCCTTGCGGTGGAAGGCCCTGACGCCGTTGAGCATCCGTTCGCCGAAACTTTTCAGTTTCGGCACCGGGAAATGTTCGCCGCCTTCGTCATGCAGATCGAGCACCGCCCGCAGGGACAGCCCCTCGACGAGCTGGCTGGTCACGAAATGGCGTCCCTCCGACGACACGAAATCGTAGACCTTGACGACGTTCGGGTCCTCGATATCGGAGGCGCGGGACAGCCGTGCGATGTTCATCGCCGCGAAAGGCCCTTCGAAAAAGGCGGCGTTGATCACCTTGAGCGCGACCGAAAGGTCGTTTTCGAGGTCAAGCGCCTTGAATACGGCGCCGGACGGGCCGGCGCCACGGCCGAACATGATCCTGTAACGATTCGCAAGCCTGTCCCCGATTCCCGGAAGATTGGTGTTAGCTTCCATCCTTCACTCCAGACGATTTTGTGAACGCGTAATGCTTCGGACGCGACGAGATTATCAGAAAGATGCGGTCGAAACAAATTGAGAATAAGGGGTTTTTCAATGGTTCGGCATGACGCGTCGCGCCGTCAGCGTCGCGCCCACCGCCCCATCCAGTAGGCTATGCGGAAATCGACCGAAGGCAGCAGCGCCGAGCCCTCGCCATTGCGGTTCGGCACATAGGGATTGGATCGCCAGTGGTAGTTGGACGGTCCGAGCAGGGACATCGGGACCGGCTGTTCAGTTATCAGGTCGCCGTTGCGGCCGACGCACCCCAGCACGGTGAAGTGAACGTCGTCCGCCGGATCGCAGTCCGGTGAATCCACGGCCGGTTCATCTTCCGTGCAGACCGCATCGGGACACAGCGTGACGCCGAAGTCCCAGTACGGCGCGTCGTGATAGTCCTTCAGCGTCCCGATACCGCGCGCGACGGCGGTTTCGTCGACCTGGCCGGTCCCGGGTGCCCATGCGCTGAAGTCCGCATCCCCGGCGGCGTATATGAAATCGTAGTAGCTGTACCCGATGTCCGCCGCCTGCCGTGGCTGGTCGGGCCTGTCGTAGAAAACGGGACCGATCGCCCCGCCGACCGTCTTCCGGGCGTCCGTGTCTTCAAGGTACCGCATGCAGAGCCACAGGCCGGCGAAGGCCATGTTGTAATTCGAGTAGTTCGATTTCGTGCCCATGTCGACGAATTCCCAGCCGTGTTCGGCGATTATCCTGGGGAACTGGCGTGCGCCAATCAGCCCGTCCAGGTACGTCGTTACTTCCGGATCCTCCGTGACGTACGCGAAAGC
Organism: uncultured Anaeromyxobacteraceae bacterium; assembly: GCA_964470365.1. Classification (GTDB taxonomy): domain Bacteria; phylum Myxococcota_A; class UBA9042; order DTJE01; family DTJE01; genus JAGOFO01. The sequence continues at coordinate 97,855 of CAYYCO010000001.1, read as the reverse complement.
CGCCACGATGCCGAGCGCCATCACCGCGTGAAAACCGTTTTCGCCGCCGGGAATGTAGAACTGGCCGTCGAAATTCTGCGGGTTCAGCCAGCCGTGAAGGGTTATGCGTCCGTCGGCATCCGGAATTTCCAGGTCGTAGCAGTCCGGGGCCCATTCATCGTGACAGCGTACCTTCATCAGTTCTTTCGCCAGGAGAAGCGCGTCCGCCTGCAGGCGGGTTTTATAAGCGTCGGGAATCCACTCGTCATCGCGGATGACCTCCCATGCGGCGGCCTGCGCCGTGACCCACCCGATGTACATGTCGCGGCTGACCGAATCCTCCCATGAGTAATTCGGGTAATTGCCCGACTGGTCATCGCGCCAGGTGCCGTTGTTTTTGGCCCCTTCCGGGAGCGGGTTGCCCTCGCCGTCGAACAGGGGGACCGTGACGACCTCGTTGTGCGGGATGTCGTTGCGCTGGAATCCGCGCGCGATGACGCCCGGCGTTCCCGTGATTTCCTGGGCCAGGTGGAGCGCGTCGAGGGATTTCAGCAGAAAATCGCGCGCGCGTTCCACGTCCTCACACGGGTATCCCTGGTTACGCAGGACGCCGTAACGGTAGGCGTTGGCGGCGATGCCCACCCCGGCGTAAAGGCCCGCCACCTTGTGGTTGGTCGTTATCACGTCCAGCGGGGACTTACCCGAAAATGCCTGGTAATCCCAGGAATCGCCGGTCGTAAGAAAGTCCGTGACCGACTGGCGGTCATCGGCGTTTTCAAGGGAAATGCTGATGTCCTTGTTCACGTCGAGGCCGGCCGTAACAAATATCTGGTGGGCCCGTTCGATCCTCGTCGCCTTCGCCTCCAGGTCCGCGTCGAAGCCGTCCTGGCCCGGACCCGGAATCAGCCCGTTCCATTCGATCGGGGTGTTCCCGCAGGCGGGCGGAACGAAATCGTCGGTGACTGCGTCAACGGGTGTCAAATCGTCGGTGACGGCATCAACGGGTGTCAAATCGCCGGTGACGGTATCCGCGGGTGTCGTCGTGCCTGAACAGGCGGCCGCGATACAGAGGACTACGCTCATGGCCGCGGCGAATCGATCGGTGCGCATGTTCCCTCCAGGTTTCGGCCACGATGGAAAGCCCCGAAGGCCGGGAGGTGGCCAGGACCTATTCAACCGGGATCGGGCCATGAAGTCAACGTCGAGGATATTTCCGGGGGTCGTGGTGACCTTCAGGATCAATCCGAAATATTTGCGATTCAAGGCCGGGCCCTGGGTGTCAATCTGAAGATGCGTTCCGAAACCGGCGTCATGTCAAAGGTATTCCGAAGCTGCGAAGAGATATCCTGTTCGCTCTCGGGAAGCTGGACCACATAATAAAGCGGACGCCCGGTGCCGGACAGCATGCCGGGATCGAGCGTTTCGAAATCGACGTGATCCATATCTGCCGTGAATCTCGCGAATACCGACGTTCTTGAAACGATGATGGCGTCGTCCTCAATCCGATGCAGGTTGGCTGCCAGTTCCCTGGCGGCCTTGAGTCTGTCGGATGCCAGGAAGCCATCGTACTGATACGCCGCGCCGAGACAGTTCAGCACGATGGCAATGATTGCCAGCCACGGTTTGACAAACCGGGGCAGGCGCTCCGGCCAGGTGGAAACAAGAAGCATCCAGAACAGAACATAGACCGACCCGAGATAGTATTGCCTCCTCGGGAATGTCGACACGAGGAAGTGTTCGTTCAGCCCGTTCAGCGAATAGATGAAACTCAGCCAGAGGGACGAAAACAGCAGGAATATCAGCACGGGCGCATCGGATTTGTGTCTTCCGTTCACGAAAAACGATTTCAGGGTGACGACCACGAGAAGACTGAGCCAGACTGGAAATGAAGCCGGCGTGAAGATGAATGTTGCAAAATTGATCAGTGTTGCGGGAACACGTGTCAGCAAAGACAGGGGGAACATTGAGGAGCCTTCAGTGACCATGGTGCTTTTCGCCAGGAAAAACAGCGAAATCATCGGGGCGGCAAGCGTGATGGCGATTGCGCAGCCTGCCGCGAAATACTGCCGGTAGCAGCTGGGGAACCTGCCGTCGCGCCGATGGGATAACAACAGGATGCCGAAGAATCCCAGGATCAGCGGCAATGCCTCGAACCGGGAATATGTGGCGAGGACGATCGCGGCCACGATACCCGCGAAATGCCGGCGGCGATGGCGATCATCCTCATGAAATGCCTTGGAAATCAACAGGATCACCAGTTGCAGCAATACAAAGAGCGGAACGGTCGAAGCGGACAGCGACAACGTCAGGATGCTCGGCAGCGTGGCGAACAGCAGCGACAGGAGCAGAAGGGCCGATTCGCCGATCTTCGGGCGATATGAGAGGCCGACCATGAAAAATAAAGGGAACGTCAGGGATGTGGCGAGGTCGTTTACAAGTGCCGCCGAATGCTTCACGGACAGGCCTGTCAACGACGCTGCCGCGCTGAGAATGTGCAGGAGCGGCGGATAGTCGAGAAGATTGATCTTCTTTGTGACCCCGGCAATTTCTTCCGTTATCCAGCCGAAACGTCCGGCATTGGCGATCTCCCTGATTGCCGAAAGGTTCTGCCATTCATCGATGAGAACCAGGTTGTCGTCCGGCAGAAGGAACCATTTGGCCAGCCCCAGAAGAACGGTGCCCCCGATCAGTCCTGTCCAGGTGCGCCTTGAAAGCGTGCCGGGCAGCGCCGTTACCGTCCGCAGGAAGGACAGGGAAACAAGAACAAGGCAGATGACGCACAGGCCGATGGCCGCATAAAGAAACTGCGTCGACAGGATCAGGCAGCGAATCCAGGCCGGATTGACGAAGTTACCCTTGAATAAGTCAGGGCGACTGTGAAGGAAGTCGGGGTCGCACGAAGATTGGGCGACGGAACTCTGTCCCCATGCTTTCGACAGCTTTTCAAGCGTTCCGGATTCGCGGGCCCAGATTTGCCATTCGGCGGCCACATCAAGAGGCGCGTCGCCTTGGTCGGAGCAGACGCTGATACGTTCGTCGCCGAGTCTCGGGAGACATGCGGAATCCGTCGACTCCGGGGCTCCATATGCAAGAAAGAACTCAAAGGGTGCGTCATTGAAGGTCCTGCGGATCTTGAAATGGACCAGGGCGCCGTCGATTCGCACGCTGTCGATAATCCACCTTCGGGAAGGATCCGGGGTCGCCGGATTAATCAACGCCTGCACGCGATCGCGGTATTCATCCGGAATGACAATCGAGGCCTGTGTGTCGGCGGTAGCTTCCAGTCCGCAGATGGCGTGAGCCAGGACGAAGATGGCAGTGAGCACGAATCGCGCCGCCATGGCGACGCGAGGGTGATGACGGATCGGATTCCGGTCGGGGTTCGAATATGGAATGCCCGATTCGGCAACAGTGGCGCGTTCCGGGGTTTCTGTCGTTTCCGCGGATGCCATACGTCAGCCCCCGAAAAACCGGCCCGGAAGGCGCTTCAGCAGCGAAGGGTTGAAAAAATTGCACATGAGGGTCGTGTACGCTTCATTTGGAGTCCAGCATACCGGGCACTTTCCGCAACCGATGTCGCGGCGGAGCGCATCGCAGGCCGGAGAAGAGACGACGTCGCGCAGGCTGAAGCCGTGGTCCTGGATATATCCAAGATCCCTGGGGAAATTGATGCATGGCCGCACCATGCCGTCATGTTCGATAATCAGTGATGACCGCAGACTGAAGCAAGGCAGCGGCTGCACCGGTTCCGGGGAACCGTAATATGCCGATGCGAATGCGAGATACAGGCGACCAAGAAGGTCGGAACTGCGGGCCAGTTGCCTGAAAATTTCCGGATGGCGTGCGACTTCCCGACGAAATGCCTCGAGTTCCACGTAATCGGCCGGGCCGTGACTGTAATGTTTCGATGCGGAATACATGCTGATGAAGCATTGTTCCCCGGAAGTGGAAAGCCGATGGACGTATTCGCCGATGCTGCACAGATTCCATCGGTTGACATTCACGTTGTGCCGTATTTCCAGGTTCGGATGTCCGGCCGCCAGGCGTCGGAGTCCATCAAGCGTCCGTTCCTTGCGGATGAAGGATTCGTCATTCTGGCGGATGTCCGCGTGCGCCTCCCGGGGGCCGTCGGATGAACAGGCGACCACCAGGCGGCAACGCGGCGGCATGAGCGGCGCGACCGTCTCGGCAAGGCGCACCGTTCGATCGGTGAACCAGCCGTTGGTGTTGATCGTCAGAACCATCAGCCGCGGCAGCAGGTTGACGGCGGCCGTGACGATTTCCGCCAAGTCATCCCGCAGAAAAGGTTCCCCGCCGGAAAGCGAAAGAATCTGAAGTTCCGGATTCGAATGCCATAACGAGACGACCTGATCCGTCGTCAGTTCGCCGGTCGCGTCGTAACGCGCCCTTCCAATGCCGCAATGCAGGCACGACAGGTTGCATCGTCGCGTGATGAACAGTTTTGCCTTGATGACGTCGAATGCCTGACTGTCACGCCTGCGCAACCAGCTGCGCAGAAGTCTTGTTCCGAGAACGACTTCCCTGGGAATGAGATTCATCGTCCCCCACCCCCGGCGAACCTGCGAAGCATCTGAATGGCGACGTCCGCAAGCTCGGCCCACTTGCGGAAATCCCGCGCATAGAGAAACATCCGGCGCGGTGAAAGATAGTAGGACAGGTAGGTCCGCCTCAGAATCGCGTCAAGTTCATCGTCTGCCACGGCCGAAGGATTGCCCTGAACGCGATCCTTCCATGCGCCGCCGACGACAACCCCTTCTGAACCGAGGCGTTCGTAAAACAACGAACCGGGGTGGGGCGTGAACATCCCCATTGAGAAGGAATACGGTTCGATGCGTTTCAGAAGCCGGACCGTGCTTTCAATCTGTTCGGTGGTTTCGCCCGGCAACCCGATCATCAGGTGCGCGTGGGTGCGGATTCCCAGTCGTCTGCAGATGTCGAATGTTTCTTCGGCGCGCCGCCGGCAGGGCTTGCCAATGGCCGCAAGAATTTCGTCATCGCCCGATTCAACGCCGAATTTGACGGTGTGACATCCCGAATCCCGCATCAGCGCGAGCGTTTTTTCGTTGAGGGTATCGACGCGGTGATTGCAGGACCATTTCAGCCGCAGATCCGTCCGAAGCAGCCCCTCGCAGAATTCTTCGACGTGACCCGCGCGGAAAATGTCGTCGCGAAAGAATATTTCCCGCCATCCCATCCGCGAAAGACAGCGTAGTTCGTCCAGTACGTATTCCAGCGAATGAAGGCGGTAATTTCTGCCGTAGTAACCGGGAGTATTGCAGAAGCCGCAATTGAAAGGACAACCGCGGGAAGTCAGTGCCGTGGTCCAGCGGGAAGTGACGGCAAGCGGATTGCGGTACCTCCTTCCAAGAATCGGGGTCCTGTCGGGCACCGGCTTGTCGTCAAGATCTCCCAAAGGCCGTCGGGCTGGTTCGAGGACACCGGCCGAATGCAGTCCGGCGATCATGAATGCCCGATCATCCGAACCGGTCAGGGCGCTTCCAAGTTCGGCGAACGCCTCCTCGGGATCCCCGCAGCAAACCCAGTCCGCAACGTTATTTGCCACGAGTTCGTTGGCCACCGCGCCGTCCAGATTCCCGAAAAGCGCAATCCGGCACCCGAGTCCTGCCCGAAGCGTGGAAAGCATCTTCCGGTCATCCGCCAGCGTGTAGTTGGATGTGTGGGCAACCACTACATCGGAGCCCTCGAGTCGACGCAGAACCGCGTCGCCGGAAAGCCCCTCCCACACCGCATCCACGAAACGTTCCGAGGCCCGGGCCGTCCTGATTGAGGTCGCCGCGTACAGAAGACTGAGAGGCGGCATCGAGGTTCCGCCGATTCTGGCGCCGCGACACCACGCGCCGTTGAACAGATCCTTCGTGATGTTGCCGCCCGCGCCGTCGGGCAGGTTCAGCGTTGTTATCAACATGGTCAAGACGCGCTCCGCCTCCTGAAATGTCCCAGCAGGAAGGCGATCCCGCCCCAGGTCAGGGAAGATATGTAAAAGGTGACCGAGTACGCCACGCCGAATGCGGTCGCGACGGCCGCATCCACGCCAAGCGGCACAAGGAAGAGGGCCATCGCGGCTTCCCGCGCGCCGATGCCCGACCACGTGACGGGAACCAGGGAGATTATGTTTACGGCCCCGATCACCCCGGCCAGCCTGAGTGGTGACAGATTGACGCCGGATGCCCTTGCGAGAAGCCATGCAAGGAAAAAGAAAGCGGAGTACGCAGCGATGGTCATCAGCGCGGGAATCCACAGGGAATCGGGACTCCCGAAGGAAATCCCTGCCAGGCGGACGCCACGCTCGGGATGGACGCGGACAAAACCGATGACCAGGAAGTAGACCACGACGCCTGCCCCCACAAGGAGCCATGCCAGCCCGGGCAGCGCCGTGAAGCCAAGAAAACTGAGCCCGACCAGGGTCAGGAAAAGCAGGTCCAGGCAACGGTCGACCAGGACCGATGCGAGCGCCGTCGTGACCCTGCCGCGGGTCCCGCGAACAACCATGAGTGCGCGAACGACCGCGCCGGAGTGCATGGGGGTGAGATTGCCGAAAAGGGTTCCGACGAGATAGGCGTTGACGGCCTTTCCAAAACCCAGGGGCACATCCCAGCCCGCCAGGATCATTCGCCATCGCATCGACCTTATGCACAGCACCGTCAGGTTCGCGACCCCCAGCGCAACGACCCAGGATACTGGAACGGCCAGCAAAGCCCTTGAAAAGGAATCAAGGTCGATTGAAAGCGAAATTGCGGCCAGCAACGCCATCGTGACCAGAATCCGCAGCCACCAGCGGGTCTTCCGGTCCCTGGGCGGCAGGGTCAGCAGAACGAACAGGGCCTCGAAGTATCGCCATGCGCCACTGAATTTTGACAGGCCGGAATGACGTGGACGCTGTTCGACGACCACCTGCGCCACCCGGTGTCCCTGCGAATTCCATAGAATCGGCAGGAAACGGAACTCCCCGGCCCTGAGCGTCAGCCCGTTCAGCAGTTCACGGCGCACCATTCTCATGGGGGCGTTGACGTCATCGACGGAAAAACCGAAACGCCTGCGAACCATTGCGGACAACACGCGGGATGGCACGACCTTGGAAACGCCTTCGGCGCGTCGTTTACGCACCGCGATTACGGCATCGGCCCCCTTCTCAATCTCGGCAAGCATCTGGGGCACGGCCGACGGGTCATCCTGCAGATCGCCGTCCATTGTGAGGATCAGCGGTTGAGTGCATCGCGCGAAGCCCTCCAGGAGCGCCGCCTGCTTGCCGACATTGCACGGCATGTCGATCGCCGTAACATGGGCCGGGTCGTTTGAGGCCTCGTTTCGCATTGCCTCGCCGGTGCCGTCGGTACTGCCGTCATTGATGAGGAACAGATGCCATGAATAGTCGATGAGCGTCGTTTTAAGTTCGGCCACCAGAGGAGCGATGTTGTTTTCCTCGTTGCGGCATGGAATGACAACGTCAAATCCCTTCATGGCCTTTCCCACAGGACGTCCCCGTCCGTCGAACGGATGGTTCCGACCTCGACGAATTCAGGCTTGTCAATGGCCGCGGGAACTTCCGCATCCATGTTCTTGATCGCGAGGTCAAAATATTCGCGACAGTGCTTCGAACCATAATTGAAGACACTCTTGTCCAAAACGACACCGTAGTCAATGTACAGGAGTACACGCTTGAAGGGACGCAACAACTCCCTTGTCGAATCGAGGTCTTCGATGCATTGTTCGGGCGCCAGATTCGCATCTGCATCCGCCAGTTCCCGGGCGATTCCATCGAGCCTGGTGTCTGCGGAAGGTCCGAGGCAGCTCTTCAGTTTCTGCAGATCCTCGCCCAGGGTATCTATTGATAGAAACGCCTTTGAAAGGCTGGAAGAGCACCGGTTCCACCCTTGAAGGCCTGCCGAATTCAGAATATCCACGGCCCTTGTCCGCAACCCGACCAGTTTCTGCCGCCGCCATTCCACACATGTGGCCGGCCAGAGTTCATCAAGGGGCAGACTTCTGGGGACGCCAAGGCTCGCGAACAGGTTGGCCGGGTTCATGTCGAACTGTTGGGGCGCATACAGCACCAGGGACTCGGCATCCACATGAGACTCGAGAAATGGAGTGACGATATCCGAATTCGTCTTGACGTTGTGTGCGTAGAATGCGAAGCCCGCCAGGTCGAAAACAAGTATGGCCGCGAGCAGGAGTTTGACGCGTGGATTTCTGCGGGCATTGACGGCCTGACAAATTTCGGGCGCCACGGCAAGATGGAAAGGAACCAGAAAGATCAGCGCGTGACGCCACTGGTTCATGCCGAATGAAGAAACCGAAAGAACATATATGGATGCCAGCGACATGGCTGCGATCTGCAGCGCGCGTACACCTTTTGCGGCTGGTCTTATGAGTCCCTTTATGAATATTGCCTTGTACGGCAGGAAGGGGGGATTCAACAACAGAAAGCCGACGACGAAATAGGTGATGAGCCGTTCCGCCAGGACGCCGTCGATACCGTTGCGCCGCCCGGCCGAGGCATAGAGGAAATCCTTGATGTATGGAAGGAAAAATACCGCAATGACCACAAGGACCACGGCCGGCGCCAGCAGCACAAGCATCCGCGGAAGGCGCCCCGTCCCATCCCATGCCGCATGAATCAGCAAACCGTATACAGGGATCAGCAGCAGGAATTCCGGCTTCAGCAGCGAAGCGGTGAAAAGCAGCAGGGTGCTCAGAATGAGCAGGGCCAGCCGGGCCGGGAAACGGCAGTCCCTTGCGATCACGCCTGCGGCGAGGGATGCGGCAAAGATGGTTGCGGCAACCATGTATGCCGATATGGCCCCGGAAAATGCCCATGCGGCCGGACTGATGATCAAGGGAATCGCGGCCCACCTGCCGTAGCGAACGTCCCTGAACCAGTACGCCCCGATCAGAAGGACCAGTGGCGGCATGAGGACGCCCGCCAGCAGCGACGCGGCCTGCATCGAAATCAGGTTGTCGCCGGCAATTCCCATGAAGAATCGGAAGAGCGGAACCACCAGTCCCGCTTCGGAATTGAAGCCGCTCAAGTCAAAACCGGGGATACCGCGCACGGTTGACACAAGGCGAAGATCGTCGGTCTGCGTGTGAAGCAGCCCGAACGGCACCAAAGCACGGGTCAACAGGGAAATAACCCCGACCGGAACGAATGAACGCAGCAGTTCCGTCCTGCGGCGCAGAAGAAACGCAATGATGCACATTATGGCCGCCGCGACAGCCAGCGTCAGCGGCCGCACCCAGAAGGAAGGGATTTCCGCCGGTCTGTACGAAAGCACCGCCGGGGCGTAGTGAACAGGCATCCGGTTGACGAGGGCGCGGGCGCCGGCAGGAACGATGAATGCCGACAGGAAAAGAGCGGCGGGCAGCAGGCGATGAATCAGCCCGTGATCGGGCCATGCCCCCGATTCTTTTTGCGACCGACGCATCGGCTTCATTCCTTAACCATCAGGGACTTAGTGATAACCAGTTTTACTGGAAGCGGGGGAAACCTGGTTTCACCCGGCGTTTCGATGTTGAAATGCCTTTGGTATTTTACCAGAGCCGGTGAGTTTTACATTCCTTTCGATGTCTCCGCAGCGCCAGTTGAATAATGGCCGTCAGCGGACTGCTCATCATGCTGGTGTACGCGTGACACGGGGTCCAGCACCCGCGGCAGCGCCGCGCGGCCCCAAGGGCCGCCACTGCACCCTCCGAATTCATCAAGGATTTCAGATCGTGATCGGAATCGGCCAGGTCGCCGATGCGGTACTCGGCCGTATCGCACGCGTAGACGACGCCATCGGCGTCAACGGTCACGGCGGCGCGTCCCGCCCAGCATGGCAGGACGGATAAACCGGTTTTGAAATACGGCTTCGACAGCCTCAGAAAGAGTCCGGGCGGGATATCGAGCAACCTGCCGAAACCATAATGCCGCCCGATAATTCGGACGGCATCGTCGATTCTGCCGGGGTCAGTTCTGAGATCGACGAGAGAGTCCCGGCCTGAAAGCAGGAAGCCGTCGGTTGCCCAGGTAAACGTGGGACTGTCCCCGTCCGCGAAGACGTAGTCGACCAGGGCCGGCAGTCCGTCCAGGTTATACCGCGACACCGTGACTTGATGGGACAACGATACGTCCGGATGACTCGCCGCCGCATTCCTGAGTTCAGTCATGGATTGACGAACCAGGGCGAATCCGCCTGGAATCCCCCTGACTTCCTCGTAGGAGTCTTCCAGTCCGTCAAGACTGACGGACACGAAGACGCTCAGATGCCTTGTAATCCTGAATATTTCCGGGAACATGTCCTTGATGCGATCGGGGCGCAACCCATTGGTGGTGAATTGAATCACCTTCAGGTCTGTCCCGCCGACCCTGACAATCTCATCCACAAGCTCGACCAGATCGTTCCTCAGCGTGGGCTCGCCGCCGGTAATGCTTACCCAGCGAAGCTGCGGTCTTGCAGAACGAATCAGGCGGGAAGCATGGGAAATCGACATCTCGGACGCAGACGCGCTTTTCTTCCATATTGAGCATGTTCGGCAGCGGCTGTTGCAGGCCCCGGTCACCAGCAGTTCGAGTTTGAAGGGATACGAACGAAGCCCGAGCAGATCGCGCAGTCTGAGCCCGATGGCCGATTTCAGGATTGCTGACAGGTGTCCGACCTTCATCGCGCCCGTCCGACAAAAAAGCGCAGCGCCGCCAGCGAGTAGGTAGCGAACCAGGGCCAGTTGCTCAGCAGGTATCGCCAGCGGCGAACAAGCATGCTGGCGATATACCGTGGATTCGTGTAATAGCGCACGTAGAAACGCCGTCTTTCATCATCAAGCATGCGCAGACGGTCGGGATCCATCCCGGATCCGACGTACTTGCTGCTTGGAATCGTGCCGGCCGCGTATTCATTCTGTTGCCAGACCTTCGACCCTGGCGCAACGTTGTATATATGGACCTGGACGATGTCCGGCCTCAGTTCTTTCAGCAATTCGAATGACTGGCGCCTTTCGTCGTCGGTTTCATCGGGCAGCCCGATGATGATGTACGCCACGGTTCCAATGCCGGCTTCGTGGATTAATCCGAATTGTTCCCTGATCTGGGAAACGTCGATACCCTTGCTGATCCTGTCCAGCAGATTGTCATTTCCGCTTTCGACGCCCAGACAAAGCGAACTGCAGCCGGATTTGCGCATCAGTGCCAGAAGGTCGGGCGAAAACCCGCCCGCCCTGACCTGGGCCACCCATGGAATCGTCAGATCCTCGTCAATCATCCGCCGGCAGATCTGCTCCACGCGATCCGGTTTTTCCCCGAAATTGTCATCGCTGAAATACAACCCGTTGGCGCCAAGGTCCCGAACCTGCCTGATTTCGGAAATCACACGTTCAACCGAGTGATAACGCATGTGTCTGCCGACCGATACCCGTTCGACCTCCGAACAGAAGATGCAGCCATGCGGACATCCCCGGGAGGTCAGCATGTATGCCATGCGCAAACGCCCCCGGGCATCAATCGGGTACATGAAGCGATAGGGCCTGCCCACCATGAAATGTTGGGCCGGCATGGGAAGTCTGTCCGGATCGTCAATGGTGTGAACGTGAGGGATCGCTGATCCGCCTTTCCGCAACAGGGCCGGATGATCGGGAATCCTGCCCTGGCCCAGATCGTCAACGATGTCCATCAGAACCGCCTCGCCTTCCCCGAGCAACAGGGCAACGGGAGCACGAGGATCGTCAACTGTTTCGGCAAGAAGATGCCCGCTGGCGTGCGCGACGGCGTTTCCCATGGCCAGCCGTATGGCGAAGGATGGTACAGGCGTCGCCAGCAGTCTGGCGGTGGCCTTTACGCCGGCCAGGTTGGTGTGAATCAGCAGCAGGTCGGGCGCCCGCGCCGCAAAGACATCCCGCAGATGATTTTCGTCGGCGGTCTGCAGGAGGGCTTCGTCGATGAACTCGACCGTCCATCCGCGACTTTCGAGTACGGCGGCGGCAATCGCAAGGGAGACCGGTCCGACGTGATGGCGGGGGTGGTCATCCGACGCCAGTGTGGCGCAGATGTTGATCAGCAGCGCCTTCAAGATAATTCGCGCCTTATGGCAATGCCCGCCTTTCTGACCAGATCTTCAAAAAGATCGGGACCGAGATGGCTGTACACGGGAAGATAAAACACTTCGTTTCCGGCGCGCCGGGCATTCGGACATGGTTCATGTCGCCCACCGTATGGCAGTGCATCGCAGGCCGCCATCCACGTCTTCTGGGTATCCAGGCCGACGGTCATCAACGCTTTCTGCAGCCGATCGCGCAGAGTGCTTCTTACCGAAAATTCCAGCCAGGCCGGTTCCGCCCCGGAGAGCGGCTTCTGCATGCAGATTATGCCGGACAGTTCCTTCGTCCATCGGGCGGCACGCCTGCGGCGAACGTCAAGCACCTCGTCGATATTCTGCAGTCTGCCAATTCCCAGGGATGCCTGAAGTGTGCTGATTCGGCGGAAACCCGAAGAATCAATCGGCGGAAGAACCGAAGGGTCGTCTTCAAACAGGGCGGTCATCGGGTCTTTTCCGTGATTTCGGGCGATACGCAGAAAAGGAAGTGCCAGCGAACCGAAAATCAACGGATTCGTTCCGATATTGACCACCGATTCAAGCAGGAGATTCCGTCCAACCCCGGCTGCCGATGTCGATTTGAATCCATTAACCGCGGACCGCATCAGGCCATCGGCCTCACCGCCGCACGGAAGCACCGCCAGGCCGCCCCCGAGCGTGTTGAGGTGCTTGCCCATCCCGAGCGAAAATATTGCAGCGTCGCCGATACTTCCAGCCGGTATGCCGTTCAGGCGGGCGCCGAATGCGTGCGCGGCGTCTTCGATGACCGGAATGCCGTGGCGCCGCCCCCAGTCCATCGCCGCAGTCATTTGCGCCGGCGAGCCTTCCATATGGGTTATCAGGAGGGCGCCGGTACCGTCGGGCGGGGTGTCGGGTAAAAGCGAAACATCAAGATTCAACGAATCCAGGTCAATGTCGATGTATTTGAGCCGATACCCTGCCGCCTGAAGAATGTTTGGAACGCAAGGTGCGTTGTAGGCCGACAGCAGCACCACGCTGCCAGCAGGAATCCCGAGTGAACGAAGTGTCAACACCAGGGCCGCCCTGCCGGAACCGACCGCGTAAACAGAGCGACCCGGCAGGCGCGACGACACGGCAGATTCGAACGTGGCAACCGGATCGACGTCCGAAAGCCGCAATGTATGGAGAAGAGTGCGGAAGCTGCCCGGATGCGACTCCGGTCGTTTTCTGGCCGCACCGCGCAGCGTGTTTCGCGATGACGACGTTTCGAAACCTTCTGTATTGGCAGACATGGCCCGGTTGACCACAATTACGATAAACCGATTTGTATCTAGCATATCCGGTGCCCACAAGCCAGCCTACATTGCTGTCCGGCCCGCGCGGCAGCGTTCGGATGCCTGGTTCGGATTCGGTGGGAATTTGCCGGGATTCAAGACGATGTGAAGATGTCGGATCCATGTCCGAAACGTCGCCGTCCCGAACAGTCAAATGGCCAATTCGTCTGATTTGAGCGGGATACGGGAGTCGAACCCGCGACCTACAGCTTGGGAAGCTGTCACTCTACCACTGAGTTAATCCCGCGGTGCAAAGAACAGGGCGATTCTCCACGCCCGGCCGGTCGATGTCAAGGCCAACGGCGCCGCAGGCACCGGAACACGGTCTGCGGTTTCATGCCAGGCAGCGTGGACAGATGCCGAAGATTTCCAGGCGGTGGCTGCGGATTTCAAAGCCGTGAAGCGCGGCCGCCCGATCCTGCAGCGCCTCGATTTCCGGGTCGCCGAATTCGATTATGGCGCCGCAGGAAAGGCATATCAGGTGGTCATGATGGCCGCTGCGCACGGCGTTCCCCGTGGCGGGTTCGAAGCGTGAGTAGCCCTCGCCGAAGTGTCTTTCCTCGGCCAGTCCCGCCTCGCACAGGAGGTTCATCGTGCGGTAAACGGTGGCCTCGCCGATCCCGGGATAACGACGTCTCACCTCGGCAAGAATCGACTCGATGCCGGGGTGGCCCCGCATCGAGAAAAACACATCGGCGATCTGGAGCCTCGGCAGGGTCATCCGCCCGCCGCCGGCCCGCACATGGCGTTCCAGGATGTCACGCCAGCCGCCGGTCATGGAAGGCCTCCGTCACCGCGGGAAATCGTCGATTCCACGGACACCTTCTGTTCAAGCAGGCGAGCCCTTCCACGCGTCGGGGTGAGGATCACGGACGCGGTTCGCGATTCCGATACCCCGCATGATTTAAGACCCATGGAATCGAAACGGCACACCGCGCGTCCCCCACCGGCGCCGCCCTTGATTCGTCCCGGCACTCCGTCCACCGTGGAAGCCCCCGAAAGCCTGGACTTGAAATCCATCTGCACCACGACATCACCCGCGGAGACCCCCGCGACGCGGCCCGTTACGGTCAGCGTTTCCACGGCCGACGCGCCGCCGGGCAGCGGGATCTGGCGGCTGCGCGAGAATTCCCACGCGCCCCTGAGCATCGATTCCTGGTCCGGCAGTATCGGCAGCAGCGACGCAAGCGCCTCTTCAAGTTCGGGCGGCACCGGGACGTTCCCACTGAATTCCGCAATCATGCCGGGGCCGGCGACAAAATCGAACGACAGCCCGCGCCAGGCGTCCGCCAGGATCCGCGCCGATTCGTCCTGGTTCTGCAGCGAAGTGACCTCCGCGCCGATGCCCGCCACGATGACCGGCGTTACAAATCCGTTTTCGCCACGGACGGCTTCACCGATCTTCAGGGAAAGCCCGATGACGCTCGTGATGTCCGTCCTGGCCAGCGTCGTGGATCTCATCGAGATCTTTCGTTCGATCGCGGCATTCCAGGCGCCGGCGCTGGCCGGACATCGTCCGGGCAGCCCCTCCGGCAACATGGCCACCGCGGCCGCGATTGCCGTTGAATCAAGTTCCGGCAGGGATATCCGCGGTTCGTCCACCTTGAAGGGTTTCGGCTGTTTCCTGGCGCAGCCGCAGGCCAGCAGCGCGGCTGTAATCACGATCGGCACGATGATTCTGGGTTGCATCACGTTCATCCAGCAGTACGGGGGCATCACTGACAGGAATACCCGCCAAGGCCGTCCGAAAGGCATTGTTTCGTTCCTGAGCAGGCAGCGCCGGTGCCGCACAGGCACACCCCGGCCGAGCATGTGGAACCCTGCGTCCTGGAACAGATGACCGGGGGCGCGCCGCACAGGCAGCGGTCGGCGACGTATTCGGAGAGGGGATCCGCCGTGCATGTCGCGCCGGGGGCGCAGACCACGTCCCCGATGCATTCCACGGTCGTCTGCGATACCGTGCACTGCGTTATCCCCGTCCTGCAGGTGTCGGTGTCGGTGGAATCGCACCGCTTCAGGCGGCCTGACCAGGTTTCGTCGGCGGAGCCGTTGCAGTTGTTGTCGAACCCGTCGCACACCTCGGAGCCCGAAGGCCAGGAAAGCGATTCGTTCACGCATTCGACGCCCGTTCCGTTGGCCTTGCAGGTGTATGAACCGTTGGCGCACGTGTCGGCATCGGTTCCGTCGCAGGCGCGTCCCAGGGTGAAGTCCTCGTCGGTGAAGCCGTCGCAGTCGTCGTCCTTGCCGTTGCACCGTTCGGTGATGTTCGCGATGGTTTCGATGCACATGGCGCCGGTGCCGTCGGGCTTGCACGTCCACGTGCTGTTCTGGCACATGTCGCTGTCCGAACCGTCGCATGGCTTCCCGAGCGACCAGTCCTCATCGGTGAATCCGTCGCAGTCGTCGTCCTTGCCGTTGCACTTTTCAGCGCTGTTGTAGTCGTCGCTGCACACCAGGCTGAGCTTGTCGGTCGAACAGGTCCAGAAGCCGTTCGCGCAGGTGTCTGCGTCGTTCGAATCGCAGGGACCGCCGAGGTTCGAGAATTGCGGGTCCTCGTCGGTGAAGCCGTCGCAGTCGTCGTCCTTGAGGTTGCACAGTTCGGTCGCGCCTGGATAGATCGTGGCCACCGTGTCGTTGCAGTCGCCGCCGGCCGTCCCGACGTATCCCGTAACCTGTCCCGCGAAGCACAGGCAGCGGCCGGCGCCGACGCCGAACGCATCGCCGTCGTCGCTGTAGAAATACTGGACGCAGCCGGAACCGCCTTCCTCGTCGGTCGAGCCGTCGCAGTCGTTGTCGGTTCCGTCGCCGCACGCCTCGACGATGTTCGGCGTGGTTTCGCTGCAGTTCCAACCGGTCTTCGCCTGGTTGCAGACGCGCAGCCCGTTGGGGCACATGTCGGAGTCGGCGCCGTCGCACGCGGTCCCGATTGCCCAGGTTTCGTCAATCGAACCGTCGCAGTTGTTGTCGACGCCGTCGCACGACGTTTCGGTTCCGCCCTGGTACCCGGGAACCGCGGAGTAATCGCAGATCCAGCCCCCCGCGCCGCCGCACGTTGCGTTCACCAGCGAGGGCAGGCAGATTCCCTGGGTCCTGCACTGCGATATGTCTATCGTCAGGTCTTCGTCGGTGAAACCGTCGCAGTCATTGTCAACGCCATCGCACTTTTCGGTCGTGGCCCCCGGTTCCGTGCCGTTCGGCATGGTGGAACAAGTCGCCACGAGGTCGGTCGGCGAACATACGACGGTGCCGCCCGCGCAGTTGCCGTCCGCGACGCACGGTACGCCGAGGGCGAGGCCGCGCCACTTCAGTTCTTCGTCCGTTGAACCGTCGCAGTCGTTATCCAGGTGGTCGCACAGTTCGGCCACCGCCTGCGACGAAGTGCCGTCGGGATTGGTGGAGCATGTGGCGGCAAGCCCGGTCGGGTTGCACACGACCGTGCCGGCGCCGCATTCGCCGATACCGTTGCACGCCCCGCCGACGATGCTGCCCTGCCATTCAAAACCCTCGTCTGTCGATCCGTCGCAGTCGTCATCGAACCGGTTGCACGCCTCGTCGGTCGGGTGGGTCGACGGGTCCTCGTAACATTCGATGCCGTCGTGCGACGCGTTGCAGACCATATGTCCGAATTCACAGAGGTCCTCGTCCGTGCCGTCGCAAGCCACGCCGACCCCGAAGCCCTCATCGGTGGTCCCGTCGCAGTCGTCGTCGACGGCGTTGCATGTTTCGACGATGTTCGTCAGCCACTCGTTGTTGCACACGGTCCCTGTCCCGTCCCCCGAACACGTGAACGAGCCGTTCTTACACAGGTCGTTGTCGGGGCCGTCGCACAGTTCGCCCACCGGGAAGTCCTCGTCGGTCCGGCCGTCGCAGTCATCGTCCTTGCGGTTGCATGATTCCGTAATGTTTTCAACAGTCTCTGTTCCGCAGACCACCCCGGTTCCATCGGCCTTGCAGGCGAACACGCCGTTTTTGCACTTGTCGTAGTCAGGGCCGTCGCAGGCCTCGCCCTTGCCGAAATCCTCGTCGACGAAGCCGTCGCAGTCGTTGTCGAGGTTATCGCACCGGGATTCCACCGCCTGGTAGTCGGGAATGACCGTATAGTCGCATTCCCACGCGGCGTAGGCGCATTCGGCCGGTATGATGACACCCCTGCAGACGCCGGCGCGCAGGCAGTCCCATTCGGTCGCGACCAGGTTGTCGTCGGCGCGGCCGTCGCAGTCGTTGTCCAGTCCGTCGCACCATTCGCGGGTCGGACGCGGATTCGAGCCGTCCGGGTTGGTCGAGCAGACGGCCTTCAGGGTCGCCGGGCTGCATTCCACGTGGCCGACACCGCATTCCCCGATTCCGCGGCACAGGCTTTCGAGAGGCAGGCCGTACCAGGTCATCCCGTCGTCGACGACGTCGTCGCAGTCGTTGTCCAGTCCGTCGCACAGTTCGGGAACCGACTGCGACGCCGGGCCGTCCCAGTTCGTCGAGCACGTTGCCCGCACCCCGTCCACGCTGCACGTGACCACGCCCGGACCGCACAGGCCCCATCCCTCGCAGGGAGAGCCGATAACAAGCCCCTGGTGAGTGAAGTCCTCGTCGGTCAGCCCGTCGCAGTCGTTGTCCAGCCCGTCGCAGACCTCGACCAGGTTTTCGACCAGTTCGGGGCCGCACCTGGTCGCAGAGCCGTCCTCGACGCATTCGAAGCGTCCGTTCTGGCACTGGTCGCCGTCCGGTCCGTCGCAGGGAAGACCGAGATCGCGGAAAACCTCGTCGGTCCTTCCGTTGCAGTTGTTGTCCAGTCCGTCGCACATTTCCTTCTGCGGGCTGACCTTCGGGACGCACATTATCAGCGGGTCGCCGGAGTCCGGGTGGACGCAGGTCTGCACGCCGGACCGGCAGATCCCGACGTCGGACCCGCAGACCACGGCCGGATCGGTTTCCGGGTTGCCCTCGTCGGTCCTGCCGTCGCAGTCGTCGTCCACGCCGTTGCAGAGCTCATCCGCCCACGGATACACGAAGCCGTTGTTGTCGTTGCAGTCCGAATATGAAGGGACACCGTCATTGTCCCTGTCAACGACCTCGGAACAGACCAGATCGCCGTCGAAACAGTCCTGATCGATGCCGTCGCCGCATTTTTCGGGTGCCCCGGGATATATGCGGGGATTCGTGTCGTCGCAGTCCGTTCCGCCTTCGGCCAGGTCGAAGGCCCCGTCGAAGTCCCTGTCGACCGGGTTGCACCTGGCCGTGATGCCGTTGCAGTCCCAGTCGCACGCCTCGAGGGCCTCTTCCTTGCTCATGTAGAAGTCGCAGCAGGGTTCCAGGGCCCAGGGCCTGATTTCGGACCTGGTATCGTCGCAGTCTTCAGGAGGCGAATATCCGTCGCCGTCCAGATCAGCCGGGAAGCAGAGGTCGTCGGTCGCCCCGTTGCAGTCCTGATCGATGCCGTCGCCGCAGATTTCGACCTGGTCCGCCACGGCGAAATCCTCGAAACAGTCGACACCGGTGCCGGACGTGTTGCAGGTCGTGACACCCCTGGCGCACATGTCGAGATCGTCGCTGTCGCACGGTTCGTCCTTGCCGGGGAAGTCCTCGTCCGTCAAGCCGTCGCAGTCGTTGTCCCTGTCGTCGCAGGTTTCTTCGGTCGCGACCCTGCCGCCGACGCATTCGATTTTCACTGTCGATTCGTAGTGCACACAGACCCAGACGCCGGACCTGCATTCCCCGGTGTTGTTGCCGCACACGGCGCCACCGGTGACCTGGATGACCTCGCCCGGATCGGTCGGGCTGGACGCCCAGCCGCCCGGATTGCCGTCGTCCGTGATTCCGTCGCAGTCGTTGTCGACGAAATCGCAGATTTCAACGGCCCCCGGGTTAGTGCCGGCGAAGCTGTCGTTGCAGTCCATGGCGCCGACATAATGGTCGCCGTCCGTGTCGAACGGCCCGACGCACCCAGGTTCCGAATCGGCATAGCAGCAGTGCAGGTCCCCGTCGCCCGCGCAGTCGTTGTCGACGCCGTCGTCGCAGACCTCGGCGGCGCCGGGATGTACGAGCGGATTCGTGTCGTCGCAGTCGCGCATGGCCGGAATCGGGGACGGGTTCGAATAGCCGTCCGAATCCAGGTCGTTAGCGTCGCACGGCGTGAACCCGCCGCTGCAGTCCCGGTCGCAGGCGGCGATCGCAGCCCCCGGGTCGGCAATGGACACGGGGCAGCAGGATTCGACCGCCCCGGGATGGAATGACGCGTCGTAGTCGTTGCAGTCGCCGTCCTCGGGACGCACGCCGTCGCCGTCCATGTCGCTGACGGTGCAGTCTTCGTCGGTTGAACCGTCGCAGTCGTCGTCGCGTCCGTTCCCCGAGCCGATGCCGCAGTTTTCAACGGTGGCACGGTAGGATGAATCGCATGTGGCGCCGGAGAGGCCCAGGCAGATCACCCTGCCGCCTGCGCAGACGCCGGTCCCGCAGGCCTGGCCGATTTCGCGCACCGCGCCGTCCCAGTCGGCGAACGTGTAGTCTTCATCGGTCCTTCCGTCGCAGTCGTTGTCGGCGCCGTCGCAGTCGTCGGCCATGGGCCACGCGGCATTGCAGGCCATCCAGCCGACTTCCGGGTAACATGTCATCGTGCCGGTGCAGCGCCCCGCGTCGTTTTCCACGTCGCATGGGAGCAGCGCCTGGGCCAGTTCGTTGACGCAGTCGCATCCGCCCGATGCCGGCTGACACTGGGCGCGCCATTCCGGGAGGATGGTGTCGTCGTCGATGACCTTGCATTCGAAACCGTACGGGCAGCGGCTGTCCACGCCCTCGCAAGGGATCGTGCAGAACTTTCCGCCACCGGCCATTTCAAGGCACTGAGCCCCGGAAATCAGGCAGTCGTCGTTCGTCAGGCAGGGGTAGCAGAGGCCGTTGACGAAAGGTTCGCACCGCGACAGGAAACCGTTTTCGTCAGCGCCGTAACTGATGCACCTCGTTCCCACCGGGCACTCGATGCCGCATTCGCCGGTGCAGACGCGTCTGACCGACTCTCCGTTCGAAACCAGCACCACGCATTCGCCGCCGGCGCATTCGGAGCTCGTTTCGCATGGCCGCCCGGTCGGCGGGAGGTCGGCCGCGTCCGCCGCGTCACGGACGTCGTCGACGACGTCGGGTATTTCGGGCGCGGAATCCGGAATCAGGGTTTCCATCGGGTCTTCGCCGGCGGAGTCCCCCGGGTCGACCCCGGTGTCGGCAAACGTGTCGCGTACCTCGAAGGCGTCGGTGCCCGAATCGGGCCACACGGCGTCCGCCGGTTGGACGCAGCCCGCGTCGCCGCAGACCCAGCCATCGGGACAGCCCGACGGGCACACTGGGTTTCCATCATCGCCGGCCGGTGTGAACTGCGTGCATCCAGCGGCAGCAGCGACAAATATGGCCAGCAAGGTTGTTCTGAATTTCGGTTGCATTCGAATTTCCCGTCCGGAATTTCCGTACGTGCGGGATTCTATCAGAATTGTCCGTGCTGAACGAATCAACGTGGCGCGCGCGTTCTGGTATTCTTCGGCGGTGCTTGCCGCCCTCTGGGCCATCGGGGGATACCTTGGTTGACGGTTGCGGTGATGTCATTGTTGCGCCGGCGTCGGGCGCCGGCCGCGCGGCCGTGGCTGTCGTGCGTCTTTCGGGCGCCGGGGCGGCCGGGATTGTCGGGGCGCTGTCCGGCCGCTCGATCGGGACCGATCGCAGGATGCGCCTCGCGTGGCTTCGGCGGCCCTCGGACGGGCGCCTGCTGGATCAGGCCATGGTCGTCGCATACCCGCACGGTTCATCGTTCACCGGCGAGGAATCGGCGGAAATCTACTGTCATGGCGGCCGCGCGATAACGGACTCGATCATCGCGGCGTGTATGGACCTCGGGGCCGTTCCCGCCGGGCCGGGCGATTTCACCCGTCGGGCCGTCGCGAACGGCAGGTTGGATCTGGTCCAGGCCGAGGCAGTGGCACTGCTGTCGGAAAGCGGCACGGAGGCCGCCGTCGACGTGGCCGTCCAGGCACTGCGCGGCGAATCCTCCGCACGACTGGCGGGGATGACGTCCGATCTCCTCGACATGCTGGCGGAATGCGAGGCCGCCCTGGATTTCGATGAATCGGACGACGTCTATGTCGATCTTTCGGGCCTGTCGGCAGGGATTGCCGCCTCTGCCGGCGCGATTGACCGCTGGATTCGCGACGCCAGATCGGTTCGCCCGGCCGTGTCCGGCTTCAGGGTCGTGCTTTCAGGGCCGCCCAACGTCGGCAAGTCGACCCTGTTCAATGCGCTGACGGGATGCGACAGGGCTATCGTGCATCACGAGCCGGGGACGACGCGGGACGTCATAACCGAATCGATCACGCTCGGCGGGATCGAATGCGTGCTGTTCGACACCGCCGGGGTGCGCGCGGCCGGCTGCGACGTCGAGTCCGAGGGCGTCAGGCGGGCGATCATGGCTGCCGGCGATGCCGACCTGGTGCTGCATGTGACGGAGTGCGGCGCCGCGGCCGCCGGGGGCCCCGGCATCGACGCGGATTCCGGTGAACCGGGCAGGCTTCACGCGCTGGTGCTGTCCAAGTGCGACCTTGCCGGCCGGGCCGGTGGACCGCTGGCCGCCACGGACGGATTCCCGTCTTTCGCCGTAAGCGCGCAGACGGGGTCAGGCGTCCCGGAACTCGTTGATTTCGTTTCGTCAAGCGCGGCGGCGGCGCTGCGTTCCGCATCCCGGGTCGCTGCCACCGTGGCCGGCGAAAGACAGACCAACGCGCTCATCCAGGCGGGCGGGTTCCTGCGCGCCGCCGCGGCCGCGCTGGATTGCGATGCCCCGCTGGAGGTGGTCGCGTCGTCGATCCGCGACGCGCTAAACGCGATCGGGGAAATCACGGGCGACCGGATCACCGAAGAGGTGCTGGATCGGATCTTCCGCCGTTTCTGCATCGGAAAATGACGGTCGGGCGCGGCCCCGGCGGCAGGCTGTTCAGGTGAACAGATCGCCCTCGATCAGGCCTGCCAGGTAGGTCTTGATGGCCTCGAGATCCGCCTTGTCGATCCGTTCGAACTTGACGCCCATTCCGCTGTCGCCCCCGCGGCCCTGCGTGCGCCACCAGACGACCTCCGCGCCGACCGACAGCGGTTCGGCGTCCGGGTCGAGGTACATGCGCAGTGTAATCGGAGTTCCGGGCGGCGCGGGGTCGTCGGTCTTCACGTACGCCCCGCCCGAGTTCATGTTCAGCATCAGCACCTCGGTCTCATCGAGGTTCAGATCGTTTTTGAAGACGCAGAATACCCGCGTCTGGTATCGCGACGACCTGCGCTTTTCGATGTCCATGCGACACCCCGGGGTGTGGTGGTGACCATGCTCAAGCATAGTTCAGGCGGCAAACCGTATCAATACGCTATGCGGCCGGTCAGCGCGCCACGACCAGCAGTCCGACGCCGAAAGGAAGCGGAAAACTGCGCGTCAGCAGGCGTTCGGCGCCGGTGACCGCGCCGAGCAGCGGAAGCAGCGGCCCCAGTCCGACAGTCGTGTCGCTGCCGGTCGGGCCGTCGTCGCGTCCGAGGCGTGACAGCACCCTTGCGACCGCGGTGACCGGGAAGACCAGTGAATTGGTCCAGGCCACTTTCGATGGAGTGAAGCCGTTCCGGCGCAGAAGCGCGATGAATTCCGCGCGCGAGTACCGACGGACGTGGTGGAGGGCGCGGTCGTGGTGGTTGAACATGAACTGGTGGCAGGGGACGAGCGCCACGAGCGGACAGCCGGGCTTGAGTACCCGGCGCATCTCCGACACCGCCGCGTCGTGATCCTGGATGTGTTCGAGTATGTGGCATGCAACGACGCCGTCGAATGACGCCGATTCGAAGGGCATCATGGTGGCATCGGCCAGCACGACCTCGGCCCCTGAAATATCGCGCGCCAGCCGGGCGGCAACAGGACTTGAGTCGAGGCCGGTGAAGCGGGCCATTCCGGCAAGGGACTTCATGGTTCCGCCGGTTGCACAGCCGACGTCCAGCACGCGGCTGTCGCTGGTTATGCCGGCCTCCATGAAGGCGTCACGGATGATTCCGCGGGTCGCGATGAACCAGGGATGCACGGTTTCGTCCCTGGCCATCATTTCGTATTCGCGAAGTTCCAAGAGACCCCCGGGGCCGGGATGGCAGACACACTCGTAAAGTGTCCCGGCATAGCAAGAGGAGAATAGCATGAAGTCCGGTTTCGAAGGGAGTGAGGAGGTGCCCCGCCTGAACCGATCGGAGACATCGAATTGAAACCCGATTCCATTCAGGTGGGGAGTCACGGTAACCGCTTCAGGCTTCCCGTCCGGCATGGACGGGTCTGCACACCGCGGTCAGAGGCGACGCCCGGATTTCAATGCCAAGGGAATCAACCATAAAATGATTGCCCCCGACGCATTCGGCAGGGCACCCGAGGCCAGTATATGACCTCGGGTTTCCCGATGCAATCGGGCATCGTTACAAGGCCGGAAGATTGAGGGGTTAGATGCGCGCGTGCGTGATCAGCAGGCGCGCGATGCGATATCGTGCCTGAACTGCATGCCGTCGAACGATATCCTGGCGGCGGCGGCATAGGCCGCGTCGCGGGCTGCGGCGCAGGTCTCGCCGAGCGCCGTGACGCCGAGGACCCTGCCGCCCGAAACCACCACGCGTCCTGAATCGTCCAGTTTCGTGCCCGCGTGGAACACCTTGACGTCCGGGACCCGCGCCGCGTCTTCAAGACCCGATATGACCTGCCCCGTCGCCACGCTGCCCGGGTAGCCCGGTGCGGCGAGGACCACGCAGACCGCCGGGCGCGGATCGAACGAGAAATCGACCTCGTCAAGGCGTCCCTGCGCGGCGGCGGCCATCACGGCGCCGAGATCCCCGCGAAAGCGCGTCAGGACCGGCTGCGTTTCGGGATCGCCGAACCTGCAGTTGAATTCGAGGACCTTGACGCCGTCCGCCGTGATCATCAGCCCGGCGTAAAGGACGCCGCGGTAGGTGATGCCGCGGCGCGCCAGTTCGTCGATGACCGGGCGGATCACCCTGTCGATCAGCATCCCTTCGTTTTCCGCGGATACAAGCGGGGTTGGAGAATAGGCGCCCATCCCGCCCGTGTTGGGGCCGCGATCGCCGTCGAAGATGCGTTTGTGGTCGCGCGCGGACGCCAGCGGCCTGATCGTGCGGCCGTCCGTGATGACCATGAACGACGCCTCCTCGCCGACCAGGAATTCCTCGACGACCAGTTTTGTCCCGGCATCCCCCAGCGTGCGGTCGAGCATGAAAGCCCTGGCCGCGTCGAGCGCCTCTTCCCGGGACATCGCGATGACGACGCCCTTTCCGGCCGCGAGGCCGTCGGCCTTGATTACCGTCGGGATGGGGCATGTCGAAAGGAATTCAAGCGCCTCAGCGGCATCGATGAAGGTTTTCGTCCTGGCCGCCGGCACGCCTGCGGCCTCCATCACCTCGTGCGAAAACGCCTTGGATGCCTCGATCATCGCGCCGGCCGCGACCGGCCCGAACACGGTCACGCCCGCCGAAATCAGGCGATCGGCCAGGCCGGCCGCCAGCGGAGCCTCGGGGCCCACGGCGACCAGGTCGACCGCGTTGTCTACCGCGAACCTGACGATTCCGTCCACGTCGGACGGTTTGATCGGAACGGGTCGCGCCACGTCCGCCGTGCCCCCGTTGCCGAGTGTTATCATCACGTCGGCGCCGGGTGATTCGGCCAGCCTGGTGGCGATCGCGTGTTCCCGGCCGCCGTTGCCAACGACAAGAATTTTCATGATCGACCTCGATGGGCAGGAGGCGGGCGAACGCCGCCCGCGGCGTGATCAGTGGCGGAAATGCCTGGTCCCGGTGAATACCATCGCCAGCCCGAGCCTGTCGGCCGCGTCGATGACCTCCTGGTCCCTGATGGAGCCGCCCGGCTGTGCGATCGCGGTCGCGCCGGCCCTGGCGATTTCTTCCACGCCGTCAGCGAACGGGAAGAAGGCGTCCGAACCGACCACGGTACCGTTCAGATCGATTTTGCGGTCGACCGCCTTCATCACGGCGAGGCGCGCCGAATCCACGCGGCTCATCTGCCCGGCGCCGACCGCGCCCGTCCTGTCGTTGAAGCAGAACACGATTGCGTTGGACTTCACGTGCTTCGACACCTTCCAGGCGCATTCAAGGGCGTCCCATTCTTCCTTTGTCGGCTGGCGCTTCGTCACGACCTTCGCCCCGGTGACCTCGGAGGCCGGCGGGTCGTTATCCTGCACCAGCATGCCGCCGCTGACCTGTTTGAACACGAGCGCCGGCATCGGCTGGAAGAAGTCGTCGCCCATTTCCATGACGCGCAGGTTCTTCTTCTTCGCGAAGAACTGGCGCGCGCCCTCGGTCAGGGTCGGGCAGATGATGACTTCATAGAAGTGTTCGTTGAGTCTTTCGGCGAGTCCCTCGTCCACTTCCCTGTTGAGGGCGACGATGCCGCCGAACGCCGAGACCGGGTCGGTCGCCAGCGCCTTTTCGTAGGCCTGGCGGAGGCAGTCCTTATCCCAGGCGAAACCGGCGGGATTCGTGTGCTTGATTATGGAAACGGCCGGGCGGTCGTCGAATTCGCGCACCAGCGCCCACGCCGCGTCCATGTCCACGTAATTGTTGTAGGAAAGTTCCTTTCCCTGAAGCTGCCTGGCGCCGATCATTCCCTTCGGAGCAGTCCCGGCCGGAACGTAAACGGCGGCACGCTGGTGGCCGTTTTCGCCGTAACGCAGTTCGGCATACTTGACGCCGCCGGCGAACGCCACGTCGGGAAGGGCGCCTTCGACGGCGCCGAAGTGCGATGCGACCGCCATGTCGTAGGCCGCCGTCATGGCAAAGACCTTGACCATCAGGCGGCGCCGGGTCGCGTCGGTCGTCACGCCCTTTTCACGCAGTTCGTCCAGCACCGGTGCGTAGTCGGCCGGATCGACAACCACGGTGACCCGGTCGGAATTCTTGGCGGCCGCGCGGATCATGGACGGCCCGCCGATGTCGATCTTTTCGATGGCTTCCGCCTCGGTCACGCCGGCCCTGGCGATCGTCTGTTGAAAGGGGTAGAGGTTGACCGCGACAAGGTCGATCATTTCGATGTTCAGATCCCTGATCGTCTTCACGTGTTCGGGTGTGTTCCGGGCCAGAATGCCGGCCATCACGTTCGGATGCAGGGTCTTGACCCGGCCTTCGAGGCATTCCGGGAAGCCGGTTATTTCGGACACGTCGGTGACCTCAAGTCCCGCCTCGCGGAGCGACTTTGAGGTGCCGCCGGTCGATATCACCTGGTAGCCGAGGGCAACGAGGCCCCTGGCGAAGTCCTCGACGCCCGTCTTGTCGGAAACACTGATTACTGCGCGCTTCATGGAGGAGCCCTCTTGTGGTTTGTGTTTTAAAGGAATCGAGCGGGAACATCAGTTCCCGGGCTTCTTTATGAACGTGACGTTGTCGATCAGCACGACGCCGGCATCGTTACGGTTTTCCTGCTCCTGGAAGCGGATCCTGACGCCGGTCAGCTTGCCGTGGCTGCGATCGAAGAATTCGTGCAGGGTCTTGTCCAGCGGGAATTCGACCCGCTGCCATTCCGGACCGGCAACGATGTTTTTCGTCGGGCTGACGTAACCCTGGAGCTGGCTTCCGTAAGGATCGAGTTCCGTGATGTGGAGCGTGATGTTGTGGGTCTTCGCGTCGCCGGATTTCACCATCGCCGTGATCTTGTCGAAGGGGCGGAGATCCCAGAACTGAGGATAGTTTTTCACCAGCTTCTTGCCGACCTTCTTTTCAATCGTCGGCATGAAGTATTCGAAGGTGCCGCATTCCGAAGTTTCGGACGGCATCGCGTAGGTGATCTGCAGGACCGTGTTGTCACCGTCCTTCACCTGGGCCAGTGAGCATTTGCCGCCGTTGAACCCGATCGTCCCCCATTCCCCGCCGAGAAGGTTTTTCGGTTTGTTTTCCTTCGGGATCGGCTTCTTGGTCTTGGGGTCGATCAGCGGTTCGCTGAGGTCGGCCGGCGTTTCATAGTCGTTGACCACGACCCAGTTTTCCGGGACCGGGTTCGGCCACACCGGTTCCGGCGGAGCCTTGACCGGTTCCGGGGCGGGCTGTTCGGCCGCCGGGGCCGCCGCGGGCTGAGCCGCCACCGGCGGGGTGTTTTCGGCAGGCTTGCCGCAGGCAGCAAGCGCGACAGCGATCGCAACCGCGGAGAAGAGCACTGACCAGCGATTAATCCCGTGAGCTTTCATCCGAGCCTCCTAAACCTTGGAACATTCCGCGATTGGCGTCTCTTGACCCCCCTTTCGCATGGCACGATTATATTGAGCAGGAATACTCTGGCAACCCTTCAAATAACATGAACACCACGACAACTCCCCAATTCGACAAGATCCTGTGGCTGGTGATGGACAGCGTCGGAATCGGCGCCCTTCCGGACGCGCCTCGATACGGCGATGCGGGCGCCGACACGCTGCTGCACGCGGCGGCGTCCCTGCCCGGATTCGCGATGCCGAATCTCGCAAGGCTCGGTCTCGGGCGGCTCACGACGGCCCCGGGTGTCCCGCCGGTTCCCGGTCCCGACGGTCATTTCGCGCGGATGGCCGAGCAGTCGCCCGGCAAGGATACGACCACCGGCCACTGGGAAATGGCGGGCCTCGCCATGACCGAGCCGTTCCGAACCTTCACCGAAACCGGATTTCCGCCCGAAATAATGGATGAATTCGTTCGAAAAAGCGGTTTCTCCACAATCGGCAACCTTGCCGCCAGTGGCACGGCGATAATCGAGGAACTGGGTCCCGAACACCAGCGGACCGGCAGCCTTATCGTTTACACGTCGGCGGATTCGGTCTTCCAGATCGCGGCCCACGAGGAAACGGTTCCGCTCGAAAGGCTCTACGCGGCATGCGAAGTGGCCCGCGGGATACTGGACCGTTACGCGGTCGCGCGTGTCATCGCCCGGCCCTTCGTTGGAACCCCCGGCGCCTATGTGCGGACTTACAACAGGCGGGATTTTTCCATGGTTCCGCCGGGACGCACGGTCCTCGACATGCTTTCCGACGCCGGAATCCCAGTCGTCGGGGTTGGGAAGATCCATGACATCTTCGCCGGGAGGGGCGTTACGACGTCGATCCACACGGAGGGCAACTCCGACGGGCTGGCGCGTACGGCCGACGCTGTTGCCGGCATCAGGCACGGCCTGGTCTTCACCAATCTTGTCGATTTCGACATGGTTTACGGCCACCGCCGCAATGCGCCCGGGTACGCCGCCGCGCTGCTGGAGGTCGATCGCTGGATACCGCGGTATCTTGACCTGCTCGGCCGCGACGGCCTGCTGCTGGTGACAGCGGACCACGGGTGCGACCCCACGGCGGCCTGGTCTACCGACCACACCCGCGAATATGTGCCGTTGATTGCATGGCACGCGGGAATCGCCGCCGGGCGCGGACGGGATCTCGGTATCCGTCCGACGTTTGCCGACATCGGCGCGACCGTCGCGCGCGTGTTCGGCGTCGGGCCCACGGTTGACGGTACGCCGCTGGACCTTTCATAGGGCGGACTGTCACCCGCCGGAACGGGCGAACCGCCTTCGCCGGGCTTCGGCGTGTCATTCGCCCCTACTGTTTGCGGCCGAGGAGTTCGGCGACGACGTCGTCCAGCGGGACGTCGGTGCCGGCAAGGTAGGCGAAAAGAAAGAACAGCACGTCGGCGGCCTCCCACGCAATCTCGTCGCGGGTGCCGGCCTCGAGCAGCTCACGGACTTCCTCGTTCAGCTTCCTGGGGATCCTGTCTTCGCGTTCGAACAGGAAGGACGTGTATGAGCCGGGCCTGGGACGTTCCTTCAAGCCCTTGATGATTTCGAACAGCCGGGGCAGGCCGAATTCGTACCCGCGGACCGGGAATTCGGAAAGGGGGGCAGCGCCGTCGGCGTCCACGGCCACCACATACAGCAGGGCGGTCCTGTTCACGTCGGGGTTGGCGCGGACAAGTCGACCCACCCCGATTCCCCGGTGATCCGGCCTGCCGGATTGATCGCAGTATTCGGCGACACCGTTCAGGATCGTGTGCGCGATCGTTGCCGGCGACGACCAGGCCGCCCGCAGAACCTGTCCGGTGACGTCGGTGACGACGGTCGGCATGACACCGCGGTGGAATTTCAGGAGCCTGACGAACGATTCGGCGTACAGGTTCAGGTCGGGGCCGTCAACGATGGCGTCGATGCCCAGTTCGTCAAACACCGGCGCGTCGTCGGCGGTCAGGTCCGGATGCCTTGCCCACAGGGCGCCGCCCGCCGCCGCGCGGATTGCGCGGACCGTGTCCATCGGGATCGCGTCGATCTGATCGCCGGTCCAGCGCGGCTCGATCATGAATCCGGACACCCACGGCGACAGGCTGCGCATCCTTTCGAGGATGCTGCGTACCGTTTCGTCCATGTCGGCATCGGCCGGATACCTGGCCGGATCGAGCGCCAGGATCGTTCGATCCCGCGGCATTCTGGAAAGGGTTTCAGGCGGCGTGGAATCTTCGACGACGACCGTTGACACGCCCGCCCGCAGAAGCCGTTCCACGGGGTCCGGCGAGCTGATGTCCGCCCGGACCGTTACGATAACGCGGCGGCAGACCGACCTCAGCCAGTCGATCGTCCGGCATTCATCGCCCGGCAGGCCGCCCGGGAAGTCCAGCAGCGCCCTGCCGACCCTTCCGGCCTCCTCGATGCGCGCGGCGAGCTCCGCGCCCTTGTCGTCAGGGCATTCGGTAATTTTGAAATGCGTCACAATCATTGCTGGGCACCTGGTGTCGAGCAGGCCGCGGCCAATCACCCCGACCGTCCGGGGGACAGGATGTTTCAGCCGATGCGGCACGTTATCATGGTAATATCACAAGCCTGTTCGGATTGGAAAGGTTTGCAGGGGGCGGAAATGACGGGTTTCCGGGTTGTCTCGGCGACGCTGGTGTTCACGGCGGCGTTCGCCGCGGGCGGGTGTGGCGGTGGCGGGCAGCCCGACGTCACGGTCGGGGACGACGTGGTCGTCGGTACCGAATGCATCAGTTCATCCCAGTGCGACGACGGCCTCCCGTGCACCGTGGATCGTTGCTCACGCGGCTTCTGCTCCAACCAGGAACTCGACTGCGACGACGGCGACGACTGCACGACCGATTCCTGTGTCGGTGGCGCGTGCAGGAACGAACGTCTCGCGGGGTGCTGCGAAACCGACGCCGACTGCGACGACGGCGATCCCTGCACGAAAAACGACCGATGCAGCATCGCGAAGCAGTGCATCGTGAACGCGCCGATCAGTCCCTGCTGCCGGAACGACGCGGACTGCGACGACGGCGACGTGTGCACGGAAGACTCCTGCGGGGCCTCGCTCCTGTGCAACCACATCTGGCGTGAACAGATCGGCACCTGCTGCAACGAGGCAAAGGACTGCGCAGACTCCGATTCGTGCACGCTGGACAGGTGCGTGATGTCCGACGCCATCCATGGCCGCTGCGATCACGAAACCATCTGCTGCGACCTTGACTCGGACTGCACGGAAGGCGAGTCCACCTGCATGGAGGGCGTCTGCGAGGTTCCGTCGGGGGGCTCGCGCAAGGAATGTTCGTACGCCTGGTCCGACGGGTGCTGCATCGTGGTCGACGACTGCGAACAGTTCGACTGCCGGGTGGCGTCCTGCGCGGACAACGAATGCGGCTGGGATCGCATTCCCGGATGCTGCACCTCTGACGCCGACTGTCCCGATACGAAGGGTTGCCTGACGTGCAACAACGGCGATGCCGCGACCGGCGCCTGCGTCCTCCGGGGAATCGAGGGCTGCTGCAAAACGGAAGTGTTTTCCGAAAACTTTACATCCGGCTCCGGGTGGCTTTTTCAATCGCCCTCGGACTACATGGCCGACGCGTCCGGTTATTCGGATGATGCCGCTTGGGCCTGGTCAGGCACGAAGGGATACGGCGCGGCCGGTGCCATCGTGTTTTCGGACCCGTCGACCGGTTCCTGCCGCATCGACGGCTTCAAATCGGGCGGGCGGGCCGTGTCGCCATCGATTCCCCTGATGATGACGAACGGCCCCGGGTTGTCTTTCATGATGTGGAAGTACACGGACGACATCGTCAGCACCAAGGACGTGGTTTCGGTGTATGTCAAGGCAGGCGCGGGCGACCTGCATAAGGTCTTTTCCACGTCGAGCCATGCGGTCTTCGTGACAGGCGACTCTCTGGAAGGCACGTCATTCAAGCGTTTTCCGGCCACGGGGCTGATTGATCTGTCGGAATGGTCGGGCCAGAACGTCGAACTTGTATTCGAGTACGATTCCGCATCCCCGGTCTTTGTCGAAGACTACGGGGTATACCTCGATGATGTCGTTGTTTCGGGGACTTGTAACTGAATGAGCCTTTCGCAGCCTGAAAACGGTCGGCCGCCGGCGTCCGGGGAACCTGCGGAATCCCCCAGGCCCGGCCTTCGCGCCGAAATCGAATCCGAGGCGCGGGAACTCGCCGTGGATCTTGGCGATGCCGTGGACGACACCCGTGAAGCCATCCGGGACAGGGTCCGTCGGGACGCGGGGCGGGTCCGGCGGGTCAGGGACCTGTTCCGCCAGGCCGGTGTGGGCTTCCTGCTCGGCCTGCACCTTGCCGCCACGGCCGTACTCACGGCAATCGTATTTTCCGAATCGTTTCCCTATCCGTTCATGTATCTCGCCATGGGCCTGCTGCTCTGGGGTGTCTACACGATGCGCTTCCGTGCCCTCCGGGGCGGTCGCCGCGCCGCGGCTTTCAGGTCGGCGATTGTCAACATCCTTCTGACCTGTTTCTGGATATATGTGCTGGTTGACCAGATTCCAGGCCGTCCGGTCGTGACGGGATCGGTCATGGCGCGCCCCGATATCGTGCTGCTGTGGATTCCGATCGGGATGTACGCCGCGGCACAGGCCGGCATGATCATCCACGGTGTCATCGTTCGTCTGCGAATTCGCCGTGGGCCCGGGCCGGACTAGCGCCCGGAAATACGTTCAAGGTATTCGTCGATCAGCATGCGGTCGCCTTCGAAGCGGGCCAGGGGACGCGCCCTGACAAGCGCCGGCGCCGCTGCGCCCGGATGTCCTGACCAGTACGCGGAAATACCCAGGTTTTTCCAGTCTTCGGCCGCGAAGTCAGCTGCGCAGGTGCCGGCGGCCATTCCATCCCCCAGGCCTGCCGGTTCGCGGAAACCAGCTTCGGCCGCGCGCGCAAACAGGCGGCTCGCGCTGTTCCAGTTGCCGTCCGCCATGGCTGCCCGCCCGGCCAGGTACTGCAACTCCGCGATGTCAGGGTAGCTGCCGGCAATCCTTTCCAGTTCGCCGGCGTCACCCTCGTTGAAAGGCCTTGGGTCGGAAAGCGCGGAAATCATGGCCAGTCCTGCCGTCGGCGGGCTTTCCAGTGCCCGCAGCCGTGCGCAGACCGAACGCATCGCGCTGCCCGGCGTCAGCATCGCCCTGATGTCGCGCAATTCGCCGCGGGCGCGTTCCAGGTACCCTGCGGAAAGACTGTCCGAGGGCTGGCCAAGTGCCCAGATGACCATCAGGTCTGCGGCGGCGGTCCTGTCCGCCATCGTGGCGGCGCCGTCGGGCGGCCGCATGACATCCTCGACGGCCGACGAGACCTCGTCCGCCCTGACAGTCCCCGCAAGGAAGGTCATCCGCGCCGCGAGCCGCTTGAGTCCGCGGTCCCCGGCGTCCGTTCCGGCGGCTCTCAGCACGCCGTCGATTGCCGACGTGACGTTGCCGCCGTCCCAGGCCTTCATCGCGTCCCTGAGGCAGCGCGACACGTCGAGCGGGCAGCGTCTGTGCAGGACGCCGGGGTCGGAGAACCTTGCGGCCGCGCGCAGCTTCATCGACTCGTCGGCCGCGTCCGGAAATACGTCGGCGAGGAATTTCTTCCAGCGGCCGGCCAGTTCGTCGATGCCCAGGCCGGTCGCGTCCTCGAACGATCCTCCGGCGGCAAGTACCGCGAGCGCGTCCCCGCCGAAGGTGTCACGTATGTACCGGATGAACGAACCGGCCGTATTGTAGGACGCCGCGGCGCCGCCGGAGACGAACGACAGGGGGCTGAACAGGTCCTTGACGCCCGGGTCCATTCCAGCCGCGATCATCGCCGCCGCCCACTCGTGCGGCGAGGGCCCGTCGTCGGCGAAGGCGCCGGCGACCGCGAGGCCTTCGACCATGCCCATGTCCGGGATCAGGCCTGCGTCAAGGGGCATCGCCAGCCAGTTGCGGGCCAGCCTGCCGGCGGCCACGTGGGCAATTTCGTGCCCGAGCACCATGTCGCCGGGCTTCATGTCCGTGACGTGTATTTCGTTCAGCCACGGCTTGCTGATTTCGACCCATCTCGCACCGGTCAGACGGGCCTTCTGGTCGGCATCGCGGTACAGGTAGACGGTGACCCGCGGCGACGCCGGCACGCCGAAGAACGCCGCCATCCTTTCATGCCTGTACGAACAGTCCCTCAAAAGCAGGTCGACGTTCGTCGGGTCTCCGGCAAACGAGCGGTCGGCCAGGACGGTGCATCCGTGATCGGTCCGCGTCACGGTCAGTTCGCGGCGGATGGCGTCCCGGCCCAGCGTGAAGTCGAAATCGCCGGCCCCCTCCCATACGAGACCTGCCGCCACGAGAAGGGCGAGCGAGGGCGCCCACAGCCGGAACCGCCTGAACAGGGCGCGCGTCCCGTTCCAGCCGGCGCCGCCGTCGAACACGGCCCAAATGGCGAGCACCAGTGATCCGCCGGCCGCCAGACACCAGATCCTGAAAGCGATGAATGCCGGCGTCACCTCGATGAGCTCGTCGTAGATCGGTCCCGGGTACATCCCCAGGAAGGGGTTGTAGAACATTACGGACGGACCGAAATACATCGTCCAGGCATTCGGAAGGAACGAGGCCACGAAAATTATGATGAAGGCGGCGGATGCCCTGCGTTCGTTCCTGATCGCCAGGGAGCACGCCGTGGCCGCGGCGGCACCGCACAGGGTCGACACCATGGGGCCAGCAGCGTAATGGCCGAGCCCGAACAGGTAGTCGCAGGGTCCGTTGACGAAGTGGGCCACGGTGATGACGGCCAGCGGCCCGGCAGGGAGCAGCGCCGCGTGCGCGACTCCGCGCCAGGCGCCGCGAGAAGGGCTGCCGCCGCGCGTTCTTTCGTGAAAGATCGACGTGATCACCACCGAACCGGCCGCCATCGCAAGGACGAGGCCGATCGGCAGGCAGAAGTAGAACGAAAGGACGCCGAACCCGGGAACGAACGAAAGTCCCAGCGCGGCCAGCACGGGAACCAGCGACCACTGGACCTCGGATCGCCTGAAAATGGTCGCCATGGCGCCGATTTTCATTCCATCCTCCCGTGGAATCTTTCGAATACGGCCTCTGACACCCCTGCCGGGATTCCCGGGGCCTCGCGCAGTTCTTCCAGGGTGGCAGCGCGTATTGCCGCGACGGTCCTGAAGTGGCGCAGCAGGGCCGTGCGCCTGGCGCGGCCCAGTCCGGGGATTCCGTCCAGCGCGGATCCCAGGCCGCGTTTGTCGCGCAGCTTGCGGTGGAATGTTATCGCGAACCGGTGCGCCTCGTCGCGAAGACGCATCAGCATGTGCAGGCCGGGGTCGTTCTGGTCGGGCACGATCATCACCGTCCCGTCCCCGTCCGGCCTGAAAAGTCTTTCGGGCGAATGCACCGGAACCCCGGGTGAACTGTCCAGCACCCGGGACTTTGCCAGCCCGACGAGCGGGATGTCGAGTCCGAGCGCTGCCATCGCCTGCCTTGCGGCCTGCACCTGCGCGGAACCGCCGTCGAGCATGATCAGGTCGGGCCTTTCGGAGTCCCCATCGATCTTCGACAGGCGGCGTGTCAGCACCTCGGTCATGAAACCGGTGTCGCCACGGCTTTCCTCGCGCTTGACCGCATAGGTCCTGTACGCGCGCCGGTCGAGGCGCCCGTCGGTGATCACGACCATTGAACCGACCGGTTCTGCGGCCTGGAACTGGCTCATGTCGAATCCCTCAATCCGGTGTGGCGGCGAATCCAGCCCGAGAAGCCCCTGGATGGACGCCAGCGCACGCATCCTGGACCCGGCGCCGTCAACGGCCCTGTGCAGGATCTGGGCGGCGTTTTCGTCGGCCATTCGCATCGCGTCGAGAGGGGCGCCACGTTTCGGTGTCCATACACGTACCGCCTTCCCGGCCCTGGACGAAAGCACGGCCGACAGGGCGTTTTCGTCCGTTTCAGGCGGCATGACCCCGGCCGGAGCCAGCACCTCGGAGGGGACCGGGGACCTGGCGTAATGCTGCGCGAGCACGCTTTCGCCCAGATCCTCGTCCGGCGCGACCACGTTTTCGAGTACCACTGGAACACAGTCCTGCATCACGCCCGATTCGAAACGCAGGATCGCGAAAACCGCGATGTCCCCCTGCCGCGCGAACCCGACCGCATCGACGTCCTTCGACCCGGGAAGCACCACCGCCTGTCTGGACAGGGCTGCCTCGACCGCGCGGATCTGGTCGCGGAGCCTGGCTGCCTCCTCGAAATTCTCGTCCCCTGCCGCGGTCTTCATCCGGGCTGTCAGATCCCTGATGACGTCCTGATAGCGTCCCTTCAGGAACATCACCGCCGCATCGACACGCTGCCGGTACACCTCCGGCGTGACCTTGCCGCAGCAGGGACCGGCGCACCTCTTCATCTGCCATTCAAGGCAGGGGCGTCGCCTGGAGCCGAACTGCGCGTCGCGGCAGGTGCGCAGGCCGAAATGGGCGTTGACCAGCGCGTGTGTTTCGCGGATGGCGGCCGCGGAATGGGATGGGCCGAAGTACATTGCGCCGTCCTGGGCCCGCCTGCGGGACAGTTCGACCCTTGGGAAGTCCGCGCCGGTGTCCAGCCTCAGGTAAAGGTAGGCCTTGTCGTCCTTGAGAAGTACGTTGAATGGCGGGCGGTGCTTTTTGATCAGTTCGTTTTCGAGGATGAGCGCTTCCTTTTCGGTCGCGGTCACCACCGTTTCAAGCCGCCCGAGCACATCGGAAAGCAGCTTGACGAATGGACGCGGGTCGCCGGATTCGCGGAAGTACTGGATCACCCTGGCGTGCAGGTCCCTGGCCTTGCCGACGTATACCACGCGACCCCGCCTGTCGCGCATTATGTAGACGCCGGGCCTGTGCGGCAGGTCCGCCGTGAATTCCCGGATCTTTTCCCTTGTCCAGCCCATCGGGTCCGATCATACAGGACTTGGTGTATGATCTGGTTCCTTTCGTCCGTGGTCCGCCGTTTCATGGCGGTTCCACGTTGCCGCCGGCCCTTAACGCGGCCGGCATGGTGTTGGATGGATTCGGCTGAACCGGCCGGCAGGGCCGATGAATTTTCGGTCAGGGACCGGGACACCGGGCGCCCGGTAATCTCCGATTCGGCGATGGTCGGCCGCCAGGGCAGGTTCTCGCGCTGGTTCGGCAGGACCTTCTTCGGACCGGTCAGCTTCGATGAATCAGGCGTAAAGACGATCCGCGAGGCGTGCGACGCCGGCACGCCGGTGTACGTAATCAACGCCCACAGCCGCCTCGATTACCTGTATTTCAATTTTGCATTCGCACGGTTCGGACTGCCGCTGGTGTTTTTCGCCAACGAGATATCGATGGTGCTGTTCCAGCCGGCGTCCCGCTTCTTCAAGCGGCTGTGGGCCACGCTCAGGGGCGGCAGGCGCCGGCGTCTCCCGGATGCCGGAATGATGCGCGCCGCCCTGGCCGCCGGCCGTCCGTGCCTGATATTCCTGAAGAAGCCGCGCGCGTTGACCCAGTGGGGCGCCGAGTACCGTATTTCCTACCTCAGGGACCTGGCCCAGATGCAGCCCGGGCTGAAACGCCCCATAATGCTGATCCCGCTACTGCTGATGTGGGAGCAGCAGCCCGAGTCGTACCGCAGGTCGATTCTCGATTTCGTGTTCGGCGACCCGCAGGCCCCCGGCGCGATCCGCAAGGTGCTTTCGTTTTTCTGGAACTTCCGGCGTGCCAGGGCTCTCGTCGGCAAGCCGATCAACATTGCCGAATTCCTGGCCGGACCGGATGCTGCCAACCCCGATGCCGTGGCCGCCCGCCTCAAGTTCGCCATTTCCGAGGAATTCCTGCGCGAGTCGCGCGCCATCCGCGGTCCCGTCCTGAAAAGCCGCCGCACGATGGTCGACGAGATGATGCGGAACCGGTCGTTCGTGGACGCCGTGGCGGAGGCCGGGGCGGTCACCGGTCTGGGGCGCGCGGCGGCGGAAAAGCGTGCCAGGACATGGCTCCGGAAGATGGCCGCGGATTTCAGGCTCAACTGGCTTGAGGCGTTCGGCGTCGTGCTCGGCGTGATATTCCAGCGCCGGTTCACCGGCATTTCGGTCGACACGGCGGGGCTCGCCAGGATACGCGAGGTCGGCAGGGCCTCGCCGGTGGTGCTCCTGCCGTCGCGCCGCAGCATTTTCGACTATTTCATCTATTCGTTCGTGTTCTATACGAACGGGCTCATTCCGCCGCACGTGGCGGTAAGGGAACAGCGCCGGCTGAACCTGTTCAAGCCGTTCATACGCCGCAGCGGCGCGTTCTTCGTGCGGCACCGCATCGCGGATAACCCTGCTTACGAGCGGACGCTCCGGCATTACGTCCGCAAACTGATCAAGGAGGGCTACTGGCTGGAATTCTTCATCGAGGGCAGCCGCAGCCGGTCGGGCAAGCTCCAGACGCCGCGCAACGAACTCCTTTCGATGGTGGTCGGCGCCGTCGCCACCGGTGCCGCGCCCGATGCGTTCCTGGTGCCATGTTCGGTGACTTACGAACGAATCGTCGAAGGACCTCTGTTCGAACGCGAAAGGTCCGGCGGCGACAAGGGGCCCCAGAAGGTCTCGCTTGCGCACATTCTTAAGCGCGCCAGGGATATCGGGTCCAGGTTCGGCAAGCTTTACATACAATTCGGCGAACCGTTGAGCCTCAGGTCCTACCTCGACGGGCAGGGGGTCTCCATCCCGGTGGAATCGGACATGGCGGTTCCCGGAATCGTCGTCCGCCGCCTGGGCTACATGATGATGTCCGACATAAATGCGCAGCTCGTCGTGACCCCGCAGAACCTGGTCGCGTTCGTCCTGATGACGAACCGGGGCCGCGGCATACCCCGACAGATGCTGGTCGAACAGGTCGCGGGCCTGGCAACCAGGATCGCCGATCGCGGCGGGCTCCTGTCGGAGCGGCTGCGGGCGGCGGTGATGCCGTGGGATGGCGCACGCACCACCGGCGCATGGCGGACGGTCTTCCTCGACTGGCGCGAAACGGGTGAATTCGAGCGGCCGCCACAGTCGACGGCAAATCCGTCGCCCGTGACCGCCATGGACGGGCTGGTCGAAGAGACGCTCGGCCTCTTCGCCCGGCAGAACGCGGTCAGGATCAGCGGCGAGGGGTTCGATTCGGTCATTTCCGTGGTGGAAAAAAACAGGGTCTGGCTCGAGTACTACAAGAATGCCATCATTCATTTCTTCTTTCCCGAGGCGGTTGTCGCCACGGCGGCGTCGTCGCTTGCGGAGAGGGGGTTCATCAACGAACTTGATCTCCACAGGCGTTCCATGGATTTCCTGCGGATATTCCGGTTCGAGTTCGTTTACGACAAGTGGGTTTCCATGGTCGGCGCCAGAACGCAGACGGTCGACCGGCTGATTGACCAGGGCATGCTGGTGGTCGATTCCGACAGGCTGCGGATTCCGTACGAACGCCTCGACGAACTGAACTGGCATGTCGACATCATGCGTCCGTTCGTGGACTCTTACAGGGTGCTGACATCCGTCGTGTTCAAGGCCGAGGTGCTCCAGGACCGCGACATCGTTATCGCGGACGCGATGAAGGTGGGACGCAAGGCCTGGGAGATTGGCGAGGTTGACAAGATGGAGTCGATTTCGCCGATTATTTTCAAGAACGCGTGGCGACTTCTCGAAGACGAGGTTTCGGTCGGCAGGCAGCCGGACATGAAGACGGCCGCCGCCGACATTTTCGACAGGCTCCCGCGGCTCCGCTAGACGGTCGACGCGGCGGGCTTTTCGATATTCCCGGGAGCGGCCCATGTTGCTGCCAATCCGAACCACGGTTCTGGTCGCCGCCATCTGCCTGGCCCCCTGCGCGGCCAGCGCGGATGTGCACACGGTCGACCTCGCGCCGTGGTCCTCCACCGATCGGGGCCTTGTCGAAGTTTCGCGTCTCGAACACTCGGGGCGTGTGGAAGAGGCAGTCGAACTTCTCGATCTCATGAAGGAAAACTGCGTGGTCTGCCCTCCGGATCACGTGCCGGCCGGCGTTGCCGACTTGATGGCCGCCAGGTTGTACGAAAGGGCCGGAAGACAGGACGCGGCAGCAGGCAGGTATCGGCAGGCGACCGCATCGCCTCTCGGTGACATCGCGTCCTGGCGTCTCGGTCGACTGCTCTCGTCGATGGGTGATCGTGTCGGCGCACGGAGTGCGTTCGGCAGCGTTTCGACATCATCGTCGTGGTGGGTGCCGGCAAGGATGGCGCTTGCCGCCGGTCTCATGGAGGAAGCCAGGCCCGACGCCGCGGCAGCGGTTCTTCGCGGCGTGATGGACAACGATCTGGACGAGGATGCGTTCTGCGATGCCCGCCTCGGCCTTGCCGAGGCCGAGTGGGAAGGCGGCGATCCGGTCCGCGCCGCCGCCATCGCCAAGGTCGCCTGGATTCGCGCGCCGGACAAGGGGCGGTTGAGGATGGCCGGGGACCTCCTGGGCCGGCTCGGCTTTCCAACCGACGGCGTTCTCGAAAACCTTCGGAAGCTTTCGAGGGCGGGCAGGCGTGAACTGAAGACGCTCGACACCCTTGCCCGCAAGCGCCCGACGGCTTTTTCGGTCCATGATCCCGCCCTGCCGCTTGTCGTCAGGGCCAGGTACGGCCTGGCTTCGGGGGCGGATCCCGGGAGGATCGCCAGCCTTCTGGGCAGTGCGCTTCAATCGGTCGCCGATCAGGATTTGAAGGCATACGCGCTGTACCTCCTGGGCGAGGCTTTCGTCGAGGTCGGTGACGACCAGGCGGCGGCCAGGACCTGGGGCCGCGTCGTCGCCGAGTTCCCGGGAAGTCCGTTCGCGGCCTCCTCCGGGTACTCCGGGGCCAGGGCGTGGATGAGGGCCGGGGGGCATGGGGAGGCGGTGACGCTCCTGAAGATGGTCGAGGATCGGGTGCCGGGCGGGTCGTCGCTTTCCCTGCGCTGGGAAAGGGCGCTTGCCGCCATGATCGCCCGCGATCTTCCGGAGGCCCTCGGGGCGCTCGATCAGATCCTTGACGTTGTTGATCACGGGGACGGCCTGCTGTTCGGGACCGCCGAAAGGGCACGTTACTTCAGGGGCGTGGTGCTTCATGACATGGGCCGGGACGACGAGGCGCGTGTCGACCTCGAACGTGTCGCCAGGTCTTCCGAATACTCCTGGTTCGGAATTCTTGCGAGGTCGAGGCTGGAGGGAGCCTTCGGGATGACGTTCGACGCCCACCAGGCGGTGGCCGGCGACGCCGGGAAATTCGATCGCGCGATGCCGTCGAAGGGCGTCGGCCCCGACCTGTCCAGGTGCGGACGGCTTACCGTCACGGACCGTTCCGTCGGGGCGTTGTTCATGCTCAAGATGGAGGACCGGGCGGCCGCCGAATCGGAACTTGCGACCCGGGCCAGGCGCGGGTTGCTGCAGGAGCCTGACCTGGTGCTGCTGGCCATGCTCAAGGCAGCATCCCCCGACTCATCGAAGGCAATGCGCGCGGCATCGTGGCTTCGCGGGGAATACGACGACGCCGCGG
The DNA here is from genome assembly GCA_964470365.1 of uncultured Anaeromyxobacteraceae bacterium. Lineage (GTDB taxonomy): Bacteria > Myxococcota_A > UBA9042 > DTJE01 > DTJE01 > JAGOFO01. Next base: position 56,680 of record CAYYCO010000001.1, on the reverse strand, counting down.
CATGGGTGTATCCGGCCGCGTACCCCCGCCCATGGGGGGATGCCGTCCAGGAGGCCGCCGCCAGGTTCGACATGGATCCCGCGCTGATCTACGGGGTGATGCGCGCCGAAAGCAACTTCCGCGCCTCGGTCCGATCCCCGGCCGGCGCGTACGGCCTGATGCAGCTGATGCGGCCCACCGCCAGGACCATCGTCAGGAAGGTGCTGGCGCCGGCAGGCTTGTCCGCGTCGATCCAGAAGCCGTCGGGCAACGTGCTGATCGGCGCCGCGCTGCTTGATCGCCTGATAGTTCATTTCGACGGTTACCTCCCGCTGGTCTTCGCCTCGTACAACGCCGGTTCCGGTTCGGGGCGCCGTTTCCTCCGGACGCTCGGCGGACTTCCGACCGACCTGCTCGTCGAAGCGGTTCCGTACGCCGAAACCAGGGACTACATCAAGCGCGTGACCGGTTTCGTCGGCGCGTACCGCCGCCTTTACGGCGGGTCCGTTCCGCTGAGGCTGGCATTGTCGGCGCCCATGGAGACGGGCCCCTGGATCGACGTCAGGTCTGCCCGGCGATTTTCCCCGGACGTCGTTGCGAACCCGGCTGGCGAGTGCCGCGACGAACCGCAATCAGGACAAGGATCACAACCCCGAAAATGACCTGCGCCATTGCGGTGAGGTGTGCGTCGCGCAGGCCGAGGAATCTTTCCGGGCGCATTTCGGGCATCCGTATGAATTCAATCAGGAAACGCAGCACGCCCGCGCCTACGCAATAAATCGCGAACAATGCCCCGTCGGCCGTCAAGCGTTTCCGAAGCCACCACAGCAGCGCGAACAGCATGAAACCGGTCACGGCCTCGTACACCGGCGTCGGATGCACCGGGAACCACAGCGGATTCACCGCGTCGCCCGGGCAGACCATGTATTCCACGCCGCCCGAGTAGCACGGCGAGGGCACCAGTCCGTCGGGGTATGTCATGCAGAGGAAGTCGTCGATGTTTTCCGGGACGCACGGCAGGCCGAAGTCCCCGTCGCCCGCGAGGTGGCAGCCAATACGGCCGAATGCGTATCCCTGCGCCAGCATCGGGGCCAGCATGTCAGACATCATCGGGACGTTCAGACGGCGCGAGGCGAACCAGATCACGACCGCCGAGCAGCCGAGAATCCAGCCTCCGTACCAGGTCAGTCCCGCGTTCCAGAACAGGTATTCCAGCCTGAATTCAGGCGCCTCGAACAGGAGGAATGCGAGCTTGGAGCCGAGCACGCCGAATACCACCGCCAGGACGAGCGTAACGTCCGCAACGACGGCCGGCTGCATGCCGTTGAGGAATTCACGTTTCCGCTTCAGTTCGTGCAGGAACAGCAGGTATGCGCAGAGGAACCCGATAAAGGCCATCAGGCCGTAGGTTCCGATCCTGAAGGGGTCCTCAATCAGCCATGGATGCATGTTTCACCTGTCGGGGCAGGAAGTCAGTCGTCGAGCGACAGGCCGAGCCTGCGGTTTCGCTGGCGGATGGCAGGTTCGACACGATCCTTGCCGCCGACCAGGGAACCGCAGACCGGGAACCCGCGCCGGACGACGTTCGACATGATCGAAGCGATTTCCCTGATGTCCCACTGGGCGTGGGCGTCCTCGCGCAACCTGCTGAGATGATAGAATTCCCGCAGGTTCACGGTCATGACGCAGCGCCGCCGGTTCGCGTTGATCCATGCGTAGCCCGACAGCGGATCCTGCGGCCCGCCGAGCACGTCGGCCATCCTGTGGGCGTCTTCTTCGGCATCCCGCATCACGTCGCCGAGTCCCGCCGCGGCGATCGAAGGCGGCACCGTGATCCCGAGCGCCGGGTCGTACGGCTGTGTCGTCAGGCTGGCCATCCGGTGCCGTTTGAACTGACCGAACGCGGCGGCCGACATGACCAGTTCGAACGTCACGCCCGCGTGTTCGAATTCGCGCGGCATCGGGTCGTGGATGGTAAGTCCCTCCGTCACTGCTTCAAAGACCCTCATCCTGTCGGCATGGGACAGTTCCCGGACCCACTCGATTGCCGGTCCGAGGCCCCTGTTCAATACGCCCTGCAGCAGGCTGGCAAGTATGAACGTGTCGCCCTCCGGGTCGCAGGCGATCATCCTGACCGTCGTGTCGGGCCCGGTTTCCATGGGACCGTCCGGAGCGGGCCGGTTGTTCAGTTCGCGGCCGACCGCGATGGCGTTTTCGTACCGATGCAGGTCGTAGTGGCCCGGTTCGACGAAACGGATGAGTGAAGGCGCGATCGGTCCCGCGACCTCCAGGAAGGCGTTCGCCAGTTCCTTGATCTCCTGCAGCGGGTGGGCGGCCAGCCTTTTTATCAGGTGTTCCAGCGACCTGGCGTTTATGGTCATCCCGAGCTGGCCGGGCACCGCGAGAGGAAGGACGTAACGGGCGTCTTCGCCGGCCAGTTTGTCGTCCATGCCGCCCTGGACCAGCGCGTCCACAATCCTGGAGTACCGCGCGAAGGCCCGGTGCATATAGGCGCAGAAGGCATCGGACATGCCGCGCGTCTTCAGTTCCGGCGCCAGGACCAGCGCCTCGTCCAGCTTGATGTAACGCTGGGATTTTTCGGTGTAGGACGCCAGCCGGTGCGTTTCCAGGCTTTCGATCGCCAGCCGGGATACATCGGTTATGTCGAAATTGAATACCGCGTGTTCGGCGACCGAGTGGTGGCCCATGCCGAAAACGATGGTGGCATTCGACCTGCGGGCCTTCGGCACCTCCGTCCGGGACTTGCGGCGCAGTTCGCCGACGCTGGTCGGGTCACGGGAGATGCGCGCATACGCGGCCGAAATCGTTTCGGGCGTCAGGTCCTCCGGGACCGGACCGCCATCCCTGATATCCTTCAGCAGTTCGTAATCTATATTGAATCCAGCCAGAACGATTTTGGCCATTGCCGCTTCCCGGCCCGCAAAGGGGTCCTCCAAAGGGTGCGCCCCGGACTGTATTGACCCGGAACCGTGAATATTGCACGACGAAAAACCGGGGTCAAACGGCCGGCAATCAAAGTTGTTCAAAGGTGGTATATTTCGCCGCAGGTCGCGGCCGGGGCGTGCCGGGCCTTTTTTTGCCGCGAGGTGTCCCCGATGGCGGAACGGCTCTCATGGTGTGAAATATCCTCGACCGCGCTTTCCAGGAACCTGCTCGGATTCAGGGCGGTTACGGGGGCCGCGGTGATCCTGGCCCCGGTTGTGAAATCGAACGCGTACGGGCACGGTCTTGAACTGGCCTCGGCGATTTTCGTGAAGGCGGGCGCCGATGCCCTGTGCGTCAACGACCTCTGGGAGGCGGCAAGGCTTCGCGGGGCGGGTTTCGACGTGCCGATCCATGTCGTGGGCCGGATCACGCCGGAACAGGCGGAAGAGGCCGTGGATCTGGGCGTGTCCGCAGTCGTGTACGACTTGGGGCTGATCGACGCGCTGGACGCGGCGGCCACCGCGCGCGACACCCGGTTCAGGGCGCACATCAAGCTGGAAACCGGCACCAACCGGCAGGGCCTGTGCATGCCGGACGCCGCCGCGCTCGTCGCCAGGATCGATGCCTCCCGCGGCGTGAAGGCCGCCGGGGCGTCGATGCATTTCGCCGACGTGGAGGACACGACCGACCATGTGTTCGCCCGGTCCCAGCTCGCCCGTTTCGAGCAGATGGTGGCCGCGCTGGGACTGGCAGGACGTCCCGGTTTCGTGCGCAGCGTCGCCAATTCCGCCGCGACCATCCTGTGGCCCGGGGCGCATTTCGAAATGGTGAGGCCCGGTATCGGCGCTTACGGCATGTGGCCTTCCAACGAGACGTTCGTCACCGCCGCCCTGACCAGCAGGAACCAGATTGACCTGCGCCCGGCGCTTGCCTGGAAGACCGTCGTGGTTCAGACGCGCGATGTGCCGCCCGATGATTTCATCGGCTACGGTCGGACGTTTCGGGCCACCACGCCGCTCACGGTCGCGATTATCCCGGTCGGGTATTACGACGGGTTCGACCGGCGGCTTAACGGCGGCGCCCATGTGCTGGTGAACGGCCGCCGCGCTCCCGTCAGGGGCAGGATCTGCATGAACATGGCGATGGTTGACGTCACCGGCATTCCGGACGTTCATCCGGGCTCCGAGGTCGTGCTGATCGGACGTTCGGGCGATGAAGAAATCTCCGCAGAAATGTTCGGCGCCTGGTGCGGGACAATCAATTACGAGGTCACCTGCCGGATTTCGGAGACGATTCCCCGGGTGCAGGTGGGGGATCAGCCATGAAAAAACAGCATCCGGACGCGGACGACATGACTCCCTGGGCCCTGGTCGACAGGGATTCCCTGGTCAAGTACAGGATGTACGAGGTTCTGCGTGAAACCAGGCGTAACCCGCGCGACGGCCGCGAACACGTATTCACGGTCCAGGAGGCGAGGGACTGGGTCACCGTCGTGCCGATTACGGAAAACGGCGAGGTGGTCCTGGTGCGCCAGTTCAGGCCCGGCAGCGCGGAGGTGACCTGGGAATTTCCGGGCGGCGTGGTGGAAACCGGGGAAGACCCCAAGGTCGCGGTCGTTCGCGAACTTGAGGAGGAATCCGGCTTCACGCCCGGCGAGGTCTCGAAGGTGGGTTCTTTCCGGCCGAATCCCGCGCTGATCCGCAACTCGATGCATATATATCTTGCCAGGGGCTGCAGGCCCGACGGCGCCAGGCATTTCGACGATTCCGAGGACCTGGACACCTGGACCGCGACCCCCGGCGAGGTCGACCGCCTGGTCGCCGAAGGCGTGATGGACCATGCGCTGATGGTTGCCGCGTGGCTTTCGGCAAGGCCCCGGATCTGAATCCCGCTTTCCATCATTCGTCGGCGGTCGGCCATATCGCACCGCCCGGAATCCTGCGGACCGCGCCCGCCAGTTCAAGCTCCAGCAGCAGCGTCTGTGCCATGGCCGCGCTCAGATGCCCGTTGTCCACAAGGTAGTCGAACCCCGCGCCGGCACCCGTTTCCGCGTGCCTCGCCAGGACGAGGTCGAGCAGCGCCAGCGCCCCGGGCGATGTTTCGACGACGCCGGATCCGCCCCGGGCGGTGAACCACGGGGACCCCCATCCGGCCGGCCTCCGGAGCGTCCTCTTCCAGGCAGCCGGAAGTCCGGCCCCGGCAAGTGCCGGCACGACGCACAGGTCGGTCGGGCGGCACAGCGCCACGGCCCCGCGGCCGAGAAGGTCGTTCGAGCCCTCGGAGCCCGTCCAGTGTATGTCGGCGGGCACGACGAAAACGGGCACCTTGATATCCAGCGCGAGCCGAGCCGTTATGAGGGCGCCGGAGCCGAAACCCGCCTGGATCACGATCACCGCATCGGACAGCGCCGCGACAATCCTGTTTCGTTCGGGGAAGAACCGCGGCTGGGCGGGCATGTCCGGCGAGTATTCCGAAACCACGCAGCAGCCGCCGGTACGCCCGATGCGTTCGAACAGTGCGGCATTCGACGGGGGATGTGGCTCGTCGAAACCGGATCCGAGCACGCACACGGTCCGTCCGCCGGACCCGAGAGCCGACTCGTGGGCGATGGAGTCGATGCCCGCCGCGCCCCCGCTGACGATGATTACCCCGCGTTGCGCCAGCGTGGATGCGAACGCCGCGGCCATCCCGGCGCCGTAGTCGTCGGGGCGTCGCGGCCCGACAATCGCGACGCGGGGAACCGAAAAGTCGAGTTCTCCCTTTGTCAGAAGGACCTCGGGGGCGGCACCCCGGAGCCGGTCCTGCAGGATTCCCGACCCGCACGGCCAGTACCGGTACCCGCCGCGGCGCATGGCCGCGGTTTCCCGTCGTATGAAGACCCCGGCGTCCTGTGGCGCTGCGCCGGCGGCCATGATGGCGCGCAGCCTGGCGGCGAGGCACCCGGGCGCGCCGGGCGGGACGGTTTCAAAAGGTTCCGAAAGAATGCGTTGCATCGGGGCATCCATTCGCTGGAGATCAGTCTCTATTCGAGGCGGACGGCATCCGGTTGCAACAATTGCAGGCGCCTAATGTCGTTGTGCGTTTTACTTTTTGTATGGTAATATTCCACCCTGAGTATTTTCCGGGAGTGTCGGATGAGACTGCGTATTACAATCGTCTCGTGCGCGATATTGGCTTGCTTTGCCGCCTGTAACGAGGTGCCCGTCAGGAACCTGACCAACTCGTATTCGATACAGATGCAGGCCCTTCGCGACAAGGGAACGCCGGCAAAGCTTGACATCCTCTGGGTTGTCGACGATTCGACGTCGATGTGCCAGGAACAGCAGAACCTGGCCTCCAGCTTCAAGACGTTTCTTGACGTTTTCCAGAAATACACCGCGATCGACATGCGCCTGGCGGTCACGACAACCAACGTCTGCCCGCAGGGAACGTCCGGCGTGCGTGGAAGATTCCTGTACCAGCCCGCCACCGTCCTTTCGCCGGAATGCCTTGAACGCCGGGTTTTTCCGTGCGTTTCCCCGGGTGCCGGCCAGCCCGACCCCTGTTCCCGCATGAAAAACGTCGAAAACCCCGACAGCTGGGTCTGCGAACCCGGCCCGATCGGTTCCGCCTATGTCTGTGACGTGCCGGCGTCGGTCGGCATCAACGATGGATACGACGGCGACGTCCTTTTTGCTTACAGTTCCCGCTGCCGATACGCCTGTGACCCCTACAACGAAACTACCGAATGCGCCGAAGTTTTCGGGATGCCGGATGCCTGTGCCGAGGGCGGCGACGTCTGCGATGGCGGGTGCGATTTCGGCGCCTGCATGTCCGAAAACGAATTCGACGGCTTCAGCGACTGCCCGGCACGCTGCCGCGGTCGCGACTGCGTCGAGGTCTGCGTGGAACTGTCCGGCAACCAGGCCGACTGCGAAAGCAGGTGCGGCGCCGTCGCCGACGAATGTCTCGATGTCTGCAACGACCTCGAAAAGGCCCCGATGTGCGACGCGGTCTGCGACGTCGATTCCGGGTGCGGCGAAAAATGCCAGACATGGTTCGGCGCCGCCGAGGAAGCGACCTGCATCCAGATGTGCAATTCGACCACCGTCGAACAGTGCCAGGCGCTTTGCGAATCCGATACCGACGGCGGCGAATTCCTGTGCACGCTGGCCTGCGAACCTTCATATTCCTGCCAGAACCAGTGTATCGCCCGGTTCGGCGATTCCGGCTACAGGTGCCAGTGCCCTGGCGGCGACTGCGGCAAGGTCGGCTGCGTCCTTCCGCCGGTCACGCGGTACTGCCCCGGATACAAGGGCGAGGACAAGAATGGAACCGCGATTTGGTCGGGGCCGACGGTACTCGATAAATCGGTCGCCGATTACTACGCGGTCGAATGGATCAAGGGCAACTGGACAGCTCCGCCCTCATGGGACGCCGCGTGGAAGAACCTGCCCACCGATTCTTCGGATGAATCGGTCGAGGCCCGCGCCATACTGACCGACAAGGTGTTCGAACACCTGTTCACCTGCATGGCGACGGTCGGCACGAACCAGACGGTCTGCGGCGGCCAGGAACAGGGTCTCCGCGCCGCGTGGCTTGCCCTGGACACGGAAGGCGAAAATGCCGAACAGGCCAGGAATTTCCTGCGCGAGGACGCGTACCTGCTGGTGGTTGTGGTGTCGGACGAGGACGACTGCTCCGCGCCGGAATTCTACAACGACCAGTCCAAGAAATGGCAGAGCTACTACCTCAGCTATGACGGCTCCGCCGCGGATGAATTCGAATTCAACAAACCGTGTTCGTGCGCACGCGATGAAAACGGCTGTCTGGCCACGGGCGAATGCGATTACTCGAAATGCCTGACCAACGGCAACTTCGACCGCCGCAAGTGCCAACTCTACTCGACATCGACCATGGTCAACAAACTGCGGTCATTGAAACCCGACCCGGCCCAGGTTGTGTTCGCGTCGATCTCCGGCGACGCCGTGCCTGGATCCGAAACTTCGCCGGTCGCCGACGTCGACCTGATCCACGACAGGTTCTTTGAATGCCGCTGCGGCAACACGTCCAGCCTGGCATCCAGCTACAACTACATCTGCGCTTCCAGCTTCGGCAAGGCCGAATACGGCAAGCGCTACCACGACGTCTCCGAATCGTTCGGCGGCCAGTACGGCGCGTTCTCGAACATCTGCTCCGATTCGGGCGTCGGTCCCGCGCTCGAAAGCATCGCGTCGCTGGTCGTCCCGCTGCTGGCGCAGGTCTGCCTGCCCCGTCCGCTGGACTGGTCATGCCAGGGTCAGTGCGAATCGATATTCCTGGAAAGCGCGAAGTGCGCGGACGTTTGCGCCGCCGGGGACTGCCTGGCGGAATGTGACGCCGCCTTCGAGGGCAAACCCGGCTGCGCCGAGGTGTGCCGCGCATCCGAATTCATCGAGGTGTACCAGTACGACCGCGACGGGAAGTGCGCGAAGCCGGTCGTGGACGGCAAGTGCCAGCCGCTTGAAATGATCACCGACGAAAATCCCGACGGCGACTTCAGGCTGGTCAGGAACGCCCCGTCCTGTCCGACATTCGACGCGTCGATGGGCGAACGCCTGGAAAACGCGATCCAGTTCAAGGAACCTCTCGGATACACCGACAAGCTCGAAATCGTGTACCGCGGTGACGGCGATTTCTGTTTCGATCGCTGCTACCGGTTCTTCAACCAGGCCGGCGACGACCGGTTCTGCATGGACGTCTGCGGTGGCGAAACGAACGTCTGCGTCGAAAAATGCCTGAAGGCCGACCAGCCGCGTTACTGTTCGTACGTCTGCAACGTCAGCGTGGACGACTGCCTGGGAATCTGCCAGACGCTGGAACTTTCCGACTGTACTTCGAAGTGCGAACTTCCGTGACCGCCGCCGGGGATTCCCGGATGTTGGCGCGTCGAACCAGCAGGTTATAAAATGCAGCCCTGATGCCGGAATCGGCCGGCCTGACAATCTCTGCCGGGGTTATGAAATTGATTATCCGACTGCTGCCGATCACGCTGCTGCTTGCCGTCGCCGCCGTCTGCGCGCCGGCGCTCGCCCAGGATGAAGGCACCGCGTCCGCGGTCAACGGCCTCTTCGATTCCATCCACGTCGTCGTTGGTCCCTCGAAAAGCGAACTGCAGGCCATCGCCGTGATGGCCGTCGAATGCCCCGAATCCGGCGAGGCGTGTTCAAAGGCCGGCCGCACCGTGTCCAGGGATCTTGAACTCTCCGGTTTCTTCAAGGTCCTGGACCCGGCGTCTTTCATCGCCGATCCGGCCCGGGAATCGCTGGTCGCGACCGGATGGCCGGACTGGATGAACGTCGGGGCAGCCTGGCTTGTCAAGTATTCCGTCCAGGGGACCGGCTCCTCCATGGGTGTCGAATTCCGCCTGTATGACGTCGGGCAGAAGGTCGGGCGCCCGGTCAAGGCTCAGTCGTTCCCGGGCGTCGGTCCCGGCGGCATCAGGTCTGCCGCGCACAAATTCGTGAACGCCGTAATCATGGAAATCACCGGAAAACCGGGGATATTCGGGTCGCGCATCGCTGTCTCGCTGAAAACAGGCACCGACTCGCGCGATATCGTGGCGATGGAAATGGATGGCGCGGGCAGGGAAACGCTGGTGTCGAACGGTTCGGCCAACATGTTCCCCAAGTGGGCCCGCGGCGGGAAACTGCTGTACACGTCGTTTGAATCCGGCGTGCCCCAGGTCTATCTCGGGAAGGAACGGCTGACTAGCGACGAATACCAGTACCGGTCGGCCGAGATGTCGCCGGACGGTTCGGTCATCGTGGCGTCGGTCGACATGGGCGAACAATCCGATCTGGTCCTGTTGAGCCCGAAAACCGGGGAAATCAAGCGCAGGCTGACCGACACCGAGTGGGACGAGGTTTCGCCGACATGGTCCAATGGCGGGAACCTGATCGCGTACGTTTCGTCGAAGGGCGGCAATCCGCAGATCTACATAATGAACGCCGACGGCACCGGCGAACGTCGCCTTACGATGGCCGGAACCTACAATACCCAGCCGAAATTCGGACCCGACAACAGGGTCGTCTTCTCCGGCATGGACGAATTCCGATCGGACCTATTCTTCGTCGATCTCGATGGCAACATCTCGCGCCTTACTCAGGATCAGGGCAACAACAAGGATGGCGCATGGTCGCCGGATGGCCGGTACCTGGTTTTCCTTTCGGACAGGACAGGCGACTGGAAAGTGTGGATAATGACTGCCGACGGCCGCTGGCAGTTCCCCATTTCGGGCGATTCCGGCCGGTTCGGCACCCCTGACTGGCGCTGACGGAGGACCGACGTTGCCGACTAAAATGCGTTCAGGCACGGCTGGCGCGGTTTCGGGCTTCTGGCGCGGCCTGGGCGGCGAGCTGCTGGAAGGCCTGAAGGCGTTCGTTCCGGCGATCCGCATCTTCGTTCAGGCGCGCGGTTTCGACCATGCCGCCTCCATTTCCTTCTATTTCATCCTTTCCCTGGCACCGCTGACGATCCTTTTTTGTTCGGCGCTCGGCTACGTCGCGGCCTCCATGGGACCCGATTCGGCCCATGTGAACTCCATCGTGGAACGGATTACCGAGGCGATGCGGACCTACGTCCCCGTCGAGGGCGACACCGTGCGCGCGATCATGGACTACCTGGTTTCGCGCCGCGGCAGCTTCAGCGTCGTCGGCACTGTTGTACTGATCATCGGCGCGTCGGCCGTGTTCGGGGCGCTCGAAAACGCCACGTCGGACATCTTCCGCAACGGCCGCCGGCGGAAATACATCGTATCCAGGCTCATCTTCACGGTGGTCATCTTTGCGGCGGGGCTGCTTGCCTTCCTGCTTTACAACGCGGTTTCGGCAATCGATTACGTCATTGCGGCGCGTTTCCAGGGCACGGTGCACCGCATACTGTCCCTGTCCTCGCCGGTCCGGTTCATCGGCGAATGGCTGTCGGTGCCGCTCGCCTTCATCGTCGTCGTCTACCTGCCGGGCATCGCCCGCCCGAAGTTCAGATTCGCGATGCGCGGCGCCCTGCTGTTCTTCGTCCTGTGGACGGCGGTCCGTTTCCTGTATTCCTGGTATGTCGGCAACATCGCGGAATACAGCGTGCTTTATGGTTCGCTGGCATCGCCGATACTGCTTGTCCTGTGGCTGTTCTACTCGGCGCTCCTGCTGATCTTCTGCCTCTGCTATACCGCCGCGTCTTCCGGCATTCGTCCCGAGAAAAACTGAAACCGCCTTGGAATTGTTAAGAATGTAAAGGATATTGCAATAAAGGCCCATGCTGTTACAATCGGCCGAACCGCGAAATGCGGCGTTGATTCTGGTCTTTAACTCAGGTGGGAAGATGAACAGGAAGGCTTTTGTTGTTGCGTTCGCAACCGTGGCAGTCGTTGCGCTCGGCGCCATCGGCTGCACGCCCAAGGTTCCGGAGCCGAAAGAAAAAGTTCAGTTCTCGATGCACATTATGTCGCAGTGCCCGTTCGGGGCGCAGGTCCAGAAGGGTATCGCCCCCGCGCTGAAGAAGCTCGGCAAGGCGGTCGATTTCCAGATGTACTTCATCGGCGACGAACCGCAGCCCGGCAACCTCACGTCGATGCACGGCGCGAATGAAGTCAACGGCGACAAGTACGAAGTCTGCGCGATGAAGTACGCGCCGGAAACGTACATGGACGTCATCGTCTGCATGGCCAACGACATGCGCAACATCCCCGCGAACTTTGAAAAGTGCGCGACCGACAACAAGGTCGATCCCGCGCCGATCAAGGCCTGCGCCGAGGGCAAGGAAGGCGCCGACCTCCTGTCTGCTTCCTTCAAGGTGTCCAAGGAAAAGGGCGCCCGCGGATCCCCGACCCTGTTCATGAACGGCGAAAAGTACCAGGGTGGCCGCAACGAAATGGACTTCCTCCGCACCATCTGCGGCGCCTACAAGGTTGAAAAGCCCGAAGCGTGCAAGGATATCCCCGAACCCAAGAAGATCCCCGTCACGGTTCTTTCCGACAAGCGCTGCACGAAGTGCTTCCCCGACAGGATCGTCGGCCAGCTCAAGAACATGTTCCCCGGCCTTGAAGTCAAGAACCTTGACTACGGCGATGCCGAGGGCAAGGCCCTGTACGACAGCCTCAAGGACAAGGGCGTGAAACTTCTGCCCGCGTTCCTGTTTGCCCCGTCGGTTGCCGAAGACCCGGGCTTCGAACAGGTCAAGCGTTTCGTCGTGGACGCCGGCGAATACAAGCTGCTGCAGGTTGGCGCGAAGTTCGATCCGAACGCCGAAATCTGTGACAACCAGATCGACGACGACGCCGATACCCAGGTCGACTGCGCCGACACCGATTGCGCCGGCCAGACCGTCTGCCGCGAAGAAATCGCGAAGCGCCTCGACGTGTTCGTGATGTCCCAGTGCCCGTTCGGCGTCAAGGCCCTGAACGCCCTTCCCGAAGTCATGGAAGCGTTCAAGGAAGACGGCGTCACGTTCGCGATCAACTACATCGCCGAAGAACTGCCGGACGGCAGCTTCAAGGCGCTGCACGGCCAGCCGGAAGTCGACGAAAACATCCGTGAACTGTGCGCGATCAACCATTACGGCAAGGACAACAAGTTCATGGAATACATCGCCTGCCGTAACAAGGACATCCGCAATGCCGACTGGAAGGCCTGTGCCGTCAACGGCATCGACCCCATCGTCATGGAAAAGTGCTTCACCGACGGCGAAGGCAAGAAGCTTCATTCCGACAACATAAAGAACGCGAAGGCCCTCGAAATCGGCGCCAGCCCGACGTGGCTCGCGAACAACAAGTACAAGTTCTCCGGCATCGCCGCTGAACAGATCAAAAAGCAGCTCTGCGACTACAACAAGGACCTCAAGGGTTGCGCGAAGACGCTGTCCGGCGAAGCCAAGGAACAGCCCGGCGCCGCCCCGGCCCCGTCCTGCGGAGGCTAATCCTCCAGTCCACGGTTGACCTCGAAAGGGGGGCCTTCGGGCCCCCTTTTCTTTTTCCGGCCACAATTTTCATATCCGGTCGAGGTTGTTTTTGTCCGGTCACCGGGCTAAATTTGCCTGGGTCAATTTGGATTCCAGGAGTGATTGTGAAAACCTTGTTTGAACCTTTCCGTATCAAGATGGTCGAGCCCGTGGAAATGACGACGCGCGAGGAACGCGCTGCGATAATCGAGACCGCCGGCTTCAACCCGTTCCTTATCCCCGCCGCGAAGGTCCTGATAGACCTGTTGACCGATTCGGGCACGTCGGCGATGTCCACGGATCAGTGGGCCGCGATGATCAAGGGTGACGAATCGTACGCCGGCGCAAGATCGTGGTTCAATTTCGAAGCCGCGGTCAGGGGAGTGACCGGGTTTGCGCACGTGATTCCCGCGCACCAGGGCCGGGCGGCCGAACGGCTGCTCTTTTCGGTCCTGGCGGCCGAGGGAAAGGTCGTTCCGTCGAACACGCATTTCGACACGACGCGCGCCAACATCGAATTCAGGCACGCCCGTGCGCTCGATTTCGTCGTTCCCGGCGGCGAGGATCCGGACGTGATCGCGGACTTCAAGGGCAACATGGATGTCGATGCACTTGAAAAATGCATCCTGGAAAACGGCGTCGAAAACATCCCGGTGGTGATGCTGACCCTGACCAACAACGCTACCGGCGGCCAGCCGGTGTCGATGCAGAACATCCGCGAAACACGCGCGGTGTGCGACAAGTACGGCCTGCCGCTGTTCTTCGACGTGGCGCGGTTCGCCGAAAATGCCTGGTTCATCAAGCAGCGCGAACCGGGATATGCCGACAAGTCCCTGCGCGAAATCTCCCGCGAGATGTTCTCGTACGCCGACGGCTGCAACATGTCGGCCAAGAAGGACGCCCTGGTCAACATCGGCGGGTTCATCGCCCTGAACGACGATCGCCTGGCCCAGGAACTCAAGAACCTGCTGATCCTGTCCGAGGGATACCTCACTTACGGCGGGCTTGCCGGGCGCGACCTCGATGCGATGGCCCAGGGCCTGAACGAGGTCCTGGAAGAGGACTACATGCGCTACCGCGTCGGCCAGGTTGAATACCTCGGGCGCCGGCTGGTCGAGGCCGGCGTGCCGATTTTCAATCCGCCGGGCGGCCATGCGATATACATCAACGCGAAGAAGTTCCTGCCGCACATCCCCGCGTGGCAGTTCCCGGGCCAGTCGCTGGTCGCGGAACTGTACATCGAGGGCGGTGTGCGCGCGTGCGAAATCGGGTCAATCATGTTCGGGTACTGGGCTGCCGACGGTTCGTTCGTCGGGGCGCCCAGCGAACTGGTCAGGCTCGCGATCCCGCGGCGCGTTTATACCCAGAGCCACATGGACTACCTCGTCGAGGTCGTTGCCGAGGTGTACGAAAGGCGCGCGGCGGTGGTCGGCATGAAATTCAAATACGAGGCGCCGATCCTGCGGCACTTCACATCGACGTTCGAAAGGGTCCGGCCGGCCTGACGGCCCGGGGGTTGCCTTGAAGTGGCGTGACGCAGTCCTTGTGGGCCTGGACACCGAAACGACCGGGCTCGACGTGAAGAATGACAGGATATTCGAAATCGGCCTGGTCACGTTTGAAAACGGCCAGCGGATCGAAACCTGGGGCGAACTGATCGATCCGACCGTCGAACTCGATGAAAAGGTGGTCGAAACGACCGGGGTAACCACGGCGGACGTCGCGGGCAAGCCGTTGTTCGCCGAGGTGGTCGGTGGAATCGAATCGCGCATCCGCGACAGGGTTGTGGTCGGGTACAACATACTTGGCTTCGATATGCCCATCCTCGGTTCGGAATTCGATCGGTTGTCCCGACCCGTTCCGCCCTGCCAGGTGATCGACGCGCTGATATTTGCCAGGCAGCTCGTCAAGGCCGGCCGACACCGGCTGGGCGACATGGCGGCGAAATTCGGCGTGGAAATGGACACGGCGCATCGCGCCACGGCCGATGCCGATGCCACGGTGCGCCTGATGCTGGCCATGGCCGACCAGCTTCCGGAAGATATCGATTCGCTGATGCGCCTGCAGGCCCAGTGGGACGCACAGCAGCGCGCCAGGCGCCGTGCCATGTGGCGCAAGGGCGATGCCGGCGGGCTGATCGAGGGCGGCAGCGTCCCGGTCACGGTCGCCGAGGAATCGCTGGCGCTCGGTCCCGGTTACCTGTACGGCGACGAAAAGGATCCCCTCAAGGCATACATCGAACAGTACGCCGACATGACCGGTGGCCGCTGATCCCGCTTGACCGCGTCCCGACCACGCCATTACGATTGTCCGGCAAGCACCTGCGGTATTCCCATGAACCTGACGTATGACCTCAAGGCCCGGACGCTGCTGCTGCCGGCTGCCGCCTGCCTGGCGGCCGCGGTCCTGACGGGGTGCTTCAGCGAGGCGGCCGTGCCTTCGTGCGACACGCTTGCCGACTGCCCTGCAGGCCAGGGGTACACGGGATGCCTCGATGGCTGGTGCTACCGTTCGGAGGCCTGCGAATCACGTCCAGCCGTTGCCGGCGACGGCTGCTGCCCCGCGGTCGAGGGTGACCGAACCGCCGACATCGACTGCCTGCTGCGTGACGAGCCGCTCTCCTGCACCGACCCGGCCGGACCCACCATCGACGACGACGGCGACATGTTCGTTTCCTGCGTAATGCTGTCCGGTGAGGGCGACATGTCCGTGGCAGTGCGGCGCCTGGACACCGACGGCGTCCTTTCCGTTCCCCTGGTCGTCGGTCCCGGCACGACCGCCCTGCCGCCGGTCATGGGAAGCGGCGACACCGTCTTTGTCGCGGCCGCGGCCGGGGTTGTCAGGTATCACACCCTGAACCTGTCGGTCGTCCATTCGTTCAACATAACGACGCCGGTCGGGCCGCTGGCCTCCAACCGCGGCGCCGACTCCCCGCGAAAGGTCGTGGCGTGGCCAGCATCGGACGGCCGCGTGAACATCTGGGACGAGGATCGGGCCGTGCTTTTCGCATACGGTCAGCAACGTCCGGATCTGGGCGTGGGCGGGGCGTTCCAGCCGACCGTGTCGTGGACCGGACACAGGTTGTACGTTACCTGGAACGACGGCGTGCTGGACGTGCTTGAAATCGGCACCAACCCGCTCGGTCCGGTCGTGTCCATGACGCTTCCCGCGTTGCCGGCCGGTCCGGCCGTGGATGTGGACGGCCGCATTTACGTCCCGCTGGTGGACGGTCGGGTGGCGTGCTACCGGGAAACACCCGCCGTCCGTCTCGAAGAGGTGTGGTCGGTTCAGGCAATTACCGGCGGCGGGCCGGTGGATATGCTGGTGACGCAGGACGACGCCGTGGTCGTGGTTGCTCGATCGGGTCAGGTCAGAATTATCCGTGACATGGACACGTTCGCATCGATAACGGGTATCGGCGATTTCGGCGTCGCGCTTGACGACACAGGTCCCATCCTGACAGACACCGGCCGTATCGTGGCGGTTTCGTCTGACGGGCGGATTGTGACGCTGGTCGCGGCCGGCGGTGATGATCTGGAACCGGGACTGAATTTCCAGGTCCCGTCGCGTCCCGCGTCGTCGCTGATACTCGACGCGGGGGCGCTTTCATACGTTTCCGCGGCCGGAAGCCTTGTTTCATGGGTGTTTCCCGACGGCGTGGCGGCGGGAAGGTTCACGCGCGGCGCCGGAAACAACGGTTCGACGGGCAGTACTTCGACGCCTCCAGCCAGGCAGGACCCGTGATGACGAGATTCAAGACATTCGTGATCGCGGTCTTTCTGTGCGCCGGCGCGCCCGCCTGCGAACAGTCCCCTTCCGCCGACCTCCCCGAATTCTGCGTGACCCCGGATGACTGCCTGGACGTCCAGGCCGGTGAGTGCCGGCGGGTCGACTGCACCGACGGCCAGTGCGGCGTTGCCGCCGACACGGCCTTGAACGGCGCGGCCTGCGGCATGTCCGATCCCTGCATGGCGGTTGCGGGCCAGTGTGACGACGGAACCTGTGTCGGCGCCGTCCCGGTCGTCTGTCCGGTCGTGGCGTGTATGGTCGGGGTCTGCGCCGGTGAATCCGGAAGGTGTGTCTATTCGGCCGATCTTGATGACGCACCGTGTGACATGGACGGGAATTCCTGCACGGTCGACGTCTGTCGGGGGGGCGACTGCACGGCCGGCTTGAACGTATGTCCGTGCAAATCGGCGGGCGACTGCCCCCCGATGGACGACCTGTGCGCCGGGCGCTGGCAGTGCGTCGGCGCGGCCTGCGTCATCGAACCCGGGTCGGCAGTCGTGTGCCCGGAACCCGGCGCGTGCGACCGGTTCGAGTGCGACCCGGCGACCGGGCGTTGCGTGCCGGAACAGGCGGTCGACGGCACAATATGTTCGCATTCCGATTCGTGCACGACCGGGGGAATCTGCACCGGCGGGGCCTGCGTGGTGACACCCCGGTGTACTGACGACAACCCCTGTACGGACGATCTTTGCGACGCTGAAACCGGCGCGTGTTCGTTTCCGGCCAACCAGGCGCCTTGTGACGACGGCGACGCCTGCACGGGCGCCGGCGCCTGTTCCGGGGGGACCTGCATCGCCCAGCCGGTTTCCTGCGACGATCTGAACGACTGTACGGTCGACGGCTGCGACCCGTCGTCCGGTTGTACCGGCGTGCCGGTCCTTCCCGGCATCGGCTGCGATTCCGGCGACCCCTGCATCGAGGCCGAGTCATGCGACACGGGCGGCGTGTGCGGCGGCGGCGTCCCGGCGTGTGACGACCACAACGCGTGCACATCGGATCTGTGCGAACCGGGCAGCGGTACCTGTTCGCACGAAAATCTTGCCGGTGGCTGCGATGACGGCAACCCGTGCACCGTCGGGGAAAAGTGTTCGTCAGGCGTGTGCGGCGGGGGAACGGAGGTTCCCGGTTGCTGCAATTTCGACGCGGACTGCGACGACCGCGACATGTGTACGCCGACATCTTGTGTCCACGGCAAATGCGTGGCGCACGGGCAGGATCCGGCCGGCTGCCCGCCGTCCCCGGACGGCTGCGGAATCGACTGGTGCGACGGTTCGACCGAACTCTGCGGGCCTGTCGATGCCGGCATCCCGCTGGCGATCGCGTCGTGGGACTTCGCGGGCGGCGCCCCCCTTCCGGGATTCGTGTGGGGCGAACCGGCCGGCCGCATCGGTTCGGCCGGACTCTCGGCGGCCGGTTCCCAGGGGGCGTCTTTCCTGCTGCCCCGCAGGCTGGTGCCGCCCGGTGTCGTCATGGTGTACGTGGAACTGGCTTCCGGCGCGTGCGGGGACGTCAGTTTCCCGCCCGGGCCTGACGCGATCGCCTGCGTCGAATTCGAAGGGCACAAGTGGGTGCTGGCGGCGTTCAACACGACCCGCGCGACCGACCCTGAAGGGCGGCTGTCCGTCAGGACCTACATCGCGAACCTGGCCGTCGTGTCCAGGACCTTCGTGTACCTTTGGGCCGTTTCGGGATGCCAGTCGCCGGGTGTCGGGGTGGATGTGGCCGAGGTCACGGATCTGTCGATGGACGTTTCAATGGACGGCGCCGCGCTGGTTTACAACACCGGCTCGGCCATTTCGGCGTCGGTGGTATCCCCCGGTGGCAGGGTCGCGGTCCTCCCCCTGGGCGGTTCCCCGTTCGGCGTGGTCGCCGGGCGTTTTTCAACGGCGGTGACGCGCGCCGGAAACGGCTACATCGCGGCGTGGGGCGCTGCAGCGGGCGAGGTCAGGACCGCCCGTTTCGACGCATCGGGCTGGGGCCCCCAGCGGTCGATGCCCGACATCGGCGAATCCGAAACGATCGAGGCGTGGCCGGCGCTTGCGCCGATCCCCGGTGGCGGCCATGCCATCGCCCTCGCGTATGGCGACGGCGCCGATTTCGACATCTCGACCGCCCCGCTCGACTCTGACGGCCGCCCTGCGGCGGCCTTTTCGCGGGTCAACGATTCCACGGCGGGCACCCAGTCGGCCCCTTCGATCACATTCGGGGACGATTCGGGGCTTGTTGTCTGGGCGCATTACGCTTATGCCGGACTCGATCAATACAAGATTGTGGCAAGACGAGTGTCTAAGAATTTGGGATTGGATCTGTCGCAATTTGATTTGATCACGAAGGTTAATACTGTCTCAAGCCCGCGCTGCGCTTATAGCAACTCAAAATACTACTGTCTCTGGATGCAATCTGACGGGGTGATCGGTGGTGTCGTGGTGGATGGTGCCACCTTCGAACTTGGAGAGTCCTTCTCCTTCGGTTCGGCGGCAGCGCCGAATTCAAGGCCCATGATACTGCCGGCAGGCGACGGCGCGGTGGCGGTGTCCATCGAGGGAACCGGCGCTGCCGCGTCGATTGTGGCCAGGAACG
>CAYYCO010000001.1:22495-37335 GCA_964470365.1 uncultured Anaeromyxobacteraceae bacterium | reverse complement strand
GTGGCGGTGTCCATCGAGGGAACCGGCGCTGCCGCGTCGATTGTGGCCAGGAACGTGTCGCCGGATGGTTCCGTTTCCGCGCCGTGGACGGTGGTGACCCCGGTTCTTTCGTACACGACAACCCTCGCGGCGGGCCGCTTCGGACCCGGCATGTACCTGATTGCCTGGAGCGACCACCTGGGCGACCCTGGTCGCCTGCGCGTCCGGGCGTTTTCGCCGTCGTGCCCGGACGGTTTCGTCAGTGGCGGTTCCGCCTGCACCGGTCTCGGTGACGGGCGGCTGGGCGGGGGGCTGCCATGAAATACCGCACCCTTGCCCTGCTGCTGCTGGTCGGGTGTGCCCAGGGCCCGGAAAACGTGCCGACGAATTCGGAATGTGACAGGGATCGCGACTGTGACGACTCGATCGCGTGCACGGCGGACCGGTGCGTGCAGACGGTCAACGGCTTTCTGCGTTGCGACAACACCCCGGATCACGACCTGTGTCCCGCCGGCCGCCTTTGCATGGCCGATTCGTTGCTGGGCCCCGGCTGCCAGGACCCCGTGCGGCTGGCGTGCGCCGACCGCGGCGATGGGGAATCATGCGTTCCGGCCGATGCGTGCGCGGTTGGTGAAGGCATCTGCGCCGGTGGCGCCTGCGGATACGAAAGGGTGCAATGTCCGGAAAAGCCATGCATGGCGACGGAGGGGTGCGATGCCGTTTCCGGGGTCTGCCGGTACACCATCCAGCCCGACAACGTCGCGTGCGACATGGACGGCGACCGATGCACCGACGACCGCTGTCTCGGCGGACGCTGCGTGCAGGGCCCCGACCATTGCGAGTGTTCCGAATCACGCCCCTGCGTCCAGCCGGACAATCTCTGCCTCGGACAGGCGTCGTGCCGGGACGGCGTGTGCGTTTCCACGCCGGTCGACTGCACGCCGTTCAACACGGGATGCCTGATCAATTACTGCCTCCCGGCCACCGGCCTGTGCGAACCGATAGTCGTCAACGAGGGCGGCGTATGTTCCGACGAACTGGCCTGCACCGGCCCCGGCGTCTGCAAATCGGGTGCGTGCGTGGCCGCGCCGCTGACGTGCCCGGACAAGGCCTGCAATTCGGTCGCCTGCGTCGAACCCGGAGGTTGCCGATACGCGCCGGCTCCCGGCGAATGCGACGACGGTAACATGTGTAACGGTCCCGACGCGTGTGAAGACGGGGACTGCATGCCTGTCGGCGCCGGCATTTCCTGCGACGACCGGAATGCCTGCACGTCCGACGAATGCCTTCCGGCCAGCGGCCTCTGCCGCCACCTGCCGATCGCCGGCTGCTGCGGCAACTCCGTGCTTGAAGCGGGTGAACAATGCGACGGTCTCGACCTGCCCGGGACGGGGTGCTCGGGATGCGAATTCACGGTGGTCAGCCTCGATTTCGCCGGCGCCGGGCCCAGGTTCGCCTGGTCCGATGAACTGGATGCGGGCATGGTCACGTGGGAGGTGGTCGACGGTTCCGGCGGTCATGGCGTCGCCCTGCGCCCGCTGTCCGCCCTGGGGGCATTCGGGCAGACGTTGCCGCTGCCGGCGGGCACGGTCAATGGACGGTCCATGTCGCCCGTGGTGGCCGCCACCGCCGACGGATTCATCCTGGGCGCGCTCGCGGCGGACGGCCCCGCGTTCTGGCTGCTCGACCCCGGGGCGCGGCCGCGCATCAGGACTTCGCCACGGAATTCCGGCGACCCGGGCACTCCCACCGGACGAATGGTCATGGCGCATTCCGCGCTTCGCAGCATCGCCGCATGGGTGGTCGCGATGTCCGACGGCAGCCAGCGTATCCTTTATTCCGACATCGCTGTCGGCCCGGATCAGCTCCTGGTTTCGGGGGCGGCGACTCTTTTCGAGACGAACGGTTCCGGCGAAATCATCCCGGGCGACGCCTGCCCGGTCGCCGACGGCGTGGTCGTGACGTTCGCGGTCCGGAGCGAGGATCTGTCGGCCTCCGTTGTGACACAGAAGGCCGCGTACTTCCAGGGGGACAACTCCGCGTCCATCGTATTCGACCTGGCCGTTTCGGAATGGGATCAGTCCTACCCGACTGCCTGCGCAGCCACGCCGGACGGTTTCCTGGCGGTCTACACCCGGCGTGAAAAACAACCCGTGATGCGGATAGCCGTTGAAGGCGTACTCGTGGATCCCGCGGACGGTCCCGGCCTGCCTTTCGAACTGGAATCGATCGCCGGCAACGACGGTCCGCACGTGATGCCGTTCGCCTCCGACCTTTTCGAAAACGGAACCGGTTCATACCTGTACCTCTGTCCGCTTGTCGAACCGGACATTTCCGCGCCTGAAACCGTTTCCCCCGCGATCATCGCCATCTCGGCTCAGGGAAAGGTCCTGTCCGGGCCGGAGCCTCTTGAAGGTCCTGCGCTCGATTTCGCGGGAGGCCTTGCCGGCGGCATGGCGGCCGGGGGTACGCTTTCCGTCTTCTGGGTTGAGACGGCGGACATATCGTCGATGTACGACGGCGGACAGGTGGCCGGGCGCCTGTATGCTGAAACGGGGTTTTGAGTATGAAGCTGACTTTTTTCGGGCACGCCTGCGTGCTGCTGGAGGCCGCAAACGGCTGCCGCGTGCTGTTCGACCCTTTCCAGCCGCGCGCTTTCAACGGGCGGATAATGCTGAATCCCCCGCAGGGTCCTGTTGACGCGGTCGTTTCGTCGCACGGCCACCTGGACCATTACCACATCGACCCGTCGTTCGGAACGCCGATCCTGGTCGAGGGCCCGGGTCAGGTAAGGGGGGTACGGTTTTCGTGCATTATGATTCCCCACGGGCGTCCCGGCGGCATCGACCACGGCACGGTCAGGGTCTTCCGGGCGCTGGCCGACGGTGTTTCCGTGGTACATATGGGGGACGCCGGCCGCATCCCGACCGACGTGGAAATGGCGGAACTGGGGCGTCCCGACGTCCTGTTCGTCCCGGTCGGGGGTCGTTTCACGATCGGGCCCGCCGATGCGGCCCGGGTGGTGGCGTCGTGGCGCCCGCGCATGGTCGTGCCGATTCACCACGCCGACCCGCGGGTCAGGATCGACCTCGAGCCGGTCGCATCGTTTTTGGCGTTGATGGACGACGTGGTGGTGGTCGAACGCTGTTTCGAGGTCACCACGGAAAGCCTGCCGGATGAAACCCGGACGGTCGTGATCATGGTTCCCTGACGACGCCGACGAACCTGATGTTCCGGTAACGTTGTTCCCAGTCAAGCCCGTAGCCGACAACGAATTTGTCGTCGATCGTGAACCCGAGGTATTTCACGTCCACCTGGACCCGCGTGCGCGCCGGTTTGTTCAGCAGGGCGCATACCTCGATGGACGCGGGCTGGCGCGATTTCAGGTTTTCCAGCAGGAATTTCAGCGTCAGGCCGGTGTCGACGATGTCCTCCACGACGATCACGTGCCTGCCGACGATCGGTTTCGAAAGATCCTGCGTTATCCGCACGACACCGCTGGTCGACGTCTGGTCACCGTATGACGACATACCGAGCGTGTCGATCGTTATCGGCAGGTCGATTTCCCGGCAGAGGTCCGCCATGAAGAAAAGCGCGCCCTTCAGCACGCAGATCATCACGGTATCCTTCCCGCGGTAATCCTCCGTAATCTGCCGTCCCAGTTCACGGATCCGTTCCTGGAGTTCCGTGGCCGAATACAGCACGTCAATCCTGTCCGCGCCATCCATCGGGTGCCCCCGCAGCGTTGGGTGTTCATTCTCTTTCGCGGAAGGCGGCTTGTAAACGAATTGTTGCGGCCCGTCCGGCGCTTTTCGTGTGGACGGCGCACAACCTCAAGAAACAAGTGAAGATTGTTCTTGACCGATGCCGATTTATGGCTAACATTACGCAGCGTTTTGAACTTACTGGAGGTCCAGGATGACCAAGTCGGAACTCATTGAAGCCGTTGCAAGATCCAGCGAGATCACTCTCGATCGCGCCACTATAGTCGTTAACGCCGTTTTCGATCAGATGATCGATGCCATGAAGCGCGGCGAACGTATCGAAATCCGAAATTTCGGCAATTTCACCGTCAAGCATTACGACGGTTATGAAGGTCGCAACCCGAAGACCGGCACCAAGGTGAAGGTTCCCCAGAAGCGTCTTCCGTTCTTCAAGGCCGGTCTCGGTCTGCGCGACACGATCAACGACGAAAAGTGATCCGGTTCAACAGGTTTTTGAACCCGGACTCCGGATTTTCAGGCACATCGTATCGATAATCTGGCCACGCAGGGCGGTCGTGTCCCCGTCGTTGCGCCAGACCACGTCGGCCATTGCCAGCCGTTGCGGTTCGTCAAGCTGCGCGGCCATTCGACCCGCCACCTCCGAAGCCGTCGCGTTGTCGCGCGCCATGACGCGTCGAATACGCGTTTGAACAGGCGCCGTAACCACAACGACGCCTTTCAGCCACTGGTTCATGCCCGCCTCGAACACGATGGCGCTTTCGACGAACACGATCGGGGCCAGCCGGAGCGCCTCGCCCTCCAGCCGCCGCAGGGTCTCTGCGATTGTGGCCGGATGCACGATCGATTCGAGTTCCCGCAGCAGGTCGTGTCGTGAAAAGACCAGGGCGGCGAGAGCCTTCCTGTCGATGGTCCCGTCGGCCGCGACGACCCCGGACCCGAACGCCAGCACGACGTCGCGGTGAACCGCGGAACCCGGGAACATCAGGCCCGCCGCGAGCCGATCCATGTCCAGCACCGGCACGCCGAGACGCCTGAGCATCGAGGCGGCAAGGGACTTTCCGGAGCCGATTCCGCCCGTCAATCCCCATGCGTTCGCGGTGGTGCGGTATTCGTCCATGCCGATATATGAATTCGCAAACGTCCGGCTGTCAAGGCGGCTATGAAACGGGCGCCCGGCGGCCCCGGCTTGCCACTGGTCAAGGCGTCCCTTACGGAATAGAATCCCCCGGTACTTTTCGGGGCCCTTCGACGCGGGCACGTGACGCTGAAATGATCGAAGTCAACCACCTGGTCAAGGATTACGGACCGATAAGGGCGCTCGACGGCGTTTCCTTTTCGGTCAGCCGTGGCGAGGTCGTCGGTTTCGTCGGTCCGAACGGCGCCGGAAAGACCACCTGCATGAAAATCCTGACCGGGTTCATTTCGGCGACGTCCGGCGGCGCCACGGTCGACGGGCGCGATGTCGTCGAGGATGGCGTCGAGGTCCGCGCATTGATGGGCTACCTTCCCGAAAATGCCCCGGTTTATTCCGACATGACCGTGCGCGAATACCTGACGTTCGTTGCAAGGCTGCGGCGCATACCGCCCCGATCCATCGAACGCAGGGTCCGCGAAACGGCCGAACTTGTCGGTCTGGCCGGCCGGCTTTCACAGGAAACCGGCACGCTGTCAAAGGGATTCCGTCAGCGTACAGGCCTCGCGCAGGCCCTGATTCATAATCCGCCGGTGCTGGTGCTCGATGAACCGACCACGGGTCTCGATCCCAACCAGATAGTCGAAATAAGGAATCTCATCCGCGACATCGGGCGTGACCGGACGGTCATTCTTTCGACACACAACCTGGCTGAAGTGACCGCGGTCTGCAACCGTATCGTAATCATCCACCAGGGGCGAATCGTGGCCGACGGGACGCAGGAACGCATCCGCGACGAACATGGCGGCGCCCATTCGGTGATCGCGTGTTTCCTGCCCGGTCCCGATCCCGACGCGGTCAGTGCGGCCTTGTCCGGCCTGGACTGCGGTCCGTCGATTGAATCGGTTGAAACGGATCCGTTGCGCTTCCGGGTGCGTTCGGCCGGCGATTCGGACATTCGGCCGGCGATTTTTGACCTGGCGGTCCGGCACGGCTGGACACTGGTCGAACTGAAAAACGAACGACTCGATCTTGAAATGATTTTCCAGCGCCTGACCAGGCCGGCGCATTTCGGGGGGGCGCAGTGAAAAACGCCGTCACCATCGCCCGCCGGGAATTTTCGGCACATTTCGCGTCCCCGGCAGCCTACATCGCGATTTCGCTGTTCCTGGTCCTGCTGGGCGTGACGTTTTTCCTGAAGATGCCGGTCATCATCCCGAAGCCCGGTTTTTTCGAGGCCGGCGATTCCTCGCTGCGATACCTGTTCGAATGGATGCTGTTCCTGTTCACCGTCATCATGCCGGCGATTTCCATGCGTCTTCTGGCCGAGGAAAGGAAGCTCGGCACCATCGAAATCCTGATGACGATGCCGGTCACGGAACTTGACGTCGTGCTGGGCAAGCTGCTCGGCTCTGTCGGGTTCCTGGCGGCGGCCCTGCTTCTGACCGCGGTTTATCCCGTCATGCTGGCGGTGATCGGCAACCCGGATCCCGGTCCGATCGTCGGCGGCTACATCGGGGCGCTTCTGGTGGGGACGGCTTACCTCGCGATCGGTCTCCTGGCATCTTCATGGACCAGTTCCCAGATCGCGGCGTTTGCGATATCCGTCGTGATCTGTTCGATGTTCACTTTCATCGACCGTATCCCGGACGCCACGGGCATTCACTCGGTCGAGGCCCTTTCGGTGCTGTCCTTTTCGCAGCATTTCAGGTCGATCGCCAGGGGCGTGGTGGATTCGCGCGACATCGTTTTCTTCGTCGCGGTGATACTGGTGGCTGTTGCCTGGACCGTGTATTCGCTCGAATCACGTAAATGGAAGAAGGGGGCGTAGCCATGGCTGGCCGCGGCAGGACGAGCGCGACAATCGTGGCGGTGGCCGTCAGCCTTATCGCCGCGCTTGCGGTGGTGCTTGGTTTCTGGTTCTTCCTCAGGTTCGACCTGACCGCCAACTCCAGATACTCGCTTTCGGAAGTCAGTCGTGACGCGGTACGGGCACTCGACGGGCTTGACGTGCAGGTATACATCAGTCCGGAACTTCCGGTTTCGATGCTGCGCGAGGGCAGGGAAATCGCCATACGGGGATTCGATCGGGAACTGCTGGACCGCCTCAGCGAATACAGGTCCTGGTCGGGCGGCCGTATGCACGTCAAGGTGATTCGCGACGACGTCGAGGCGCGCGCGGCCGCGGCCAGGCTGGAACTGTTTTCCTGGAAGGACGCCGAGGTCAGGAACGGTACGCTGCAGTTTCGCAAGTACGCTCTGGGCGCGGTTTTCCAGTACAGAAACCAGGTCGAGACGCTCCCGATTGTCACCGATCCGGAATCGCTGGAATTCGAAATCACGAAGATACTGACCCGCCTCAGGGAAGGTTACGAAAGATCGCAGTCGATCAAACCGTTCATTGACGCCGCGACGGCGATTCAGTCCGCCGCCGCTGCCTGCGCCGCCAGGCTGGATTCGTACCGGACAGACCGGGAGACCATCGCCGGGCTGGAGGTGCTGTCTGGAAAGGGCGACGCCCTGATGGAGGGGTTGGCCGCGGACATGGCCGGATTTTCGCGGGCTTGCAGCGGCGTCAGCGCGTCGCTTGCATCGGCGGCGGCCCTTCAGGGCAGGAACGAACCGATGGACCTGCTTCTCCGTTCAACCCGCCTCTACGAGGACGCGATCGATCGCCTGACGACGTCGATGAATTCGGCAGGCGGCGACGTGGACAAGGCTGATTTCGCCGGCATGGTCCAGCGCATGGAAACCGTGTACAGGGTCCTCGATTCCGATGCGCGCAACCTGATCAACCTTCCCGGCAGCAGCACGGTCGCCTTCATGTGCGGACACCGGGAATTCTGTCCGTTCGACGACCAGTCCCACGTGATTGACCCGCAGACGGCCACCCAGCTGGCTCGTACCGGCAAGGAGGCAGCTGGTTTTGTGGGCGGAATCCAGTGGCTCAAGGAACAGATTAACGTCACGAACAACAACCTCCGTTTCAGGATGTTCCAGAATCGCGGCATCAACGCCGTGGCGGTCGGCGCAGGCGAGGAGATACCGGGCAACGCCGCAGCGCTGGTGCTGTTCGGTCCGACCCTGCCGATCCCCGAATCGGATCGCTACCGCATCGATCAGTTCCTGCTGTCCGGGCGATCCGTGATTGTGTTTGCGAACGCATGGGACGTGGCGTTGTGGAACGTCGATGAAAACGCCGGCCTGCAGTCAGGTTCGCTTCCCACTACCGATTCCCATCTCGAGGCCAGGTCCTCCAATATTTCCACGCTCCTCGAGCCTTACGGGATCGGGGTGCGCGGGGATCTCGTGGTCGGTCTGAAGAATTTCGCCAGGATGCGGGTGGGGCAGCCGGGACGCGACGAGCGTTCGGACAGGTGGTTCCGCTATCCGCTGCTTCCTTTCCTGTCCGACATGGACCGGACCCACGTCCTCGTTCGCGGGATGCCCGGCATCGTGCTTCCGTGGGCGACCACCCTCGAGGTGCGGCCGGAACTGGCGTCGAACGAAAAACTGAGCGTTTCCGAACTGATCCGTACCTCGGGCGACACCGCCGTCGCGGACGGCGCGCTGGACATAATTCCCGAAAGGCTTGTTGCCGGCCTGTCGGCAATGAAGCCGGGAAAGCCGGCCCCGGTCGCGCTGGCCGTCACCGGTGAATTCAGGTCCGCCTTCGAACGGCCACCGGCCGGCAGCGCCCGCGCCGGCGCCGGCCATCTGTCGGTCGGGCAGGGCAGGCTGCTTGTCGTCGGATCCTCGATGGGACTCGAAAGCCTTTCCACGGCATTGGTCACCAGCGGTTTTTCCCTGGCGAAGATGACCGAGGGCATGACGGACCCGGAGTCCGACATTGCCCGATACTTCGCGCGGTTCGCCAACTGGCGGATTCGTAACGCACAGGTTTCGCAGGTCATCGAATCGAATATGGGGTTCATCTACAACTGCCTGGACTGGGGCGTGCAGAACGATGCGCTTGCCGACATAAGGTCCAAAAGCGCGGATTCGCGTCCGGTGTCGGTGCAGTCTGGGTTCGCAGCAGTGGCCTGGCAGGTCGGGCTGGTCGCCATCCTGCCACTGTGTTTCGCATTGTTCGGTTTTGTCCGTTTCAGGCTTCGCCGCCGTGGGGCGTAGGCACGGGGGGCCCGCATGAACCGCAAGGCCAGGACTCTGCTTACGGTCCTCGGGATCATGGTCACGATCCTCGTGATACTGCTCGCTTTCCGGAGCCGGGGTGTCGGGGACGTGGTCGAACTGCCTGGACTCGGCGACGGCGCGGCGGTTGAACGCATTGTCCTTTCCGGCGCCTTCGGCGAATCGGTCATCATCAGGGACGGCGGCGTGTGGCGGTTCGGGCAGCCGGCCGGCGCACTTGCGGATCCCACAGGCGTGGCGTCCGCCCTGGCCCTCTTCGCAGCTCCCACAAGATCCGATATTCATTCGGATATCGGCCGGGATCCTGGCGCGTTTGGTTTTGATGACCCGTTGCGCCTGACGATCGTGTCAGGCGGATCGCCCGTCATCGATATTGAAATCGGTCTTGTCCAGACCTTCGCAGACCGCGCCCCCGATACTTTCATACGGGTTCCCGGCGCCGGATCCGCCTTCCGCATCGTCGGGCGCGACCTGAGGGCTCCGTTTTCGGGCGGCAGGTTCGCCCTCAGGTCACGCCGGATGTTTCCCTTCGCCGCCTCGGATGTGGCAGTCCTGGAATTCTCGAATCCGGCCGCGACCGAATCCGGCGATCGCCTGATCAGGCTGGCAGTGGCATCCCGCCCGGGGATCTCCGGGAGCGTGGCGGCCCCGGCGATGTCACGCGACTGGGTCGTGATCGAGCCGGCCGGCGTAAGGCCCGGTCGCCTGAATGTTGTTGCTGCCCGTATTGCCGGCCTGACGGTGGATGCATGGGCCGAAAAGTTGCCGGATGGCGTCGCGGGGAATGACGAAGTCCCCTCGGTCACCGTGCGCACTGCCGGCGGGCTTACGGTCCGCGCCTCGATTCACGGGACACTGGACGGATTCGCCTGGGTTTCATCGGAATACGGGATTGCGAGGATACCCGAGGCGGATGCGGCGGTGCTTGTCCGCACGGTGGCAGACATACGCGAACCGGTGGTGCTGCCGGTCGCCCGCGAGGAAATCGATTCGGTGCTGGTCGCCGGCCGCGGCGCGTCCTACGGTGTGGAGAGGCGTGGCGGCAGGTTTGCGGTTTCTGGCGCGCGGCCCCTGGAACTCGACCGGGCGGCGGTCCAGGCATGGTTCGCAACGGTGGCCGGCCTCTCGGCGGAAAGGGCGGTGCGTTCCACGGCCGCGGCACTGCCCGGCGAAGCGGACAGGGTGCTCACGGTCCGTCTGCGCGACGGCTCGCGTAAATCGGTCCGGTTTGGCGTCACTGATGGTTCCGGGCTTGTTCCTGCGCGCGTGGATGGTGATCCCGACACCTTCCTGTTCCAGCCCGCTGCAGTGGACACGGTCATGCCGCCCCTTGAAGGGCTGCGCCGCCGCAATGTTTTCGGGAAAACCCCTGACGTTCTGAGCGCGATCGTCGTGAAGGCCGCGGACGGCCGCCTGGCAAGACTCGTTCCCCCCGGAACATCAGGCGATCACTGGACCCTGGAGGGCCCTGACGGCCTTCGTGAATCGTCACCGGCGGTAACCTCGCTCGCCGGGGCCGCCATGTCGATGTCGGCATCCGCGTTTGTCGCCGATTCACCCTCGTCGGTCGGCGCCGGTACGGGAACGATTGAATTCCTCGGCCGGGGCGTACGGGTCGTCGTCCGTGTCTCAACCGCCGTCCGGGACGGGGCCTTCGTGTGCGCGGCCTCCGGGGACCCGGCCTTTTCGGCGCAGTCATTCCTGTTGCCTTCGGCCGCGGTACAGGGGCTTTTTGCGATTACTGGAAGGGGCTCGCCCTGACGCCAGGCTAGTTGACGCATCCGGCATCGCCGGGTGAACACACGAACCGCACGTGCGCATGCCTGAAGTGGCCATCCGAATGCCTGATGATTCCCGCGTCGGCCTTTTTTCCCCGGGGATACTGGAACAGGTATTCGATCTGGGCGGCATCATATCCGATGGACTTGGCCGCCTCGATGAAATACGGCTGCAGGGAGTAGTTGATGAAAATGAACTGCACGCGTCCGGTGGCGACCAGGTTGACCAGCAGCGACAGGGACTTTTCGAAGTCGATCTTCGCGGGATCGAGGTCACCGAACGTCCTCAGTCGCAGATTGTCGCGTGCATAGAAGCCGATGTCGACGTCCCGGCCGGATCGGTGGGACTTGTGCGGGGAAAGCGGGCCGCCGCCGGGCAGGGACAGGTCCCCGATCACGACGGGCGCCGAGTTCGGATAGTCCCGGAGCATCTCCCCGACCGCGAACAGAACCAGCATGACCACCTCGTCGGTCGCGCAGGAAGCCTCCCCGGGATGAACGAAACCGGGGCCGTCCGGGCCGATGCAGCGGCCGTCCGCAAGGGATCCTTCGGAGGGCCGGCCGATTGACTGCGACGGCGAAGGTATCTTCAGCGACACCGGTTCGCCGCGTGGGGTGACGAATGATATCGCGGACCAGGGAACCTCCGCCGGCGCGGCCGCGGCGGCTTCACCAACGGCGTCAGGCGCCCTGCCGGGTTCCTGCGCCCTGGCGCCGGAAATTGTCGCCAGGCAGGCGAGCGCCACGACTGCCGGAGTCCATTTCATGGCTGCCGTGCCTGGCCGTGCGCCAGATCCGCGGCGATCTGCTGCTGGATCACGAGGCGATCCTCGGCGTTTTTCAGCTCCTGGTTGATCCTGGCCGAATCGGCATTCGCGGGAATCACGTAGTACAGTCCGTCGGTGCCGCCCTGCAAATTTATCCTTTCGCCGCCCAGCGTCCGGACGACCCATTTGTTGCTGCCCGCCGCCGTTTCGTCGCACCCGATTGCCTTCGTGGACACCCTTGTCCCGATTGAGGCGCGCCCGGGCCGACCCGGCTGCACCGTGGCGGCGAAATACGCGGCGGGACCGGGCGCGTTCCTGACGGCCGCCGGACCGATTTCGTCGAGGAAGTTCGCCCGCAGGGGCGCCGGAATGTTCTGTTCGATCAGCCGCATCGTCTGGCGGTTCAGGTCGAACGTCCCGTCGATCTTTTTCGTGACCTCCGGGATGAGCAGGTCGTGAATCTTTTCCAGTTCGCCGGCCAGCATGGCTGCGCGATATGAATCATATGCGGTCTCGGGGGACGAGTTGACGATTTCCCCTGATCCGCAGGCCACCACCCACGATGCTGCGGTTACGATGAATGCGGTCATTGCGGTTGATGGAATGGCGGGATGGATCAAGATATGTTTCATCCCCCGGATGAGCCGGATCGAACGACGTCAGAAGGCGTCATCTTCGCCTGTGTCGGATGTGCCGGTGTCGACCGCGAAGCCACCGTCGGGGACGACGTAAGCGGCGCTGCCGCCGCCGAAGAACGAGAAGCGGTTGCCTGCGCCGCCCTCAACCCATGAGCCCTCGGCCGGCGAGTAGCGCGGCAGGCCTGTTTCGCACGCGACGAACAGCATCAACAGGGCACCGAACATCAGCAGAAACGCCTTCTTCATGGCGCGCTCCTCCGTCATACAGCGAAAATTTTACCAACGTCCACGATGCGCATGCAAATTGACGACCGTACTAATCCCGATCAGTGAACCGGCGAATCAGTTTTTCGATACCCTTGGATGTATCGTCGATAGCATCTTCGAGCATGACCCTGGTGCTGTTCGTCGCGGCGCCCACGCCCCGCAGGAGAGCCTCCCTGAACCTGTCCGAAATTTCGGCGGCCGTCGCCGGCGTTCCCGATCGATCGACGCCGGCCGTCCTTTCCGCGTAGATTCCAATGGCCCTCTGCAGGCCGGGCCTGGCGACGGGGCTGAGCAGGCGGAGTCCGTATTTCACGAAACCGAGCGGGTGGTCCTTGTCCTCCCACCGGCGATACTGCTTGAACTGGTCGCGGTTGTCGATGAAGCGCACGGTGCTGGCCGGTTCGCCGGCGGCATTGCGCCCGAGGGCAATCATCACGTTCCGCGTCGAGTACCCGTAAATGCCGCGCAGGAACAGGTCGCCCCCGACGTCGTCCGGCCGCAGGTCGGGTATGTATCCCGTTTCCGCGTGGTACCGGTGGGCCAGCACGAAAAAAACCAGCAGCTTCGACGCGAGTTCGGGGTGGCGACGGAGTATTTCCCGGCCGGCGGGGCCATGCATGTCTTCCAGTGTGACGGTTTCTTCCAGCGTGCCGACGCGTTTGAGCGGGTACTGCGCCAGTTCCTGGAAGTTGAAGAAAGTCCTGTTGATCCTGCGGTACGGGTGCGGGTTCATCTGCGGATCGGGAACCCCGCCGAGCATCGCGACCTTCCAGAGCAGCCTGTTGGCCACCGACATGAACGATTCGCGTTCGAACCGGTCGAGGCCCTCCAGGAATTCATGCAGGCGGGTCACCTTGCGGGCCGTGACGACGGTGATTGGATTCCTGCGGTCCGGGAAGCTGATCCCGGCTATGTGGGCAACTGTCCATGCCGCCAGCCTGCCGGCGAGCCTGGCCGTCGCCGTGCTGATGACACCGGTGTGGGGGTCGATTTCGAATTCGGGGTAGTCGAAATGCACCGCAAGCACCGCGGCCGCGATGTCCTTCATGGCGTCGTCGTCCAGACCGACGAACATCGCCGGCGGCATCGCTTCCCGCATCATCGCGGCGAACATGAAGGCGGCGGCATCGTTCGAGGCCGTCACCTCCGCAATGTATTCCGGCGGGTATTCGAGCGAACTTGCGTAGTAGTTGAATTCGGGCGGCAGGAACGTCTCGCCGCCATTCGCGTCGAAGGCGTCGATGATAATACCGCGGGCCCGATCCCAGCCCAGGGCCGGGTGCCTTGAACCCTCCAGGAACCGCAGGACGTCGCGCAGTCCGACCGTCATCGGTGCGTTGAAGAAATCGCCAAGTTCCTTTTCGGACGCCGAGTCGATCGGGTGCGCCCTGAGGTAGCGCTGGAAGCGCCGGAGTTCCTCGAACGACTTCAGCCGGCTCTTGAAGAACGGGTCTTCGTCAAGGATTTCAAGGATGGATAACCGTCGGGTACCGAGCGCCGTTTCCTGGACCAGGAAGGTGCCGTCGGCGGAATCGCGTTGTCCCTGCCCGCCGACACATCTTCCGATGTCGCCCAGGATGTCCGGGGCAAGCTGTTTCTGCCGGGAGCCGAAGCCCATGTACGGGATCTGCCTGGCTGCCTCCTGGACGTCGACGCGCACCTTGTCGGGCGTCGGAGCCAGGTTGTACCCGCCGGGGCCGAACGCCTCGCACAGGAACTGGCGCGGTATGTAGCTTTCGCCGTCGGATGTGAATTTGACGACGTAGTCGTGGATGTTGCCGATCTTCACCAGGAAACGGTTGCCGATCGCAGTGCCGAGCGCCCGGGCCCGAGCCCTGTCGCGCGGCGCGCAGGCCGCAGCGATCGCCTCGCCGAGTTCCCCGGGGTCGATAAAAAACACCTTCGAATGCGAACCGGCCGCCTCGCTGGGCAGGGCCCTGAAAGATGGCTTGATCAGGTTCAGGACGTCGAAGGAATCCATTCGGTCACCCCGGTCCGGCCGTCACGTCCTTCCCTTCCCCGATGTGTCCGACGATCGCCGCCGCCAGCCGGGCAGCCTCGCCGTCCGCGTACTGCACGGGCGCCAGCGACAGCCGCATGCCGTCGCCGGGGGCCCTGGGAATGATGTGCAGGTGGTGGTGGAAAACCTCCTGCCCCGATGCCGCGCCGTTAGTGTTGAAAAGGTTGAAATCGGTCAGGCCCGTGGCGGCCAGTACCGCGGCCGCGATTTTTTTTGCCAGGGGAAGTTCCCTGGCAAGGATCGCGTCGTCCAGCCCGGTCAGCCTTTCGGCGTGGGTCTTCGGGATCAGCAGCACGTGTCCGCGGTTGACAGGCCTGATGTCCAGGAAGGCGATGAAGTCGTCGTCCTCGTATACCTTTGAACAAGGAATCGTTCCGGCCGC
>CAYYCO010000001.1:0-22395 GCA_964470365.1 uncultured Anaeromyxobacteraceae bacterium | reverse complement strand
AGGATGATCGCGGCGCGGGCCATCCAGTAAGGCGCCGACGGAAGGATTGACGTGTCGTACGAGTATCCCGTCGCGACCAGGGCGTCCAGCAGGGCCGGACTGAGGTTGTATCCAGGGCCGCGGAACCCGCGTACGGGCGCGTGGCATACGTCTTCAAGTTCCGATCGGGACCGGGCCAGTTCGTCCATGATCGCGGCCGGTTCGAACCTGGAAACGCCATAATCGTGAGTCCTGGTGTGGCTGGCGATTTCGTGGCCGCGGGCGGCCGCGTCGGCGATCGCTGCCCGGGCGGCAGGGATTTCCATGTCGCAGGAGATGACGAAAAGCGTCGCCCTGATGCCGCGGCTTTCGCAGAGGTCCAGGAAACGCGGCAGGGCGGCAGTGAAGATTTCGGCACGTTCCGGCCTTTCCGGCAGCGCGTGGATTCCGCGGTAATACCTGATGTCGTCGAGATCGATGTTAACGGCGAGTATTCTGGGCATCGTTTCACCCCGACCCCGTCGCGGGGCGGTCAGGCCTTCCTGCCAAGACGGATGATCATGAAAAGCCTGAAGATGTTGCGAAGGACGTTGGGCACGCGTTTGAACAGGTTGATCGCCGGCGGCCGCTTTTCGACGATGGTGACCGGGATTTCCCTGACCCGGATGACCTTTTCCGCCCGGATAACCAGTTCGCTGGTGAACATGTCCTTTTCGACGATGCAGCTGGAAACGACCGGCATCGTGGCGAGGCGGTTGAAGGCCTTCAGCCCGTGCGTGTCGGTGCCCTTGAACCCGGTGGCGATCCGCAGCATCCAGTTTACGACACTGGTCGCGAAACGGCGGAACGCGGGCCGCGCGTCGCGTGCGTCCGGGTGGCGTTTGCTGCCGACGACCATGTCCCATTCGCCGGAACTGAGCAGCGCGTAAGCGGCCCTGTGGAAACCGACGTCGCAGATGTCGATTTCGTCGCACATGCAGTATGTGCCGCGCGCCTCCTCGATCCCGCGCCGGAGCGCCTTTCCGTAGTTCGGTTCGGGCGAATGCAGCACCTTCAGGAACGGGTATCGGGCGGCCAGTTCGCCGGCGATTTCGACCGTGCGGTCGGTACTGCCGTTTTCGGTGATGATGATTTCCTTGTTCCAGCCGGTTTCGCCGAGCTTGACCACAAGGTCGTTGATGGCCGTTTCAAGCAGGCCTTCTTCGTTGTAGACGGGAATGATTATCGAAACGTCGATTGTTCCGGAATCCATGTTCGCGTTGTCTCCAGCGGGGACGATGCCCCGGCTTCACCCGATTTCTGCCGCGGCGGCCATTGCTTCCAGGATCGCGTCTTCCATGGAATTGTATGTCCAGGCGCCGTAGCGGCCGATGGATCTTATACCCGATTGACGATACCAGTTCAGTATCGTGTCGCGGGCGGGCACGCAGTTGCGGTCAAAAATGACGTATCCCCACGGATGCTCGCGGAATTCGGCGAACAGAACCTGGTCCGCGGAAGCGATCGAGCCCGTTTCCTTCAGGAATTCAATCAGGGCGTCCCTGATTTCCGCGTCCGGCACGTCGCGATCGTTGGCGATTTCGACGTACAGCGACGAGCGGCCGGCCGGCGCGAGGCTGGGAACGGCGTTCGAGAACGATCCGACGCGGTAGAAGGGGAACCTGTCTTCAGGCAGGTAAATCCAGTGGTTGCCGTCAAGCGGCCGCGGCACGTCCAGCCCGGCGTTGATGAACCGGAGTTTTGAGCAGCGCAGCAGCGACGCGGCGTGCCGAACGTCATCCGGGGCGTCGACCGTCATGGCGACGAGATCCGGAAGGGCCGCGGACGACACCAGGTGATCCCACCCGATCCTGCGGCCGTCGAATTCAATCCATTTTTCGCTGGCGGAAACAGCGGTCGGACGCGTGTTCAAACTGATGCGGGAACGGTCCAGCCGAGCGGCCATCGCCCTGGTGATCGATTCGATGCCGCCGGTCGCGGGGTAAATGAAAGTCGTGTTGTAGCCCATGGCCTGGGCGGAAAAGCCCAGGGCGCCGTCGATGATCTGGCGGATGTCGGGAAGCGGCACGAACCGCTGCGTCCATTCCGCGGTCACTTCAGACGGAGCCACGCCCCACAGCTTGGTGTTGTAAGGAACGATGAACCGGCCTGCGATTCCGCGGCCGAAATGGATGTTCGCGTATTCCTCGAAATTTGCCGGGGCGGCGGCGGTTCCGGCCGCGCGGTCGAGAGCCGCCGCGACCGCTTCCTGGAGGCATTCCCTGACCACTTCCGGCGGCAGGCCGTAGAGATTGGCCTGGAACGGGAAAAGCGTCATGGCCCCGCTGGAATAAATGGCCGCCTTCCGCGTGACCCGCACCATCCCGCCGGGAAGCAGTTCGTCGATGAGTGCGGCCGTCCGCGGGTCCCTGATGTGCAGCCAGTGCCCGGTGAAATCGAACAGGAAGCCGCCGATGTCCTCCGTGCGCAGCAGGCCGCCGGGACGCGACGCCGCTTCCACGATCAGGTAATCGCGCCGCGTATGCAGCGCCGTTGCGAGCCCCGAAAGTCCGGCACCGATGATTACAAGGCCGGTGTTATCCAAATCGTCCACCGTCTTCGGTTTCCGGGCAAAATTACAGGATTGCGGGCCGGGGTGTCAACATCGCCGGCGTCCTCCGCCGGTGTGCTGCGGCGTCGGGAGGATAACGAACAGACTTCTTTTATTGTGTAAATGTGCCGTGTGCAACATTGAAGCATCCGGAAACCTTCCCTACAATTCGGACGTTCGGGCGGCATGTCCGGCTGGCTGCCGCCTCCCCCCTCCCGTGCGACCCTGCGGAGGTCCCGATGCGGATTCCCACGATTCCGAAATATTTTGTCCCGGTGCTCGCGGCGTTCGCCGTTTCCGCCTGCGGCGGGGATCCCATCGTCACCGATCTCGGCGGCCCGGACGCTGCCGGCGAAGATGTCGGCGCTGCCGACGTTGTTGCCGACGCAGGCCCGGATGCATACCTGTTCCCGGACATGGGCGGCAACGGGATGGTGTCGGTCACGCGGCCGTCGGCCGAACTTGTGGTCAGGATCACGACGCCGTCCAACCGTGGTTTCGCGTCCACCCAGGGCGGCACGGTCGCCCTTGCAGGCCTTTATTTCGGGACCCCTGAATCGTTCCATTTTGAAATGGACGGCGTCAACAATGGCGTAGTCACATGGGAAGATGATTCCCCTTACTGGCAGTCGGCCGTCATCAACCTGGTCCCCGGCGACAACAGGATTGTCGTGGTCGCCACCGGCCGCGGCGAGGGCGACGACCCGGAATCGCCCGCAGGCACCGTCCGTGACGAAATCGTGGTCACGTACAACCCGGGCGTTTACTTTCCCGCCCCGCTCCGCATGAACCCGCCCACGGTCATCGTCGGACGCACCCAGCCCGCGCTGGCCGAAATCAACATGGGCATGTTCGGCAAGGCGGTCGGCGACAGGATGTATGTCGTCAGGCAGAACGCCGACGGTTCGCTCGGGGCATCGCTGGGCGGCATGCTCGACGGCGGCATGTTCGACAGCGGCGGCACCCCGAACGGCTCGGCGGACGAAATCAGCGGCGACGGCGTCTTCACCGCCCGCATCATGGTGAAATGCGACTCCGTGGGTATCCAGACTTTCCGCGCCGCATACGACGCGGTTACCGACACCGGGTCATACACGGCCCTGTCCGCCCCGTTCGAACTGCAGTGCATCAACGCGATCGACAAGGCGACCTGCACGTCCCACCTCGACACGTTGACGAAGGCACGCAAGGCGTTTTACGCGAGGGTGGACGCCGGGCTTCCCGACGATGCGCTGCCCGCGGCGCTGGCCGCGCTGAAGACCGACGCGGACGTGGACGAAATGTACGGCGACGACGAACTTGGCGGCGGCGTCTGGGTCCGTTTTGACGACGGCGTCATGGGCGCGCTGAACCTGGCGGCCACCGGCTCGCGCGGCAGCGGCGACGCCGACGGGGATGCCGTGGTGGTGAACGCCCCCCGCGCTGCCGCCGCGGAAGACGATTCGATACAGGTGCCCAGCCGCGAAACGCTGCTGCTGTCGCCGTTCTTCACCGAATTCGGCCACAGCGACGAAATACAGACCGTGTCCGAAATCGCAGCCCAGATCAGCTGCCCCGCGTTCACGATCAGGGGGCCGTACAACGGTTCCGGGGCCAGCCTGGAAAAATTCCGGCAGCTTCACGGCAGCGGAATCATTGGTCTTTCGACGCATTCCGACGTGTACTTCCGCGGCCTGTCCGATGCGTCCCGCGACCTGCTTCCGTGGCGTCACCGCGGCGGCCAGGAAGTGCTGTGGACCGGCGAATCGATCAACTGCGGCCGTATCAGCTCGTCGGACCAGACGTGCACTTCCAGTGCCGAATGCCCCGCCGGATCGACCTGCATCATCACCGAACCGTCGGAAGCGTACACCGAACAGGTCGTGACCGACGCGGGCACACAGGATGTCACGAAGTACACGAAACCCGAGGGCCTGTGCTTTGACAGCACGCATTCCGACCTGATGTCCGGCCGGGTGGTGATGGGCGACAGGAACTGGGGCGTCACACCGGAATTCATCGAACATTATTCCGACGAAAGCCGCTTTCCGGGCAGCATCGTTTATCTGGGTGGATGTCGTACCCTGTACAACGGCACGCTTGCAATATCTCTGATCGCGTCCGGCGCCAGGACGGTGCTTGGCTACTCGAACCGCGTGACCAGCGAATTTGCGTACCGGTCCGGATACGACTTCTTTTTCAATCTGATGATGCGCACCCTGACGACCGGCGAATCCTGGGCCGGCGGCGCGGCCGATCCCGACAATCCGGCCAGCTTCTTCAGGCTTTTCGGGGCACTTGAGATGACCGTAAAGGGTGTTGAAATCCTGAACCCGGGTTTCGAAACGTCCGACACGTCCGCGTGGGTGACCGACGGCGACGGCCGCGTCATCAGCAGGCTGGGCGAAACCAAGCCGATCGCCGGAAAATTCATGGGGATCATCTCCACCGGGCTCGGTTTCACGGACAAGACCGGCACGATTTCGCAGACTTTCTGCATCCCGGCCGGCGCCTCGGAACTGGTGTTCTACTGGAAGTACTATTCAGAGGAATTCCACGAGTTCTGCGGCACGGCGTATCAGGACGCTTTCGAGGCCAAGCTGACCACGAAGGACGGAACGGAATACCCCGTCGTAAACATCAAGGTCGACGACCTCTGCGCGGCCGACGACGGCAAGTGCCAGGAAGGACAGTGCGGCGCCCAGTACGTCGGGCTCGAACCCTCCGACATCGACTTCGACCGTGGCGACACGCACATGACCGCCTGGCAGAAGGCCACGTTCGCGCTGGACGGCTTCGACACCGAACGCAACACGCCGGTCACGATTTCTTTCTACTGCACCGACAAGGGCGACTCGATCTTCGACACCGCGGTTCTGGTCGACTCCGTTTCATTCCGCTGACGGCCCGTTTTCCCGGGGCTCACACACCCGTTTTTCCGGGGCCTCGCTTCGCCCTTCGACAGGCTCAGGGCATGCTCGGACCCGGGCTCTAAATGGCGGGCCTCCCTTCGGTCGGACCGTCCGGAACGATGGCGGGGCGTTTTAGGCGGGACTGCCAATCCGGAGCGAATGCGGAGGATTGCGCTGCCCGCCAACGTGCCGGTCAGGCACAACTGCGTCCATGTCGGCGCGTACGCTTCCTGTATCCGCCGGTGCGGGCCGATCCAGTGGTGAATCCGGGTCACCCCGGGCACGCGGCCCCGGGCACGGCCCCCGTCCTCCCGGGGCGCTAACCCTGGGATCACGTCGCGTACCAACGCGTGTTGAGCAGCATCACGTCGTAACGCCGATGATTCCATGTTCCGTTTATTCGAGGTGGCCCTGGACTGCGGTGAACCCGTTTTCGCGGAAGAACTGTTCGACGTAGAACTTGACGTTCGAGCCGGCCGGAATGTCGGCCAGCAGCGAGTTCAGGTCGATGACGGGGATCGCGAATTCGAACAGTTGCTGGCAGGTCGGAAGCTGTCCCAGCAGCGGCGTGATCATCGGGGAGATGATGTCGCTGTAGAACTGTTCTTTCGTCATGGCCATCGACGCCAGGTATGCCGGGTCGATTTCGATGATGTCCAGCATGATCATCGGGACGTTAAGCAGCCTGATCGCGATTGTGGAATTGCCGGCGTCGTCCTCGCCGGCGTACATGTCGGCAAGCGCGATCGCCTGCACGAACACCTCCATGTACATCGGGCTGCCCAGTATTTCAGCCTCGATCCTGGCGTACAGGTCGCCGAGCTGGAGCTGGAGTATCTGGTTTTCGTCCGGCGTGCATTCGCCCGTGAACGTTTCCGGGTCGAACACGTAATCGGTGTTGCAACTGGTCAGGATGGGCGGCTCGAAGAAATCGAGATCGACCTTTTTCAGCACGATGGCCGGCAGGTCGAGCCCGCCGAGGATGTCGTCGCCGATCGACAGGTTCAGCGTCCCGGTGTTCCAGATGGCGTACAACGCCTGGTTCAGGACGTCGTCGAACGCCGCGAACCCGACCTGGGCGTCTTCCGGGATGCTGAATTCGTCCACGTTCGCCTTCAGGCAGTCGGAGCGTCCGATCGACCCGAGATTGTCGTGGCCGACCCCGCCCGGCCCGTAGATGACCGCGTCCATGTCCAGCCAGAAGCCGGGGTGATCCAGGACGAAGGCCGACGGCAAGGTGGTAAACGATATTTCGGTCGGTTCCGACCCCAGTATCGACGGGATCGGGATCGATTCCGAGATCCTGAATTTGGACAGCAGATCGCCCATCATGTCGTTCAGCATCGTTTCGATCTGGTCCTTGATGGCCTGTTCAATGGCGTCCTGGAATATGTCGACCAGCGAATCGATAAGCCAGTCCAGCAGGTCGCCGATGAAGCCTTCGAGGTCGATATCGAGTCCGTTGATCTGGAAGTCCCTGAATTCAAGGGACGACTGGAACACGCCGTTTTCATCCATGACGATGTATACCGCCATGTCGACCACGAAGCTGTCGACGTTGGCGAACCCGGTCACGTCGGGGCACCAGTCGATGATGAATTCGCACTTGCCCTCGGCCTCGACCTCCATGTCGAAGTTGTTGATCTGCAGCCCGAGCATCAGGTAGTCCTTTTCCGGGCTGAGCGACACGGTCGGCTTGTCGTACCCGATGTGGCGGATGTAGACCTTGTAGGGGCCGGCCGATGCAATCGGGTTCGGGATAAGGTTTTCGATCTTGAGGCCGGCGACGATGTTTTCGATGATGGTCGCGACGTCGTCGGCCGGCATCTCATGGTTGCCGTCGTCGAAGAACGACCTTCCGAGGTAGGCCTTGACGGCGTCCGGGATCATCGATGCGTCGGGATTGGCCGCGTCCACGTCGTAATACTTGTACGAGAACTGGAAACCGCGCGTTTCGGAAGCCTTCTGGCCCATGCTGTTTTCGATGGCGATTTCGACCGTGTTCAGGCCCTGGTGGATCAGCGGAAGCTGGTACGTCAGCATACCGGCCTTGATGAACGTCGCCGGATCCAGATCCTGGCCGTTGACGACCAGCTTCGTGATTCCGCTGAGCGTGTCGTTAACGCTGGCGACGACGGTGACTGACGGCTTGCCCTTGAGCGTCGCGCCGCGGGCCGGGTAGATGATCGAAAGCATCGGGCCGCTGCCGTCCACCCGGATTTCGAGATCCTTGTAAATCGTCTGGTCTTCGAGGAGCCGGAAGGTCAGCATGTACTTGCCTTCCTTCTTCAGCAGGAATTCGCCGGACGTTTCGCCGTTGAGCATCTTGATGCCGTCGGCCGGGGAATCGACCACGGTCGGGACGTTGTCGACCAGCGTTTCATAGCTGAGCGGGGTGACGACGACCGGCGCGAACGGGGCGTTCGGCACGAGGTTGCCGAACCGATCGGACGTCGTCATCGTAACCTGGATCCGCTGGTTGGTGCCGTATACCGGCTTGTTCGGGACGACCTTGAGCGTGATCACCTCCGGGTTGGCCGGGGAAACGACCACGGACACCGGGAAAAGCTGGAATTTGGACCAGTCTTCAAGCTGCGGGACGCACTTGATCGTGTAGAGCCCGGCCTTTTCGGTGTACAGCGTCTTACCGGTCAACGCGATGGTGTCCGGGTGCTGGACCGAGACCGGGAAACCGGTGATCCGGTTTTCATAGAAGTCGCGCGTTTCGC
The DNA here is from genome assembly GCA_964470365.1 of uncultured Anaeromyxobacteraceae bacterium. Lineage (GTDB taxonomy): Bacteria > Myxococcota_A > UBA9042 > DTJE01 > DTJE01 > JAGOFO01. The sequence continues at coordinate 14,206 of CAYYCO010000001.1, read as the reverse complement.
ATTCGACGGTCGCGCTTTCGCCAGCCCTGAATGCGGTCGGTTCGACCAGGGTGTAGATCTTTTTCGCGATGTTCGGCGTGACCCTTACCGGGATCGGCGTTTCGTCCTTCGTCGCCGTGTTTTCCAGGCCGCATCCGACCTCGAATGCGCCGGCGACGATGAACTGGACGTCCAGTCCGGACGGGCGGATGCCGTCCTGCGGCGTAATCACCGGAACGAAGCCGGAGGTGATCGCGTTGCCCCACCTGTCGGCGGCAGTGCATGTGATGTGCACCCATTCGCCGGCCTTGATTTCAGTCGGCTGGACCGCCGAGTCGATGGAGGCCGCAAGGCCTGGATCGACGGTGATCCAGGCCGGATCCTCGTCCAGCATCCCCGCATCGGGGGCGTAACAGGAAACGTAAAACGTGCCCGTCACCGTGAAGGTGAGGCGGCCTTCCTCCAGCGTGACGCCGTCCGGAAGGACCATCGTGTCCGGGTCGATCTGCGGCGCCGAAGATGCGTCGGCCGGTTCGCCCTCCACGATTTCGCCACCTGTCGAACCGGCTGTTTTCGGATCCCAGACCAGGATTTTCACCTGGCCCGCGTCCCATCCGGAGCCCGTGCAGTCGACCTTTACGGGGATCCCGGCTTTCGTCGTTTCGGCGGCGAGCACGGTGTCGATCGAATCCTGCATCTGCCCGTCGAGCTGTGTCGTGCCGTCATCGGTGTTCACGGCGTCGCGGACCGGTACGCCGTCGTCCCCGCAGGATACGTTCGCCGCAAGACATGTGATGGCAGCTGCGAGTAGGATGTTCGAGAAATTCCTGCGTTTCATTCGGGGACCTCCGGGTCGAATCGACGGCGAACAATAACAACGTGAAATTCTAGGTTTATGTATTTAATCATGCAAGGAGTGCTTCATATGGTGAGGATCTCCGTTTCCTGCTGGACGCCGTGCCAGCGCATCAGGTTGACCGCCGGAGGCCCCTTGACCGGGTATTCGACGACCGCGTATGTGAGTTTGCTGACCGGCCCGAAGTCGCCGATTTCCAGGCGTATCGTCCTGGTCCAGGTGCCGGTGTTGACGTAGGTCCTGTTGCCCGGGAACCGCCTGATCATCGCCCTGTGGCTGTGGCCGGTAATCAGCGTGGTGAATTCCTCGAAGCCCTTGACAGCCTTGAAGACCTGTTGCTCGAAGTCATTAAATACGTTGATGTTTTCGAGCGCGATCTGAATCTTGTCAAGAAGCCCCGTTTCCCCGTCGGGAGATGGCGTGACCGGTGTCTGCAGGAAGAATCTGATGGATCGGGCCAGCAGTTTGACCGTGAACCGCGTTTCGAAAACGAGGCCGTAAAGCATGTACGTCGAAAGCGGAACCACGTGGTCGATGAGCTGGTTTTCCTTCTTGACCGGCATGAGGCAGTCCAGCACGAACCTGCTCCCCATCGGCATGTCGAGGACCTCGCGGCCGTCGGGGGTGATCTTCACGGCCCTGCCGGCCGGAATCCGGTTCATTGCCTCGAAGCCGTTGCCGTGGCAGACCACGACGCCCATCGGGAACCTTGTGTATTCCCTGTCTGTGATGAATTCGACCGACGGAGAGCCCCCGGGGACACCGAGCCTGGCCAGGATCACGTTCCTGGCCTTGGGGAAGACGATATCGATGTCGTGATTGCCCGGGTTGAACGTGATTTTGTGTCCGGGGAAGGCGATGAAGCGAACCAGCGCATCGAATACCGCCGGGTGCCCCTTGACGCATCGCCCGACCTTGATGGCGGCGATTTCTTCTGTGACCTCTTTCGGGAAAGCACCCTCGAACGGGACTTTCAGCGTGTCGAAGAAGTCGCCGTTGATGAACAGTTCGACCGGAACGTCCCGATAGCGCCCGGCACAGTGGTGGTCAATCAGGGCGGACAGTTCCGCATCGTGGTGGAAATCCTCGAAAGGATTGACGATACCTGGAGCGTGTCCGGCGCCGAGGTGCAGATCCGAAATGATGACCTTGGCCTCGCTGAGGACTACATTTTCGTCCCTTGCCATGAGCGTTGCGGGCCCTCCGTACAACGGCCTTTAAAGGTACGGAAACGATGTTATCATCACGCGTGCCGCTGGACAAACGCGGCCGGGTTTGAAGTTATTGGGGGATTGGAAATGAAGCGTGCTGCTCTGGCGGTGGCCGTGATCGTTCTCGCGGGGTGCGGCGGCGGCGGTTCCGCGATTCTCGGTGGATATTCCGCGCTGAATTCGTGCGATTACGCCGAGGCGTGCGTTGCGGCCGTGCAGAAGGCATCGGCGGTGGCCGAACCTTCCCCCGAACTGATGGCGCGGCTGCTGCACGTCAGGATGAATACCCTGATGAAGTTCCCGCCCGTCGATGACGCGTTTCTTGAATCGATCGGGCTCCGTCGCGATGAGGGCTACACAGGGCTTGCGGCCGCGCTGGACAGGCTCGCTGCCGCCGGCGACGGCGCTGCGCTGGCCACCGAGGCCAGGACGGTGATGAACTTCCTCCAGAATCCCTCTTGCGAAAATTTCCTGGCACTGGAACCTGTCCAGAAGGGCGGCGGAATGTTCGCCGACTCGGCGTCGATTGCCGGCATTTCGGCCCTGACGCAGATTCTCGCGGCCATCACGCCGGAAAATACGGCCTACGTCGCCTCCGCCATGCGGACGCTGGTCGGGTGTGATCTTTCCGATCGCGCGGCGGCCGGCGTGGTCGTGGTCGCCGCCAAGTCAAGGCTCGTCGAACTGCTTGACGCCTGCCCCGGCCAACCCGGCGGCGACGCCATCTACTCCTTCATGTGCGCGGAAAGCCGCAAGTTCCTCGATTCGAAATCGTTTGCGCTCCCGATAACCGACGGGGCGTCGGGCGAAACGGCCGGCGCCTTCCCGCCCCAGGGTCGCCAGATCGGAATGCCGATCAACCCGCCGTGGGTGCTTTCGCTGTCGGCCGGCCGCCTCTCCGTTTTCGACCAGCCTGTGATCGCCCCGGACGCGCTTCAGGTGCCTGACAACGTGCCGGAGGTGCTTATCGACCTCCGCGACGTGCACCGTCCCGAGGACGTCAAGACCGCCGTGCACCAGGCGGTCAAGACCCGGAAACTCTGGATGCGTCCCGGCGACGAGAGGTCGACTTTCGTTTTCATGGTCGTCGATCGAACCACGACTTTTTCCGATTTTTCGGAAGTGGTCGCCGGGCTGATGGCCGAAACCGATGCCTTCCCGCTGGTGGCGGTGCTCCCGCAGGGCGCCGCTTCGCCGGTCTGGAGGCCCCTCAACTTTTTCATGAGAACCCGCCCCCTGTTTTCTCCTGACGGCCACACGTCGGCCTGGGAGACCCCGAACCGGACCGGCGCGCCGGGGAATGCCGAATTCGAGCTCACGCCGTTCTCGTTGAATTTCGGCGACAGGATCGTGGAAATTCCCCGCCAGTCGGCAGGCCTGGTCGGTGGCGGCTACGACGTCAGGGGGGTCAACCGCCTTGCCGTCGAGCTGGTCGACGGCGGCTACCCGGGTGCTTTTGCGGTGAAGGTGTCGTCGGCGGTAACTTTCGACATGCTCCAGACGGTGCTCGAAGCCCTCGCCTACCGTTTCCCGGAAGGCGCGATGGCCTCACCAGCCGCCTTCGCATCGTCCAGCGAAATCAGGAAGGCTGTCGGCAGGTACGATTACCTGCTCGCGTGGGGCGTGCTCGAACGTAATTAATAACATCGGACGAACCGGGGGTTGTCATGTCATTGGCGGAAGAAGCGGGATTGGTGGTGGATCTTCGGTCCGATACCCTTACCAGGCCGTCGCCGGCCATGATCAGGGCCATGTCCGATGCGGTCGTCGGCGACGACGTCTACGGCGAGGATCCCACGGTAAATGAACTTGAGCGGCGGGCCGCGCTCGTGACTGGCAAGGAGGCCGCGATTTTCACGGTCACCGGCACGATGGCCAATTCGCTGGCCATCAGGCTGCAGACGGAACCGGGCGACGAGGTGCTGATGCACCGGCTCTGCCATCCTTTTCACCACGAGGGCGGATCGCCCGCTTCCATATCCGGGGTGACGATAAGACCGCTGGAAGGCGATCGCGGCATCGTGTCCGCCGCCGTACTGAAGGGCGCCATACGCGGGCCGGCCCGCCACATGTCGCGTCAGCGCCTTTTCTGGATGGAAAACACGCACAACGCCGGCGGCGGGGCCGTCATCCCGATCGACACGATGCGTGAAACGTCCGGCATCGCTCACGAAGCGGGTTTTGCGGTCCATATCGACGGCGCCAGGATATTCAATGCCTCGGCGGCCTCCGGCATACCCGTTTCGGAATATGCCGAACTGGCCGATACCATCAGTTTCTGCCTGTCGAAGGGGCTGGGGGCGCCGGTCGGCAGCCTGCTGTGCGGCACGGCCGACCTCGTGTACCGCGCCAGGCGGTTCAGGCACATGCTCGGCGGCGGCTGGCGCCAGGCGGGCGTGCTGGCGGCGGCCGGAATCCATGCGCTGGAACACAACAGGGCCAGGCTCGCTACCGACCACGCCAATGCCGCGGCGCTGGCTTCGGCCATCTCGGCGGGCGGTCATCTCCGGGTTACGGCTCCGGTCGAAACCAACATGGTGATGTTCGCACCGCTTGATCCTTCAATCCCGGTGGCGCGGATGATTGAACTTCTTGCGGCGTCCGGCATCCGTGTCGGCCGCAGCACGTGCGGATCGGCCCGGGCGGTTACCCACCTGGACATCGGCCCGCGGGAAATGGCCAGGGCCGTGGAAGTACTGTCCGCATTTTCACTTTGAAGCATCGGGGGCGTCGTGGGGGTACCGCAGCACGCGATTGACATTATTGCTGCCGGGGCGGCCCGCATCGCCGTCGTCGGGGCGTCGAACAACCCTGAAAAATACGGGAACGTGATTGTGCGGACGCTGTCCTCAAGGGGATTCACCGTGCTGCCCGTCCACCCGGCCGACCCACAGGTATGCGGCATCCCGGCGTTCGCGAACCTGGACATGGTTCCCGGCGCCGTCGACGTGGTGAACTTCGTCACGCCCCCGGCGGTGACGTCCTCGATACTCGCCGCCATGGATCCCGGCAGGTTCCCTGTGGTCTGGTTCCAGGACGGGGCGTGCGACGACGCCTGCCTTGATCTGGCCCGGGCGAAATTCGGGACGGTCGTCCACGGGGCCTGCATAATGGTCGCGACGCGGACCTTCGGGCCCGCGGCGCCAGCGGGCGGCTGATGCCTACGCGGGGATGTCGGCGACCCTGGTCCTGAGCCTGAACTGCCCGTGTTCCCACGTCAGGGTGCCCTTCAAACCGACGGCCTCGCAGAAATCCAGATACCGCCTGTTGTCCATGTCGAACGTCGATTCGAGCCATTCAATCCCGTTCTGCGCGGCGACCCCGGCAATCGCCCTCACCAGGAGGCGGCCGAGTCCCTTGCGCTGCCACGGGTCGCCAACGACGATCGCGAATTCGGCCTCGCCCGGCGCGAAAACCCCGAGCCTGGCGATTCCGGTAAGAACCTCGCGTCCGGCCGCATCGCGGTAACTTGCGGCCGCGGCGAAGCCGCCCTCGGAGGTGCAGCCGGTGCAGCGCCGCGCGCGTTCGGCGGTCATCACCGGGATCGGTTCCTGGAACCGGTGGAAGATGGTTTCGGGCGAAAAAGTCCTGAACAGCTTCTGCATCGCACCGATGTCGTCCGGTCCCAGCATCCTGACCTTCACCGCGGCGCCGCCCGGCAGGCTGCCCGTGAATCTTTCAAGTATGTCAGCGTTCATTTGAACCCCCTTCGTCCGTCATCATCCGCATGGCCTGTTCACGCAGTTCGCGCCGCAGGATCTTGCCGACCGCCGATCGGGGCAGCTTTTCCGCGAATATGATCCGTTTGGGCACCTTGTAGCGTGCAAGGCGCTTTCGGCACCACGTGATCACCTCGCCCCCGGTCAGCTTCGACCCGGGCTTCGGGACCACGAAGGCCCAGACGGTTTCGCCGCGGTGCGTGTCGGGAATGCCCACCGCCGCCGCCTCCAGGATTTCGGGATGCGCGTACAGCACTTCGTCGATCTCGCGCGGGTAGATGTTGTAGCCGCCAGCGATGATCATTTCCTTTTTGCGGCCTGAAATGAAGAAATACCCGTCCGGGTCGCGGTAGGCGATGTCGCCGGTGAAAAGCCAGCCGTCGCGGAGCGCCATGGACGTTTCGTCCTCGTGCCTCCAGTATCCCTTCATCACCTGCGGTCCGGCCACAATCAGTTCGCCCGGTTCCCCGTCGGGCATTTCGACAGTCCCTTCGGCCAGATCCACGACCTTCGAGTCGGTTCCGGGCATCGGCACCCCGATGGAGCCTTCCTTTCGGAGGCCGAAAAGCGGATTGACATGCGTGACCGGCGACGCCTCCGTCAGACCGAACCCTTCCGTAATCCTTGCGCCGGTCAGTTGCTCGAACCGGTTCATGACCTCCAGCGAAAGCGGCGCCGAGCCGCTGAAGCAGCCGCGTATCGAAGAAAGGTCGCGTTTGTCGATGTTCCTGAAACGGTTGATGCCCTCGAACATCGCCGGAACGGCCGGGAACATCGTCGGCCTGTACTTTTCGATCTTGGAGATGATCGACTTCAGGTTCCGCGGGTCGGGTATCACGAGCAGGGTCGCGCCCAGCGCGATCGGCACGTTCAGGCATATCGTCAGCCCGAACACATGGAAGAACGGCAGCGCGCAGACGAAGATTTCGCCGCCGGCCCGCAACCCGGGGAACCAGGATGCGACCTGGTGCGTGTTCGCGATGAGGTTGTTGTGGGTCAGGATGGCGCCCTTGGAAACGCCGGTCGTTCCCCCGGTATATTGGAGGCATGCCATGTCGTCGCCGCTGCCCGGACTCGGCGGCACGAGGTCGCCGGATTCGACAAGCATGTCGCTGAAACGGTACACGCCCGGTTCCGGCCGGACTTTCGCCCAGAGGCCCTTTTTCCTGCCAACCAGCGGGAAAAGCTGCTTTTTGGGGAATGGCAGGAAGTCGGCGATTCCGGTATGGATGACGGTTCTCAGACCGGTTGAATACTTGATTTTTCGGACGGTGTTCATCCAGAAGGCGTCCAGAGTGATCATCGTGGTCGCGCCGGAGTCCTCGAGCATGTGCGCGATTTCCGGAGCGACATACATCGGGTTGGCCATGACGACCGATGCCCCGATCCTGTGGATGGCGTAGTAGGCAATGAGGCACTGGGGAATATTCGGCAGCTGGAGCACGACATTATCGCCACGGCCGACCCCCAGTCTGGCCAGCGAAGTCGAGAAGATTCCGACCAGCCGGTTGATTTGCGAATATGTGAGTTCTGTGCCTTCGAACACCGCGGCGACCCGGTCGGGCCAGATGGACGCGCTGCGTTCGAATTGATCCCAGAGGGATTCGGCCGGTCCGTGGATTTCGTCGCCGAACGCGACGCAGCTGACGGGATAGTCGTGCGGCACGTTTTCTTCGTAGTGCCTGAACCAGGGACTCTGCGGGGGCACCTGAATCCTGTTCATGTCGGGATGCTCCGTGATGAGGGACCGAACCTTCATTGTCGCGATGGACGCACATGACGGTCAAGCGCAATCATGGCAGTCAGGCTTTCGTGGCGGGGATCAGCCGTACATGAATATGACGGACAATATCGTTCCGAGGTTCCAGAGACCGTGGGCAATCATGGATGAGCGCAGCCTGCCCGTCTGTTCGTATGAGAGGGCCAGCGTGAAACCGATGGCCCATACCTGCAGGAAGCCCGACGTCGAGAGGTGGGCGGCCGCGAAGATGAATCCGCTGAACGCGGCGGCGCCGTAAGGGGTCAGCAGCGTCCTGAAGCGGCGGTAGAAGAAGCCGCGGAAGAGGGTTTCTTCGAACACCGGCGCAATCACGGCGGCGCACAGGATGAGGATCAGCCTGTCCACATCCGTCGCGCCGGCGACGATGAACTGTTGCAGCGGATCCTGGAGTCCCTGCCCGCCGCCGCCGAAGATGTCGCTGATGGTGGACGCCACCAGAACGATCGGCCAGAGCATGGCGTAGCCCCTCAGACCGCCGGTCAGAGCGGCCGCGGGGGAAGACGGGACGGAGGCGCCGGGCCGGGTCGTCATGCCCAGGACGGCCCGGAAGTCCGGTTCTGCGGCGTTGCGCCCGAACGCCAGGGCGATTGTGAAACCGCCCGCCGCCATCACCAGGTATGTAACGAGCATCATGCCGGCCGCGCTGAGGTCGGTCCGCGCCAGCAGCGAAGGCATCAGAAGGTTCGTCGAAAGGAACAGCACCATGAACCAGATGTAGACCTCCAGGGCCGGCCGCATGGTCCCGAGTTCGATGGGCCGGCGTTCGCGCATGGATTCCGCGAACTGCCTGCGGCGCCACCTGAACCACCAGACGGATCCCCAGACGATCAGAGCCGGAACCGCCAGTATCAGGCCGAACGAGGCCGCCTCGACGATCGCCCTCCGACGCAGCCTCAGATCGGTTTCGGGAAGGTCCCTGCCCGAACCGGCCATGACGGCCGTGACGGCCAGTTCCCGGTATGCCTGTTCAGTGTCGAGCGCCCTCAACCGGTTAAGTTCCGCGGGCCCCGGGGCGAACCGGGGATCGAGCGCCCAACGGAGCAGGACGTCCGCCGCGTCGTCGTCGCCGGCCAGCGGGCCGATGAACAGCGGGACGAGGTGCCTGGCGCCCACGGCCGCCGAGGCCGCAGCCCCGGCGAGACGATCGTGGCGTCCCGCGAGCGGCTTCCCCGCGACCCTTTCCAGCAGTTCGATGGTCGTCTGGTTGAAGATTTCCAGTTCCGCCGCCTCCTCGTCGGGCAGCGGGGCGACCGCTGCAAGTCGAAGGGCGGGACGCAGTTCCAGGGAGTTCATGATTCCGACCGGCATCGGCTCCGGCGGCATCGTGCCCACGTAAATCGAGGCTGCAATGACGAACAGGGCCCCGGCGGCCAGTGTGGCGTTGTTCCCGGTTTTCATCCGCGGACTATAACAGCCGGGGGGCGTCGTGTCAGCAGAATCCCGGAGCGGCATGCACTCAACATTGACACGCGCGTCGTTGGAACCTATTTTTCCACGTGGCATTTTCGTCGGCGGAGGTTTCCGGTGGGCTTGAAGCTTTTTAATACGATAACCAGGTCGAAGCAGGATTTCGTTCCGCTGCGCGAAGGCAAGGTCGGCATGTATGTCTGCGGCGTAACCGTATATGACCGCTGTCACATCGGTCATGCGCGCGCCTACGTCGCGTTCGACACGATCCAGCGATACCTGCGCTATTCCGGGTACGATGTCACCTACGTCAGGAACTTCACCGACGTGGACGACAAGATAATCAACAGGGCCAACGAGCGCGGCATTTCGGTAAACGAACTGACCGACACCTACATCGCGGAATTCCGCACCGACATGTCGATGCTCGGAATCGCGGCCGCCGACATCGAACCGCGGGTCACCGGCCACATGCCCGAAATCATCGCCATGGTCCAGACCATCATCGACAACGGCCATGCCTACATCTCCGGCGGCGACGTGTATTACGACATCCAGTCGTTCCCGGGTTACCTGGGCCTGTCCGGCAGGAAGCTTGACGACATGCAGGCGGGCGCCAGCGAGCGCGTCGACGCTTCGGACGCGAAAAGGCACCCGATGGATTTCGCGCTGTGGAAGGCCGCGAAGCCCGGCGAACCTGCGTGGGACAGCCCCTGGGGGCCTGGTCGTCCCGGCTGGCATATTGAATGCTCGACCATGAGCGCCAAATATCTGGGTGACGTGTTCGACATCCACGGTGGCGGCGCCGATCTCGTGTTTCCGCATCACGAAAATGAGCGCGCCCAGTCCTGGGCGGTGTCCGGCAAGGATTTCGTCAGGTACTGGATGCATAACGGGTTCGTCCAGGTCGACAAGGAAAAAATGTCGAAGTCGCTGGGGAATTTCTTCACGATTCGCGACGTTATCGAACGCTTCCATCCTGAATCGCTGCGTTACTTCCTGATGACGACCCATTACCGCAGCCCCATCAATTTCACCGATTCGGCCATCGACGAGGCGGAAAAGCGCGTCGAATACCTGTACGAGGGCGTGGCGGCGGCGCGGAAGTGGCTTGATGCGCACCCGTCCGACGTGACGGCCGCGGAGTTCCAGTCGTTCAGGGACAGGTTCGTTCAGGCCATGGACGACGATTTCAACACCGCGGCAGCCCTGGGCCTGCTGGCGGAAGAGGCGCGCGCCCTGAACGAGGCGCTGGCGGTCAAGGGCAAGGCGCCTGAAAAGTCGGCCAGGATCGCAACCCTCCTGGCTGCCATCATGGATCAGGGTGCCGTGCTCGGACTTTGCGTGCGCGACCCGGGCGCAACCCTGGACGGCATCCAGGAACGCAGGCTCAGAAGGTCCGGCCTGAGTCGCGAGGCGATCGCGGCGCTGGTCGACGAAAGGAACGCGGCGCGCGCGCAGAAGGATTTTGCCCGTGCTGATGCGGCGCGCAACGCCCTGCTTGAAATGGGCGTGTCCGTCATGGATACCCCGGAGGGTACCCGTTGGAAGCTGAACTGAAGCGCACCCGCGGCGCCCGGCGGCCGGCGCGACCCGATCCCGGCGACCCGGAAGCCGTCGTGCGCGACATGCTGGAACGGGCCAGGTTCGGGGACTATTTCGAATGTCTGGGCGTCCCCCGCGATGCCGGGACGACCGAGGTGCGTGAGGCGTGGCTGGCGATGTCGTCGCGTCTCGCCGAACTGCGGGTCGCTGCCTCGTCCATCGACGGCGCGTACGACGCGCTTGATCAGATCGGGCGGGTGGCCGCGGACGCGTTCGAGGTCCTTTCCGATCCGGACTTGAGGCTTGCCTACCTGCGGGCGGGCGACTGAACGGGCCGTCCGCGGCGGCGGATTGTCCACGCGAGGCAGATATGGCTGTCCTGAAAATTTACACCTGGCCGGAGGAAGTGCTGTCGACGAAGACCGTCGAGGTCCCGTCGGTGGACGACGGCATACGGACCCTGCTGAAGGACATGGCGGAAACCATGTACGCGGGCAAGGGAATCGGCCTCGCCGCGCCGCAGGTCGGCCGTTCGATCAGGGTCGCGGTGATCGACGTCCCCGGCGACGACGAATTTCCGGCGACCGGTCTCGTGTACTTGGTCAATCCGAGGATCGTCGCGCAGGAGGGAAGCGTCACGATGGACGAGGGGTGCCTGTCATTTCCGGGAATCGAGGTCAACGTCAGGCGGGCCGAGCGGGTGACGGTCGAATACCTGGATGAAAACGGCGTGGCCCGGACCATCGTGGCCGACGACCTGGCGGCGATCTGCCTGCAGCATGAACTGGACCACCTGGACGGAATCACCATGATTGACCGCGTCGGGCCGATCCGGCGCAAACTGGCCCTTCACGATTACCAGAAGGCGTGCGGCGCGAAGTAAAGCCGCCGAACCATCCCCGGGGGACCGCAGCCATGGACGGGTCAGGAAGACGCGTGGTGTTCATGGGCACAGCCGATTTTGCCGTGCCTTCGCTTCGCGCGCTGGTCGGCGCCGGATACCGGGTCGTGCTTGCTGTGACGCGTCCGGACAAGCCGAAGGGCCGGGGCCTTGAGGTGTCCGAAACGCCCGTGAAGGCGGCGGCCCGCGAACTCGGGATCGAGGTCTTCCAGCCGTCCGGCCTGCGCGATCCCGCCGTCCAGGCAAGGCTGGCCGAATGCGGGGCCGATTTCTTCGTGGTCGCGGCATACGGACGGATTCTTCCGCCCGCGGTACTGGCAATGCCGCGATTCGGCTGTGTAAACGTTCATGGCAGCATTCTTCCGCGCTATCGCGGCGCTGCCCCGATCCAGTGGGCCGTCATAAACGGGGACTCCGAAACCGGCGTCACTATCATGATGATGGACGAGGGGTGCGACACCGGTCCGGTGCTGTCCGTCGGGGTCACGCCCGTGTCCGCCGAGGACACCGCGGCAACGCTGTTCGATCGCCTGTCCAGGCTGGGGCCGCCACTGCTGCTGGATGCGCTCGGGGGCCTGGCTGCCGGCAACCTGAAACCTGTTCCCCAGGATCATGCCCTGGCCACGCCGGCCCCGATGATTGAAAAGTCCGTGGGCGAAATCGACTGGACACGCTCTTCGCTGCAGATAGCCAATCTCGTCAGGGGCGTTGAACCCTGGCCGGGCGCGTTCACTTCGACTCCGGCCGGGGTGCGCCTGCGGGTGTTCCCGTTCCTGCGGGCCCTTACGGAGGGCGAAATGGACCCGGCATGGCGGACTCTTCCGCCGGGTACCGTAGTGGCGGCCGGCGGCCGTTTCGGTTCCGGAATGGCGGTCAGGACCGGTGACGGTGCGGTCATGGTCGGGGAAGTGCAGCCGGCCGGCTCGCGGCGGATGGCTCCCGCGGCGATGATATCGGGGCGCCGTCTTGCGGCCGGCGACCTGCTCGGGCCGGCGGATGGGGGGACGGCATGAAACGGTTCGTCGTCGGTGCCTGCCTTCTCGCGCTGTTTCTGGCCTGCTCCTGCGGCCGTAAAAGCCAGCCGGCGGCCGTGCCCGTACCTGCAAGGGTCCCGGGGGAGGCCGAATCGACGGCCTGGAGCCTCGCGCCTGCCGCGTCGCGCGGCATGAATGCGGTGTCGTCCGCCGTGGTGAAGGTCGATCGCGGCGACTCTCCCGTCGTGATATCGGACACGTCATCCCTCACGGTTCTGCCGGGCGGCGATTTCAGCTTCCAGCGTACGCGCGAACACAAGGGCGGCGCTGACGGCCCGTCCATGGAATCGACGTCGGCGATCCTGGCGGGGCGCGACTATTTCACGGCGGGTTCGTCGGGCCTCTGGGTCCGCTGGGACGACGCGATTGGCCAGCCGCGCGCGCAGGTCGATTCGTTCATTCGGAACGAAGATTCCCTGGCCGCGATAGTGCGTCAGTGCGCAGTTGTCGGCCAGGCCGCCGCCGAAGGGCGCTCGCCCCTCTCGCTGGCATCCCCGGGGTGCCGGTTTGCAACGATCAAGGGGGCGGAATCGACAAAGGCGTGGTCGGGAAGCGTTTCCCTGCTGGACGGTTTCCTGGTCCTGGACGGCCGTGTCCCGCTCGAGGCATCCGTCCGGATGACCTTCGAAACCACTATCGACGGCGTCCCGGCCGCGGTCGATCTTGCCTGGAACCTGAAGGTTCGCCTGGGGGCGGGGCTCCCGGTCGTATCTGCCCCGTCGGTCTTCAGCGAGTCCAGGCGTCCCCGCCCGGTGAGAATGGTGGAATCGGTTCTTGGCGGCATGGTCGGGGAATGGGGGCCGGGCGCCCCGGGAAGCCTCGCGAAACCAGCCGCGAAATGAAAGCCCCGCGCGTGGCGCGGGTTAAAAAGGGGGAATGGGGATGTGGGCAGACGATGTCGATGAAATCACCGTTGAATACGAGGAAGACGGAATCCAGGTCGTGAAGGAAGAGGCCAGGAAAGTCATTGCCAGGGGCGCGTGGCCGGTTCTCATGTTCAAGTACCGGGAATGGTCGCGGACCGAAAATGCGTTCGGCGCCCCGAAATACTCGATCCAGAAGTTCCGTAAACGTAATGGCTCCTACCGAATCGAGTCCAAGTTCAACATCGGCAAGCCGGATCAGGCGGTCGAAATTGCCCGCACGCTGACCGAATGGGCATCGCCCGATTGCGCGGCCGAGGATTGACCTCCCCGCATCCCCCGGGAATTTCAGCATCTTTCAAACATTTCTTAATCGGTTGACGAAATCCCTTGACAGGTCGGCCCCCGACGCCTACCATTCTCGCCGTTTCGCCCGACAAGGGTGATGACCTTTGAAAACCGGCCGGTGGCAGCGCGAATGACGGAAAAATAAACCTTGACACGATTGTGTCGGGCAATTATCCTGTTGCTCCGCGCCGACAAATGGTCGGTTTTGCGGTGTTTGAAAATCGGGTTCGGCGGCGGTCGGAATGACTGCGCGCCGGTCGGCTGAAAAGAAATTTGAAAAAAGTTCTTGACAGCAAATAACGACCGGACCATAATTCCTCCCCGCTCGGCTGAAAAGCCGACCGATTGAAAACCGGCGACGGGATGCGCGACGACGATTAAAAGAAGTCCGCCCCGGCTGATGCTTCGCTCCTTGAAAACTGAATAGCAGGTTACGTGATAACGATCCCGTTCAATTCATGACCAGTAAAGGTCAGGACTTCGGTTCGGACCTTTCAATAAATCAAACTGGAGAGTTTGATCCTGGCTCAGGACGAACGCTGGCGGCGTGCCTAACACATGCA